>NZ_CP146985.1:5962500-6613582 GCF_037027455.2 Pseudomonas sp. G166 | reverse complement strand
GGATATCCCCTAAGTTGAAAGCCGGTGAGGCAAAAACAAGCGGCCATTGTAGCGAGCAGACGCCCACTTATCCACATGCAGGTTGCTCATCGCGCATGATTTATCAATGCCTTAACGAACAGAAAGGCGACAGACGGTCGGTGGATAAGCTCTGTGGATAACCGCCCCTGAGGGCATTGCACAAGTGGGGGTGAAAGTCGGTGGATAACCTGCCTGTGGATAACTAGCCATTCCACACACAGCTTATCCGACAGCGCAGCACAGGCTTGCCACCGTTTTCCCCTGTAGTTGTCATTCTTTGTACATGGCGGATTACAAGGGCTGAGCATGGTTATCCACAGACAGCTGGCTGCCTTGCTTTTATAAGCTTTACAGAAAAGCTTTAAATAATTCCCTTCTTTATTTCTATATCTAACGCTGTGTGACGAATCCGCCGCAGAGGCTGGATATCTATTTAAAGGAAACGCTGGTTGGAAATTGACCTAGAGGCTTGCTTTCTCTAGAATCCCCGGTCTCTTAAAACGGGGGCCATTCCGGCCCGTTGTGGACGAACCAGGTAACACGACATGAAACGTACTTTCCAACCAAGCACTATCAAACGCGCTCGTACCCACGGTTTCCGTGCTCGCATGGCTACCAAGAACGGTCGTGCCGTCCTGTCGCGTCGTCGCGCCAAAGGTCGTGCGCGTCTGGCAGTTTGATAATCCGGCACTGGAGGTGAGTCAGGACTTCAGTCGGGAAAAGCGTCTGCTTACACCCCGGCATTTCAAGGCAGTCTTTGACTCCCCTACCGGCAAGGTTCCGGGGAAAAATCTCCTGCTCCTTGCGCGCAGTAACGATCTCGATCACCCCCGACTAGGGCTGGTTATCGGGAAAAAGAGCGTAAAGCTCTCCGTTCAGCGCAATCGCCTCAAACGTCTGATGCGCGAATCGTTTCGCCTGAACCAGGATTCACTGGTCGGCTGGGACATCGTTATCGTCGCGCGCAAAGGTTTGGGTGATGTAGAAAACCCCGAATTGATTCAGCATTTCGGCAAGCTCTGGAAGCGTCTGGCACGCAATAAGCCAGTACCAGCAGTCAACACCGAAACTGTAGGGGTAGACAGTCCCGATGCGTAAACTGGCACTCGTTCCGATCCAGTTTTATCGCTATGCCATTAGTCCCCTGATGGCCAGTCACTGTCGTTTCTACCCCAGTTGTTCCTGCTACGCGTATGAAGCCATAGAAAATCATGGCCTTCTGCGCGGTGGCTGGCTGACCTTTCGTCGTTTAGGTCGCTGTCATCCGTGGAATCCCGGCGGTTATGACCCGGTTCCGCCTATCCCTACCTCCCGTTCTTCTTCGATGGCCGAGTAATCATGGATATCAAACGCACGATCCTGATCGTCGCCCTGGCAATCGTGTCCTACGTCATGGTTCTTAAATGGAACCAGGACTATGGCCAGGCTGCCCTGCCGACTCAGAATGTTGCAGCCAGCAATACCGCACCGAGCCTGCCTGATACCCCTAGCGGTACCAGCGCTGCCAGCAATGACGATATTCCGCGCGCGGCAAACGATACCAGTGCCCCAGCCGAAGCCCCCGTGGCTGCCAGCAAGGATCTGATCCAGATCAAGACCGATGTGCTCGAGCTGGCAATCGATCCACAAGGTGGTGACGTCGCCCAGCTGAAGCTGCCGTTGTATCCGCGTCGCCAGGACCATCCGGAAATTCCGTTCCAGTTGTTCGACAACGGCAACGAGCGGACCTATCTGGCCCAAAGTGGCCTGATTGGCACCAACGGCCCGGATGCAAGCCCGAGCGGTCGCCCGGTTTACTCCGCAGAGAAGAAGAGTTATCAACTGGCTGATGGTCAGGACCAATTGGTCGTGGACCTGAAGTTCAGCAAGGATGGCGTCAATTACATCAAGCGTTTCGCGTTGAAACGTGGCTTGTATGACGTGACCGTTTCCTACCTGATCGATAACCAGAGCGCACAGCCCTGGTCCGGTGCGATGTTCGCGCAGTTGAAGCGTGATGCCAGCTCCGATCCGTCTTCGAGCACCGCCACCGGCACCGCGACCTACCTGGGCGCCGCCCTGTGGACAAGTTCGGAGCCGTACAAGAAAGTGTCCATGAAGGACATGGACAAGGCACAGCTCAAGGAAACCGTTCAAGGTGGCTGGGTTGCCTGGTTGCAGCACTATTTTGTAACCGCCTGGATCCCGCAGAAAGGCGAAAGCAATATCGTCCAGACGCGCAAAGACAGCAAAGGCAACTACATCATCGGTTACACCGGCCCGGCACTGACCGCTGCGCCAGGTGCAAAAGCCGAAACCAGCGCCATCCTGTATGCCGGTCCTAAAAGCCAAGCCGTGCTGAAAGAGTTGTCCCCAGGCCTGGAATTGACCGTGGACTACGGTTTCCTGTGGTTCATTGCCCAGCCGATCTTCTGGCTGCTGCAACATATCCACAGCATTGTTGGTAACTGGGGCTGGTCGATCATCTTCCTGACCATGCTGATCAAGGGTCTGTTCTTCCCATTGTCGGCCGCCAGCTACAAATCCATGGCCCGCATGCGCGCCGTGGCTCCGAAACTGGCAGCGCTGAAAGAGCAACATGGCGATGACCGGCAGAAAATGTCCCAGGCCATGATGGAGCTGTACAAGAAAGAGAAGATCAACCCGCTGGGTGGATGCTTGCCGATTCTTGTGCAGATGCCCGTGTTCCTGTCGCTGTACTGGGTGTTGCTGGAAAGCGTGGAGATGCGTCAGGCACCATTCATGCTGTGGATTACCGACCTGTCGATCAAGGATCCGTTCTTCATCCTGCCGATCATCATGGGCGCCACCATGTTCATCCAGCAGCAACTGAACCCGACTCCTCCGGACCCGATGCAGGCGAAGGTCATGAAGATGATGCCGATCATCTTCACCTTCTTCTTCCTGTGGTTCCCGGCTGGCCTGGTGCTGTACTGGGTTGTGAACAACGTGTTGTCGATTACCCAGCAGTGGTACATCACGCGTAAGATCGAAGCGGCTACGAAAAAAGCCGAGGCGTAACTTGCTCTGTGGATAACCACACAAAACGCCCCCTAGTGGGGCGTTTTGCTATCTGCCACTTTTGTCTGGATACCGGTTTATGAGCGCACCTCGTGAAACCATCGCCGCCGTTGCCACTGCCCAAGGGCGCGGCGGCGTCGGCATCGTCCGTATTTCCGGGCCCTTGGCCAGCGTCGCAGCCAAGGCTATCAGCGGTCGTGAACTCAAGCCGCGATTTGCTCACTACGGGCCGTTCTTCAGTGAAGACCAGCAGGTGCTGGATGAAGGCCTGGCCTTGTATTTCCCGGGACCCAACTCGTTTACCGGTGAGGACGTGCTGGAGCTGCAGGGACATGGCGGCCCGATCGTGCTGGACATGTTGCTCAAGCGCTGCCTGGAGCTGGGCTGCCGCCTGGCCAGGCCAGGCGAATTCAGTGAACGGGCGTTCCTCAATGACAAGCTCGACCTCGCCCAGGCTGAAGCCATTGCCGATTTGATCGAAGCCAGTTCTGCACAGGCCGCACGCAATGCGCTGCGTTCCTTGCAGGGTGCGTTTTCCCAGCGTGTGCATAACCTTACCGAGCAATTGATCAGCCTGCGGATCTACGTCGAGGCGGCGATCGACTTCCCCGAAGAGGAAATCGACTTTCTCGCCGACGGCCACGTGCTGAGCATGCTCGACAAAGTTCGCGATGAGTTATCCACAGTACTGCGTGAGGCGGGGCAGGGAGCCCTGTTGCGCGACGGTATGACCGTGGTAATCGCCGGACGACCCAACGCTGGAAAATCCAGCCTCTTGAACGCCTTGGCCGGCCGTGAGGCTGCAATTGTCACGGAGATTGCCGGCACCACGCGGGATATCTTGCGCGAACATATCCACATCGATGGCATGCCACTGCATGTGGTGGATACCGCAGGTCTGCGAGATACCGACGACCAGGTGGAAAAAATCGGGGTTGAACGAGCTTTAAAGGCCATTGGCGAGGCTGACCGCGTGTTGCTGGTGGTGGATGCCACTGCCCCGGAAGCGGACGATCCATTTGCCTTGTGGCCGGAATTCCTCGAAGTCCGCCCGGATCCGGCCAAAGTCACCTTGATCCGCAATAAGGCCGATTTGAGCGGGGAAGCGATTGTTCTTGAAGTCAGCGACGATGGCCACGTGACCATCAGCCTGAGTGCGAAGTCCGCAGGAGAAGGCTTGGAATTGCTGCGCGAACACCTCAAGGCCTGCATGGGCTATGAGCAAACGGCAGAAAGCAGCTTCAGTGCCCGCCGGCGGCACCTTGAAGCGTTGCGCCACGCCAGTGCGGCGCTGGAGCACGGTCGCGCACAACTGACCCTGGCGGGGGCCGGCGAGCTCCTGGCCGAAGATTTGCGCCAGGCTCAACATGCCCTGGGAGAAATCACCGGCGCCTTCAGCTCCGATGACCTGCTGGGGCGGATTTTTTCCAGCTTCTGCATCGGCAAATAGACCCCTTCCCTAAAAATCGGGCTGCTCCCGAACGGCTAACGAGCTGAAGCAGACCCGGTTTCCTTCCTATTTAGAACGATTGCCACTCATGGCGGCTTGTCTGTGGAGCTGTGCCTGCCCGGCAGGCAGCGGATTTCTGTGGATTAAGCCCTGTGAATAACTGGCACTGAGGTCGGTTGATAACCCCCCTTCAAACCAGGAGATAACCGCCTCTGTGGATAACAGGCCCATTCATCCACAGGCTTACACCGGTTATCCAACCCTCTCATGGCCACCTGACCACAGGGTTTTGAATCTCTGTACATATTGAAAATAAAGGTCTGTAGAGATTTATCCACAGATAGGTGGCTCAGTAAGAATAAACATAAAAACAAAGGTTTTATAAATTTCTTTCTTTTTAATTTCTTTAACCGTGAGTTTTCCACAGCTGGTTAAATTTTGTGCAAAGGGTTCTTTAGGAAAGGGGAAGTCCCTATACTTGCCGACCTGGCTCGAAAAACGCTCTGGCCAGGCTCAAGACCTAATTTCCGAATTACCTGAATTAAGCAGGCACGAGGTGCGTGGTGGATTTCCCTTCCCGTTTTGAAGTGATCGTCATCGGCGGCGGTCATGCCGGTACCGAGGCAGCACTTGCATCAGCACGCATGGGAGCAAAGACCCTGTTGCTGACGCATAACGTGGAAACCCTCGGTGCCATGAGCTGCAACCCCGCCATTGGTGGGATCGGAAAAAGCCATCTGGTCAAGGAAATCGACGCCCTCGGCGGTGCGATGGCCATGGCTACCGATAAAGGTGGTATCCAGTTTCGTGTATTGAACAGCCGCAAAGGCCCGGCGGTACGGGCTACACGTGCCCAGGCCGACCGTGTCCTGTACAAGGCCGCCGTGCGCGAAATCCTGGAAAACCAGCCGAACCTGTGGATATTTCAACAAGCGGCCGATGATCTGATCGTCGAGCAGGACCAGGTACGCGGTGTCGTTACGCAAATGGGCCTGCGTTTCTTCGCCGATTCCGTGGTGCTGACAACTGGGACCTTCCTCGGCGGACTTATCCACATTGGGATGCAGAACTACTCCGGCGGCCGTGCCGGCGATCCGCCATCGATCGCCCTGGCCCAGCGCCTGCGTGAATTGCCCTTGCGCGTTGGCCGGCTGAAAACCGGCACCCCACCGCGTATCGATGGCCGGTCTGTGGATTTCTCGGTGATGACCGAACAACCGGGCGATACGCCGATTCCGGTGATGTCGTTCATGGGATCGAAAGCTCAGCACCCCAAGCAGGTGAGCTGCTGGATCACCCATACCAACGCACGCACCCATGAAATCATTGCTGCCAACCTGGATCGCTCGCCGATGTACTCCGGTGTGATCGAAGGCATCGGCCCGCGTTATTGCCCATCGATCGAAGACAAGATCCATCGGTTTGCCGACAAGCAAAGCCACCAGGTCTTCATCGAGCCGGAAGGCCTGACGACTCATGAGCTGTACCCGAACGGAATCTCCACGTCCTTGCCGTTCGATGTGCAACTGCAGATCGTCCAATCGATTCGCGGCATGGAAAACGCTCACATTGTTCGCCCGGGTTACGCCATCGAATACGATTACTTCGATCCGCGTGACCTGAAGTACAGCCTGGAAACCAAAGTCATTGGCGGCCTGTTCTTTGCTGGGCAAATCAACGGCACCACCGGTTACGAAGAGGCCGGCGCTCAAGGGTTGTTGGCCGGGGCCAACGCTGCGTTGCGTGCCCAGGGCAAAGACAGCTGGTGCCCGCGTCGCGATGAGGCGTACATCGGTGTGCTCGTGGACGACCTGATAACCCTGGGCACCCAGGAACCGTATCGGATGTTCACCTCCCGCGCCGAATATCGGCTGATCCTGCGAGAAGACAACGCCGACCTACGCCTGACCGAAAAAGGTCGTGAGCTAGGGTTGGTGGATGACGTGCGTTGGGCCGCGTTCTGCACCAAACGCGAAAGTATCGAGCTCGAAGAGCAACGCCTGAAAAGCACCTGGGTTCGTCCCGGTACCGAGCAAGGCGATGCTATCGCGGAGAAATTCGGCACACCGCTGACCCATGAATACAACTTGCTCAACCTGTTGAGTCGCCCGGAAATCGATTACGCCGGGCTGGTGGAAGTGACCGGTCAGGGAGCGGAAGATCCGCAGGTGGCCGAACAGGTCGAGATCAAGACCAAATACGCCGGTTACATCGACCGCCAGCAGGACGAAATCGCCCGCCTGCGCGCCAGCGAGGACACGAAGCTGCCTGTGGATATCGATTACACGGGCATTTCCGGGTTGTCGAAAGAAATCCAGAGCAAGCTCGGCGCAACCCGTCCAGAGACGCTGGGCCAGGCTTCACGCATCCCAGGTGTGACCCCGGCGGCAATTTCGCTGTTGATGATTCATTTGAAAAAACGCGGCGCGGGCCGTCAGTTGGAGCAAAGCGCTTGAGTTCGATGGTCACCTCGCAACACGCCGAAGAGTTATCCACAGGTGCCCGTCAGCTCGGCGTCAGCCTGAGCGAGGCCCAGCACGCGCAATTGCTGGGCTACCTGGCGTTGTTGATCAAATGGAACAAGGCCTACAACCTGACCGCAGTGCGCGATCCGGATGAAATGGTCTCCCGCCATCTGCTCGACAGCCTGAGCGTCATGTCCTTCATCGAAAACGGTCGTTGGCTCGATGTGGGCAGTGGCGGCGGCATGCCGGGAATCCCGCTGGCGATCCTGTTTCCTGAGTCGCAAGTGACCTGTCTGGACAGCAACGGCAAGAAAACCCGCTTCCTGACCCAGGTCAAACTCGAACTCAAACTGGATAACCTGCAAGTTATCCACAGCCGCGTCGAAGCGTTCCAGCCTGCAGAGCCGTTCAACGGGATCATCTCCCGGGCATTCAGCAGCATGGAGAACTTCAGTAACTGGACTCGCCACCTGGGCGATGCCAATACGCGCTGGCTGGCAATGAAGGGCGTTCATCCGGCCGATGAGCTGGTAGCATTGCCGGCAGACTTCCACCTCGATAGCGAACACGCCCTGGCCGTACCCGGTTGCCAAGGCCAACGCCATCTGCTGATACTGCGCCGCACGGCATGATTGGGAACACAAGCAAGAATGGCTAAGGTATTCGCGATAGCGAACCAGAAGGGTGGTGTGGGCAAGACCACCACCTGTATCAACCTCGCAGCATCCCTGGTCGCGACCAAGCGTCGGGTGCTGTTGATCGATCTCGATCCACAGGGCAACGCCACCATGGGTAGCGGTGTGGATAAACATGGCCTGGAAAACTCCATTTACGACGTACTGATCGGTGAATGCGATCTGGGTCAGGCCATGCATTTCTCCGAGCACGGCGGTTATCAACTGCTGCCGGCCAACCGTGATTTGACGGCGGCCGAAGTGGTGCTGCTGGAAATGCAGATGAAGGAAAGCCGTCTGCGCAGCGCGTTGGCGCCGATCCGGGAAAACTACGATTACATCCTGATCGACTGCCCGCCGTCGCTGTCGATGCTGACCCTCAACGCGCTGGTGGCCGCCGATGGGGTCATTATCCCCATGCAGTGCGAGTACTTCGCCCTGGAAGGGTTGAGCGACCTTGTGGATAACATCAAGCGCATTGCCGAGTTGCTGAACCCGGAACTGAAAGTCGAAGGCCTGCTGCGGACCATGTACGACCCGCGCCTGAGCCTGATGAACGACGTATCGGCCCAGCTCAAGGAACACTTCGGCGAGCAGCTCTACGACACGGTCATTCCGCGTAACATCCGCCTGGCCGAAGCGCCAAGCTACGGCATGCCGGCCCTGGCCTATGACAAACAATCCCGTGGTGCGCTGGCTTACCTGGCCCTGGCGGGCGAGATGGTTCGCCGTCAACGCCGTAACCCACGCACCGCTGCAGCCCAGCCAACTTAAGGAAACCCCATGGCCGTCAAGAAACGAGGTCTCGGACGTGGACTGGATGCACTGCTCAGTGGTCCCACTGTCAGCTCGCTGGAAGAGCAGGCCGTACAGGTCGACCAGCGCGAGTTGCAGCACCTGCCGCTGGACCTGATCCAGCGCGGCAAATATCAACCGCGCCGGGACATGGACCCCCAGGCCCTGGAAGAGCTGGCCCAGTCGATCAAGAGCCAGGGCGTCATGCAGCCGATCGTGGTGCGTCCGATCGCCAACGGGCGTTTCGAGATCATCGCCGGCGAACGCCGCTGGCGCGCAAGCCAGCAGGCTGGCCAGGAAACCATTCCGGCGATGGTTCGCGATGTGCCGGATGAAACCGCCATCGCCATGGCGCTGATCGAGAACATCCAGCGTGAAGACCTCAACCCGATTGAAGAGGCCGTAGCCCTGCAGCGTTTGCAGCAGGAGTTCCAGCTGACTCAGCAACAGGTCGCCGAGGCGGTGGGCAAGTCCCGCGTGACGGTGGCCAACCTGTTGCGCCTGATTGCATTGCCGGAAGTCATCAAGACCATGCTGTCCCATGGCGATCTGGAAATGGGTCATGCCCGGGCGTTGCTCGGTTTGCCGGAAAATCAACAAGTTGAAGGGGCGCGACATGTTGTCGCACGAGGCCTGACTGTGCGCCAAACCGAGGCACTGGTTCGTCAGTGGCTCAGCGGCAAACCGGCCCCCGTCGAAGCCCCCAAAATCGATCCTGATATCGCTCGCCTGGAACAGCGCCTGGCCGAGCGCCTGGGCTCTGCGGTGCAGATCCGCCACGGTAAGAAGGGCAAAGGGCAATTGGTGATCGGTTATAACTCCCTCGATGAGCTACAGGGTGTCCTTGCGCACATTCGCTGAAACAATTGCTCTTGTAGCGCGCAGTCGGAAATCACTACCTGGCAGTTGAATAGGGGCAGAACCGCCCCTATACTCTGCGCGCATTTTGTCGGCACAAATTATGCCAAGTTATTGAATTATGGCGGCCGACTCTTGGAGAGCAGAAGCGATGGAAACCCGCACGCCAAACCGCTTGCCGTTCCATCGTCTGGCAGTTTTCCCGGTTTTGATGACTCAGTTCGTCGTTGTACTGATCGCCGCATTGGCGCTCTGGCAATGGAAAGGAGTCGTCGCCGGATACTCAGGGCTTTGCGGAGGCCTGATAGCCTTGCTCCCCAATATTTATTTCGCTCACAGGGCCTTTCGGTTTTCCGGCGCCCGAGCAGCCCAAGCCATTGTCCGGTCTTTTTATGCCGGCGAGGCGGGGAAACTGATTTTGACGGCAGTGCTGTTTGCATTGACGTTCGCAGGTGTGAAGCCATTGGCACCACTGGCTGTATTTGGTGTCTTCTTGCTGACCCAACTGGTTAGCTGGTTCGCTCCCCTGCTAATGAGAACAAGACTTTCGAGACCTTAGGGCGTTTGAGGCAACCATGGCAGAGACAACCGCTTCGGGCTATATCCAGCACCACTTGCAGAACCTGACCTTCGGTCAGCTACCTAACGGCGGCTGGGGCTTTGCCCACTCCGCAGCAGAAGCCAAGGAAATGGGCTTCTGGGCTTTCCACGTCGATACCCTCGGCTGGTCGGTCGCATTGGGTCTGATCTTCGTCCTTCTTTTCCGCATGGCGGCGAAGAAGGCGACTTCCGGTCAGCCAGGTGCACTGCAGAACTTCGTTGAAGTACTGGTCGAATTCGTCGATGGCAGCGTGAAAGACAGCTTCCACGGCCGTAGCCCGGTGATCGCACCGCTGGCACTGACCATCTTCGTCTGGGTGTTCCTGATGAACGCCGTCGACCTGGTACCGGTCGACTGGATTCCTCAGCTGGCCATCCTGATCTCCGGTGACCACCACATTCCATTCCGCGCCGTGTCGACCACCGACCCGAACGCGACCCTGGGCATGGCGTTCTCGGTCTTCGCGCTGATCATTTTCTATAGCATCAAGGTCAAGGGCATCGGCGGCTTCATCGGCGAACTGACCCTGCACCCGTTCGGCAGCAAGAACATCCTGGTTCAAGCCCTGCTGATCCCGGTGAACTTCCTGCTCGAATTCGTGACCCTGATCGCCAAACCGATTTCTCTGGCACTGCGTCTGTTCGGCAACATGTATGCCGGCGAGCTGGTGTTCATCCTGATCGCCGTGATGTTCGGCAGCGGCCTGCTGTGGCTCAGCGGCCTGGGTGTAGTTCTGCAGTGGGCGTGGGCTGTGTTCCACATCCTGATCATCACCCTGCAGGCGTTCATCTTCATGATGCTGACCATCGTCTACCTGTCGATGGCGCACGAAGAAAACCATTAAGGCCAGTCTCGACTAGTCTGATGTTCCTTCCCGGTCAAACGGGAAGGGGCCCGACCAGGGCATGAAACGATTTGTTTTACCGCTTTAATCTAAAAAACCTAAACCATACGACGTAAAAGTCGGGAGGAAAGATGGAAACTGTAGTTGGTCTAACCGCTATCGCTGTTGCACTGTTGATCGGCCTGGGCGCACTGGGTACCGCAATTGGTTTCGGCCTGTTGGGCGGCAAGTTCCTGGAAGGCGCAGCGCGTCAGCCAGAAATGGTTCCAATGCTGCAAGTTAAAATGTTCATCGTGGCTGGTCTGCTCGACGCCGTGACCATGATCGGTGTTGGTATCGCTCTGTTCTTCACCTTTGCGAACCCGTTCGTTGGTCAAATCGCTGGCTAATTACTCGGATGTCTCGAGTAGATTGGTGTG
The DNA here is from genome assembly GCF_037027455.2 of Pseudomonas sp. G166. Lineage (NCBI taxonomy): Bacteria > Pseudomonadati > Pseudomonadota > Gammaproteobacteria > Pseudomonadales > Pseudomonadaceae > Pseudomonas > Pseudomonas sp. G166. The sequence continues at coordinate 6,602,434 of NZ_CP146985.1, read as the reverse complement.
ATGGACAACGTAACTGCGAGGTGTTGGCGTGAACATTAATGCGACCCTGATTGGCCAGTCCGTTGCGTTCCTGATTTTTGTACTGTTCTGCATGAAGTTCGTATGGCCTCCGGTCATTGCGGCATTGCACGAACGTCAAAAGAAGATCGCTGATGGTCTGGACGCTGCCAGCCGTGCAGCTCGCGACCTGGAGTTGGCCCATGAAAAAGTGGGTCAGCAACTGCGCGAAGCGAAAGCTCAGGCAGCTGAAATCATCGAGCAAGCCAAGAAACGCGGTACCCAGATTGTCGACGAAGCCCGTGAACAGGCTCGCGTCGAAGCTGACCGTGTGAAGGCTCAGGCTCAAGCCGAGATCGAACAGGAACTCAACAGTGTCAAAGACGCGCTGCGTGCCCAAGTGGGTGCCCTGGCCGTTGGCGGTGCTTCGAAGATCCTGGGTGCCACAATCGATCAAAACGCGCACGCAGAGCTGGTAAACAAACTGGCTGCTGAAATCTAAGCGAGGGCGATCATGGCAGAACTGACCACGTTGGCCCGACCTTACGCTAAGGCGGCCTTCGAGCACGCTCAGGCCCACCAGCAACTGGCCAATTGGTCAGCCATGCTCGGCCTGGCAGCAGCGGTGTCGCAAGACGACACCATGCAGCGCGTGCTCAAGGCCCCGCGACTGACGAGCGCACAAAAGGCCGCCACGTTCATTGACGTGTGCGGCGACAAGTTCGATGTCAAGGCACAGAATTTCATTCACGTCGTTGCCGAAAACGACCGTCTCCCGCTTCTGCCGGAGATCGCCGCCCTGTTCGACCTGTACAAGGCCGAGCAAGAGAAGTCGGTAGACGTGGAAGTGACCAGTGCTTTTGCATTGAACCAAGAACAGCAAGACAAACTCGCCAAGGTTCTCAGTGCACGACTCAACCGGGAAGTGCGCCTGCAAGTCGAGGAAGACAAGTCCCTGATAGGGGGCGTTGTAATCCGCGCCGGCGACCTGGTTATCGATGGCTCGATTCGCGGCAAAATCGCGAAACTTGCCGAAGCATTGAAATCTTGAGTTTGAAGGGGCAGCAGAGCAATGCAGCAACTCAATCCTTCCGAAATAAGTGAAATTATCAAGGGCCGCATCGACAAGCTCGATGTGACCTCCCAAGCCCGTAACGAAGGCACTGTCGTCAGCGTATCTGACGGTATCGTGCGGATTCACGGTCTGGCCGACGTCATGTACGGCGAGATGATCGAGTTTCCGGGCGGCGTCTACGGTATGGCCCTCAACCTGGAGCAAGACTCCGTAGGTGCCGTTGTACTGGGCTCCTACCAGTCGCTGGCCGAAGGCATGAGCGCCAAGTGCACCGGCCGCATCCTCGAAGTTCCGGTTGGTAAGGAACTGCTGGGTCGCGTGGTCGACGCATTGGGTAACCCTGTTGACGGCAAAGGTCCGCTGAACAACACCGAGACCGACGCGGTCGAGAAAGTTGCTCCAGGCGTGATCTGGCGTAAGTCGGTAGACCAGCCTGTACAGACTGGCTACAAGGCAGTCGATGCCATGATCCCAGTCGGCCGTGGCCAGCGTGAGCTGATCATCGGTGACCGTCAGATCGGTAAGACCGCTCTGGCGATCGACGCGATCATCAACCAGAAGAACAGCGGCATTTTCTGCGTCTACGTAGCCATCGGTCAGAAGCAATCGACCATCGCCAACGTGGTTCGCAAGCTGGAAGAAAACGGCGCCCTGGCCAACACGATCATCGTGGCGGCCAGTGCTTCGGAATCTCCTGCGCTGCAGTTCCTGGCACCGTACTCCGGTTGCACCATGGGCGAATACTTCCGCGACCGCGGTGAAGACGCGCTGATCGTTTATGACGATCTGTCCAAGCAGGCAGTGGCTTACCGCCAGATCTCCCTGCTGCTGCGCCGTCCACCAGGCCGTGAAGCTTACCCAGGCGACGTGTTCTATCTCCACTCCCGTCTGCTGGAGCGCGCATCCCGCGTTTCGGAAGAGTACGTAGAGAAGTTCACCAACGGCGCAGTGACCGGCAAAACCGGTTCCCTGACCGCACTGCCGATCATCGAAACCCAGGCTGGCGACGTTTCCGCGTTCGTTCCGACCAACGTGATTTCCATCACCGACGGTCAGATCTTCCTGGAATCGGCCATGTTCAACTCCGGGATCCGTCCTGCTGTGAACGCCGGTGTTTCGGTGTCCCGTGTGGGTGGTGCCGCTCAGACCAAGATCATCAAGAAGCTGTCCGGTGGCATCCGTACCGCCCTGGCTCAGTACCGTGAACTGGCGGCATTCGCCCAGTTCGCTTCTGACCTGGACGAAGCGACCCGTAAGCAACTTGAGCATGGTCAGCGCGTTACCGAGCTGATGAAGCAGAAGCAATACGCACCAATGTCGATCGCTGACATGGCGCTGTCGCTGTATGCCGCTGAGCGTGGGTTCCTGACTGACGTTGAAATCGCCAAGGTCGGCAGCTTTGAACAAGCGCTGATTGCTTACTTCAACCGCGATCACGCCGACTTGTTGGCCAAGATCAACGTGAAGGGTGACTTCAATGACGAAATCGACGCTGGCATGAAAGCCGGTATCGAGAAGTTCAAGGCCACCCAAACCTGGTAAGCCGCAGCGGGAGTCGCAAGGCTCCCGCTTGCTAACCTGATAGGTGTTACATGGCAGGCGCAAAAGAGATTCGCAGTAAGATTGCGAGCATCAAAAGCACGCAAAAAATTACCAGCGCCATGGAAAAAGTGGCGGTCAGCAAAATGCGCAAGGCACAAATGCGCATGGCTGCTAGCCGCCCTTATGCGGAGCGCATCCGCCAGGTTATTGGTCATCTGGCCAACGCCAACCCGGAATATCGCCACCCGTTCATGATCGACCGTGCTATCAAGCGCGTCGGTTACGTCGTGGTGAGCAGTGACCGTGGTCTGTGTGGTGGCTTGAACACCAACCTGTTCAAGGCCCTGGTCAAGGACATGGCTGTAAACCGCGAACAAGGCGTCGAGATCGATCTGTGCGTGATTGGTAGCAAGGGTGCGGCTTTCTTCCGCAACTTCGGCGGTAACGTCGTTGCCGCTATCAACCACCTGGGTGAAGAGCCGTCGATCAATGATCTGATCGGCAGCGTCAAGGTGATGCTGGATGCTTACCTGGAAGGCCGGATTGACCGCCTGTCCGTGGTATCCAACAAGTTCATCAACACCATGACGCAACAGCCTACCGTGGAGCAATTGATCCCACTGGTGGCGACCCCGGAACAGGAACTCAAGCACCACTGGGACTATCTCTACGAACCGGATGCCAAGGAGCTGCTTGACGGCTTGATGGTCCGCTACGTGGAGTCGCAGGTGTACCAGGCGGTGGTCGAGAACAACGCAGCTGAACAAGCAGCGCGGATGATCGCGATGAAGAACGCTACCGACAACGCCGGTGATTTGATCAGCGATTTGCAGCTGATCTACAACAAGGCGCGTCAGGCTGCGATCACCCAAGAGATCTCGGAAATCGTCGGCGGCGCTGCCGCGGTTTAACGGTTCAAATATTCAGAGGATCCAGCTATGAGTAGCGGACGTATCGTTCAAATCATCGGCGCCGTTATCGACGTGGAATTTCCACGCGACAGCGTACCGAGCATCTACAACGCGCTGAAAGTACAAGGCGCGGAAACTACCCTGGAAGTTCAGCAGCAGCTGGGCGACGGCATCGTTCGTACCATTGCGATGGGTTCCACCGAGGGCTTGAAGCGCGGTCTGGACGTTGTCGACTCTGGCGCTGCCATCTCCGTACCGGTCGGTAAAGCGACCCTGGGCCGGATCATGGACGTACTGGGCAACCCGATCGACGAAGCTGGTCCGATCGACACCGAAGAGCGCTGGGGCATTCACCGTCCTGCGCCATCCTTCGCTGAACAGGCAGGCGGTAACGACCTGCTGGAAACCGGCATCAAGGTTATCGACCTGGTTTGCCCGTTCGCCAAGGGCGGTAAAGTGGGTCTGTTCGGTGGTGCCGGTGTGGGCAAGACCGTAAACATGATGGAACTGATCCGTAACATCGCCATCGAGCACAGCGGTTATTCCGTGTTCGCCGGTGTGGGTGAGCGTACTCGTGAGGGTAACGACTTCTACCACGAGATGAAGGATTCCAACGTTCTGGACAAAGTGGCACTGGTTTACGGTCAGATGAACGAGCCGCCGGGAAACCGTCTGCGCGTAGCCCTGACTGGCCTGACCATGGCCGAGAAGTTCCGTGACGAAGGTAACGACGTTCTGCTGTTCGTCGACAACATCTACCGTTACACCCTGGCCGGTACCGAAGTATCCGCACTGCTGGGCCGTATGCCTTCGGCAGTAGGTTACCAGCCGACCCTGGCTGAAGAGATGGGCGTTCTGCAAGAACGTATCACTTCGACCAAGGAAGGTTCGATCACTTCGATCCAAGCGGTATACGTACCTGCGGATGACTTGACCGACCCGTCGCCAGCGACCACCTTCGCCCACTTGGACGCTACCGTCGTTCTGTCCCGTGACATCGCTTCCCTGGGTATCTACCCAGCGGTTGACCCACTGGACTCGACTTCGCGCCAGCTGGACCCGAACGTGATCGGCCAGGAGCACTACGACACCGCTCGCGGCGTCCAGTACGTGCTGCAGCGCTACAAAGAGCTGAAGGACATCATTGCGATCCTGGGTATGGACGAGCTGTCGGAAGCCGACAAGCAGTTGGTATCCCGTGCTCGTAAGATCCAGCGCTTCTTGTCGCAGCCGTTCTTCGTGGCTGAAGTCTTCACCGGTGCTTCGGGTAAATACGTTTCCCTGAAAGACACCATTGCTGGCTTCAAAGGCATCCTCAACGGTGACTACGACCACCTGCCAGAACAAGCGTTCTACATGGTCGGCGGCATCGAAGAAGCGATCGAGAAAGCCAAGAAACTGTAATCCCGGCGCCCGGCAACGGGCGCTAATTTAGGTTGAGGCAATCAGATGGCTATGACAGTCCATTGCGATATCGTCAGTGCGGAAGGGGAAATCTTCTCCGGTCTGGTCGAGATGGTGATTGCGCATGGTGAGCTGGGTGATCTTGGTATCGCTCTGGGTCACGCACCGCTGATCACTAATCTGAAACCAGGTCCGATCCGCTTGATCAAGCAGGGCGGGGAAGCCGAGGTGTACTACATCTCCGGTGGTTTCCTCGAGGTTCAGCCGAACATGGTCAAGGTCCTTGCCGACACTGTGCAACGTGCTGCCGACCTGGACGAAGCCTCCGCTCAGGAAGCCGTCAAGGCTGCCGAGAAGGCCCTGCACGAGCGAGGCGCGGAGTTCGATTACGGTTCTGCTGCTGCACGTCTGGCCGAGGCCGCAGCCCAGCTGCGCACCGTCCAGCAGATCCGCAAGAAGTTTGGCGGCTAAGCTGTCTGCTTCCTGTGCGATTGATTAAAAAGGGTAGCCTCGGCTACCCTTTTTCTTTTCCCGACATTCATCTTCTGGTCACAGCCGCTGACCACCCAGGATTGGTAGCCAGTCATGTCTCTCGAAATCGTTATCCTCGCGGCCGGTCAAGGCACCCGCATGCGTTCGGCGCTGCCCAAGGTCCTGCACCCGGTAGCCGGCAACTCCATGCTTGGTCATGTTATCCACAGCGCCCGGCAACTTGATCCACAGCGCATCCACGTGGTGATCGGCCATGGCGCCGATGCGGTGCGCCAGCGCCTGGCGGCTGATGATCTGAATTTCGTATTGCAGGATAAACAACTGGGGACCGGCCATGCCGTGGCCCAGGCCGTGCCATTCATTACCGCCGACACGGTACTGATTCTCTACGGCGACGTGCCACTTATAGAAGTCGATACCTTGCAGCGCCTGCTCAGGCACGCAGCTCCACAACAGTTGGGCTTGTTGACCGTCGAGCTGGACGACCCCACTGGCTATGGCCGCATCGTGCGTAATGTTGACGGCCAAGTGACCGCCATCGTCGAGCAGAAGGATGCCAATGAAACTCAGCGCGCGATCACCGAAGGCAACACCGGGATTCTTGCCGTACCGGCTGAGCGCCTGGCTGACTGGATGAGTCGTCTATCGAACAACAACGCCCAGGGCGAGTACTACCTGACCGACGTGATTGCCATGGCGGTCAACGACGGCCTGGTGGTCGCCACCGAGCAGCCGCTGGACGCCATGGAAGTGCAGGGCGCCAATGATCGCCGGCAACTGGCCGAGTTGGAGCGCCACTATCAATTGCGTGCCGCCCGCCGCCTGATGGCGCAAGGCGTGACCCTGCGCGACCCGGCCCGTTTCGACGTGCGCGGTGAAGTCAGCGTGGGTCGCGACGTGGTCATCGACATCAACGTTATCCTTGAAGGCAAAGTCGTCATCGAAGACGACGTGGTCATCGGCCCGAACTGCGTGATCAAGGACAGCACCCTGCGCAAAGGCGTGGTGATCAAGGCCAACAGTCACCTCGACGGTGCGGTCATGGGGGAGGGTAGCGACGCCGGCCCGTTTGCCCGCCTGCGTCCCGGCACCGTGCTGGACGCCCGCGCCCATGTGGGTAACTTTGTCGAGCTGAAGAACGCTCACATGGGCGAAGGGGCCAAGGCCGGTCACTTGACCTATCTGGGGGACGCGGAAATCGGCGCTCGTACCAATATCGGCGCCGGGACCATCACCTGCAATTACGATGGTGCCAATAAGTACCGCACGACCATTGGGGAAGACGTGTTCATCGGCTCCAACAACTCGTTGGTAGCCCCCGTGACTATCGGTGATGGGTCAAACACGGCTGCGGGTTCGACCATCAATCAGGATGTGGATAAGTCCCAATTGGCTGTGGCACGCGCGCGTCAGCGCAATATCGATGGCTGGAAGCGCCCGGTCAAAATCAAGAAAAGCTAAGTTATCCACAGGTCTTTTCTGGGAGCGAGCTTGCTCGCGAAGGGGTCCTGTCAGGCGGCACTGCTTTAGCCTGACGCGACGCTTTTGCGAGCAAGTTCACTCCCACATTGATCTCATGATTTCTGAATTTTTCTTCTCTCGCCTTGACGATTTCTCTGCGATAGGTTTTGATTAGTTACGTTATCTTTCGAATCGAAACTTATCTCGCCATGTCCAAGCGCAATACGCCACAACGCCGCCACAACATTCTTGCCTTGCTTCAGGAGCAGGGCGAGGTGAGTGTGGATGAACTGGCCAAACGCTTCGAAACCTCAGAAGTTACGATTCGCAAGGACCTCGCCGCCCTGGAATCCAATGGCCTGCTGCTGCGTCGTTACGGTGGCGCGGTCCCCATGCCGCAGGAATTGGTGGCTGACAGCGGGCAGACGGTCTCCAAATACAAACAAGCCATCGCCCGGGCTGCTGTGAAGCGGATCCGTGAACATGCGCGAATCATCATCGACAGCGGCAGCACGACGGCGGCAATGATTCCCGAACTCGGCCTGCAGCCCGGCCTGGTAGTGATGACCAATTCGCTGCATGTCGCCAGTGCCTTGAACGAGCTGGAGCATGAACCTGTGCTGTTGATGACCGGCGGCACCTGGGACCCTCATTCTGAGTCGTTCCAAGGCCAGGTCGCCGAGCAAGTCCTGCGTTCCTACGATTTCGACCAATTGTTTATCGGTGCCGACGGTATCGATCTGGTCCGTGGCACCACCACCTTCAACGAACTGCTGGGCCTGAGCCGTGTAATGGCAGAGGTAGCCCGTGAAGTGATCGTGATGGTGGAGGCCGACAAGATCGGCCGCAAAATCCCCAACCTGGAACTGCCGTGGAGCAGCGTCCATACCCTCATTACCGATGATCGCCTGCCCGTAGCGGCCCGCGATCAGATTCAGGCCCGCGGCATCAATGTGATCTGCGCGCCTGTCAGCCAGGAGAAATAGCATGTGTGGAATTGTCGGCGCCGTTGCTGAACGCAACATCACTGCAATCTTGCTCGAAGGCCTCAAGCGCCTGGAATACCGCGGCTACGACAGCGCCGGTGTGGCGGTGTTTACCAATGATGAGAAGCTCGAGCGCATGCGTCGGCCGGGCAAGGTCAGTGAGTTGGAACAGGCGCTGGACGCCGAACCGCTGATCGGTCGCCTGGGCGTCGCCCACACCCGCTGGGCTACCCACGGCGCGCCCTGTGAGCGCAATGCCCACCCGCATTTCTCCGGCGACCTGGCGGTGGTGCACAACGGTATCATCGAAAACCACGAAGCCCTGCGTGAACAGCTCAAGGCCTTGGGCTACGTGTTTACGTCGGACACCGACACCGAAGTCATCGCACATTTGCTCAGTCACAAGCTCAAGGAACTGGTGGACTTGACCGTGGCGCTCAAGGCGACCGTCAAGGAATTGCATGGTGCTTATGGTCTGGCGGTCGTCAGTGCGAAACAACCGGATCGTCTGGTGGCGGCGCGCAGTGGTAGCCCATTGGTTATTGGCCTGGGCCTGGGGGAAAACTTCCTGGCCTCCGATCAGTTGGCGCTGCGTCAGGTCACTGACCGCTTCATGTACCTGGAAGAAGGCGACATCGCCGAGATCCGCCGCGACAGCGTGCAGATCTGGGACATTAGCGGCAAAGCCGTAGAGCGTGAGACCGTGCAATACCGCGACGGTGCCGAAGCCGCCGACAAGGGCGAATTCCGCCACTTCATGCTCAAGGAAATCCACGAACAACCCGCCGTAGTGCAACGTACCCTGGAAGGGCGCATGAGCCAGAGCCAGGTGCTGGTACAGGCCTTCGGGCCACAGGCGCCCGAGTTGTTCGCCAAGGTGCGCAACGTGCAAATCGTGGCCTGTGGCACCAGCTATCACGCTGGCATGGTCGCCCGTTACTGGCTGGAAGAGTTGGCCGGTATCCCGTGCCAGGTCGAAGTGGCCAGTGAATTCCGCTACCGCAAGGTGGTGGTGCAGCCTGATACGCTGTTCGTCACCATTTCCCAATCGGGTGAAACTGCCGACACCCTGGCCGCCCTGCGCAATGCCAAGGAGCTGGGCTACCTCGCCAGCCTGGCGATCTGTAACGTCGGTATCAGCTCGCTGGTGCGTGAATCCGACCTGACCCTGCTGACCCAGGCCGGTCGCGAAATCGGTGTGGCCTCGACCAAGGCGTTCACCACGCAACTGGTGGGCCTGCTGTTGCTGACCCTGTCCCTGGGCCAGGTACGCGGCACTCTGGGCAAGGGGGTCGAGGCAACATTGGTCGAAGAGCTGCGGCGCTTGCCGGCCCGCCTGGGCGAAGCCTTGGCAATGGACAGCACGGTGGAGAAAATCGCCGAGCTGTTCGCCGAGAAGAACCACACGCTGTTCCTGGGCCGTGGTGCGCAATTCCCGGTGGCGATGGAAGGCGCCTTGAAACTCAAGGAGATTTCCTACATCCACGCCGAGGCCTACCCAGCCGGTGAGCTCAAGCACGGCCCGCTGGCCCTGGTGGACAACGACATGCCGGTGGTCACCGTGGCACCGAATAACGAGCTGCTGGAAAAGCTCAAGTCCAACCTGCAGGAAGTGCGCGCCCGCGGCGGCCAACTGATTGTCTTTGCCGACGAGAAGGCAGGTATGACCAACGGCGAAGGCACCCACGTGGTGCACATGCCGCACATCCACGACATCCTGTCGCCGATCCTCTACACCATCCCGTTGCAACTGCTGTCGTACTACGTCGCGGTGCTCAAGGGCACGGATGTGGACCAGCCGCGGAATTTGGCGAAGTCTGTGACGGTGGAGTGAGTCGTTCCTGCTGATCCCAAGTAAATTTAGAGAATAAGAACTGTCGCTGGGGAATAAAAACTGTCGCAGAGGGTGGAGGCCTGGAGGTCTCTCATCCCTGTGGCATGCCTCATTTCTTAATTTGCGCCTGGTTTAGGCAGCCTTCTTCGTGATCAACAATGCTTTTGACGATTCAAAGCGACGAATCCCTTCAATCCTACGTGGACAGGAACATCTTCCTAAACTGGAAAAGCTCGACCGTTGATTTTTTCAGACCATTCTCCAAATCAGTTCTACTGTTTTCGGATATGAGAACTATCGCATCAGCAATGGGTAAAAGATAAAGGGGTGCTAGACTCCTTGCGAGGTCTAGCCCCCCTAACGTTGCACCACCACAGCCTTGACCAGTCAAGACTCGACCCTCAGCTGGTTCAGGGCTTTATTTTTGAGAGCGACGAGGTAGGTGGATTGGCACTCGGCGCCCGAGACTCTTCTCCTCAGTAACTGCATTTTCGGCCTCCTCTAGGATGTATCGATCAGCTAAGCGTTGCACCACCACAGCCCTGACCAGTCAAGACTCGACCCTCAGCTGGTCCAGGGCTTTATTTTTGAGGGCACCGAGGTGGGTGGATTGGCACTCGGCGCCCGCAACTCTTCTTCTCAGTAACGGCATTTTCGGCCTCCTCCAGGTTGTATCAATCAGCTAAGCGTTGCACCACCACAGCCCTGACCAATCAAGACTCGACCCTCAGTTGGTTCAAGGCTTTACTTTTGAGGGCGCCGATGTGGGTGAATTAGCACTTAGCGCCCCGTATTCTCCTACGTATTAGCATTCGTCCTCCTGATCCGCTTGGGTTTGGTGGGTGGAGCTGGAGCCGGCTCGTCCAATACGGAGGGGCTCGATGCCTGCTTAGCAACTTCAGCCGCCACCGCCACCTTCTCTGCTTCTTTGAGCGCGGCCCAATAGGCATGGAGCGCTTCTATGTCGCCATAGGCACCGATCTCCGGAAGTCGCTCGATGAAGCGGCTATACAGGCCATCCTGAACCTTGCTGTGGCTGCGCATCCACTCGACCGCAGCGTTAGGATTGGTGAGCATCACGTAGTGAAATTCGCCGGATGCGCCTGGCTTGGTCATGATGAAGTTCAACTCTCGGAGCTTCTTCATCCGGCGACGCCAGGTGTCCACGGCCCGCTCCCCGAGAAACCCGGCTTCAGCCGCAAACGTGCTGGGGTTCTCGATCGTTATGACCGGATGATCGGGCATACGCGCCCATAGACAAAACAGCACGTGCCCGGCAGGCTGCCCCTTCGAATCGGCGTCAATAATCTGCATGGCAATGGGCAGGGTTCGAGGAATCGTGCTAAAGCCGTCGTGGGTTTTTCGCGTCCATTTCAACGCATCGGGAATGTTGGGAAAGTGGACCAGCATCAGTTGCTGAGCACGTTCCGCCATCGTTAAGCGGCGTTTTGCTGACTGTTTTGCGTTGGCCATTGGGCAGCCCTTATCCGTTTTCTGTTGGGTCCAGTTTCCGGGCCTCTGTTGACGATGGCAAACCGTCATTACACGCTCATATCGCGCATTTCTATGCGCGTGAATGAACGATACAGACCATTCAAATTCCTGATATGAGACTAGTTCAGATAGTCGAATTGCGCGATATCGCGCAGAAAGTATTTATAACCTACTGAATCTCATGTTTTTATTTTTGTTTTTCGGTGCTCAGTTGTGCTGAATGTACTCAGCGTGCTCAGTGTGCTCGCCGTGCTGCTGGGTGTTGGGTGCGGGAAGAGGGGTATGGCAAGGTGGGGGTAGCATCCATTTTTCGCACCTGAAGGCACGATCGCCTTCATCAATATCGGACCATGGAGCCCATATCCATGTCCGCTAGAGAAGAGGCAGAGATCCCAAGCGAGTGGCAAAAGACTCACAAGTTGGGTATCGGGAACTGAAGCACTGGGTTCCGAGACGCGATGGTCAGTGACCAGCGTGCCCTGGATATCGCCACATAGAAGAGTTTCGCAGCGGCCATTTCATTCAGGAAATGCGTGGCGTCAGGAATCAGCACGTGGTCGTACTCAAGCCCTTTGAGTAGCAGAGGCGTGGAGATCGTGCGCACTGTTGGCGCGCGCCCAGTATGGCTCAACCGGTGCCGGACAGCTTCACAGGCCACAACAAGGTTCACACGCCTTCCAGCTTCCAAGTCTTTGAGTGCCCTTTTTGCATCGTTGAGCAACTCCGCGCGATAGGTTCTGGCCAGAGGATGGGCACGCTCACGAGAGATCACCTCCAAAGCGTGAGTGGGTGAGCCTGTCTGGCGCAAGGATTGCCAGGCTGCTGCGATGGACGCCGTGTGATCCGCTGACACCTCGCCGTTAGCGTTCGCCTGAGTCATCGTATCGTTCAAAATGGCGCGGAGGGCATTGGCTCGTTCATCGGGGGTTTGGGCTCCGTCCCACCCCGCCGCGAATTCCATCAACCGTGCTGCGGCGATCTCTTCAATCGCCTGGTAAGCCCCGTTCGTGGATTGGGCGAGTCGGTTGCAGATGCCGCGCCGGCAATGAATGGCGGCTGTGGTCCCTTCTCTCTGGTCGAAGCCATTGAAGAACAATCCCATTTCGAACGCGTCGTTGCACTGCAGGAAGTTCAGCGGGCCGGTTCGCAGGTCCAGTGGCTGCCCGGTCATGAGTTGCTGGCGCGCGTAGGAAATCCACCGGCCCAACTCCGAATTGGCATTGGTCCATCGATGGGGCTCTGTCAGCTCATAAGCGGTGGTGAAGCTGTTGTCGATGTGCTCACTCCACCGGATCCGCGTGTCGACAAATTCGAAGATCCCCTGCATGGGATCGCCGAAGACGACTGTTGGAACGATCGACGAGAGCCCCATGGCAATCTGGTGCTGGTGTAGCTCACAATCCTGGTACTCGTCGATCAAGATACGGTCATAGGACGCCCTGATAACGGTTTGGACCACTCTGCTTCCCAGGATATGGGCTGCCGACTCGTATACCTGGTTCCATTGCGCTCCCCGTGGATTTGCTGGGGGGTAATTAGCGAGGCGTGGGAAAGCCTGGACGTACTTATTGGCCCAGGACGCTATGGTATCGACGGAGACAATTTCGGACGGTACTTGCAGCCTGTTGAGCCTGGCCCGCAACGCATGAACACCGGCGTGCGTGTGCGTCAGGATCAATGTTCTTCGGCCCAAGGCAGAGGCTCTCGCTAGGAGTTCGGTTTTGCCGTGTCCGGCTGGGGCTATGACGGCTCTGCGGGTTAGATCCCAGATTGCGCGCGGCTCAGGCATACAACCAACGCTCCACGCTGGCGAGGCATTGTGCGAGCGGGCTTTGTGGGACTCGTGCAATTACCTGGTTAATGGCCGGTGCTATGGCGCGCCCGCGGGCTTCAGTCTTAAACCAATTATTGGCTACCGCGACCGCGCTCAATGCGGTTCTCTCATTGGCATCATCTCCAATCAGGTCCCACTCTGAAAACGGGGCTTGTGGATCGAGGCCAGGGATGGCCCGCACCAACTGGTCTCTGACGTTGTGCTCGTTGATGAAGCCTCGGACGAGACCAAGCAAGAGATCTATCAACTCATCGGGGGCCGCGCGAAAAATCGCGTGCTCAGTATTGAGACCCTCTGCGTACTCGATGATCTGCACATTCAGCTCTTGGAGGGTCCGACACCATCGAGCGTCGAGGGGGCGATCAGAATCTCGGAAGAGCGCGACTGGATACCCAAGAATTGCTAATGCACGAGCCAAAGGAGGTGCTGCAGCTCCTCTACCATCAATGATGGCTGCACCGTGGTGCTCAACCGGGACATCATCGTGACGTGCCGGATAGAAATCTCTCATGCCCAGCATCAGCCCGAGCTCAGTTGCCCCTTCGCAAATCAATATCCGCCGCCCAAACAACGATCGCGGAGAGTGCTTCATGATGGGCGTTAGGTCACCAGCCAGCGATGCCTGCTGCAGGCTAGAGGCGCCAGTCGCTTGGTTCTTGCGCATGATGAACAGTGAGGTGGCGTTCAGCTCACTAATGACAACATCCGAGTGCGTAGTCATCAGAATCTGTCCGATCGGACGGTGCTGCTGAGCAGCCTCGGCTTGTGAGCGTTTGAGCTGGGACACTGCCCCCAAAATGCGATGCGGCTCCAGACCCTGTTCAAGCTCGTCAACCAGGACAATGGCGCCTTCCTGCAGCGCGGATCGCTGGACCGCTAGTGTAGCCAGCCGGCGCGTTCCCAGGCCTGCTAATCGCAACGGGACGGTACCGTCATGCAGGGCAATGGAGCCCGAGTTGAAGCCCCCACGGCCCAACTCCAAGTCTGGCCGGTACCGATTGTTGATGTAGGCTCCGATTCCGCGTGCATAGCCTTCTGCGGCCTGCGCTGTTTCGACAAGTTCTCGGATGGAATCGAGGTTAGCGTTCTGCCTGGCTGACCGGTACGCGGCCGCCAGTTGTTGGGCTGCTCCCTCGGCACGACCAGTCATACGAGCAAGCATTGAACCTTGCGCCCAGGTCAAGTGCCTGGACTCTTCTCCCGCGAGACGGACCAGACAAAACATGGCTCGATCGCGGTTAGACAGGATGCGCGGTACAGCGTATCGCTCACAAATCAGCGCCCAGACTGGCTCCATCGTTGCGTCGACCGAGAGGCGCACCGTTAACGCAGGATCATCACCGTCCTCTGGTTCATCGTGGATGGTTCCATCTGGAGCTATGCCCCGGATGTACAAGCCGAAGCGGTTGTCTGCCAGCAGCGCCTGCGACAACTCTGTGACCGTTACTTCGACCTGGATCTCTTGTTCGGTATCTCCGCCAACGAAATCGACCTCGGAAAACGTAATCCATCGCGGTGACAGAACCGCCTCGATAGCATCCAGTACGGTGGTTTTCGAGCTATCGCCTGGCCCGATGATGCAGCAGATAGGTTCGGCACCTGGCGTCCAGTTGAGTGCGGTGATACCACGGAAGTTTTGGATCTGGACGTGTGCAATGCGCATGGGCAGTCCTTTGCTCTTACCAGGTTGATCAGAGGAGCTTTGGCCGTGCGTAACGGCCCTTGTGCTTCCGTTAATCAGCCTAGCTCAAAGCCGTCTCGGTGCGAGTGGTGCCGTCGACTAGCTCGCTTTCACACGACATGAGGCATATGGGATGCCCTATCCGCTTTGGTGGAGCTTTAGCTCGCGCGCGTGAGAGCTTTCCACTGGTTGTACTGGTGTAGGAAAAAGTACGACTTTTTTACTAATAGCCCGTACGTAGTCGACCCAACACAATAGCGTCCAAGCCGTCCGGAAATGTCTTCCGGGCAGAATCTGGAGCTCAATATGTCTTTCTTCGATTCGGTTTTTGATTTTGTTGGCAGTACGGTTGATACGGTAAGCGATCTGGCGGTTGCGACGGTCGGTACGGTGGGGGACCTGGCCGGTTTGGCAGTCGAGACGGTGATTGAGAACCCTGGTAAAACAGCCTTGGTGTGCCTCGGCACCATTGCCACCGGTGGTGTCGCCGCGGCCTTTGCGGGCCCTATCGCCGCCGCTGTTGGTACGACGGGGCTGTTGGGGGCAACGGCTTCCGGTACTGCGATCAGCTCGCTTTCAGGGGTAGCGCTGACCAACGCCTCACTGGCTGCTTTGGGTGGCGGTGCTATCGCTGCAGGCGGGGGAGGCATGGCGGCGGGTGCTACGATAGTGGCGACAACCGGGGCGGCAGCGGGTGCTGCAGCAGGCATCGGTGTTGCGGCAGGAACCGCATAGGCAGAGCGGAAAGGGTAGGAGTAAATGGCTCGTATCACCAAGGCACAGAAAGCCGGCTTAGATTTTCTAGACATGGTTTTCTTTAACGAGCTCGTCGTTTACCGAGGCATGGACGCCGAGGAGCGCCTACAGCTTGAAACGGTCATTCAGCGGGTCACGCAGATGGCTGAGAATCGATACTCGGGTCCTGAGTGCGAAATCATCAAGCATCTCGCGTACTTCTTCCTGGAGGTGAGCCTGGCCAACACCACTGAGGAGTTGAGACAGGCTGCCCCGGTTTCGCTGCCTCCGCTAGACTTGTCACGGGAGACAATAGAAGCTCTCGATCGCCATCGCGATACTGTCCAGATGGCATTCATGCTTGCGATGACACGAATTTCCACGAAGGTTGATGCTGGCTACGCTTTGGAAATCGCAGATACCTTGAAGGGGGAGTTCGTTGGCTACTCGGCGCTAGTCCGGCGTGATTTGCTCAAACGCTGCTTTGTCCGCGAGTTCAAGGAAGCGTCCGTAGGCGTCTATTGCTGGCTGACCGTTGCGGGGGTGCTGCTGGTGACAAAAAATAGTCCGGGTCGGATTTGTAGTGAGTTTGATGAGATGTTCATAACACGTCTTGCCTTGCTTGCCGACTACGAAATGATTACGCACGGCTTGAACATGATGATAAGTAAGGATAACTCTATTTGCGTATTTCTCGGTAAGCGGGAGTTCAATTTGACGGAGACGACGGTCGATCGCCTTCTGGATATACAAAAACATTTCAATGAGGCAGTTACCAAATCGAGCTTGCAGGGAATCCCGCTTATCAATATCCGGGACTTGTCGAGCATGGAGCAGGTCCAGGATTTTTTCGAACGTTGGGGCATTCGCAAGGTGCGATTGCGTATGCACACCGGGACACTAGCAAGTTGGCTGGGCATCCTGGGGGCGGGAATGGTTGAGCTGCAACTGTGGGGAGAATACGATCATGCTGCTCGGAAAAAGTACCCCAATACCACCGGGACCGTTGCGATCGCCGAGTTGAAGGTACCGGCAATCTTCAATGCGTGTGATAACCAGCACACCATCACCGAATTCGTGAAGGAGAGGCTTTCGGAGTACGGTCTAAAAATCAATCCCGACACGCTCTACCGAAGTCATTCGATGATGAACAAGACCATCCTTCGGTTGCTGCGCTTGTACTGTAAGTTGACGCGTGATGCGGGATTCGTCATGTCGCCCATATACGATGACACGTTCTATGCGTCGGCTTTTATCCATGCAGACAAACTTGTCCCCTGAAAGCGTTAGCACTCTCCATGACCAACCTCATCCATGGGCAACCGCTGTCATCGGCAGCGTAAACACCAAGAGCGAGTATTCCATGCATAGCCTGCTGCTAGGGAACGGCGTCAACCGGGCTGCATTGCAGAAAGATTGGACACAGCTTTTACGCGAGCTTGCCGCCCAGTTTAAAGCTGACGAGCTAGTCCATCATCTAGGCTCTAAGCCGCTCTCGATGTTCATCGAGGAGCTCTGCGCTCGGTCCACGGGTGTCTTCCGGAATACCGAGCACACCGTAAAAGTGGCGTTTGCCAAGCTGCTCGAACAGATCACCCCTATCGAGGCGCATCGACGGATCTGCGACCCTTTCCGAGTCATCCTCACCACCAATTACGACTTTACGATTGAAGAGACCTTTGCAGGACCGCTCTATAACCCGGCCTTTCTTTATCCTGAATCTCGCTACAGTTTATTCCGCCGCTATCAGGCAGGCACCAAGGACGTTTGGCATGTTCATGGTGACTCAGCTAGACCCAGCTCCATGGTGTTGGGTTACGACCAGTACGCAGGCAGTCTGCAAAAGATCCGCAATTACGTCACTGAAGGCGTGAAGATCAAAGCGCTCGACTATCGGCTCTCATCCGCGGTCAAAAATGGCGTTATTGAGTTTGAGCGCAATCGAAGTGTTTACTCATGGGTTGACCATTTCCTCAGGGACCACCTGCACATCGTTGGGTTGGGCATGAATTTCACTGAGATAGATCTTTGGTGGTTGCTGCTCCACAAGCGCAGACGTACCAATCAGACTGGCAAGGTTTTCTACTACCAGGCAGGACTAACACCCAGCAGCGATACGCCTGTTACCTCGCTCATGAGGTCGCTCAACGTTGAAGTTATTCCTGTGATTGCGGATAGCTATGCCGAGTGTTACTTGCACATCGCTGATGAGATTGAAGGCCGGATCAAGGCATTCCCAGAACTGTTATCGATGCCAGTGAAAAGCGTCGAATGTAGATAGAGCGATGCAAGAGGAGAAAGCCAAGTCCTCGGGCGGAAAAGAGCTGGCATATTGACATCCCGCGGTGATGTGGCTTTAGCATTTGCACTTTCTCCAACATGTCATGGATGAGCAATGCCAAGCAGAAAGAAATTGACACCCAGCCAGCTATGGGAGCGGTTGATCAAAGAGGCCGGCCTAGAGCTTCGGCTTAAGCAAAGGCAGGGACGGGATGCGGATCTGGAACTGGCCGTGCTCCAGCAGTTAGATCCCGGCAGGGCGCACCCAACGATCAAAGCTTTGCTTAAGGCTGACCAGGCTTCACCTGCACCGGCTATTACGGTGGAGCGCTTGTTGATTGCCGTACTGGAATCGCAGAAAGGCTTTGCCGCCATGATGAACGAGATTCTCGAAACGCTCGTCATGGCGGAGGCTACTTTGGGTGAGAGCAACATTGAGTTCGAATTCAACTTTGATGCGGTGGCAGGTCCGCTGAGGTTGACTCTCGAGCAGTTCCGATCGTATGAGGAGCGTACGCGTCGGGTGTGCGCCAGCCGCTTTGTGCCGCTGTCCCAGCAACAGCGGTGGCAAATCACTAGCTTACTGTCCGACTTCCGCTCCCATTGGGGAAGTCGCCCGGACGATAGCTTGCCAAGCGCCCCTCAGGTCAATGCTAGATCCGCTCCTACACGATTTCATGTGCCTTTGCTGGCGTTGGAAGCTGCCGTGGCAGATTTTCTGCAGCGCTGCCGCTTCGTTGGGCTATCACGGACAGGAAACTTTCGTCGCCTAAATGAGCAACCAGAAGGTAAGCCCAGGACTGCGGAGCAACAGGAAGAATTCGAGAGGATTCTGGATGCAACCGATTTCTGGGACGTTTCAATCGTCGAAAGCATCAACTTCATCAAGGACGGTCTTAGTACACGGGGCCTAAACCCAGACCGTACTTTCGAAACCCTTATGCGGGCGGTGGAATTGATACCGGTCAAGCAACAGTGGATCGATGAGAGTTACCAGGAGTTACTCGACCTGTTAAACCTGCCCACCTGGAAACGACGCCATGAACTCTATTCGGTCTGGGTTGGGACACGCCTGCTGAACGTCGCGAAGCAGCATGCGAACCAACTTGAATTCCATCCTCGCGATGGGGTGCTGTCGTTCGCCTTTGGGGGCAGTTCGTTGGCCAGTTACGTGACGCATGGCGAACGTTTCTCCATTCACTGTGAGGTACGCAGTGAACTGGTGGGAACTAGCCGTAAACGCAAGCGTTCCATCCAGCCGGATTTCAGGGTGCTTCGTGAAGGCGGGACGGCTACAACGAACGATGCCACCCGCTTGGTGGTTGAGTGCAAGCATTACCTGCAGCCAAGCATTTCTAACTTCTCAAATGCAGCTAATGACTATGCGCGCAGTTGTTGTTTTGCAACCGTATTGGTAGTTAACCATGGCCCGGTGACCGAATCCGCATTGCTCGATGCCGCAGAGCCAGAGGTTCGCAACCGCACACGGTTCATTGGCGATGTGATGCCGAACGCTTCAGATGGACTACAAGCATTCTTGCGAACAACTCTGTTTTCGGCACCCGCGACTCTGTCATCGGCCCCAGTCCAGCGTGCGCAACCGCGCGCTAATGCTGCAAGTGTTGTCATACCGGCAGGAGAGTTAGCGCACCCACTGGTGTTGTTAGAAGTGGAGTGGGACGAGACCCTTAAAGACATAGATCTGGCACTTGCCTTGGATTTCGAAACCACCAACGAGCAAGTCATGGTTGACTTCAAAAATCGAGGAGGGCTCGGGGCACCGTTCTTTGCGCAACTACTAGAAGACGTGCGAGAAGGACCAGGTATCGAGTCGATCAACATCTACAAATTCAATGCAAAGCGTTACGACGTCATCGTGCGTAATTACAGCGAGCCAGGTCATTTTCCTGCGGGACATCTGCGCGGCCGGATCACTCTTGGGAACAGCATTCTCGTGGTAAACCCGCCTAAGCATGGAGTGCACTTGGGCGATTGGAGGATGGCAGTCTTGCTGGTCAATGCAGACGGAACGATCGCCATTCAAACCTGATCGCTCCGAAATTGGGCTAAGGGCGGGCGATCAAGGGCGTCCGTCGCTTACCCCCGAATTGACGCTGTTTCCGAGATCTCACTGGCTGAGCCTAATCCCTCGCAATCTATTGCCTGTCCTGGGCTTTGCTGATTGGAGGCGTATCTGCCTCTGCTTGGCCTCGATCAATGGCTACACATAACCTTCCTCACCGAATCTGCGAAGAGAGAGTGTGGGTGCCGACCGGCTTTATGCACTGCAGGATTTGGGACGGTACCCAACCCATTGATGATCGCAAGGGGAAGTTGCGTGTTCCTGCTGGGAATATTGGTGTTCTCAAATGGAATCTTGCGAGGTATCATCTGGGTGTTGATAAACCGCCTGGAGCCGAGTCCGTGACAGCCGAAATTGATAAAGTAACCACTATTACCAGCATCTGCACGATCCTCCTTCGGGAGCTACGAACCGAGAAAGGCATCCATCAAGCGCAGGTAGCTGACTGGATTGGGAAAACACCAAGCGCCTGGACGAAAGTTGAATCAGGCAAAAGCCCGTTGCCATTCGACACGTTTGTGAGGGTTTGCAAAAGCTTCCAAGTCTGGCCGTCTACTGTTCTCGCCACTGCAGAGCGATACGAGGCTTTGCTTGTAAATTGCGGCTGGGCCGTTTTGGCATCTGAGCTTGACAGCGATGAGGATAGCCTGCTCCGTCTTGCCCAAGAATACTGGTCCTCGCCAGGGTGCCGTAGTGCAATAGCGAATCGTTTGCCTAGATCGCCAATTCCAGTGCTGAATGGCCCGCAGACCAGTTTCGACAACAAGATTATGGTCGCTGGTACGTTCCGATTCGCCCTTGACCAAGATTTTCGAGGCACACAATTGACCCCGTCGCCAGGTACCGGGACGGCCTCTCTGCTTTGATAGGGCCCACAGTGATTTACACGTCGGAAGTCCGTGCGCCAAATGTAACCTGTGGGCTGCGTTTGGCCGACCTCTGCCGGTCCTTACCGATTGCTTCGGATCGAAAACAGTTGTTAGGGACTGACTGTTTCTGACCGCATTCTAGTTGCCGCGACAAGCTGCAATTTAATCAAATCAGCCAATCCGAAAGGCACCGAACTCATAGCCCGTCATCACCATTGCTGGTTTAAAGCAGTGAGCATGAAGCGAACCCAAGAAAGCTCGGCGGATGCCATGAAGCGATGCGCGCAGCGGTCGAAGGCCTGTTCCGTCGGTGACTTACTTGGTCTGACGTGGATATGATCCGGCACCTATATCCTGAAAGGGCACGCTATGCCATATCCAGTAGTGCAGTGGGCAGAAATTGCTCAGAAGTATCAACGTGGCACCATTTTGCTTGGTAACGGCGCAAGCATCGCTGTGTCGCGAAGCTTTGGTTATGGCTCTTTGCTGGACCACGCACAGCATAAGGGGCTACTTGAGGGGGACGTGGGGCGCTTGTTCGAATTCTTCGAAACCACGGATTTTGAGCTGGTTTTGCGCCTGGTCTGGCAAGCGTCCAACGTCAACAAATCGTTGGCGATTGCGGATGAGCGCACGCATCAAGCATACGTGCGTGTCCGAGATTGCCTTATTCAGGCGGTGCGTAACGTTCATCCTGAACACCATCAGATCACTGAACATCTTCCCCTGATGTACGAGTATTTAAAGGGTTTCGATACCGTTCTGTCGCTGAACTACGACTTGCTGGTCTACTGGACGGTAATGTACGGATTGGGAGTTCAAGACGGGCACCTGTTCAAGGACTGTTTCATCAATGGTGAGTTTGATGATGACTGGGGACGCTTTCGAAAGCTTTTCCGAGAGAAGGTCAACACCCTGGTCTTCTACCCACACGGAAGCCTTGCGCTTTGTCGCAACAACGTGGAGCAGGAGTTCAAAATCCACTCTGCGGGGGGAAGTCTGCTGGAGGCCATTCTCGATGAGTGGCGCGGTGAGCGCTTTGTGCCGCTTTTCGTCAGCGAAGGGACCATGAAGCAGAAGATCGCATCGATTCAGAACAGCTACTACCTGTCGACCGTTTATCGGGAAGTGCTCACTTCGACGCGGCTGACACTGACGCTGTTCGGGTGGGGGCTAGGGGAGCATGACAGGCACTTGCTTAAGCGTATGCGGGGAACTGGCATTCAGCGCGTAGCCGTCTCGGTTTTCCGAGGGGACCAGCCATACTGCAACATGGCTTACCAGGTTATCCAGGATGACCTCGGTCCTGTAGAGGTAGAATTCTTTGACAGTGAAAGCCCAGGATGCTGGATTCATCCAGCGGAATAGGACTGATCGACTAGGTGGGAGTATGCTGCACCGATTGCCTCCAGGCCGCGTCGATGCTGGCGGCGACAGTTTTAATTCTCCGGGGGGAATCGTCTGAACTGTCAATTCGGATAGTTGCGACAGTTTTGCGTTTCCTCAAGCCGGGGCTGCAGGCCGCAGATTGTGTGCCCCTGCTGCGACAGTTTTAATTCTCAAAATTCACCCTGGGCTCGCACAGCCAGGGCCTGCGTCTGTTTGCCGAGTATCACTCCAGAAAACAACGATCGAAAAGGTAAACTCGGGCTGGCTTGAGATTTTCCACCGTGCGTTGCGGGCGGCCGCCGTCGCCGCTTTTCTTGCGGCCGGTTTCCTGCAAGTAACCGGCCTCGGTCATCTTCAGCAACCGCTGGCGCATGCTGGTCTTGAGCACCGGGCGGTCGAGCACCACGGAGAAAATGCTCACCGCTTCCGGCGCACTGAACTCCGGGCCCAGGAACATCAGTGGCAGGCTGCTGTAGAGGGCCTTGGACAACAACCGCTCCTGGACAGCCGCCACCAGGCTGTTGTGATCGAAAGGGAGTTTGATCGAGGCGTCAGCGACGTCCTTGAGTGGGAAAAATCCCTGGTGTTCGGCGAGCTGGACCGCATCGCTGACAATCGCCAGATAGAACGTCGAGGACGACCAGCAGCGCGGATCGCGGAACGCATCGCCGACGGTGCCGACTTGTTCGATCCAGGCCAGCGGCATGCCTACCTTGTTTGAATTACGCAGGCGCTCCACGGCGTCGTTCAGCGTGAGATCTTCGACGCCACCATTGACCACAATCCCGGGCAGCGCCCAATGACCGGCGAACGGCTCGGCTTCCCGTCGATTCAGGAGGATTTCAAGCGCCTGGGTCTCCCGGCAGAAGCGCAGCACACAGAGGTCGATAGTGTGCAAATAATCCTGCGTGGGGGCTGTGCTAGTCGGCATGTCAGTTTCCGTAGGTAGCGTAAAGGTCATAGTTTAACGGGTCCATCCCGGGTGCCATCCAGCCGGTGGGAAGCGGCTTGCCCAAAGCCAGTCGTTCGCGAACCACCGTGCTACGCACATGGATTTTTTCCTCCACGCAAAGGATGGAAAAACGCTCCAGCAATTCTTGGCCGCGATAGAAGGTTGGTAGCAGATCCGCGACATCCTGACCCACCACCAACGCGATTCGCTTGCCATCCAGGGCCAGGCTGTCGGCGAGGTGAGCAAGCAGGATGTAGCTGTAGATTGCGCCTTCAACGCCGCGGGCCACCACCTGCTCCACCCGGCTCGCACGCACTTCGGCGCAGCACAGCGGCTGAACGTTCTCGACGATCGATTCCAGCCAGTTCAAGCGAACTTCATAGTCGACCATTCGCTTGCCGTATGGATGCCGCAAGCTTGGGACCACCAGCAAGCGTCTGGCCTGGCGTGAGGCCTCGATCATCACCTGGGCGTGACCGGCATGAGGGGGATTGAAGGCGCCGCCATAAAGGGCAATCTCGAACATGGCTCATCCTCTGTTAGTACATAACATGTACTTTAACAGTAAAATCTTTTTGATGAAAATCTGCTTTTGTCATGTGAGTACGATTGGGTATAGGCAAGACGTTGAAAATCTTTTCTACGAATGGCTTGTTATGAAAGTACACCTTATGTACTCTCGTGGCCATGAAGAGGAGAACCCCAGCATGAACAGCCTGACCCGGAAAACGGCTTCCTTCGATGTCGATGCACAAAAGAGCTTTACACCGCTATGCCCTGATGAGCTTCCGGTGCCGGGCGGCGACCAGATTGGCGGTGAGCTGAATTTCATCGCATCCCTGGCCAGCGTTCGCATCGGTAGCAAGGACGCCCATACGCCCCTGGCCCCCTGGGTGGTTGCCGATCACTCACAGATGTTCTCGCCGACCGGGCTCGAGCACGCCGATATCACTTGGGTCAGCCACTGTGTCCCCGGCACCGAAGGTTTTGCCCTGCTGGATCAACTGCCGACCCCCTACGATTACGATTATTTCGTCTGGAAGGGTGTCGAGCCGGATTTGCACCCCTACGGCGCCTGCTACCACGACCTGCACGGCAAGCTTTCCACCGGGGTGATCGAGTACCTGAACGGCCTGGGTGTGCAGCAGGTGATTGTTGGCGGGTTGGCGCTGGATTTCTGCGTCAAAACCACCGCTCTGCAACTGGCCGCCGCCGGCTTCAAGGTGATCATTCACCTCCCGGCTTGCCGGGCCATCAGTGAGGAGGGCGCTCTTCAAGCCATTCAAGAGCTGCAACAGGTGGGGGTCTCGGTTGCCGCGACTCGCGAAGAAACTATCCGCTTGGCAAGCGCATAAGGACGAAGCATGGACAGTGCATACGATTCAAGCAACGGCGTCATCCAGAGTCTTCTGGATACCGACTACTACACCTTCACCATGATGCAGGCGGTCTTGCACCAGCACCCGAATGTAGAGGTGGAATACCAGTTCATCGTGCGTTCCAAAGAGCGGCTCGGTCACCTGATCCCGGACATTCGTGTCGAACTGGAAAAGCTTGCCGGGTTGCAGCTGCGCGAAGGGGAGCAGCGGTTTCTGTTCAACAAGCGTTTCCGTGAATACCTGACCCCGGACTTCGAACAGTTTCTCGGTCTGTTTCGCTTCAATCTGCGCTACATACACGTTGCGCAAGTCGACGGCCAACTGCACATCCGCGTCCGTGGTCCGATGTTGCATTGCATCATGTTCGAGCAACCGGTGTTGGCAATGGTCAGCGAACTGCGCAACCGCGAGAAGTATCCCGAAGTCGAGTTGGCCGACGTCACCCGCAAGCTGTACCAAAAGTTCGAATGGCTGGAAAAAAATGCCAGTCGTGAGGAACTCGCCGAGTTTCGTGTTTCCGACTTCTCCACCCGGCGGCGGCTGTCATTCAGAGCCCAGCGTGAAGTAGTAAATGTCATGCGCAGCGATTTTCCTGGCGTCTTTGTCGGCACCAGCAACGCGCACTTGGCTTACGAGTTCAATCTGCCACTGATTGGCACCATGGCCCACCAATGGCTGATGGTGCATCAGCAACTGGGGCGGTTACGCGAGAGCCAGAATGCCGCGCTGGAAAACTGGGTGCACGAGTATCGAGGCCGGCTCGGTATCGCCCTTACGGACTGCATCAGCACCGACTTCTTCCTCAAGGATTTCGATCTGTACTTCGCCAAGCTCTATGACGGCCTGCGCCAGGATTCCGGTGACCCTATCGTCTGGGCGGATAAGGTGCTGGGGCGTTACAAGGAACTGGGCGTCGATCCGCGCACCAAGGACCTGATGTTCTCCGATGGCCTCAATTTCGAAAAATGCCTGCCGATCCTGCGCCACGTTCGTGGCAAGGCCAAATTCGGTTTTGGCATGGGCACCAGCCTGGCCTGTGATGTTGACGGTGTCGAACCGCTGAGCATCGTCATGAAGTTGGTTCGGGTCCACGGTGAGCCGGTGGTTAAGTTCTCCGACGACCCGATCAAGAACGTCTGTGAAGATGCCTCATTTCTGCGCTACGCCGCCCAAGTTTTCAACGTCGCCCTTGTCAATCCACAGCTGGGAGCCTGATATGACTGCGCTTGTGCAAGAGAGCATTGCCCGGGAACTGGGCGTCGACCGCCAACTCACACAGGGCGGCGAAGAGACTGAAATTGCCCGCCGCGTTGAGTTTATAAAGCAGATTTTGCGCGAGTCGGGCTGCCAGTCCCTGGTACTCGGTATCAGTGGTGGCGTCGATTCTCTCACTGCCGGCCTGCTGTGCCAGTTGGCGGTGGAACAACTGCGCAATCAAGACTACGCGGCGCGTTTTATCGCAGTCCGCTTGCCGTACAAGACCCAGGCCGATGAGCAAGACGCCCAGGCTGCTCTGGACTTCATCCGGCCGGACTTGATCACCACCAGCAACATCGCCGCTTGTGTTGACGGGTTGATGACCAATATCGCAATCGACGGCTTGCAGCCTTCGGCCGAACTCACCGACTTCGCCAAGGGCAATGCCAAGGCCCGAGCACGGATGCTGGCGCAATACGCCATTGCCAATTTAAGCAATGGGTTGGTGGTCGGCACTGATCATAGCGCAGAGGCGGTGATGGGCTTCTTCACCAAATTCGGCGACGGCGCGTGCGATCTGGCGCCGCTGTCCGGGCTGACGAAGACCCAGGTGCGGTTGTTGGCCGAGGCGATGGGCGCGCCTGCGTACCTGGTGCACAAGTCTCCAACCGCTGATTTGGAAGACTTGGCACCTGGTAAGTTGGATGAAGTGGCGTATGGATGCAGTTACGCGCAGATCGATGCGTATCTGATGGGCGAAAAGGTATCGCCTCAGGCGCGACAGATCATCGAACGCGCCTATATCAAAACGGCCCACAAACGAGCATTGCCGCGGGTCCCGCCAACCCGCTTCTGAATGACGTTCAGATTTTGAAGGTGTTGACCATTTGTTGCAGGCGGCGTGACTGGTTTTCCAGTTCAGTGCAGGCCTGCAAGGTGGATTGCAGATTGCCGACCATTTCCTGATTCAGGCTGTTGATGTGACTGATGTCGCGATCCAGATTGTCCACCACTGAGGTTTGCTCTTCGGTGGCGGTGGCCACGGACAAGTTGATCTCGTCGATCTCGCCGATACCCAGCAGCACGCGATTGAGTCGCTCGCCCGCGAGCTTGGCGGTATTGACGTTGTCGTCGCTGTGACGCTGGCTTTCGAGCATGGCGCTCACGGCGTTGCCGGCACCTGCCTGCAGCTCCTCGATCATGCTGTGGATTTCCTGAGCTGATTGTTGGGTGCGATGGGCGAGCGTACGTACTTCGTCCGAGACCACCGCAAAACCGCGTCCGGCATCCCCGGCGCGGGCGGCCTCGATGGCAGCGTTGAGGGCCAGCAAGTTGGTCTGGTCGGAGATGCCTTTGATGACGTCGAGAATACGTCCGATCTTCAGCGTTTTTTCGTTCAGGCTTTCGATGTCCTGGCGAGTATTGACCACTTGCGAGGAGAGCTGCGACATGGCGTTGATATTGCGCTGCACCACAGATTGACCTTCCTGGGTCTGATCCCTGGTATCAGAGGCGCGGCTTGATGCATGAGCGGCGCTGCGGGCGATTTCCTGGGCTGCGGCCCCAAGCTCATTGATAGCCGTGGCGACGTTATGGGTCAGGGCTGCTTGCGTGTCGGAGCTCTTCAGGGATGAATGCGACGCCTGGCTGACCTGTGCCGCCAATTGGGTGAGCTGGATACTGGACGCCAGGACTTCTCGGATCGACTGCTGGATACGTTCGACGAAGCGGTTGAATCCTCCGGCCATCATGCCGAACTCGTCCCGGGACAAGCTGTGCAGGCGCTGGGTCAGGTCGCCTTCGCCATCGGCGATGGATTGCATGGCCGAGCCCATGCTGCGTAATGGTCGCATCAGGGCGTTGATCAACAGGCCGAGCAAACCGACCGTGACCAGCATGGCGATCAATGTGGCGACCAGCGCCGAAGTGCGAAACTCGTGGAGTGCGGCGTAGGCTTCGTCTTTATCCACTGAAAGTCCGATGGACCAGTGCAGCGAAGGTAGGCCATTGATCGGCGTAAACGTGACGATCCGCGTTCGGCCGTTTTCCTGCACTTCACTCAAGGCGCTGTTGATGCTCGGCGGGCCTTCGGGGAACGCTTGCGTGAGAGTCTTGGTCACCAGTGTGTTGTCCGGGTGCACCAGGATCTTGCCATCGTCGCTGATCAGGAAGGCATAACCTATGCCGTTGAGGTCCACGGCATTGATGATTTTCGCGAGTTGTTCCAGGCTCAGACTCGCACCCAGTACACCAGCGGCTTTGCCATTGATCTTGATCGGAGCCGCTTGGGTCATGATCAGATAATCGATGCCAGCACCGATGTAGGGTTCGGTCAGTACGGGTTTAAGGGTGCGAACCGCATCTTTGTACCAGGCACGCTGGCGAACGTCATACCCATCCGGCATCACCCGCTCGGGATGAATAAAGAAACGACTGTCTTCAAGGCCGACATAGCTGGCTATGAAGGTCTTTGTAATGATGTCCTGGGAGAGAATGGCACCGATGGTATCTGGCGTGGGATTGGCGGCGACGGTTTCGGCGGCACCTTCGATCAACAGGATTCGGCCGGCCAGCCAGCTGTCGAGGTTCGCGCCGAGCAACTTGCCCGTGGTCTGCAAGTTGCTGTGCAGTGCTTCGCGGGTACTTGCTTGCTGGCGATGGTCGTTGAACAACGAGAAAGACAGGAATACCGCCATCACGATGACGCAGGCACCGAGAAGAATCTTTTGACCGAATTTCAGATTGATGCCCATGAGGAATTCTCGTCTGGTCTCTTTTTTATTTATGGAATCCCCGCAGGCTCAGGGCTGGTCGAAGATTTAATGAGCGCACAGGTTTTGTCGAACTAGAAAAGACGATGGGCCATCGTGATTTTTTTTGTGAGTATCAAAGAAGCGTGAATAGGGTTTTGAAGTGGGCCTCTGGCCCCGAATGGAGCGGGCGAATGACACAGGCAACCAGCATCAAGGATCGCGTACGCATCAAGAACGTCGAAGTCCTCTCAGACAACTGGTACGTGCTGCGCAAGACCACCTATGACTACCTCGGCCGCAACGGCCAATGGCGCGAGCTGACGCGCGAGACCTATGACCGTGGCAACGGCGCCACCATCTTGCTGTACAGCAAGGCCAAGCAGACCGTGGTGTTGACCCGGCAGTTCCGCTTCCCGGCCTTCGTCAACGGGCACGATGACTTGCTGATCGAAACCTGCGCCGGCCTGCTGGACAACGACGACCCGCATACCTGTATCCGCAAGGAAACCCAGGAGGAAACCGGCTATATCATCCAGGACGTGCGCAAGGTGTTCGACGCCTTCATGAGCCCGGGCTCGGTGACTGAGCGGGTGCATTTTTTCGTTGGTGAATACTTTGACGAGGATAAGCAGCACGAAGGCGGCGGGCTGGAAGCCGAGGGCGAGGAGATCGAGGTGCTGGAGATGCCCCTCGACCAGGCCTTGGGCATGATCGAAAGCGGGGAGATTTGCGACGGCAAGACGATCATGCTGTTGCAGTACGCCAAGCTGCATCGGTTGCTGGATTAGCCCCAGGCGTCCTGTTGGTGGTCCTCATCCGGGCCGAATCGTTTTGTTCAACTGGACTGCGCCTCACGGTCGTCCTGCATGTCGTCCAGGTATTCCGGTTGGTCGGTCTGGTCCGGCAGTTCGGTCACGACGCTGAAATCACTGATCTCGACGGCGCCCACCCCATGACCGAGCAAATGGAAGGAAAACGCCTTGCGCGGTTGCGGGTTATCGAAACGGATGTTCATCACCAGCGGCTGCCCGGGTGTTACCGCCACGTCTGTGGGCAGGTCCATCGGCACATCCCGCTCGAACTCCTTGGCCTTGAGGGAAATATAGGCGGCATGGTCTGCCTCCACGGCGCGGATGGTCAGGCTGACGCGGGTCTGTGAGCCCTTGGGCATTTCCAGGTATTGAGCGCCGATCAGGTTATCGGTCCAGTCATTGGTGACCTGGGCTGGCAGTGGGATTTTATCGGCGCTGCCAAACTGGTAATGCTGGTTCAGGGGCGTGCGTAGCAGGGTCTGGTCCAGGGCCGTGGCCCGGGCGTTGATCAGCCTGGCTCGCTGGCCGCTGTATTGCCCGCCGTAGCTGGCTTGGTCGGCGATGAAGCCTGGGCTGGAGTAATAGCGGCAGTTCTGCAGGAAATCGCACTCGGTGAACGTACCTTTGCCGTCGTGATAGCGCAGCTTGCCATTGGTGAACGACATGATTTCCCGGCCCGTCGAGTAGTCCCGGAACAGCGAGCGGCCGGACAATGACGGGGGCACCGCGAAACCGAAGTAGTCGAGGATCGATGCGGTCAGGTCGACATGGCCGTAGGTCCCTGACTTGATCCTCGGTAATGGCTCCGGCGCCAGCGTCAAATTGAACCCCCAGGACGACGCCAGGCGCACATCGTCGATGCCATGGGACTCGTCCGAGGTGATGACCACCAGAGTGTTTTCCAGAATGCCCTGGCGTTCCAGGCCCGCCAGGAAGCTCTCCAGCGCATCGTCCAGGTAACCCACGGCGGCTTGCTTGGCGGTGTCGTAGCGTTGCAGGTAGTCATCCGGCGCGGAGTACGGTTGGTGGGTGCCCACGGTCAGCAGGGTGAGCATCCAGGGCTTTTGAGCCTGTTGCAGTTGCCCGACGTAGTCCAGCGCGCCCTCGAAGAAGGTCTTGTCGTCCTTGCCCCAGGGAAATTCCAGGTAGGCGGGTCGGGTGAACCAGTCCATGCCCAGGGTCGTGTCGAAGCCGATGTGCGGCATGATCCGGTCCTTGGCCATGAACCGCAGGCCTGCGCCTTGGAGGAAATGGGTGGAAAAGCCGTTCTGACGCAGCTGGGCCGGCAGGCAGGCCTGGTTGCGCTGGGTCTGGTTGAGCATTTCGACGCCCTTGGGCGTGCCATCGTTGAGTTTGTCGTAGTCGCCACACAGCATCGCGTACAGGCCGCGGATGGTTTGGTGACTGTGCAGGACGTAATCGGGGGTGTTCATGCCACGCTCGGCCCATGCGCTGAGGTGCGGCGTCAGGTTCTCTTGATAGCGGCTGTTCAAGGCCTGGCGGTTGGCGCCCACGTAAGCCCCGGGAATGCCCTCCAGGGCGATGACCAGGACGTTGCGCGCACGGCCCGGTCCGGCCAGCAGTTTATTTCCATCGAGATCCAGGCGGGTCAGCCCCTCCATCGGCGGGGCAGGCTCCATTGCATCGCCGTCGAACCATTGCCGGGCTTGGTCCTGCCCGGCGGCGATACCCGCCGTGATGAGTTGGTGGGGCAGGTTGAACACATTCCATTGGTCCGCCTCACTGGGACGCCAGGATTGCAGCGTGCCGTGGCTCAGCAAGAGCACCACGGGCAATGCCCAGGCGTGGCGAGGCAAACGTGGCGCTCGTCGCGTACGGCTGGCGGCTTGGGCAAGCAGCCAAAACCCCAGCGCGGCCAATTGAGTCGCAGCCAGCCAGGGGTGGGCGAAGCCGCCGCTGGTGGAGTTTTCAACGAACTGCGGGTCAATCAGGTAATGCACGTCCGAGGGGTTGGGCATCCGCCCGACCGCGCTGACCAGCTCGATGCTGGCCAGGCTCAAAGCACTCCAGGCCAGTAATACCGGCAGAGCCAGCCACCAGGGGCGACGGTAAAGCAACGCGATCAGTAACCCACCGATGCCCAGGTCCGACAGATAGCCCAGTGGGTCGGACCAGCCCAACGCCAGGCGTAGGCCCATTGGGACCAGCAATACGCAGCCGACCAGGGTGATAAGGGAAGCGAGGGGATGGGTTAAATAGCGGGAGAAAACTTTCACAGCAGGTCTTCCAGTTGAAGCCAATCCATTAAACAACTCGCAACCTCTGTGGGAGCGAGCTTGCTCGCGATAGCGTCGGATCAGCACAAATCCTATCGGCGGAGCCACCGCTATCGCGAGTAGGCTCGCTCCCACAGAGGGGCGGGTCTTACAGTCATTAAACTGTCACAAAAATGGATGGTACCAAGCGCAGCCGCCAACGGCCGGGTCAATGTCCCGGTGTCCGGCGGCGCGGCGCTGTGGTTCACTGGCCCAGGTCTCTACAATGGCCGTGTAGCGCGGCTTTGAGCCGTGTAGAAAACTTGTATCAGGATTTCTCATCGGGGGACGGATGGACAGGTTTCAGGAAATGCAGGTTTTTGTCGCCGTGGCCCAGGATTCGGGTTTTTCGGCGGCGGCGCGGCGCCTGGGCCTGTCGGCGGCCAGCGTCACGCGAGCCGTGGCGGGGTTGGAGCAACGGATCGGTACGCCGTTGCTGATTCGCACCACGCGCAACGTGTACCTGAGCGAAGCAGGCCAGCGCTTTCTAGAGGACTGTCGGCGGATCCTCGGCGAGTTGCAGGAAGCCGAGGATTCGGCAGCCGGCAGTCACGTCCAGCCTCGTGGTCAGCTGACGATTACCGCGCCAGTGCTGTTTGGCCAGTTGTTCGTCACGCCGGCGCTGGTTGATTACCTGCATCAGTACCCCGAGGTCAGCATCAATGCCTTGTTGTTGGATCGCACTGTCAGCATGATCGAGGAGGGCATCGACGTTGCCGTGCGCATCGGCGAGTTGCCGGACAGCAACCTGCACGCCGTGCGTGTCGGTGAAGTGCGGCGAGTGGTGTGCGGCTCCCCTGATTTCTTCGTGCGCCATGGGCGGCCCCGACATCCGCAGGACCTGGAACGAATGCCGGTAGTGGCGTCATCGGCCATCGGTCAGATCAAAAGCTGGACCTTCGTCGAGGCCGGCCAACCGTTGGCCGTCCGACCTGTGCCTCGGTTAGTGGTGACCGCCAACCAGGCCGCGATCACCGCCGCGTGCCAGGGCTTGGGGATGACACGGATCCTGTCTTATCAAGTCGCGAGCAATATTGCAGCCGGTGAACTGGAAATCGTCCTGGCAGACTTTGAACTGCCACCCTTGCCGATCCATGTGGTGTATCAGGGCGGGCGCAATGCACCCGCACGGGTGCGCAGTTTTGTCGATTTTGCCGTCAGCGCATTGCGCGGACATCCGGCCTTGAGCGGCTGACGCATTGTTTCACTGGTTGAAATAATGGATTGCGTTCCTCGGGGATTCTGTAGTCTCAAGCTTGCGAGGAAGATCACGCCATCGACGCTGTCCTGCAGATGGCGTCATTTCAGTGGAGCCGATCATGAACCCTATCAAGCACTACCACTTTCCGCTTTCTGGCCATTCCCATCGTGTTCAATTGATGCTGTCGTTGCTTGAGCTACCCGTCGAGGAAGTTTTCGTCGATCTGGCCAAAGGTGCCCACAAGCAGGCGGATTTCCTTGCCCTCAATGCATTTGGCCAAGTACCGGTGATTGACGATGACGGCGTGGTGCTGGCCGACTCCAACGCCATCCTGGTGTACCTGGCGCAAAAATATGGCAAGGGTCGCTGGCTGCCCACCGACCCGATCGGTGCCGCCCGGGTGCAGCGCTGGTTGTCGGTGGCGGCCGGGCCGATTCATTCGGGGCCGGCCACGGCGCGACTGATTACTGTGTTCGGCGCACCTTACAACGCCGAAGACGTGATTGCCCGGTCCCACAATCTGTTGAAAATCATCGATCAGGAATTGAGCAACAGTGCTTATCTGACAGGCGACGTTCCGACCATTGCCGACGTCGCCGGCTACAGCTACATCGCCCATGCACCGGAGGGCAATGTGTCGCTGGAGGACTACGTTCATGTACGGGCCTGGCTGGCACGAATCGAAGCCTTGCCAGGGTTCGTGGGGATGCCGCGTACGGCTGTCGGCCTGCAAAAGTCCGCCTGAGAAGATGACGTTGAGGTCTTGATGACCATCGACGAATAACCTGAAGTTCTCAACCCTGTGGGAGCGGGCTTGCTCGCGATGGCTTTGGATCAGCAGCAGTTGTGTTGCCTGATACACCGCTATCGCGAGCAAGCTCGCTCCCACAGTCATGTGCAAAGCGTTAATCTGCGAAGCTTTTACGGGGTGGTGAGGTTTCATGACTTTTCGTTGCCGGCTATCGCTGGCCCTCATTGCGTTGCTTCTGAGTGGTTGTGAACAACCCCCGGCCCCGCCCCTCGATCAACAACTCTATATCTGGCAACGCCAATGGACGCCGGCCCACGAACCGGCGTTGCGTCAGAGCCATGGCGACTTCTCCAGCCTGCGGGTGTTGGCGCTGCAGGCTTTTCCCGGGGCTGGCTGGAGCCGCGCGCGGATCGATCCGGCCATGCTCCAGGGCGATGGCCGACCTTTGATTGCAGTGATTCGCTTGGACGGTCAGCTCAAATCCCTGGACCAGGACGATGTGATCGCGCAGATCCAACAGCTGTTGAGTGACTGGCAAGCCCAGGGTTTGGTCCCGGTAGGGGTGGAGATCGACCATGATGCCGGTAACGCGCGCTTGCCGGCTTACGGGGCCTTTCTGACCCGGCTGCGGCAGGCCTTGCCGGCCACCCTGGGATTGAGCATCACGGCGCTGCCGGCCTGGCTCGACAGCCCCGCGTTGCCGGGCCTGTTGGCGACGGTAGACAGTAGCGTGCTACAGGTTCACGCGGTGAGCGATCCGCGCCAGGGGCTGTTCGATCCGAAACAGGCCCGGCGCTGGGCTGAACGCTGGAGCGGCGTCACC
The DNA here is from genome assembly GCF_037027455.2 of Pseudomonas sp. G166. NCBI lineage: Bacteria > Pseudomonadati > Pseudomonadota > Gammaproteobacteria > Pseudomonadales > Pseudomonadaceae > Pseudomonas > Pseudomonas sp. G166. The sequence goes on along the minus strand of NZ_CP146985.1, from coordinate 6,568,223 downwards.
ACGCGACCGTTCTACCTGGCCTTGCCGGCCTATGGCGTGGCATTGCTGACCCAGGAGAGCGGCGTGCCGGTGGTGGAAAGCGAAGTGCCGATCGATCGAGGCGGCGAGCGTCGGGAGCTGTTGGCCGATCCACAACAAGTGGCTGGGCTTGCGGCGGACCTTCGCGCTGAACCGCCGAAACATCTGGCCGGGCTGATCTGGTTCCGTCTGCCGTTGGCGGGTGACCGGCGCGCCTGGAGCCTGACCACTCTCGGCGCTGTCGCCCGGGGCGATCGCCTGGACAGTCGGCTGGCTTTGCAGCTGGGGGAGCAGGACGGTTTGTACGATATCCGGCTGGTGAATCAGGGCAATCTCGACAGCCCCTGGCCCCAGCGCCTGACGCTGGCTGTCGGCGCGTGTGACGGCGTCGATGCCTTGGCTGGTTACACGTTGCAACAAACTCCCGGACTGCTTACCTTCACCCGCATTCAGGAAGGCCGCCTGGCCGCTGGTTCCCAGCGAGCAGTTGGCTGGGCGCGTTGTACGAAAATTGACCAAGGAGGTTTCAATGTTTACCCGTAAGTGGCCTCGTCGTCTGCTCTGTCTAAGTCTCAGCCTGCCGCTGGGGCAGGCGCTGGCCTGCGGGCCGGAATTCCCGATGCGCCTGCTGGATAACCGCGCGCAATCACTGGCCGAGTTGCCCGAAGGCAGCTTTCGCTTCGAGGTCAGCCGTCTCGGCCAGGCGATTGCCGGGCTCAAGCCGGCTACTGAGGCGACGCGCAACCCGGATTACAGCTATGACGATATGGCTTCTTACGTCGAACAACGCAGCAAGGCCGAACAGATCGGCCTGACCCCACCGCAGCAAGCGGTGGTGGAGCGTTTGCGGGCGCTGACCGATATCGAGCAGGTCGCTAGCGAAGCGGCAAACCTGCCTGCCGAACTTCAGCTGTACGCGATTGGCGCGGCGGCTTTCAACGCCGGTGAACATCAGCGAGCCGCCGAAGCGTTCCAACAGTTGCTGGCATTGCCGGCTGATCAACGTCCGCTGCGCAGCACCTGGGCCGCGTATTCCCTGGGCCGGGCCTTGTTTGCCCTGAGCACCGAAGCCGGTAGCGGTGAACCCGCAGCGTTGCTGCAGCAGGCTCGGGAAGCGTTCCGCCAGGCCCGCGAGCTGAGTGTTGCCGGCTTCAGCGATCCGCTGGAACTGGGGGTTGCCAGCCTCGGCGAAGAAGCCCGGGTGGCCTACACCGCTGACGATTGGGACAGTGCCATCAAACTGTATGCGACCCAGTCCCTGCTAGGCTCCCAGGTCGGTTACAGCTCGTTGCTGCAGTTGGCGGGCGACCTGAGCGTCCAGCCGGATGAGCGCTTGAGCCAACTGCTCAAAACCTCGGCGGTGCAACGATTGGCGACCGCCTATTTACTCAGCCGCGTCGGCTGGTGGGACGGTGAGGAACCGTCGGGTGAGAAAAGACTCTTCGAGCTGCTGCAGGCCAACACCCAGGGCAACCTGGACGATGCCGACCGTTTAGCGGCTGTGAGCTACCAGCATGGCGATTACACCAGTGCCAAGGCCTTGGTGGGAAAGGCCCCTGACACGGGGTTGACCTGGTGGGTGCGGGCCAAACTGGCACTGCGCGACGGTGACAAAGTCGCTGCGGCGGCGGCTTACGCCAAAGCGGCCCAGGCGTTTCCCAAAGAGGAGTCCTGGGGCAGTCGACGCACACCGGATTGGGATTTCGAGTCGGTACAGCCCAAATGCCGGGTCGAAGGCGAAAGCGCGATCCTGGCCCTGCAACGGGGTGACTACCTGCAAGCCTTCGATCAGCTTTATCGCGGTCAGGCCAACTATTGGTACGACGCTGCCTTGGTTGCCGAGCGGGTGCTGACGGTGGATGAGCTGAAGCAATACGTCGACGCGCAAGTCCCTGCGCCACCGGCGTTGAGCCAACAGGATCGCGACAACTACGTGCCCCTGCCGGTGGCCGCGAGCCTGCGCAATTTGCTGGGTCGTCGCTTGCTCAGGGAAGGGCGCTACGATGAGGCGCCGGCGTATTTCGATAACGTTGACCTGCAGAACAAAGCCCGGGCTTATGGGCAATTGCGCCAGGATGCCGAATCCAAATGGTGGCCAACCCGGCGGGCCGAGGCATATTTCAATGCATCCTGGATGGCGCGTAAATGGGGTATGGAGTTGCTCGGCTACGAGATGGCGCCGGATTACGCCAGCCTGGGAGGCAGCTATAGCTTCGAGCCCGTTGAGTTGAAGGTCGGCCCCCTGGTGGCCGAAGGCGAGGTGCAACGCCAGCAGGCCAGCGCCGCGCAACCGGACGTGCGTTACCACTATCGGTTTGTCGCCACGGCGCTGGCCAGCCAGGCGGCCGATAACCTGCCCCATACCAGCCAGGCGTTTGCGGCCGTGCTGTGCAAAGCGGTCGGTTACAACTCCAGCCTGGAAGAGCAAAGCGCGTTGTATCAGCGGTACGTGAAGGACGGCCCCTACGTGGAGTGGGCCGGGGATTTCGGCCATCAATGCCAGGAACCGGAATTCCACAACGCCAACAAACGTTACGTCACCCAGGCCCTGGAGCCCATTCGCTCGATGCTGCGACCTTATAAGGGCTGGCTGCAAGTGGGCGGTTTGGTGCTGGTGGTCGCGGTGGTGTTGGGGGTGATCAGCCGGCGCCAACGCAAGGCACGGGTGGCTGCCAACTAGGCTGAAGATGTAACTGTGGGAGCGAGCTTGCTCGCGATGGCGCAGGATCAGCTTGCATCGATGTCGGATGTGCTGCCGTCTTCGCGAGCAAGCTCGCTCCCACAGGGTCAGGTGTGATTAGCCAATAGAGAGCACTCTCTACATCTGCGTCGCCATCCCCTCCACATTCATCGCTGCCTGGCGCAACGCCTCCGAGCGAGTGGGGTGTGGATGGCAGGTGAGGGCGATGTCCTCGGCCGAGGCGCTGAACTCCATGGCCACGCAGTATTCACCGATCATTTCGCTGACGCTGGGGCCGACCAGGTGCACGCCGAGGATTTCGTCGGTGCGCTCATCGGCCAGGACTTTGGCGAAACCCTCGGTCTCGTGATTGATCTTCGCCCGACTGTTGGCCGTGAACGGAAATTTCCCAACCTTATAGGCGCGGCCTTCAGCCTTGAGCTGTTCTTCGGTCTTGCCGACGCTGGCCAGTTCCGGACGGGTGTAGATGACGCTGGGGATCAGCGCATAGTTGACCTCGGCGGCCTTGCCGGCGATCTGTTCGATGCAGGCCATGGCTTCGTCTTCGGCTTTGTGGGCCAGCATCGGCCCGGACGTCACATCGCCGATCACCCAAACGCCGGGCGCTTCGGTGCGATGACCTTGGTTGGCGAGCAGGCCGCGTTTGTCGGTACTCAGCCCGACGTTCTCCAGACCCAGCCCTTGGGTATAGGGCCGCCGGCCAATGGCGACCAGCACATAATCGGCGTCCAGGGTCTGCGCTTCGCCGCCTGCCGCAGGTTCAACCTGCAATTGCACACCGCTGGCCGACGAAACGGCCCCCGTGACTTTTGAACTCAGCTTGAATTGGATGCCCTGTTTGCCCAGGGCTCGCTGCAGGGTTTTGCCGGCCTCAGCATCCACGCCCGGGCAGATGCGATCAAGGTACTCCACCACCGTCACTTCGGCGCCCAGGCGCCGCCAGACCGAACCCAGCTCCAGGCCGATGACGCCTGCGCCAATTACCACCAGATGCCGGGGCACTTCACTCAGGGATAATGCGCCGGTGGAGTCGAGGATGCGCCGGTTATCAATCTCGACACCCGGCAGCGGGGTGGGCTCGGAGCCGGTGGCAATAACGATGTCCTTGGCGCTCAGTTCGGTCTTGCCGCCGTCCTCGCCGGTGACGGTCACTTTCCCCGGCCCGTCGATGTGGCCCCAACCTTTGATCCAGTCGACCTTGTTCTTGCGAAAGAGAAACTCGATGCCCTTGGTCAGGCCCGCTACGCTTTCGTCTTTCTGTTTCATCATTTGCGCAAGGTTGAGGCTGGGTTTGACGTCGATGCCGAGGTTGGCGAACTCGGCCCCCATGGCCGCTTCGTACAATTCCGAGGCATGAAGCAACGCTTTGGAGGGCATGCAGCCAACGTTCAGGCAAGTGCCGCCCAGGGTTGCACGACCTTCGACACAGGCGGCCTTCAGCCCCAACTGCCCGGCGCGAATCGCCGCGTTATATCCACCGGGCCCACCACCCAGAATGATCACGTCGTAGTTGCTCATTGCTGTTCTCCCGCTTGGGCTGATAAAAAATTATGAGCGTAATATGATCGTTTCTGAAGATTTCGGTCAAGGCTTTAGTCAAGGGGCAGGCGCCGGGCTTGTCATGAAGAATTCAAAACGGAAATTTCACAGTAATCGTTATAAGGTAACGGTATATAACGGAGCGGCGGTGGCGTCTGTCCACGGCCCCGGATTTTGATCGCCACGAGCGCTGGGGTGGTATGCAAGTCGATCTTGATGTCGAGGGGGCACAGGTTGCCGAATGGCCGCGCTTTCAGCAGGCACAGTTTCAAGGGCGACGTTTGAAGCGGATCGCTTTTGGGCTGGGTAGCTTGGCGTGTGTGGGTTGGGTACTGGCTTTTTTTGTCGGACTGTTCTCACCGCAATCGCTATGGCCGGCGCTGCTGATCGGCCAGAGTGCAAGTTTGCTGGTGCTGGTGGCGGGTTTGCAATCGGCCTGGTGGGTTACGCAATGGCGGGGCAGGGCGCTGCTGCCGGCTGTGGATATCTCCATTCCCGAAGACGAGCCTGTTGATAACTTGGGTTGGTACGAGCGGCTACTCGAGCGAATCGGCGCGCGCTGGGTCGGCCTGCTAAAGCAGATCGGTGCCCCAACCCTATGGCTGGCCGGTTGGTCAGTGCTGGTATTGTTGAGTCTGGAGCAAGTCTGGAACCTGGAGTTGCCTGGCACCGCCCTCGGCGTCTCAGCCAGCGTGGGTGCGGCGTTTTCATTGTTGCTGGCGTTTGGGTTGCTGGTGTTCGAACGTCAATTGGCCCAGCAGCCCGCCGTGGAGTGGCCGGAAGCGTCGGCGCTGGCGCAATTGGCTCGGGTGGCGATCATCGTGCTGGTGCTCGGCGCCTTGTGCTTGCTGTTCGCGGTAGAGACCTCGGTTTGGCCGGTGCGCCTGGCGGTGCTGATTGGATTGTTACCCGGGCTGGTGGCGGTGGAGCTGTTGCTGCGCGCGCTGCTGTCGTTATTCAACCCGCGCCGGGATGCCTTGGAGCCGACCCTGTTGGGGCGCAGTGTCATCGCTGATCTACTGCGCTGGCCGCCACAGCCGTTATTGGCTTTGCAGCATGAATTGCACAACCGTTTCGGCATCGACCTGCGGCAGATCTGGGCCTTCAGTTACATGCGCCGAGCCTTTTTGCCGGTGCTGGCGCTGGTAGCGCTGGTGGGTTGGTTGCTGACGGGCGTGCATGAAGTGCCACTGCAGGGGCGTGGTATCTATGAGCGCTTCGGTAAACCGGTGGAGGTGTTTGGCCCTGGCCTGCAGGTTGGCTTGCCCTGGCCGCTGGGCCGGGTGCTGAGCGTCGAGAATGGCGTTGTCCATGAGCTGGCCACCAGCGTCGGCGATAATCGCCAGCCCACGGATGCAGATCCGGCCGAGGGGCCGGCCCCGGCGATCGCTAATCGGTTATGGGATGCCAGTCACGTGAACGACAAGTCCCAAGTGATCGCCAGCCGTCGCGCAGACCAGCAGAGCTTCCAGGTCGTGAACATGGACGTGCGCTTCGTCTATCGCATTGGCCTGACTGACGCAGCGGCGCTGGCGGCGTCCTACAACAGCGCCGATGTGCCCTCGCTGATCCGCAGTACTGCCAGCCGCATCCTGGTGCATGAGTTCGCCTCCCGCACGCTGGACGGTTTGCTGGGCGCGGATCGTGTCAGCCTGGCCGATGAAATCGGTCGCGCCGTACAGGCCGACTTGCAATCGCTCGACAGTGGCGTGGAAATTCTGGCGACCGTGGTCGAGGCGATTCATCCCCCCGCCGGTGCGGCCAATGCCTACCACGGCGTGCAGGCGGCGCAGATCGGTGCCCAGGCACTGATTGCCCGGGAGCGCGGCGCGGCGGCGGAGCAGACCAACCAGGCACAACTGCAAGCCAGCATCGCCCATGATCAGGCCCAGGCCTCCGCCCGGGAAATCAACGCCACCGCCGAGGCCGCCGACTTGCGCTTCAACGCCGAACGCAAAGCCTACGCGACGGCCGGCCATGCGTTTTTGTTGGAGCAATACTTCAGCCAATTGAGCCAGGGCCTTGGCAACGCGAAGTTGCTGATTCTCGATCATCGCTTGGGCGGCAGCAGCAACGCGCCAACCATTGACCTACGAACCTTCACGCTGCCGGCAGACCCCGCGTCGCCGCGTAACCCTGTCCAGCCAGGAGCTGCCCATTGAGCCCGTCTTCTTCACACGATCACCACGACCACGCCGGTCACGATCACGGTCATGCCGGCCACCACCATGGGCATCATCACCATCACGGCGACCCACAGCAAGCCGGTCCGTTTCCCTGGCGGCGAATGGGCTGGGCGACGCTGCTGGTGGCGTTCGCCGTGGCCGCCGCCAGCCTGGTACAAGTGCGCTCGGGGGAGGCCACCGTGATAACCCGCTTCGGCAATCCGGCACGGGTGCTGCTGCTACCGGGCCTGGGCTGGCGCTGGCCGGCGCCGTTCGAGGCGGCGATCCCGGTGGACTTGCGATTGCGCACCACCTCCAGCGGGTTACAGGACGTCGGCACGCGCGACGGCTTGCGAATCATCGTTCAGGCGTACGTGGCGTGGCAGGTCCAGGGCGATCCGGACAACGTGCAGCGTTTCATGCGCGCGGTGCAGAACCAGCCGGACGAAGCTGCACGGCAAATCCGCACCTTCGTCGGTTCGGCGCTGGAAACCACGGCCGCCAGCTTTGACTTGGCGAACCTGGTCAATACCGATGCCAGCCAGGTACGCATCGCTGATTTCGAAGCTCAGTTGCGTCAGCAGATTGATCAACAGTTGCTCACTACCTACGGGGTGCGTGTGTTGCAAGTCGGTATCGAGCGCCTGACCTTGCCCTCGGTGACCCTGACCGCGACGGTGGATCGCATGCGCGCCGAGCGCGAAACCATCGCCACCGAGCGCACGGCAATCGGCAAGCGTGAAGCGGCGCAAATTCGTTCTGCCGCGGAGCGTGATGCGCGAATCGTACAGGCCGATGCTACGGTGAAAGCCGCTGACATTGAGGCGCAGTCCCGAGTGGAGGCGGCTGCCATTTACGGCAGGGCATACGCTGGCTCACCCCAGCTCTACAACCTTCTGCGTTCGCTGGATACGTTGGGAACCATTGTTTCGCCGGGTACAAAGCTGATTCTGCGCACCGACGCCGCGCCATTCCGGGTGTTGGTCGATGGGCCGCCTGCCGTGGAACCCAAAGGTGGAACACAGCCATGAGTTTGGTTCCACGTGGAACAAATGGCTTGTCCAGCCCGTGGATTCAGGCAGGGCGACTGGCATTTCTAGCGCTTTACGCGGTAACCGTATTGGCGGCGTTGGCCTGGGTTTTTTCCAATGTGCGGCAGATTGACCCCCAGAGCCGCGCGGTGGTACTGCACTTTGGGGCCATGGATCGAATCCAGAATGCGGGCCTGCTACTGGCCTGGCCCCGCCCCGTGGAACAGGTGGTCCTGCTGCCGGCGGCGGATCGGGTTCTTGAACGACGGGTGGAAAACCTGCTGCGCGCCGATGCGGCGTTACAGGCAGATCGTGTTGCCAGTTTCGCCACGCCGGTGAGTGATGCACTGGCCGGATCCGGTTATTTATTGACCGGTGATGCGGGTGTGGTGCAACTGGATGTGCGGCTGTTTTACAAAGTGACCGAACCCTACGCCTTCGTTTTACAGGGCGAACATGTGCTGCCGGCGCTGGATCGACTGGCGACTCGCAGTGCCGTGGCCCTGACCGCCGCCCGGGACCTGGACACCATTCTGGTGGCCCGTCCCGAATTGATGGGCAGCGATAACCAGGCCGCTGAACGCCGCGAACGCTTGCGTGGCGATCTGGTGCAAGGGATTAACCGACGGCTGGCCGAGCTTGCCGCGACAGGGCAGGGGTTGGGTATCGAAGTGGTGCGGGTGGACGTTCAATCGAGTCTGCCAGGGCCGGCTGTGAGTGCCTTCAATGCGGTGCTGACGGCCAGCCAGCAGGCTGACAAAGTGGTGGCCAACGCTCGGACCGAAGCCGAGAAGTTGACCCAGACCGCTCGCCAGGACGCTGATCGCGCCGTGCAAGTCGCCCACGCCCAGGCCAGTGAACGGCTCGCCAAGGCGTCGGCCGACACCGCCACGGTGCTCGGCCTGGCGAAGAGCCAAAGCAGCGATCCGCAAATGCTGTTGCGCCTTTATCGCGAACGCATGCCCACTATCCTTCGTCAGGCCGGCTCGGTGACGACGGTCGACCCGAAAGACGATTCCCGCCTGATTATTCAGGGAGCCGAACAATGAGCGCTCAGACCGTCGCGATGCCGATGTTGTCTTCCACTGAACAGCGTGCGGCCGCCCGCCAGCTGACCTTGGCGATGCTCGCCCTTGGTTTACTCGCCTTGGGCCTGGTGTGGCGCGGTTGGTCACCCCAGCAGAGCGGGGTCAGCCAACTGCTGTTGGGGAGCGCCTCGCTGCTGGTGGCGGTGCCGGTGATGCGTTCGGCCTGGTACAGCTTGCGCTATCCGAGCCTGCACGGGATCACCGATCAACTGATTGCCCTGGCGATGCTTGGCGCCTGGGCCACGGGTGATCTGCTGACGGCAGCGCTATTGCCGATCATCATGATCTTCGGCCATGTGTTGGAAGAGCGCAGTGTCATCGGTTCCCAGGAGGCGATTCACGCCCTTGGCCAACTGACCCGTAGCCAAGGTCGCAAGGTGCAGGCCGATGGTTCGATCATCGAAGTCGATAACAGCACACTTCAGCCCGGCGATGTGGTCGAGGTGCGCGCCGGGGACCGGGTGCCGGCCGATGGTCGAGTGTTGTCCGGTCAGGCCAGCCTCGACACCGCGCCGATCACGGGCGAATCGGTGCCGCTGGAGGCTGTGGTCGGTATCGAAGTCTTTGGTGGCGCGATCAACCTCGATGGGTTGTTGCGCTTGGAAGTGACGCGCACCGGCAATGAGTCAACCCTGGGCAAAGTCATTGCCTTGATGCAGAACGCCGAACGCTCCAAGCCGCCTATCACCCGGTTGCTGGAACGCTACGCTGGCAGTTATCTCGTGTTGGTATTGCTGCTGGCGGCGGTGACCTGGTTTGTCACTAACGACTCCCAGGCAATGCTGGCGGTGTTGGTGGCGGCGTGCCCTTGCGCGTTAGTGTTGTCGGCGCCAGCGACGGCTATTGCCGGGATCGCGGTAGCGGCGCGCCACGGGATTCTGATTCGTAGTTCGGCCTTTCTGGAGGAATTGGCGGACCTGACGTCGTTGGTCGTCGACAAGACCGGCACTCTGACGTACGGCTCCCTGCGCCTGCAATCCATCGAAAGTGCCTACGATGATCACGCGCCTTTACTGGCGTTGGCCGCCAGTCTCGGCTCGGCCAGCAGCCATCCGGTCAGCCGAGCGCTGGCGGGGTTGGTGGAACAGGAACATTGCCTGCCACTGAGGGATATCCATGAGCGCCAGGGCCTGGGGGTAGTGGCGATGACCGGGCAGGGCGAGGCGGCCCTGGGACGGCCGGAGTTGTTCGCCCTGCTGGGCATCGAAACTTCAGCGGTGCCCAACCATGATGGCCCGATTGCCGGGCTGGCCCTGGATGGACAATTCCTCGCCTGGCTGCTGCTGGCCGACAGCGTCAAGCCGGAAGCGCGGGCTGCCATGGCTGAACTGCGGGAGTTGGGCCTTGGCCGTCAGCTGCTGTTGACCGGTGACCGTCGCAGCGTGGCCCACACCCTGGCCCAGGATATCGGTATCGGTGATGTGCAAGCCCAGGCCTTGCCGGAAGATAAACTCAAGCGTGTGATGGCCGAAATCGACCACGGCTTCCGGCCTATGGTCGTGGGTGATGGCATCAACGATTCACTGGCACTCAAGGCTGGAGTGGTGGGCGTCGCGATGGGGGCGGGTGGCGCAGACATTGCCCTCGCCTCGGCGGACATCGTGTTGATCGGTAGCGATCTGCGTCGCCTTGGCACCTGCGTCCGGCTCAGCCGCCAATGCAGGCGCACGCTGCAGGTCAATGTGATCATCGGCCTGGGTTGGACATTGGCAATCGTCGCTTTCGCCGCGTTCGGTTGGCTCGGTGCGGCGGGCGCGATGATCGCGGCGCTGCTGCACAATCTGAGCACTCTGCTAGTGTTAGGTAATGCCGGGCGATTGCTGCGGTTCCAAGAGCCACTGTTGAAAATCCAAGAGAGAGAAGTCGTTGGATAGCCTAGGCGAACTGCACGTCGCACGTGCAGTCTGCTGTTGGAGAGGGCGTACCACTGCCGGTGACTATCCGACACAAGGAGTGAATTTTGGATAGCAATAGAAAAAGGCTATAAATTCGATAGCCTGCTATTTTTCTACAATGGTCTACCCTCATTTCAGACGTCTGAAACAAGGGGGATATCTCATGCTCGCGCAACTTCCACCGGCCCTACAGAATCTGCATTTACCGCTGCGGCTGCGGCTCTGGGATGGCCATGAATTCACACTGGGTGCCGATCCCAGTGTCACGATCGTGGTCAAGGACCCACAAATGGTCGCGCAATTCACCCACCCGAGCCTGGACGCATTGGGAACGGCGTTCGTAGAAGGCAAACTCGAACTTGAAGGTTCGATTCACGAAGTGATTCGGGTCTGCGATGAATTGAGCCAGGCGTTGGTTGAGGACGATGCCGATAGCCTGCCGGTGCGTTCGTTTCATGACAAGGAAACCGACGCCAAGGCAATTTCCTATCACTACGACCTTTCCAATGCGTTCTATCAGCTGTGGCTCGATAGCGACATGGCCTATTCCTGCGCCTATTTCGAGACGGGCAGCGAATCGCTCGAACAGGCCCAGCAAGCCAAATTCCGCCATTTGTGTCGCAAGCTGCGTCTGCAGCCCGGCGACTATCTGCTGGATGTAGGCTGCGGTTGGGGTGGCTTGGCGCGTTATGCAGCGCGGGAATTCGGTGCCAAGGTTTTTGGCATTACCCTGAGCAAAGCGCAGCTGACTTTGGCCCGGGAGCGGGTCAAGGCTGAAGGCCTGGAAGACCAAGTGGAGTTGCAGTTGCTGGACTATCGGGACCTGCCCCAGGACGGTCGCTTTGACAAGGTGGTCAGCGTGGGCATGTTCGAGCACGTCGGCCACGCCAATCTGCAGCAGTACTGCAAGACGCTGTTCGGCGCCGTCCGTGAAGGTGGGTTAGTCATGAACCACGGCATCACCGCCAAGCACACCGACGGTCGTCCAGTAGGTCGTGGCGCCGGCGAGTTCATCGAGAAGTATGTATTCCCAAATGGCGAGTTGCCGCACCTGTCGATGATTTCCGCGCAGATCAGCGAAGCGGGGCTGGAAATTGTCGATGTGGAAAGCCTGCGCATGCACTACGCGCGCACGCTCGATCACTGGAGTGAACGCTTGGAAGACAACCTCGAGGCCGCCGCGAAGGAGGTGCCGGAACAGGCGCTGCGGATCTGGCGCTTGTACTTGGCCGGCTGCGCCTACGCGTTCGCAAAGGGCTGGATCAATCTGCACCAGATCCTGGCAGTGAAGGCCCACGCGGACGGCAGCCATGATTTGCCCTGGACCCGTGACGACATCTACACCCCTTAAAGTATCGGGGAAATAAGCCGGGCGATCCGCATGCCGACCTTTTGCAGGCGGTGGGTCTCCCGGCTTTCCTGTTTGTCGATTTCCTGAGCCAGGGCGAAATCCTGCTCGAGCATCTGCTCCACCTCGGTGGCGAATGGGATATCCACGGTCAGCAGCATCACTTCGAAATTCAACCTGAACGACCGATTGTCCAGGTTCGCACTGCCGATGGCGCTGATTTCCTGGTCAATCAGCACCACCTTTTGATGCAGAAAGCCCGGTTGATAACGGAACACCCGCACTCCGGCCCGCACCGCTTCAAACGCATACAGGCTGGACGCTGCGTAGACGACCTTGTGATCCGGTCGCGAGGGCAGCAGGATGCGCACATCCACCCCGCGCAGTACCGCCAGGCGCAATGCCGCGAATACCGCTTCGTCAGGAATAAAGTAGGGCGTCGTGATCCAGACTCGTTCGCTGGCCGCATGAATGGCCTCGACGAAAAACAGCGAGCAGGTTTCGTAGGCGTCAGCCGGACCACTGGCCAGCAACTGGCAGAGCACACCGTCGTCCGGGTAGGTGTCTGGCAGGATCAGCGGTGGCAACGAACGGGCCGCCCAGAACCAATCTTCGGCAAACGACTCTTGCATGCTCCCCACCACAGGGCCGCGCACTTCGACATGCGTGTCGCGCCATGGCGCCAACGGCGGCTTCTCTCCCAGGTATTCATCACCCACGTTGTGGCCGCCGACGAAACCCACCACACCGTCCACCACCACGATCTTGCGATGGTTTCGAAAGTTGACCTGAAACCGGTTCAGCCAGCCACTACGGGTGGCGAAGGCTTTCACGTTGACACCGCCGTCGCGCAGTGCCTGGACATAGTGGTGGGGCAGGGAGTGGCTGCCGATGCGGTCATAAAGCAGATACACCGCCACGCCTTCGGCGGCCTTCTTCAAGAGCAGAGCGTGCAGGCGTTGGCCGAGACGGTCGTCGTGGATGATGAAAAACTGAATCAGCACGGCCTCGCGGGCACTATCGATGGCTTGGAAAATCGCCTCGAATGTGGCGTGTCCATTGACCAACAATCGCACTTCATTGTTCGCCAGGCACGGTGTGCGCCCCAGTTTGGGCATGGCCCGTAACGAGGCGTAGGCCTGGGAGGCGCGGGCGGCCAGGGCTTCCTCGACCCACGGGCGCCAGTTCAACTCGGAGATCGCCTTACGCATTTCTTCGTTGGCTTGCCGTCGTGCCTTGATGTAACCATCGAAGGTGCTGCGCCCGAAAACCAGGTAGGGAATCAACGTCAGGTACGGAATGAATACCAGCGACAGGGCCCAGGCAATCGAGCCTTGGGCCGTGCGCACCGTCAGCACCGCATGGACAGCAGCGATGGATCCCAGGGTATGGAGCAGCGCGATCAGGTAACCGAAAACATGTGGGCCAAAAAAATCCATGGGGCAGCCTTGCTCCTGACATTTTCAATGCTTAACAGACCATGTTCCATGGCGAATGTCGCTATTTAATTCACTCGTCCCCGGCCTGAACCGAAGCCTGTAGACGGCGTCTAACGGCCACTTGTCCTCTGGAGTTTATGCAATGAATGTTCGTCTGCTGGGTTTGGCCTTGGCGGTTGGCTTGTCGGTTCCGATAGCGGCTCAGGCGCAGATGCTTCAACCGGGCTTGTGGGAACTGACCACGAGCAACATGAAGGTCGATAACCAGAACCTCCCGGACTTGCAGCTTATCCTAGGCCAAGTGCAAAACCAGATGACCCCGGAGCAACGGGCGATGCTGGAAAAACAGGGCATCACCATGGGCGGTAAAGGCATTCGTGTGTGCCTGACCCCTGCTCAGGTGCAAACCAATGACATTCCCCTGCAAGACCCGCAATCGGGTTGCAAGCAGCAGATCACCGAGCGCACCGGCAATCAGTGGAAGTTTCGTTTCAGTTGCCCGAAAGCCCAGGGCAATGGTGTCGCGACATTCCAGAGTGATCGTGAGTTCACCACCAAGGTCAACGGCACGTTCAACGCCACGGGTATCCAGCAGAACGGTAGCCTCGACACACGCGCTGTGTGGCTGGGGCAAGATTGCGGGACGGTCAAGCCGAGGGCTTGAACCTGTTTCACAAGCGTAGAACTCTGTGGCGAGGGAGCTTGCTTCCGCTGGGCACGGGAAGTGGCCCCGTTAATGACTGCCTACGCCGCCAACAGGAGCAAGCGCCCTTGCCACGATCTTGCTCAGCTTGATCAGGGCCGGCTCAATGCCTCGTAGAGTGTGTTGAGGTTGTACTCGAACAGCCCGGTGAAGGTGCTGGCCGGTCCGCTGGCCGCGAGGGCATCGGAGTACAGCGTACCGCCAATGTGCGCGCCGCTTTCGTCAGCAATCTGCTTGAGCAGGCGCGCATCCTTGATGTTTTCCATGAACACCGCTTTGACTTTCGCCTGGCGAATCTGGGTAATCAGCGCCGCGACCTCTGAGGCCGAAGGCTCACGTTCAGTGGATAGACCCTGCGGCGCCATGAACTCGATACCGTAGGCCTGGCCCAGGTAACCGAACGCATCGTGGGACGTCACGATCTTGCGATTGCCTGGCGGCAATCCCCCGAGCTTGGCCTTGGCTTCGGCAAGCAGGGCGTAGATCTTCTTCAGATACGCCTGGCTGTTGCGTTCGTAGTCGGCCTTGTTAGCTGGGTCCGCCGCTTCCAGCGCCTTGGTGATGTTGCTGACATACAGCTCGGCATTCGCCAGATTGTGCCAGGCGTGCGGGTCGGGAATGGTCTCGCCATCTTCATCCAGCGAACGAGGAATCACTCCGCGACTGGCGCTGATCACCGGGGCGCCGGTTTCGGTGCTGGTGACCAGGCGATCCAACCACGGCTCGAAACCCAACCCATTCTTGATGATCAGTTTTGCGCTGAGCAATGCCTTGGCATCGTCCGGTGTGGGTTCATAGGTGTGCGCATCGGCGTCCGGCCCGACCATGTTGGTGAGTTGGATATGCTCGCCGCCGACCTGTCGGGTCATGTCGGCGAGGATGCTGAAGCTGGTCACCACCTGGAGTTTTTCGGCAGCGGACAAGGACATGGACAGCATCAGACTGAACAGCACGAACAGGACGCGCATCGGGAAACACCTCATTGGGATGTGAGCAAGGGCGGGCGGCGCAGCAAACCGTGCACCGGACCGAACACCACGGACAACAGATACAACGCCCCGGCTACCAGTACGATGGCCGGTCCGCTGGGCAGTGAGAAATAGAAGGACAACAACAGGCCAAGCCACACCGATAGGCAACCGAGCAGCGCCGCGATCATCATGAGAATCGGCAGGCGCCGGCTCCAGAACCGCGAAGCGGCGGCGGGGAGCATCATCAGGCCAACCACCATCAGCGCGCCGATGGCCTGGAAGCCGATCACCAGATTCAACACTACCAGGGTCAGAAATACGCCATGGGCCCACGGACCCAAGCGGCTGACGGTTTGCAGGAACAACGGATCCAGGGTGTCGAGCAACAGTGGCCGATAAATCAGCGCCATGGCCACCAAGCTGGCCGCGGAAACCCAAAGCATACCGGTGAGTGTCGGGCCGTCGACCGCCAGTGCTGAGCCGAATAACAGGTGAAGCAAATCCAAGCGTTTGCCGGCCATGCCGAGGATCAACACGCCAGCGGCAAGGGAGATCGGATAAATCGCCGCGAGGCTGGCGTCTTCCCGCAGACCGGTACGCCGGGTAATCCACGCCGCCAGCCCGGCCATGCCCAGGCCGGCGCCCAAGCCGCCAAGTGTCAGGGCCGGCAGGCTCAATCCGGCGAACCAGAAACCCAGGGCTGCACCGGGCAAAATGCCGTGAGCCACGGCATCGCCGATCAGGCTCATGCGTCGAAGAATCAGAAACACTCCCAGCGGGGCTGTACTGCACGCCAATACTAGGCCGCCAAGCAAGGCACGGCGCATGAACACGAATTCCTGGAACGGTTGCCAAAGATGGGTGGCCGCAAGCATCAGGCCACCCGCATGCGAGGTTGTTCGGCGATCAGGTCGACACTGCGACTCAGTACGCAGCCGGCGTGGCTGACCAGCAACGTGTGAGGAATGTGCTCGCGCACCGCTGCCAAGTCATGACAAACCACCACCACGGTTCTGCCCGTCGCGTGCCAGCCGTGGATGTGTTTCCACAATAGCGCCTGGCCTTGTTCGTCGAGTGCGGCGTGGGGTTCGTCGAGCAACAGCAGCGGCGCTTCGGCCAGGCTCAGGCGAGCGAGCAGGGCGCGCTGTAACTCGCCGCCAGACAACGCCATCAACGGACGATGTTCCAGACCCGCCAACGCCCAGTCGTCCAGAGCTGTCTGGAGCAACTGCCTGCGCATGGCAGGTGTGTGCCCGTTACCCCAGGAACCGGCGGCCACCAGCTCTTGCAAGCTGATGGGGAATTGCCGATCCAGATGTTGCTGCTGCGGCAGGAATGAGACACCGCCGCGGCGTGGAACATCCAGCGTAACTTTGCCGGATAGAGGTTTTTGCAGCCCCGCGAGGACTTTCAGAAGGCTGCTTTTGCCCGAACCGTTGGCGCCGATGATGGCCGTCAGGCTGCCCGTTGGCCGCTCCATGTTCAGCGGTGGCGTGAGAGGTTGCCCGGGAGCACCCCAGCACAAGGTTTGGCAACGGATCATGATGCCTCCCGCTGCCAACGGCTTTGGGCCACGGCGTCATGGGCATGCAGGCTCTCGGCGTGGACGACGCGTACATCCAGGGCGGCGATGGCGGACGACTTTCTCAAGGCCGTGCTCAGTCGTCGAGCGGCGTCTTCGCAGAACATCAGATTCTGGCCGTTGGCGAGCGCGAAGGCCTGCTCATCGGCGCGCTTGACCGCGGTTTGCACCGCGGTGCCTAGAGCCGCTTCGGCGTCGTTGATCAGGGACAGTAGAGGCAATTCGTCGACGTCGGCGCTCAACCGAAGATTCAGAGTGGCCGTACTCCGTTGACTATGAGGCGTCGCGACAATGCCGTTTGCTGAACCCAACCAGGCCAGTATTTCTGCATGCCCGAGTGTCTTGTTAGCGAAATCGTCTACGAATTGCTGTTGGATCAACTGCCGAGCGAGTGCGGCTGAGCAGGGGCAGGTAGAAGAATAGGGGACCTGGATTTTCAGTTCCACGTGGAACACTGTGCTGCTCAGATGCGCTTCGATACTCACTGGATAGCGCTTCCAGCCTGCCAAGGGGCTGATTAATGCCGCGCGTTTGAACAACAAGTCGGTGTGAATTTTCAGGGAGGCTTTATGAGATAAGCCCTCATGGCTATCGAGAAACTGCTGCAGGATGCGACGCAACAGCGATGCACAAAGTGGCGTGCCGTCAAGCAACTCCAACGCCAGGTACAAACGTGACATGTGGATGCCTCGAGCTTCACCGTCGTCGAGGCTGACACCTGCGTCGGCGGTCGCGATCAGACGCTGACCGTCGATCAACACCGGTGTGGCGATGCCACACATGCCGACCCAATCGAGGGGTAGGGCTTGGCGTGAAGCCTGCGTAGCAACGTCTGGCAGCGTTAACGCGTTCATGGGAGAGGTCCATCGTGGGTTCGAATTTAATGTTATAGTATAACAGTAAGTTCGAAGATACCTCTTTTATGAACAGAGTTTCATTTCCTCCCTTCCATGTTCCACGTGAAACATCAGCGCGAAGAATCCTGGCAACCGTTCATGCGACCGCATGTAAACGCGCCGGCACTACCACCGCCGCCTGAACTGGAGAAGCGGTTGATAGTCGTCCAGCCAACGCGCCGGCTGTATCCAACCCAACTTTCTCCATCGGACGCCAAGCCTGTAAAAAAGGTGAGTTGCCCGTAACGACTGTTCGTTTGTGCCCAATAACGATGGCTGAACGCTTCAAAACCACGCAAATACAGGGTGTTTCCGCTCGTTGCGACGCTGTAGGTATTGCCTTGCCCGTCAACGCAAGCCAACAAGTTGGCACTGCGGGTGCAGTTGGCCAAGAGCGGGCTCTGAGCTGACGCGCTCAATGCCCACAGCAACAATGGGCCCGCGACAAATACGAGTTTCAGACAGTTGCGCATTGATAGTTCTCAGACCAATGAGGTGACAGGACTGGTTGAATGGTGTTGTTATACTATAACATAAAAATCAGCCAGGCCCTGAACCGAGCCAAAGCCTGAAAAACGAGCCATGACGCGCGTGAACAGCGTCAGCAACGGCCGCCCCCGATGAGGATATACCTGATGCCCAATCGCCTTCCCGTAACGGTACTGTCTGGATTTCTTGGTGCCGGTAAAAGCACGCTGCTTAACTACATTTTGCGTAATCGCGACAATCTACGGGTTGCGGTGATCGTTAACGATATGAGCGAGATCAACATCGATGGCAGCGAAGTCCAGCGAGATGTAACCCTGAACCGCGCCGAAGAAAAGCTGGTGGAAATGAGCAACGGCTGCATCTGCTGCACACTGCGTGAGGACTTGCTGGAAGCAGTCGGCCAGCTCGCCAGAGAAGGGCGCTTCGATTATCTGCTGATCGAATCCACGGGAATTTCTGAACCCTTGCCGGTGGCGGAAACCTTCACGTTTCGTGATGAAGAGGGTCGCAGCCTGGCCGATGTCGCTCGGCTCGACACGATGGTGACGGTGGTTGATGGGGTGAATTTCCTGGTCGATTTCCAGGCCGCCGAAAGCCTTGCGTCGCGAGGCGAAACCTTGGGTGAGGAAGACGAGCGCTCGATTACTGACCTACTGATCGAGCAGATCGAGTTCGCCGACGTGATTTTAATCAGCAAAATCGACCTGATCAGCCGTGATGAACGGGAAGAATTGATTGCGATTCTGCAGCGCCTCAACGCCCAGGCGCAGATCATTCCCATGGTCATGGGGCAGGTTCCCCTGGGGCGCATCCTCGACACCGGTCTTTTCGACTTTGAACGTGCCGCTCAAGCACCCGGCTGGCTACAGGAACTGCGTGGCGCGCATGTGCCCGAGACCGAAGAATACGGTATTGCTTCGACGGCTTATCGGGCACGTCGACCGTTTCATCCCCAGCGTTTTTTCAGCTTCATCGACCGTCCGTGGACCAACGGTAAACTCCTGCGCTCCAAGGGCTTCTTCTGGCTTGCCAGTAAACCTGAGGAAGCGGGCAGTTGGTCCCAAGCCGGCGGCTTGATGCGTCACGGATTTGCCGGGCGTTGGTGGCGCTTTGTGCCGAAAAGCCAATGGCCGCAGGATGAAGAAAGTAGCGCTGCCATCCTTAAAAACTGGCTGCCCGCCACGGGCGACTGCCGTCAGGAACTGGTATTCATCGGACAAGACATCGACTTCAGCCGGCTCAGCGTTGAACTGGACGCTTGCCTGCTCACCGACGCGGAAATGGCTCAGGGTGTCGAAAGTTGGCGCTTGCTGCCGGATCCGTTCGGTCCGTGGCATGACGAGGTCGCGGCGTGATGTTGGCGCCCAGCCTGAAAAGGGCTGCACCGGTACGCCAGGTCCGGGACGAAACGCCACGAGTCCTGACACAAATTCTGGAGGACGGCACCAACCTGGCGGTCTGGCAACGTCAGCTTCCGGCGCATATCAGCGACTTCGCGGCCATGGTGCTTTCGATGGAGCAACCATTGGCCGAGTCGCTGGTGCTCGATTTGCCGGAGGAAGACACTCAGCCAGTGCTGCACGGTCTCGCCGCAGGATTCAGCGATCTGCAAGGCTACGAGGGCTTTGTCGCCGATGTCTCTTGGCTGGTCAGTGCGTTTACCTGCCTGTTGGGTGCCAAACGTGTCGGCCTGCGTCTGCGCGCCCTGGACAAGGCAATGTGCCCGCGCTTTCACGTTGACCATGTACCGGTACGGCTAATCACCACTTATATCGGCGCCGGCAGTCAGTGGCTCAAGGAGGGCGCCATGGACCGGCAGGGGCTGTCGCAGCCGCAAGCCAAGCCCGGCGATTCGCGCGTGATCCAGCAGCTTTGCAGCGGTGATGTGGCGTTGCTTAAAGGCGAGAAGTGGCACGGTAATGAGGGTTTCGGCCTGATCCATCGCTCGCCGGAGCTGGGCCCGGGAGAACGCCGATTGATCCTCACGCTGGACTGGCTGGCTTAAGGTTTGAGCCAGGTGCCCTGGCTTTGACCTTCACAATACGGTTGGAGATAAGCTGCGTCAGTGGCCACACCGTAATAGTGAATATCCTGGCGGTAAGGCATATTGGCAACCTGGGCGTTGCTGCAGATGCCAAATGCGCCGCCGGGGCACTGATCGACGTACTGCACCTCGACTTTTTGCCCGGAGAGGCTTGGCTGGCAGAAGCCGTCGGCGAACAGTTTCTGCGGGATGTTGCGGTTCTGCTGGCAGACTTTTACATCGAGTCGTTCCGCCTGACTGTGCACCACACAAGCCTGGGCCAATGCCTGGTTCGAAGTCAGTGCCAGCAACAACCAGCCAATCATCCGCATTTTCACCTCCATCGAAAGCCTTCGATTATGTTGCAGAACATTCCCACCCATGTCATCGCCGGTCCCTTGGGGGCGGGCAAGACCAGCTTGATCAAGCACCTGCTGACACAGCGCCCGGTCAATGAACGCTGGGCGGTGCTGATCAACGAATTCGGTCAGATCGGCCTGGATGCCGCGTTGCTGACCCAGGCCGCCGATGGTATCGCACTGGGCGAAGTGGCCGGGGGCTGTTTGTGTTGCGTCAACGGCGCGCCATTCCAGATCGGCCTTGCTCGTTTGCTGCGCAAGGCTCGACCGCACCGGCTGTTCATCGAGCCTTCCGGGCTCGGCCATCCAGCGCAACTGATACGACAACTGAACGAAGCGCCGTGGCTCGGCGTGCTGGCGGTGCAGCCTTGCGTGCTGGTGCTGGATGCCCAGGCGATAGCGGACGGCAAGCCATTGCCCGATGCACAACGACAAGCCTTGGACAGCGCCGGCCTGCTGGTGTTGAACAAATCCGAGAACCTCACCGAGGATGACCGTGCTCGCATCACTGCGCAGTTGCCCGAGCTTGTGCTGTACTGGACGAAACAGGCGGCGCTACCCATCGGTCGACTACCGGGAGTTGCGGCTCGGGGGTGTGGGGCTGTGGACAACTTCAAGCTGCCCGAGGACAAAGGCCAGATGCAGGCTATCTGGACCGACCCGAAGTTGCCGATCTGTCTGTACCAGCAACAGGAAGGTAGCTGGAGTGTCGGCTGGCGCTGGCACCCGAGCCAGCACTTCGACACGGTGGCGTTGACTCGATGGCTGCAAGACCAAGACTGGAAACGGGCGAAGATGGTTGTCCACAGCACCGATGGCTGGGTGTCGGCCAATGCCTTGGACGGCGCCGCTGCGCAGTGGCTACCCAGCGAATGGCGACAAGACTCACGGATCGAGCTGATTTTCGCTGAGCCGCAGGATGTCGATGTTCTGCAAGCAGGTCTGGTGAGTTGTCGGTCTGAGTGAGTCAGCGCTGTTTCAAGGCTTCCACTTGTTGTGTTCCTGGCGCCACTGACTCAACTCGATCACTTCAGCCCGAGGCCTGGGCTGGACCGCTTCAATAGGCGCCTGGGGTGCCTCTTCGAATGGCATCGGGTAAGGCGCCAGCTCGATTTGCGCACTGTGGGCGCCGAATTGGGTAATGGTGCCCGAATGGCGGGTCTCACCCGTGACGGTAAATTCGAAATTATAGATACGCGCCAGGCGTCGCCGTCCATTTGCATCCTTCACGAACCCGATCTTTTTCAGCGCCACGTTGCCGTCCAGCAACTCGATCTTGAGGTTGGCGCAATGTTGCATGACCCTCGCCAGGGCCCGTTCGCGCAGGCCATGGTTGTGCCACAGCCAGGCGCCGCCGGTAGCCAGCAGCATCAGCACGAAAATGTTTCCAAGGGTCAGCATGAACGAAGTGCTCCAACAAGTTGCGGTCAGCTTAACTGTCTCGCCGGTCTGTCGTACAGGCTGCGTTTAGTCGCATACTGCGCGGCTTGAATTTCAATCGTTTTACGGAAACTTCCCGCATGAAACGTACACCTCATCTGCTTGCCATCCAGTCTCACGTGGTATTCGGTCACGCTGGCAACAGCGCTGCAGTGTTTCCGATGCAGCGGGTCGGGGTGAACGTATGGCCGCTCAATACCGTACAGTTTTCCAATCACACTCAGTACGGCCAATGGACCGGGGAGGTGCTCGCACCTCATCAGATACCGGCATTGGTGGAGGGTATCGCGGCGATTGGCGAGTTGGGCAATTGCGATGCGGTCCTGTCCGGTTACCTGGGCAGCGCCGCTCAGGGGCGAGCGATCCTGACGGGGGTGGCGCGGATCAAGGTCGCTAATCCCAAGGCGCTGTACCTGTGTGATCCGGTCATGGGGCATCCAGAGAAGGGCTGTATCGTGGCGCCCGAGGTGAGTGAGTTTCTGTTGGAAGAGGCCGCGGCCGTGGCGGACCTCATGTGCCCGAACCAACTGGAGTTGGACAGTTTCTCCGGGCGCAAGGCGCAGTCGCTGCTGGACTGCCTGGCCATGGCCCGCGCGCTATTGGCTCGCGGACCGAAGGCGGTGCTGGTCAAACATCTGGTCTACCCCGGCAAAACTGAAGACAGCTTCGAAATGCTGCTGGTGACCGCCGACGGTAGCTGGCATCTACGCCGTCCGCTGCTGGCTTTCCCTCGTCAGCCAGTGGGCGTGGGGGACCTGACGTCGGGGCTATTCCTGGCGCGGATATTGTTGGGGGACAGTCTGGTGATGGCGTTCGAGTTTGCCGCTGCCGCTGTGCATGAAGTGTTGCTGGAAACCCAGGCATGCGCCAGCTACGAGCTGGAACTGGTCCGCGCCCAGGACCGGATCGCCCATCCGCGAGTGCGGTTTGAGGCAGTGCCGATCAGCCTTTGATCGCACCCGTGAAAAATGCTGCAAATCCCAGTGGGAGCGAGCTTGCTCGTGATGGAGATATCACAGCCAACATTTATGTTGAATGTGATGCCCTCATCGCGAGCAAGCTCGCCCCCACATTGTGGTTTTCGTCGATCTGTTAAGGCCCGTCCGCCTTGATCTCCTGGTAACGCTTTTCCAGTTCCTGGCGAATCTGCCGGCGCTGCTGGGCTTGTTCGTAACGGCGTTTTGCTTCGCCGTTCTGCGGTTGCAATGGCGGGACGGTGGCGGGTTTACGCTGATCGTCCACCGCGACCATGGTGAAGAAGCAGCTGTTGGTGTGGCGCACCGAGCGTTCGCGAATGTTTTCGGTCACGACTTTGATACCCACTTCCATCGACGTGTTGCCGGTGTAGTTCACCGACGCCAGGAAGGTCACCAGTTCGCCGACGTGAATCGGCTCACGGAAGATCACTTGGTCAACCGACAAGGTCACCACGTAGCGCCCGGCGTAGCGGCTGGCGCAGGCGTAAGCGACTTCGTCGAGGTATTTGAGCAAGGTGCCGCCATGGACATTGCCAGAGAAGTTGGCCATATCGGGGGTCATCAACACCGTCATCGACAGCTGGGCGTTTCCGGGTTCCATAACGTACTCACGGTTCAAGGCAGCAATTCGGGGATGCACCTCTGCGGGTGCTGGTGAGTGGCTTGTACAGGCCACTAGGTTTTCAAAACCACCGATATCGGGACGCTGCGCCTGTGGTTGCCGTCACGCCCCGATGGATCTGTTTCCATATATTGCACCGACTTTTTGTCGGAAGTCGCGGTGTTACCCTTCAAAAGCCCGTTGCGAGGGCTTTTCCTACAAAGGAAACGGACTTATCCAGCTCGGCGATGAGTCATTTTGAACAGGGAGCCCCAAACCATGCATGCCATCAGTTTCATTCAAGACCTGGCGATCATCATGATGGCGGCGGGGCTGGTAACCGTGCTCTTTCATCGTTTCAAGCAACCGGTTGTGCTGGGCTACATTGTGGCCGGCTTCATCATTGGCCCGCACACACCGCCGTTCGGTTTCATCCACGACGAAGATACGATCAAGACACTGGCCGAGCTCGGGGTGATTTTCCTGATGTTTTGCCTGGGCCTGGAGTTCAGCCTGCGCAAGTTGTTCAAGGTGGGGGCCACGGCGTTTATCGCGGCATTCCTCGAGATCGTGCTGATGATCTGGATCGGCTACGAGATTGGTCGCTGGTTCGACTGGAGCACCATGGACTCGCTGTTCCTGGGCGCGATCCTGGCCATCTCCTCGACCACCATCATCGTCAAGGCGCTCAACGATCTGAAGATGAAAAACGAGCGCTTCGCACAGCTGATTTTCGGGGTGTTGATCGTCGAGGACATTCTGGGCATAGGCATCATCGCCTTACTGTCGAGTATTGCCGTGAGCGGTACCGTGAGCTCCGGCGAAGTTTTTTCCACGGTTGGCAAGTTGTCGCTATTCATGATCGTCGCGCTGGTCATTGGCATTCTGCTGGTGCCCAGGCTGCTGGCCTACGTGGCGAAATTCGACAGTAACGAAATGCTGCTGATCACGGTGCTGGGCCTGTGTTTCGGCTTCTGCCTGCTGGTGGTGAAGTTGGAATACAGCATGGTTCTCGGGGCGTTCCTGATCGGTGCGATCATGGCCGAGTCCCGGCAGTTGCTGAAAATCGAGCGCCTGGTGGAGCCGGTGCGCGATCTGTTCAGCGCGATTTTTTTCGTGGCGATCGGACTGATGCTCGATCCCGCGATATTGCTGCAGTACGCCTGGCCGATTGCCGTGATCACTGGCGCAGTGGTGCTCGGCAAGATGCTGTCCTGTGGCCTCGGTGCGTTTATTGCCGGCAACGATGGACGTACCTCCCTGCGAGTGGGGATGGGACTTTCGCAGATCGGCGAATTCTCCTTCATCATCGCGTCGCTGGGGATGACCCTGCAGGTCACCAGCGACTTTCTCTATCCGGTCGCGGTCGCTGTCTCGGTATTGACCACGCTGCTCACGCCTTACCTGATCCGGGCCGCCGATCCGTTGTCCGTCAAGTTGGCGACGGTCATGCCGCAACGGTTGACGCGAGTGCTGGGGATGTATGGCGAATGGCTGCGCAGCATCCAGCCCCATGGGGAAGGAGCGGTGGTGGCCTCGATGATCAGGCGGATCTTGCTACAGGTTGGCGTCAACCTCGCACTGGTTATCGCGATTTTTGTCTCGGGTGGTTTTTTTGCCGAACGGATGTCGGCTTACCTGCAAATGTGGATCAGCGACCCGAGCTGGCACAAAGCATTGATCTGGGGCGGGGCGTTATTGCTATCGCTACCGTTCCTGATCGCCGCGTATCGCAAGCTCAAGGCGCTGTCGATGTTGCTGGCAGAAATGAGCGTCAAGCCAGAGATGGCAGGCCGCCACACTCAGCGTGTGCGTCGAGTGATCGCCGAAGTGATCCCGATCCTCTCGTTGCTGGTGATTTTCCTGCTATTGGCGGCCTTGTCGGCCAGTATCCTGCCGACCAACAAGTTGCTGGTGTTGATTGCATTGGTGGCGATTGCCGTCGCGGCGTTGCTCTGGCGCTGGTTCATCCGCCTGCATACGCGGATGCAGGTGGCCTTGCTCGAAACCCTGGACAACCACAACGAGTCGTCCGGGCATTGACCGGCGTTGGAGCACCTGCGGATCAGCTTTCCAGCCAGACGTCCCGTGCCCAATGCCAAACCGACTCCCAGGTCTCTTCAGCAATCAATTCCTCTTCGGCCTGCCACAGCACCACGGTGCCGTCTTCTTCGACACAGTAATAATCGTCACCGTCCTGGCAGATCGGAATCAGGCTGCGGTCGACACCGGCATCCCAGGCATTGGCGGCCACGTCCGGCAGGTAGGTGTGGGACTGTGGATCGGTGACGGTGACCGGCTCCAGGCTGCCATAGACGACATCGCTGACGGTCAGCAGAAATTCCCTGAAAACGAACGGGATATCGATGAACAGCTGCTCTTCGATCTCTACCAGCAAGTCTTCGTCAGGTAACTCCAGCGGAACCGGTACGGGCTCGTTGGCTTCACGCAATTGTTCGATGATTTCTTCCACGTCCGGGATCCTCTTTCTCGATGGCGCGGTTTATATGGAGCGGTTTATACAGTAGCTCGCTATAGATGCAACCGCGAAATAGAAAACCCCGGCTTGCGCCGGGGTTCTTTTATTTCAACATGCGAAACGTGCAAAGGTTCAACTGTTCTGGCGGATACCGGCCACCAGCCAAGGCTGGTCATCGCCCTGGGCGCGTTCCATGTTCCAGCTTTCGCTGAACGCTTCGCCCTTGTCGAAGCGAGAGTCCTTCGATACACCGCTGAAGGTCAGGGTGGCGATGGTCTTGTCGGCGCGATCGTCGACACCGTCCAGTTGCACTTGCAGATTGTCGATGTAGGTGGACTGGAAGCCATCACCCAGCTCGGCCCGCTCGCGCTTGAGGAATTCCAGCAATTGCGGGGTCACGAACTCGGCGATCTTGTCCATCTCGTTCGCGTCCCAATGTTGCTGCAAGGACATGAAGTGGCTGCGTGCGGCTTCGATGAAGCGTTGCTCGTTGAACCAGGCCGGTGCATTGATCACCGGACGGGCGGCCACAGGCGCTGCCGAACCACCGAAGATCGAAGCGCTGGCGGGTTGCTGGTTGAACACTTCGCGCTGCATAGGCGCGTGGCCTGCCGGAGCCAATTGCTCTTGCTGCTTGCGACGACGGGCGGCAATGAAGCGGAAGACCAGGAAGGCGATGACCGCCATGATCAGGATGTCGAAGATCTGCATGCCCTGGAAGCCGTCGCCCATGAACATGGACGCGAGCAAGCCACCGGCGGCGATGCCGGCCAGAGGGCCGAGCCAGCGCGAAGCACCGCTGGCCTTGGTGGCAGCGCCAGCGGCACCCGCCGCGCCTGCGGTAGCAGCAGTGGATCCGGCGGCAGAGGACGGCGCCATCTGGCTGGTCTGGTGAGTCGGGGCCGCGCCCGAGCTTTTACCACCGCCAAAGCGCTTGGCGGCATTGGCGTCGATGGCCATCGTCAGGCCGATGCACAACGCCATGGCGATGCTAAGAAAACGTTTCATATAAAGGCATTCCCATTTGTGGATAGCACGCGCGCCATGTTGCACAGCTGAACTGTTGCTGGCTAGCGGCAGAGTGTTTCGGGCTTTTGCGTGACAGGTTAGGTTCAGCTTCAGCCGCGCAAGAGGACTTGTTGGCTTTTGGCTGTAGGAAAGGGGGACAAGTTCTATCGGAAAGGTATACGGCGAGTCGATCGACCTGTGGGAGCGAGCTTGCTCGCGATAGCAGCGTGACCCACCGTTATCGCGAGCAAGCTCGCTCCCACAAGGTTCTGCGAAAGTCTCTAGATTGCTTCCAGCTTGGCATACCCCAGCATCAGCCACTTGCTGCCTTCGCTGAAGTTCACCTGGACCCTGGCCTGGGCCCCGGCGCCTTCGAAATTGAGGATCACGCCGTCGCCAAATACCGAGTGCCGCACGGTCTGGCCGAGGCTGAAGCCGGTTTCCGGGATATCGCTGCCGCCGAACAGGCTGCTGGTGCTTTGTTGCTGGCCGCCGCCGAATGGACGGCTGACGCTGTTGGACAGCCGGACCTCCTGAATCAGGCCCTTCGGTACTTCGCGTACGAAGCGCGACACCTTGTTGTAGGTCTCGCTGCCGTACAAACGTCGGGTTTCGGCATAGGTCAGCACCAGATTCTGCATGGCGCGGGTGATGCCGACGTAGGCCAAGCGGCGTTCCTCTTCCAGGCGCCCGGGCTCTTCCAGGCTCATTTTGTGAGGAAACAGGCCTTCCTCCATGCCCACGAGGAACACGTAGGGGAATTCCAGGCCTTTGGCGCTGTGCAGGGTCATCAGCTGGATGCTGTCTTCATGCTCGTCGGCCTGGGTGTCGCCGGCCTCCAGAGAGGCATGGCCCAGGAAGGCCGATAGCGGTGACAGATCTGCGTCTTCTTCGGTGTTCTCGAAGTTGCGCGCGGCGCTTACCAGTTCCTCAAGGTTTTCTACCCGTGCCTGGCCTTTCTCGCCCTTTTCCGCTTCGTGGTAGGCGATCAGGCCGGATTGCTCGATGACTGTCTGGGTCATCAAGTGCAGCGGCATCTCCCCGCACTTGGCGGCCAGGTCTTCAATCAGGTCCATGAACGCTTTGAGTGCACCGGCGGCGCGACCGGTCACGCCTTTGTTGGCGACTAGCTGACGCATGCCTTCCCACATGGACACGTGGCTGTGGCGGGCGTGATCACGAATGGCTTCGACGGTTTTCTCACCAATGCCCCGAGTGGGTACGTTGATCACTCGCTCCAGGGCCGCGTCGTTGCCGCGCCCTTCGAGCAGGCGCAGATAAGCCATGGCGTTCTTGATTTCGGCACGTTCGAAGAAGCGCTGGCCGCCATAGATGCGGTACGGGATCCGTTCGCGCAACAAGGCTTCTTCCAGCACCCGCGACTGGGCGTTGGAGCGATACAGAATGGCAATGTCGCTGCGGGCCAGGCCGGTTTTCAGCGCGCTTTCGATGGTTTCCACCACGTAGCGGGCTTCATCGTGCTCGTTGAAGGCGGCATAGAGGTTGATCGCTTCGCCTTCGCCGCCATCGGTCCACAATTCCTTGCCCAGGCGCCCGGTGTTGTTAGCGATCAAGGCGTTGGCGGCCTTGAGGATGCCGGCGGTGGAGCGGTAGTTCTGTTCCAGCCGGATGACTTCTGCGTCGGGGAAGTCCGCCGAATACTGGTGAATATTCTCGATCTTGGCGCCGCGCCAGCCGTAGATCGACTGGTCGTCGTCGCCCACCACCATCAGGCTGTCGCCGCCCTTGGCCAGCAGGCGCAACCAGGCGTATTGCACGGCGTTGGTGTCCTGGAATTCGTCCACCAATACATGCCGGAAGCGCTTCTGATAATGAGCCAGCAGGCCCGGGTGATCGCGCCACAGATCCAGCGCACGCAGCAGCAGCTCGGAAAAGTCGATGACGCCTGCGCGCTGGCACGCCGCCTCGTAGGCTTCGTAGATGCTACGCATGGTCGCCAGGAACAGATCGCCACTGGCCTGGATATGCTGTGGACGCAGTCCTTCGTCTTTCTGGCCATTGATGAACCACTGGGCCTGGCGGGCCGGCCAGCGCTGTTCGTCCAGGCCCAGCTCGCGGATCACCCGCTTGACCAACCGTTGCTGGTCGTCGCTGTCCAGAATCTGGAAGGTCTGGCTCAAGCCGGCTTCCTGCCAGTGCGCCCGCAGCAGGCGGTGCGCCAGGCCGTGGAAGGTACCGACCCACATCCCAGCCGGGTTGATGCCCATCAACTGCTCGATGCGATGACGCATCTCGGCAGCGGCCTTGTTGGTGAAGGTCACCGACAGGATCGAATGGGGCGAGGCGTTTTCGACCTGGATCAACCAGGCGATACGGTGCACCAGCACTCGGGTCTTACCGGAGCCGGCACCGGCCAGGACCAACTGACGACCCACGGAGGCGGCTACGGCCTGGCGTTGGGCATCGTTGAGAGAGTTCAGCAGAAGGGAGAGATCATCGCGCATCGGAGCATTCTAGGGTGCGGCGTCACCCCGGGCAAACCGAGCTTTGCCTCAGCCGATAAAAGACCGCTTGATGATGACCGGTTGGTCATTGGCTGCAGGCCCTGGCGGGGCTCGCTTGAAGGCCGCGCGGCCCAATAAAATAGCGACTTTTTCCGCACTTTTATGAGCTGGGGCAGTGTGGGATGGCGTTTGGCTTGTGTATGCTCGGTGCTCGTTTCGGGTTCTCCACGCTCTACTGAATAAGAACAAGAACAGTGCCTATGACCCTCAATTCCGATCTGGCGGGCCCCTGTGTGGAACCGCGGGTCATCTGCAAGCAGTACGCCATGGAAATGGCGGTCGAACGCACACGTCTGCTGTACCAGGGTTCATTGCTGCCCACGCTGTTCATGCTGGTCAACGGCCTGGTCTGCGCCGTCCTGTTATGGGAGCCGGCTCGCTATTTTCTGGTCAGCGTCTGGCTGGTCTGGTTGCTGTCACTGGTGGCATTGCGGGTGATTCAGGTGGCCGCCTTCGATTCGGCGATGCCCAGCCGTCAGGCACACCCTGTCTGGTTGCGTATGTTTTTGCTCGGCTCGGCGATGACCGGCCTGACGCTGGCCGGGGCTGGCATCGCCCTGGTTCCGGCCGACAGCTTCCAGCAGCAGGCCTGGGTGTTCGGCCTGATTGGCGCGGCCACCCTGTCGGCCAGCGTTGCCTATGCCGTGAGCCTTCCGGCGTTTCTGTCCTTTACCTTGCCGTGCCTGTTACCGGCCATCGGCTATCTCTTCTGGGGCGGTGATGAGCAGCAACACGGCTGGGGCTGGCTTGGGTTGGTAGTGCTGATCTCGCTGAGTGTGGTGGCCTGGCAAGTCAACCGCTTGATCCAAAATGGCCTATTGCGCCGGTTCCAGAACCAGGCATTGATCGAGCATTTGCAGCAGGCGCAAACCCGCAGCGCACAACTCAACGAGGCGTTGGCCCGAGAGGTCGATCAACGGCGCTGCGCCGAGGAGAAACTGCGGACGGCCCAGGTAGGCCTGGAGGCGCGGGTCGCGCAGCGCAGCCTCGAACTGGACGCGGCCAGCCAAGCCCTGAGCAAGAGCGAGGCGCGCCTGGCCCTGGCCCTCAAGGCCAGTGAGCTGGGTTTGTGGGACTGGAACCTGCAGACCGACGAAGTCCATCACACCCAACTCAAGGAATTGTTCGGCCTGGAGCCTGAGTACGTCACGGCCATGCTCAGCCATCTCACGCCGCGCCTGCATCCCCAGGACCTGCCGGCGCTCAAGCGTGCACTTGTCGAGCACCTCAAAGGCCGCAGCGAGGATTACCAGATCGAATATCGTGTGCGCCACGGCGACGGTCATTGGGTGTGGATCGAGGACCGTGGACGTGCGGTGGAACGCAGCGCGAGCGGTCGGGTATTGCGCATGGTCGGCACCCGGCGAGACATCAGCACCAGTAAAGAGCTCGAGCAGCAACAACAGCTGGCGGCTACGGTATTCGAGGCCGCCAGCGAAGGCATTGTGATTTTCGATCCCGGCTTCGTGCTGCTCGCCGCTAATCAGGCGTTCACCCGGGTCACCGGTTTCAATATCGAGGACATGCTCGGGCACAACGTCGTGGACCTGCCCTGCAGTCGCGACGCGCGCCGGCACTACCCCGTCATCCGCCAAGCCCTCAAGCAACATGGCACCTGGCAGGGTGAGCTGGTGGAAGCACGGGCCAACGGCGAACTTTATCCACAGTGGCTGCAACTGAATGTGGTGCGTGATAGCCGGGGAAATGTCAGCCACATAGTAGGCTTCTTCGCCGATCTGTCGGCGCGACGCGAATCCGAAGAACGGATGCGCTACCTCACCCATTACGACGAGTTGACCGGGTTGGCCAATCGCTCGCTGTTCCGCGAGCGCCTGCACGAGGCCCACCAGCGGGTGCGCCAGGGCGGACGGCGCAGCCTGGCGTTGCTGCATATCAACCTGGATCGCTTCAAATTGCTCAACGACAGCCTCGGCCATGACATTGCCGATCAGCTGTTGCAGAAAATGGCCCGGCGCCTGATCAATGCACTGCCCGAAGCCGACACCATCGCTCGATTGTCCGGCGATGAGTTCGCCGTGCTGTTCGACGCCTACGGCAACCTTTCCAGCCTGGCGCGGGTGACGACCCGTTTGTCCGCCAAGCTGCGCTTGCCGCTGACCATCGAAGGTCATGAACTGGTGGTCAGTGCCTCCATCGGTATCAGCATGCTGCCCGATAACGCGCGGGAAATTTCTACGTTGGTCAGCCAGGCAAACATGGCCATGCAACATGCCAAGCATCTGGGCGGCAACAATTTCCAGTTCTATACCGACAGCCTCCAGGCCAGCACGCTGGAGCGCCTGCAGCTGGAGAATCAACTGCGCAAGGCCCTTGAAGAGCATCAATTGAAGGTCTTCTACCAACCCAAGTTGTGCCTGGTAACGGGCCGCCTGAACGCCGCCGAGGCGTTGGTGCGCTGGGATCATCCGGTCATGGGCCAGGTTCCGCCGGTGGACTTCATCGGCCTGGCGGAAGAGACCGGGCTGATCGGGCCGATTGGCGAGTTCGTGTTGCGCCAAGCCTGCTGGCAGGCTTGCGAATGGCAGCGTCAGGGCCTTGCGCCGATCAGGGTGTCGGTCAACCTGTCGGTGCACCAGTTGCGCCAGGGCAAGTTGGTCAGCCTCGTGCGGCAAGTGCTGGAAGAAACCGGCCTGGAGCCCCGGTACTTGGAGTTGGAGCTGACCGAAAGCCAACTACTCGACAGCGTTGAACACATCATCGCGACGTTCCAGCAACTGCGCGACCTTGGGGTCAAGCTGGCGATCGACGATTTTGGCACCGGCTACTCGTCCCTGAGTTACCTCAAGCGCATCCCGGTGGATTACGTGAAGATCGACCAGGCGTTCATTCGTGGCTTGGAGGAGGGGGGAGAGGATGCGGCGATTACCCGGGCGATCATTGCAATGGCCCATGGGTTGTCGCTCAAGGTAGTGGCCGAAGGTGTCGAGCGCCAGGAGCAGCTTGAGTTTCTGAAGGCCGAACGCTGCGACGAGGTCCAGGGCTACCTCATCAGCCGGCCGGTTGAGGCCGAGGGGCTGGCCCAACTGCTGCGAGAGCAGCGCTTGGAATGAAGCTTCCCGCCGGAGTGTCACGCCCGGTGTCGCTCCGACGGGAAGATTATTATGTATTAATGCGTGATGATGACTTCATCAATATGATGAACGAGTTCATCTTCGAAGAAGATGCTGACGCCGGTTACGTTAGAATCACCGAGAACTTTATACTCGACATGTTTGTGCGTGATCACTTGTAGCGAAACTTCTTCACTTTGTTCGAGTACCAGATCCAGGCGCAGATCGAAGGATTTATCCTGTTTTTCACTCAGTACCAGTTTAGGTGTGATGCCGCCGTTCGATACCTCTACCGTTCCATAGGCGCGGAAGGAGGCTGCGCCGGGCATCCGGTCAATTTGTGCGGTCCAGTCTTTGGTGTTAATGGTCATATTAAGTAACTCCTGTAGTTGAGATTGAATTGCGTCCTGCGTCGCTAATATAAGTATGCGCTGCCGCTTGGGAAAGAGGTAAGTGCTGAGAATTTGAAAGAGTATGTGTGCGCGATTTGTTGTAAGTGCACATGAAAGTGAGTGGCTGTGAAAAAGTATATAGAGCGAGTTCGTATTTGGTTTTTATACCGCGTGAACTAACTAACCTGACAGCCGCTTTCGCCAAGCAAGAGGGGCGAAGGAGTCCCAGGTCCCGGGATGAATGAAATTTTCTCCCTCATCACAGCCGGCCCGAATGGCTACATGGCGCGCTCTCCGCGAAAACAAGGGGTGGCAAGCTGATTCGGTTACGTATTGGGGCGGGCAAAGAGCCGATTCTTGTAGTATAACTACAAGCTTGCTACATCCCGGCAGCTGCCAATAACAAGAGTCCAGTCCCTTGAACCTGTTGCAACACATCGCCCAGTCACGCCACCTGCTGCGCAAGTCGGAGCTGAAAGTCGCCGATCACGTACTGCTTGATCCTGCGGCCGTGATGCACAGCTCCATGGCTGATCTTGCCCACAGCGTCGGCATCAGCGAACCGACCATCGTGCGTTTCTGCCGGGCCATCGGTTGCTCGGGTTTCCAGGACCTGAAGCTCAAGTTGGCGCAAAGCCTGGCAGCCGGGGCAAGCTTCGGCCAGTTTGCGATCCATGAGGACGACTCGGTCGCGGACTACAGCCTGAAAATCTTCGACACGACCCTGCACACGCTGATGGAAGTTCGCGAGAAGCTCGATCCGGTGGCGTTGCAAAAGGCCGTCACCGCCATGTCCCAGGCCCAGCGTGTCGAGTTCTATGGCTTTGGTGCTTCGGGCGCGGTAGCGGCCGATGCCCAGCACAAGTTTTTCCGGTTGCTGCTCACGGCGGCGGCCTATTCCGACCCGCATATGCAGGCGATGTCGGCGGTGACGTTGAAACCCACCGATGTGGCGATCTGCATTTCGCAGTCGGGGCGTTCCAAGGACCTGCTGATCACCGCCAACCTGGTTCGCGAAAGCGGTGCCTCGCTGATTACCTTGTGCCCAAGCCAGACCCCATTGGCCGAGCTCTCGACGGTGAACCTGGCCATCGACGTGCATGAAGACACTGAGATCTACACGCCGTTGACCTCGCGCATCGCCCACTTGGTGGTGATCGATGTATTGGCGATGGGCGTCGCCATGGCGCGCGGCCCGAGCCTGGTCAACCATCTCAAGAGCGTGAAGCGCAGCCTGCGCAGCCTGCGGCTGTCGCCCAAGTCGGTAAAAGCGCTGGACGACTGATCGGTTGCTACGAATGGGACAGGGGATTATTGGCGGCGAGGGGGCATCTGAGAATTCATCGTTCTGTAACGCATGCGCCGCCAAACGGTCATCGCGCGCCTTCATCGTAAAGCTCCCGTATACGTCTTGGGAGACTCGACATGACCCAGTCCTACGAAGAACGCAGCGCCGTCAAAACCCGTCGTCAACAGGAAGACCAGCGTCGCATGGCGTTCCGTCGTGCGATCGAAGACCGCTATGAGCAGCGCCAGCTCCTGGCAGAGATCAGCGAATTTCCCGATGCGACAGAATTCAATTATTGGCAGGCAACACCGGCGGCTTCCCGTCGAAACGCTCAACCAGGCCAGTGATCTGAGCGCGCTCGCCGCGAACGAACGCCAGGAAGGCGTGGGCCACGGGTGACAAGCGTTTCGCCCTGGCCTGTACCAGGCACCAACTGCGGTACAGCGGCAG
Source organism: Pseudomonas sp. G166 (assembly GCF_037027455.2). Lineage (NCBI taxonomy): Bacteria > Pseudomonadati > Pseudomonadota > Gammaproteobacteria > Pseudomonadales > Pseudomonadaceae > Pseudomonas > Pseudomonas sp. G166. Next base: position 6,533,745 of record NZ_CP146985.1, on the reverse strand, counting down.
TTCCTCCACCGGCAACTCGATGAGTGCGCCGGACGACAGCTCCCGGCTCACGGCGTGGCGCGTCAATAGCGCCACGCCCAGCCCGGCCACCACGCATTCGCGCTGGGCTTCTGCTGACGCCACCTCCAGTGTCTGGGTGAAGTGCACCCGTTTCTCCTTGAAATACTCCTCGCAAGCCAGCCGTGTGCCTGAGCCAGGCTCGCGCAGCAACAGCGTATACGGCTCCAGATCCTGCAGGCGCAGTGGGCCCATGTGGCACAGTGGATGGTCGGGCGGTGCCACGGCGACGATCGGATTGTTGAGAAACGGCAGGAACTCGAGCCCCATGTCCTGAGGCACCATGGACATGATGACCAAGTCATCCCGGTTGTCCGAAAGCCGTCGAATGACCTGCCCGCGATTGACCACCGTGAGGTTGAGGTTGACCTCCGGGTGCTGGCGCTTGAACGCAGCGAACAGGTGCGGCACGAAATACTTGGCGCTGGACTCCACTGCAAGCTTGAGCTGCCCTTGCAGCGAACCCTGCATGTCCGAGAGCTGCATGTCGAGGTTTTCCAGGCGCCCGAAGATATCCCGGCTGGCGCGTTGCAGCGCTTCGGCGGCTTCGGTCATATAGAGTTTTTTGCCGACATACTCGAACAGCGGTTGGCCTATCAGCTCTTCAAGGGATCGAATCTGTAGGCTAACGGCCGGTTGTGTGAGAGACATTTCGTCAGCTGCACGGCTGTAGGACCTCAGGTCACACACCTCGTTGAAAATCTGCAATTGACGCAATGTCATACGCATCAATGACTTACGCATTTTCTAAGCACTCGGGAGCGAAATGGATAGCGCAACTATAAGTCTTTGCTTATGCATGACCCAATAATTATTCATTTTTGTTAATCCCCAGCCAGGACTAGTGTGGAGCTGCGACCAATTGTTACATCTGGTCACGCGTCGGCCTGGACACCAGGTCGTGGTACCACCGGCTCAAGGGAACCTCCAATTGATAACAAAGATCCTGATCGCCAACCGTGGTGAGATTGCCGTTCGAATCGTGCGCGCGTGCGCCGAGATGGGCATTCGCTCGGTCGCGGTCTATTCCGACGCTGACCGCCATGCCTTGCATGTCAAGCGTGCGGACGAGGCCCACAGCATCGGCGCCGATCCGCTGGCCGGCTATCTCAACCCGCGAAAGCTGGTGAACCTGGCGGTGGAAACCGGCTGCGATGCATTGCACCCCGGTTACGGCTTCCTTTCGGAAAACGCCGAGCTGGCAGACATCTGTGCCGAACGCGGAATCAAATTCATTGGCCCGTCGGCGGAAGTCATTCGCCGCATGGGCGACAAGACCGAAGCACGCCGCAGCATGATCAAGGCCGGTGTGCCGGTCACGCCGGGCACCGAAGGCAACGTGTCGGGCATCGAAGAAGCCCTGACCGAAGGCGACCGCATCGGTTATCCGGTGATGCTCAAGGCCACCTCCGGTGGCGGCGGTCGTGGTATCCGTCGCTGCAACAGCCGTGAAGAACTCGAACAGGCCTTCCCACGGGTCATCTCTGAAGCCACCAAGGCGTTCGGTTCGGCGGAAGTGTTCCTGGAAAAATGCATCGTCAATCCCAAGCACATTGAGGCGCAGATCCTCGGGGACAGCTTCGGCAACGTGGTGCATCTGTTCGAGCGTGACTGCTCGATCCAGCGGCGCAACCAGAAGCTGATCGAAATCGCCCCCAGCCCGCAACTGACACCCGAGCAACGCGCCTACATCGGCGATTTGTCGGTGCGCGCCGCCAAGGCGGTGGGCTACGAGAACGCCGGCACCGTGGAGTTCCTGCTCGCCGAGGGCGAGGTGTACTTCATGGAAATGAACACCAGGGTGCAGGTGGAACACACCATCACCGAAGAAATCACCGGTATCGACATTGTTCGCGAACAGATCCGTATCGCCTCCGGGCTGCCGCTGTCGGTCAAGCAGGAAGACATTCTGCACCGTGGTTTTGCGTTGCAATTTCGGATCAACGCCGAGGACCCGAAAAACAACTTCCTGCCCAGCTTCGGCAAGATCACCCGCTACTACGCCCCTGGCGGCCCGGGCGTGCGCACCGATACGGCGATCTACACCGGCTACACCATTCCACCGTTCTACGATTCGATGTGCCTGAAACTGGTGGTCTGGGCGTTGACTTGGGAAGAAGCGATGGACCGTGGCTTGCGAGCCCTGGACGACATGCGCCTGCAGGGGGTCAAGACCACTGCCGCGTATTACCAGGAAATCCTGCGTAACCCGGAATTCCGCAGTGGCCAGTTCAATACCAGCTTCGTCGAAAGCCACCCTGAACTGACCAACTACTCGATCAAGCGCAAACCCGAAGAGCTGGCCCTGGCTATCGCCGCCGCCATTGCCGCCCACGCAGGCCTGTAAGGAACCATCACCATGTCCAAGAAGATCTTTGTTACCGACACAATCCTGCGCGACGCCCACCAATCGCTGCTTGCCACCCGCATGCGCACCGAAGACATGCTGCCGATCTGCGACAAGCTCGACAAAGTCGGTTATTGGTCGCTGGAAGTCTGGGGCGGCGCGACGTTCGATGCCTGCGTGCGCTTCTTGAAGGAAGACCCGTGGGAACGCCTGCGCCAACTGCGCGCGGCGCTGCCTAACACCCGTCTGCAAATGCTGCTGCGCGGCCAGAACCTGTTGGGTTATCGCCATTACAGCGATGACGTGGTCAGGGCGTTCGTGGCCAAGGCCGCGGTCAACGGCATCGATGTGTTCCGTATTTTCGATGCGATGAACGACGTGCGTAACCTGCGGGTCGCCATCGAGGCGGTGAAGGCCGCCGGCAAGCACGCCCAGGGCACCATCGCCTACACCACCAGCCCGGTGCACACCATTGAAGCCTTCGTGGCCCAGGCCAAACAGATGGAAGCCATGGGTTGCGACTCGGTGGCGATCAAGGACATGGCCGGCCTGCTGACCCCGTACGCCACTGGCGAGCTGGTGAAAGCGCTGAAGGCCGAGCAATCCTTGCCGGTGTTCATCCATTCCCACGACACCGCCGGCCTGGCCGCGATGTGCCAGCTCAAGGCGATCGAGAACGGTGCCGATCACATCGACACCGCGATCTCCAGTTTCGCCTGGGGCACTAGCCATCCGGGTACTGAGTCGATGGTCGCGGCTCTTAAAGGCAGTGAGTTCGACACGGGCCTGGACCTGGAGTTGTTGCAGGAAATCGGCCTGTACTTCTACGCCGTGCGCAAAAAATACCACCAGTTCGAAAGCGAGTTCACGGCGGTGGACACCCGAGTCCAAGTCAACCAGGTACCAGGCGGAATGATTTCCAACCTGGCCAACCAGTTGAAAGAGCAGGGCGCGCTGAACCGGATGAATGAAGTACTGGCGGAAATCCCACGAGTGCGCGAAGACCTCGGCTTCCCGCCGTTGGTGACCCCGACCTCGCAGATCGTCGGTACCCAGGCGTTTTTCAACGTGTTGGCCGGCGAGCGCTACAAGACCATCACCAACGAAGTGAAGCTCTACTTGCAGGGCGGCTACGGCAAGGCGCCGGGTTTGGTCAATGAGAAGCTGCGTCGTCAGGCCATCGGCAGCGAAGACGTGATCGACGTGCGTCCGGCCGACCTGCTCAAGCCGGAAATGACCAAGTTGCGTGGCGAAATCGGCGCGCTGGCCAAATCCGAAGAAGACGTACTGACCTACGCCATGTTCCCGGACATCGGGCGCAAGTTCCTCGAGGAACGCGAAGCCGGCACCCTGACACCAGAAGTGCTGTTGCCAATCCCTGAGGCGGGCAGTGTGAGCTCGGCGGGCGGCGAAGGTGTACCGACCGAGTTCGTCATCGACGTTCACGGCGAAACCTACCGCGTTGACATCACCGGGGTCGGCGTCAAGGCCGAAGGCAAGCGTCACTTCTACCTGTCCATCGATGGCATGCCCGAAGAGGTCGTTTTCGAGCCGCTCAATGAATTTGTCGGCGGCGGCAGCAGCAAGCGCAAACAGGCCACTGCGCCAGGCCACGTGAGCACCACCATGCCGGGCAACATCGTTGATGTGCTGGTCAAGGAGGGCGACGTGGTCAAGGCCGGCCAAGCGGTGCTGATCACCGAAGCCATGAAGATGGAAACCGAAGTGCAGGCGGCCATCGCCGGCAAGGTTACCGCTATTCATGTGGCCAAGGGCGACCGGGTCAATCCGGGCGAGATCCTGATCGAGATCGAAGGCTGAGTTAACAGCCTCGATACAACCTTTTAACCTCGGGGGGGCATGTGCTCCCCTTTTTTTTTGCCCGCGAAATGCTCAGAACATCATTCGCCATTGACCCATCAACGCACTGTTGCGGTTGTCCTGACCGGTTTCACCCTTATAGCTCACCCCCAACGTATGCCGAGACGAAACAGCCAGGTCCAGCGCTGCTTCAAAGAGCAGGCTGTCACGGTCCAGTTCGACGCCTTCGACGGTATACGTGTTGCCTGTGCTCGCCAGGCGCTGGCGGGAAGTGCCCCGGGTCTCGCCGTATAAGTGTTTCCAACCGAGATTCAAGCGGGGCGTCAGTTGCATACCTTGGTCAAGGGGGAGGGATCGGGCGAGGCGAAGGCCCGCGTTGCTGTTGTAATTGTCCTGGGTTTGGCCGTTGAATCGCAGCGCCGCGTCGCCACCTTTCTCTGTGTAGCGATCACGTTGATAGCGTTGATAGCCCAGTTGCAGATAAGGCTCGACCCCGAAATACCCGACGTCCAGGTTGTAGCCGACTTGCCCAAAGACCTGCTGCGTGTTGGCGTCGTACCGCCCCTTGAGACGATCGCTGAAACCGTTAAAGGCCACGTGGCGCTTGGTACTGCCGTCATGATTGCCGTGAACGGCGCCCAGGCGCAGCGCCAGCGGTCCGTCCTGGCGCACGGCGTAGGCGCCCACATGCCAACTGTCGAGTCGGCCATCGAAGCGGTGACTGTCCAGCCGCGTCTGGGTCTTGCTGCCGATTATCCCCAGACGCCAATCAGGGCTGACAGCCCAATCGGTCCCCAGCATCAGACCTTTGGTCGAATGCTTCAGGGCATAGCTGCCCAATTGCTTCCCGATGCGCCCGCTGTTGCCGATGGCCTGCACCCAGACTTGGCCGTCAGTATGTTCGTTCTCCGGGTTTTTCTGGCCCATGGCTGAGAGCATGCCGGTGCCGATTGGCGTGACGCTGCTCAAGGTGGCATTGCCCAGGTCCGCCGTGTTGTAGCCGCTTAGTTGGTCGATGGCGTCGGCGGCGGTCGCCATGTTGGTGCCGAGCAGGGCGTTGATGGCTTTGTTAGGCTTCGCGGCTGGCTTGGAGGCTTGCAATTGGCCTACGGGTTTTGATGTGGCACTGGGGGTTTCTGGCGGCTCGGCGGATTTGTGTGAGGTGTCTACGACCTTCGTTTTGCTGGCGTCGGCGGCGGTAGTCATATCGCTGCCGAGCAGGGCGTTGATGGCTTTGTTGGGTTTTGCTTCTGGCTTGGCGGCGTGCAAATGGCCTACGGGTTTTGAGACGGCACTGGTGATTTCTGGCGGTTCAGCCGGCTTGTTTGTTGGGGCCTCGGTTTTTGGGTTGGCTGCGGGTGCCTGTGCGACGGTGGGGACGTCAATGGGTTCGGCTGGTTTGACCGGTTGCGACTCTTCGATACTGGCCGCAAATGCTCGCCCTTTATCGGAAGTGGCTGCTTCCTTGAGTGGGACATCGTTGCGGGCATAAGTCAGTCTGACTTGCGTATCGGTGGGGGTCAGCGTCGCCGTCATGAATGCCAGCTTACTGGAGACTGTGCCGAACGCTCCTTCGATCGTCCGCGCGCGGATGATGGTGTGCTCGCGCGACTCAATGTATTCACCTGGCACGCCGGCAACTGTCAGCGTCGCGTTGTTCAGGAACGCGGTGCCTTCAACGTTGATCGTGGAGCTATCGCCATCTGCATTAACCCCGTAGATCAGCTCGGCAGTCTGCGCCAACGAGAAATCCTTGGTAATGGAGGGTGCGCCCATTTCGGGGCCGACTTCCAACTGGCCCGCGACACTCAAGAATTCCACTGTTCCATTGCCGATGAAGCTGGCTTTCTCACGCACTTCCACATGACCGGCCACTCCTGAGTTCATCATGTGGGCGCCTGGCTCGACAGTCACACGATTGGCCACCACTCCCTTGTTATCGAGCTTGCCAAGCACGCCCAGTTGTCCGTCGATTCGGCCAATGTTGATCAACGTGGTGTTCGGCTCGATCACTCCCCAGCCAGCGAAATTCCCGGTGTGCTGCCATTCGCCTTTGGCAACCTGCAAAGCCATGAAGTTGCGGGTTTCAGCCAATATTGGATGTTTGGCGGCATCAAGTCGCAGAACGTTTTTTCCACCGCCGCCATCAATGATTCCGGGGAACTTTCCATTTCCGCTGATGATGACCAAGTCATTTTTGCCAGTCCATTTCGCGTCGCCTTTGCGGGAGGTGTTGGCATTTTGCTGCTTGGTGTCCGCAGCGTCGGAGAAGGCCTTGAGGCGCTCTTGTTGCTCGGCGGTTGTGGAGATCTCGGCTGGTTGCTGAGCCATCGAAACATCGACGCAACCAAGCGCCAAGGCGACGGCCAGGGCAAGGTGTTGGGGTGGGTAAAAGTGTTGAATAGACATCGAATGCGGGCTCTTTTGAAAGGAGTCCGCACTTTAAAAATTCCACCCCTGGCCACGATGCCAGCTAACGCCACGCCTTGGGCAAGACACAGCAGATGAAATCTGTAGGCTGGTCGTGTTGCGATCCAGGCATCGTCGCGTTGGCTTCCACGACCTGAAGCGTCGCCCTACAACTTCTTCGGATCTGTCCTGTCAGCTGCGCTTGAGATATGCCTTCCCATAATGCCGCTCCATCCGCGCCTGAATCAGCTCCAGCGCAATGGACATCAACCAGTAGATGATCGCCGCCGTAGTCAGCATCTCGATATAGCGATAGCTGGAACGACCGTAGGATTGCGCCAGGAACATCACTTCCCAGACGCCCATCACCGAGATCAGGGAGGAGTCCTTGAGCATGGAGATGAACTGGTTGGTGGTCGGCGGGATGATGGTGCGCATGGCCTGGGGCAGGGTGACGCGCCAGAAGATCACGGTTTCGCTCAGGCCCAGTGCAAGTGAGGCTTCGCGCTGGCCGTGGGGGACGCCGAGGATGCCGGCGCGGAAGATTTCGCTCAGGTAGGCGCCGTAGTTCAGCGACAGGGCGATTATCCCGGCGGCGATGGCGCCGGGGACCACGCCCAGTTGTGGCAGGCCCAGGTAGATCAGCAAAATCTGGATCAGCAATGGCGTGCCGCGAAAGAACGACGCGTAGAAACTGGCGATGCCGAACGCCACCGCGCTGCTGGACAGCCGCGCCAGGGCGGTGATGAAGCCCAGCAATGACGAAGCGACGATTGAACACAGGCACAGAAACAGCGTCAGCACCGCGCCTTGCACAAAGCCGTTGGGTGCCAGGTGCACGCCGAGCAGGTTCGGCAGTTTGTCGAGGATGATGGAGAACTTCAGGTCGAAGCTCAGGAAAAAACTCGCGAACAGCACCAGCATCGCCGCCCAGGTCAGGTACAGCCGGGTGCGAAAGCCGAAGATTTTTTGCAGGCGCGACTCGGCCACCGGTTGCGGTGGCCGAGAAGGGGACGGAAAAGAGGTCATTGGGTGATGTCGGCGCCGATCCATTTCTGCGAGAGTTTGCTCAAGGTGCCGTCCTGTTTCAACTGGGCAAAGACTTCACGCACCTTGCTGTCCCACTGGGCGTCGCCTTTCTCGATGGCCACCGAGTTCGGTTCGGAATAAAGCGGCTCGCCAGCCAGCTTGAAGCGTTTGTCTTCGGTCAGGCGCGGCTGCGCGGTCACCAGGTTGGTCAGCACCGCGTCCAGGCGTACGCCGGTGCCCAGGCCGAGGTCCTGGAACGCCACGTTGTCGGTGTCGTACGGAGCGATCTGCACGTTCTCGAAGGGGTAGCTCAAGCGGGTGTCTTCGGCGCCTTCGATCACCAGGTTCTTGTTCAGGTAGCTCTCGTAGCTGGACGCGCTGGTGAGGCCGACTTTCTTGCCGCTCAGGTCCTTGGCGCCATGGATGCTGTTGTCCTTGGCGTTGACCACGATCACCGCTGGCGAGGCGTAATACTGCACCGGGAAATCGAACACTTCGGCGCGTGCCTTGCTCGGCGTCATGGAGCAGATGCAGATGTCATAACGCCCGCTCCAGTGCCCGGCCGCGATCACGTCCCAGGAAGGGGTTTCCAGGCGCAGCTTCACGCCCAGCTTTTGCGCCACGGCCTTGGCCACGTCGACGTCAAAACCGTCGAGCTGGTTCTGATCGTTCAGGAACGAGAAGGGCGGGTAGCTTTCCATCAACACACCGACCAGTTCTTTTTTCTGTTCGATGCGATCCAGGGTGGCGCCGGCGAAGGCTTGCGACGAGGCGGCCAGCAGAGTCAGGCCCAGGGCCAGCAATGGTTGTAGTTTCACGTGAAGTCCCTGGGTAGAAAAATAAGTTGTAGTTAACCGATTGCTGCGTATTAAATAGTTATAAGAACAACTCCGGTAGTGAGTATTTTTCATAAGCTTATGAGTGAATCGCATATGGGCTCAGCAACGACAGTCATTCTCGATGGCGGCATGGGCCGCGAACTGCAACGCCGTGGCGCGCCGTTCCGCCAACCCGAGTGGTCGGCCCTGGCCTTGAGCGAAGCGCCCCAGGCGGTAGAAGCGGTGCACGCGGCCTACATTGCCAGCGGCGCCAATGTAATCACCAGCAACAGCTACGCGGTAGTGCCGTTTCACATCGGTGAAGAGCGTTTTGCCGCCGAAGGCCAGGCCCTGGCCGCGCTGGCCGGGGAGTTGGCGCAGCGAGCAGTGCAAGCTTCAGGCAAAGCGGTACGGGTCGCCGGGTCGCTGCCACCGTTGTTCGGTTCCTATCGGCCCGATCTGTTCGACGCATCCCGCGCCAGTGAACTGCTGACGCCGTTGGTGACCGGCCTGGCGCCCCATATCGACCTGTGGCTGGCCGAAACCCAAAGCTCGACGGTCGAAGCGCGGGCGATTCACGCCGGGCTGCCCAAGGACGGCAAGCCGTTCTGGCTGTCGTTTACCCTGAAAGATGAAGACACCGATGAAGTGCCACGCCTGCGTTCCGGCGAACCGGTGGCGGACGCTGCGGCGGTCGCGGCCGAGCTGGGTGTCGAAGTGCTGCTGTTCAACTGCAGCCAGCCAGAAGTGATCGGCGCGGCGATTGATGCTGCGCGGGAAACCTTCGAGCGGCTGGGGGTGAAGATCCACATCGGTGCCTACGCCAACGCCTTCCCGCCGCAACCGAAGGAAGCGACGGCCAACGACGGCCTGGACCCACTGCGCGAAGACCTCGACCCACCGGGGTACCTGCAGTGGGCGGCGGATTGGCGCAAGCGCGGGGCCAGTCATCTGGGTGGCTGCTGCGGGATCGGGCCGGAGCATATTGCGGTGTTGGCGCAAAAGCTGATCTGAACCTGGCTCGCCGTAATTGATCGTTCCCACGCTCCTGCGTGGGGAATGCATCCCGTGACGCTCTGCGTCACCTCCCAGAAGCGGAACGCGGAGCGTCCCTGGCGACATTCCCACGCAGGAGCGTGGGAACGATCAACCAGGTTACATATTTTTGCAGAACATATTGGCTTACGCTTTTCCCCAAGCCCTCTAGCCACCCCTATACATATGTATGTCATTTGAGCTCGAACGGCGCGATAGGGTCCCAGCCCTGATCACAACCGGGACACTTAAATGACTGTCTTCTCTGAACATGAACATGGCGCGCCTCCTGTCGCGCCCTTGAAACCCCTCACCCTGTTATCCAACGGTCTTCGATTTCAGCCGCATGCCTTTGCCGATCAATGGCTGGGCCAGTGGGGCCTCGTCGGCGACGCGCCAGTGATGGTCACTTATCAAGAGGTCGAAACCGAAGAGTCGGCCGCGATCAGTCAGCGCACATCGGTGCCGTTGCGTGACGCCGTGACACAAGGCTTTTTGATCGCCCACCAAAGCCGGGTCTATCCCTCCGGCCATTCGCCGCGTGAGGGCTGGATTTATCCACATCGAAGCCATATGTCTCTGGACTTCTCGTCGCTGCGGGTCAACGGTAAAGCCCTTTCGCCAGACATCTTGCAGCAGTTGCAAACGGGCATTGCCCCCGGCTACCAGGGCACGGGCCAGCCCGTTGTCACCGAGGTGGATGCCCAAGGCAATCTGCTCAGTGTCCGTGGCAAAGAACAAGTCCGGCAGTTGGCACTGCTGGACAGCAATCAGGTGAAACTGGCGCGTTTGTTCGCCGGCCTGCCCACGTTCGACTCGGTGCTCAAGAGCCTGCTGATCGGCAGGATCAAGATAAAGATCCCCGAGACCCGATTTCGCCCGGCACTGCTGGAGGATATCGATCCGGATCATTGGTATGTGAACCACTTCAGCGTCGATTCCGTCGGCGGACGTTCATTGATCGCTTCGCAGAGTTTTACCGATGTTCTATTGAGCTGTCTGGCGACGGACACACCGCCCACTTACTCGGTCGGTGGCGTGGGATTCTTCACTCGTCCGGATGCCTTGGAAGAGGCGGACAGCGTATTTGCCAACCCGGTGGACAGGAACATCCTGGCGGCCATGGAGGCGGTCTTCTATATCGCCCAACCCACAACCAATGACAGCCTGAAACGTCAGTTCCGTGACGATTTCAACGCCTTTCGCCGTAACAAGCAGTGGGGCGACTCGCTCGAGACCTCAACCCCGTCTACCGCTGAAGCGGCCCTCGCTCATTTGTTGTCCCGACGATTCCTGCACCTTTTCGACCTGTACAAGGCCGATCGGGATTCAGGCATTGCGTTGACCCAAAGTGAACGAAGCCAGCAGGGTGAAGAAGATCGCCTGTTGGACCTCATCACGACCCATCCGGGCATGGCGGACAGAAGCCGGCTGCTGCGAGCCCCCATCCCCCATGTCTACGCCGTCATGCTCGATATGGGCAGCACGACCGCGCAGAAATGGCCCGCTGCAATGGTGATCAAACGCACGGATCAACCTTCATTGTTTCTCTACTCCCTGGAAGGGGGCATACAGCGCTTCCATTCTTTCCAGGCGTTGGTCAATCAAGTAAGCCCTACCTACGACGGGCAGAAACGCACGATCCGGGATATATCCTCTGAATTGTCCGGGCATGTTTTTGAAGTGGCGGCAGATGACCTGCTGCAGATCCAAGACACCGCTCTGGAAACGTATCTGAATGCTCCGCAAAACGAGACGGTCGCTTTGGCGGCCTTTGCGCTGAATGTTGAAGATGCGCTGGATTTACCCATGTTGTCGCTTACCGGACCGCTGACTGTCCGTCAGGAAGTCCTGGTTGAAAACAACCGCCCGGACTTTTACAAGAGCGCAACAGGTTCGGAGCAATCGACCTATCGCAACTTGGAAAAACAGGTCCTGGAAGCGGCCTATGAACTGGGTGCCCGCGATATCCAGACGCTGTGGCAGTTCACCCGCCAGAAGGTCAAGCACTACCTTCAACAAACGGTGCACCCCGGCATCGATCCCGACCCGGACAAGTGCCTGGTCACGTTTTCTTTCGGGAAAAGTGCCAGCCTAAGGCAGTCCCGTATCTCCAGCTTGACTCAGTTGATGCTCGATAACCTGCGTCCGACTCAGTACCCCAATGCAATGCGCGAAGTGCAGGCGGTCTATGTCGCCGATCAGGATGGCCAACGTATCCGGCACCCGGCCAACGGTTATTTCGTCACGTTGACCGGGCGCGAACTGGCCCGGATGGTGACGAGCATCGATGCCGGAGCAAGCTACCAAACCCTGCTCAGCAAGGAGATGAACAAGCCGGACTACAAGAAGGCCTGGCAAGCGGCATATCTGGCCAATATGAAATTCAAAGGTCACGAAGCCGCGCTCAGGGGCAATGAAGTGTTCAAGAGCACCGTGCTCGATACGGCCTTCAACCCACCGAAACCGTGCAAGCGCCTCGCGCTCTGGCTGGATGCGGTCCTGCGTTCGCCGACGGCACAGACACGCCCCTTGGTCTTGGGGCGACGTGTGCACGTCCATGGTCTTCTGCTTGGGGGGAGCGTAGGCGCTGGAGGGCAGCAGGGAAGGATGAGCAATGCGCTCAGCATCGATGGCCCGCTGATCTTTTCCGATCAGGAAGGGCCGAACATCAAGGGAACGGTTGGCGTTTATTTTCCAGACAGCCCCGAGGGCGACGACTTCCATGAGTTTGCCGACCTGAGCGATGGCGTGGCAGGGCTATTGCCACGAGAGGAATGGCAGGCGTATTTCCGTTCGCGCATTGCCACCAGCGATCCTGAAGAGATCAAACGTACCCTGGGGCAGCGAGGCGGCCGCCCGCTGATTCGTGGCGCGTTGATCAGCGGCGATCTGCTGGAGGCCCTTCACCGGGCGCACGTCAACTTCCACAGTGCGCATGCCGACCATCGCTCCACTAGCAACCTGGATGTTCATTATCAAACGCTCGGCAGGTTTGGACAGGTGGCGGTCGAGATTGCCCTGGAACTGGCGACGATGTTCCTGGCCCCCGGTTTCCAGATGCTCAAGAGCATCATCAAGACCGGCCTGTTGATATCCAGGACCGGTTCTATCCCGCTGAACCTGAAAACCCTGGCATTCGTGCACACGGTGGCCAACCACGGAGGCTGGCACCTGGTCCGAAACGTGACGCTTGCGCCACGAGGCCAATCCTCTTTCCGGACGCTGACGGCTCGCCAAACCCAGGACGAGGCACTGACCGGGCTGCCGTTGGAGGCGGCGGTCTACCGATCCTATGCCGTTTCGGATACTTCGGTGATACAAGGGCTGACAGCGGACGCACGCGGCTTTTATCGCGCGACAGTCAGCGATACGGCCACCGGCAGGGTTATTGCTCGCCCGGTCTATGTGCGACAACCCGATGGCACCGTGTTCCGGGTGCATGACCATACGAGGTTGAACGCAACCGAAGCCACCTTGGTAGACCCTGTTTCAGGAGTGAACATCGTCTCCAGCGGGGTGATGAGAAGTACGGTGGCGCGGATGTCCAATGGCGAGTGGCGCGCCGTAGGATTTGGCCGGGGCGGCGGCAAACGCCCGGCGGATACGCCTGCCCAACCGGGGCCTTCAAAGAAGCCTGCCCTATCGGTTTCCGCTGTTTCCAATTCGATACGCACGCCGGGCACTTGGAACAATCGGATCATGGACCTGGTGCCGTCAATCATGACGCGTCTGGCGATCTGGCCACAAAACCGCAGCTTGCTGATCATTGATGAAATATCCGCGGAACGTGCCTGGTCGGTGCGTTTTACCCCCGGGCAACATGAAACGATTTATCCGGTGGCCGAGCATCCGGATAGAGCTGACACAGATGTCGTTTTGAGACGAACCAGTCATGACCATTACAGTTTGGTCTTGGGTGAGCGCGTGGTGGAGATCAATGCCGATGGCGATTGCTTATTCAATGGCTTGGCGGCGGGGTTGAATGAAGGGCGGTCTCAGCAGACGTTCACGATGCAGGGGCTGCGCGATGCGGCAGCCGATCATATCGATCAGCATCCGGAGTTGAGTCAATATGTGGCGCCCCAAGTCTCCGACATCCAGCAAGCCCTCTTCGAGAGTGCGCCGTCGCTGGTCAATCTCCTGGACAATTCGGCGGTGTTCGATCTTACCCGGATCATTTACGGCACGCCCAACCCGCATCGCTTGTTCCAACCGACCTTGGATTACCTGGACCTGCAGGTAAAAAGGACTATTCGGGCGGCAATCACTGAGGCGCCAGGGACTAAGTTACCCCCCGAGATCCTGCAGGAAGTTGGCCGCCTGGTGTCGCCCCGGTCCCCGGCCAATCTGATGGCGAACACCAGCGCCCCTTTTTCCGCGCAGGAAAAAGTCACCATGCAGCGACTGTTCGAGGACATCCTGCTGAGGCCTGTCGATGACCAGAACATTCTCCGGCTGCTCGACAACAAGTACCTGCTGGTTTCCAGAGACGTGGCCCATATCATGCTGGAGTATGGGGTCACCGCCCGGCAGTTGCTCGGTCATCACCCCCGCAATAGCCTGGGCTATGTCAGGCATGAGGAGGCGCTGCACGATCATCTGGACGCGGCTGAGCTTGAAGAGTTGCTGGACGGTGCTCATCTAGTGGATCGCAATGATCTGGATGACGTAAAAGAGTTGTTGATGCGTGATCGGGACAAGTTCGTCGATGACGATGCTGAGCTGTTCGAAGAGTTCATGTATGCCGATATGGTCGAGCGGACCGTTGATTTACTCAGAACGGCCCTTGGGCGCTTCCCTGTTCTGCGGCGGCGGGTCGACATTATCCTGAGATCCCCCGTCATCATTCACAACCTCGGTGGCATGTTGCCCGTGAGTGAGGTTGCGAGGTTGATCCGTAATCCGGCGCTCACCGACAGGCGCTTTGAACTCATCGCCGCGTATGCAAACAGCCGTTATGGCGAACTGGAGCGTACGGGGCGCATCGACCTCGACTGGATGCAGGTGTTCGATGATCGGAACCTGCAAAGCATCATCACTTATCAAGATAATCTGACGGCGTTCATGCGGTTCCTGGGCGGGGCGCGGAAGAACATCGAGAGCATAGACGTGCCTGCCGTCGCAAAGCTGTTCAGCCCTCCAGGGCAGTTGCCTTCCAATGTCCGGGTAGCCCTCCTGTTCAACACCCCGGGTTTATTGGGGAACCTTATGCGTCTGTCCTCCGAGTACGCCATGCAGATCTGGCTTGACCTGATTGGGCCGCACTTTAGCGATGCGACTATTCGGCAGGCGCTTGGACGACCGGGGTCGCTGCGTACTGGACTGGATTTTGGATTGGCACTGAGGGACAGCCTGGGAGCGGAAGAAGCCCGTGCGAATCGGATTGTTCAAAACCTGCTTTCCATCAGCCAACGTCGGGCCCAGCTATACCTGTACAGCTTTGACTTCCCAACCAATCGTCTGGGGCATAGTCGTCTGGATTTTGCCGTGTACCTGGAAAGTCATCTGCAAATACCGGGCTGGGCCTGGCAGTACGCACGGCGGGGCGTGACCCCTGACTCGCTCAAGCAGTTTGGTGAGATGAAGCCGAAATTGGAGTGATTGGACAGTTGGCAGGCGACGAATGTGTCGCCTGCCCAATAGCCATCGCGAGCAAGCCCGGCCCCACAAGGGGTTGGCGGCGAACGCAGATCTTGCAGCCGCCCCTGGCCCCCTGTGGGAGCGAGCTTGCTCGCGATAGCGGACGACCAATCACCGATAACCTACGGGCGACACTCCACCAACCCAAGCACCTGCCCATCCGCGCTCTGGTTCTCTTCACTCAACCAGCGCTCGAAGCCCGCGGCGATCGCCGGCCATTCCGAATCCAGCATCGAGTACCACGCGGTGTCACGATTCTGCCCCTTGACCACCATGTGCTGGCGAAACACCCCTTCAAACGTGAAGCCCAGCCGTTCGGCGGCGTATTTGGAGCGGGCATTGGCGTTGTTGCATTTCCACTCCAGACGACGATAACCCAGGGCGAAAGATTCCTTGGCCAGCAGATAAATTGCCTCGGTGCTTTTCGGCGAGCGCTGCATCGGTGCGCCGAAGGTCACGTGGCCGATCTCGATACGGCCCTGGGCCGGCACGATGGACATCAGGCTGAGGATGCCCTGTACATCGCCACTGGCGCGGTCGATCACGCTGAAGAAATACGGGTCGACATTGGCCGCATGATTCTCCAGCCAGGCATCGAAAGCGCCACGATCCTTGAAGGGCCCGTAAGGCAAGTAATCCCAGAGTTTCGGGTCGGCCCCGGGACCTTCCAGCGCTTGCCACAGACCGTCGGCGTGACGCGCCGGATCGAGTTTTTCCAGGCGTATGAAACGCCCTTCGATCAACTGCGTAGAGGGTGCCGGGACACCTTTCCAATCGGCGAGTGAAGTCGACATGCTGCGCTCCTTACAGGGCTTTGCGAAATTGAATGTAACCCGGGCGTTCGGCGATGCGCTCGTAGAGCTGGATCGCGGTCGCGTTGGTTTCGTGGGTCAACCAGTGCACTTTGCAGCAACCGTCGGCTTTGGCAGTGCGGTAGACGAATTCGATAAGTTGGCGACCGACGCCAGTGCCGCGGCATCGTTCCGTTACCAGCAGGTCTTGCAGGTAGCAGGAGTTTTCAATGCTCCAGTTCGATCGGTGATAAATGAAATGCACCAGGCCCACCGCCGTGTCGCCGTGCCAGGCGAGGGCCCCGTGGGTCGGCTCGCGGTCATCGAGCAAGCGTTGCCAGGTGCTTTGGCTGACCGCGTCCGGCAGTTCGGTGTTGTAGAAGCGCAGGTAGGCTTGCCACAACGGCAGCCAGGCGGCGTGATCGTCAGCGCTGACGAGGCGGATCTCAGGTTGGCTCATGTTCACTCCTTCGACGATTGTTCAGGCATCAGGCACGCAAGCGCCTGGTCTTGCGGATCAGGGCTGGCGGCGAGCCCGTTGCGTACCCCGGCGGCATCCACCAGGCTGCGGTTCTGGCTGAGCTTGCGTTTGCCTTCCAAGCGCTGGATGGGCAGGGCGAAGCCAACGATGGCCCTGAGCATGCTGTCGATGTACTCGGCCGGAGCATCGTCGATGCTCCAGGGCAAGGCGCGGCCGCTTTCGTGGCGGTCGGTGAGGGCGCCGACCAGGTTACGCAGGCGCTCAGGATCGCTGAACACCTCGGCGGTGCCGTAGGCGTGTACGGCCTGGTAGTTCCAGGTCGGTACGACTTTGCCGTGTTCGGCCTTGCCAGGGTAGAAACTTGGGCTGACGTAGGCGTCGGCCCCGGCGAAGATCACCAAGGCTTCGGCGCCGGCTTCCAGGTCGCGCCACTGGGGATTGGCCCGAGCCATGTGCCCGTAAAGGCTGCCGTTAGGGCCCTGTTGCGTGTCCAGCAACAGCGGCAAGTGACTGGCTTGCAAGCCGTGTTCACCATGAGTGATCAATACGGCCAGGCGGCAGTCACCCATCATCTGTTGCAGTTGGGGCAGGTCTTCGACGGCAAAGGCTTTAGGGTTGTACATGACGATTTTCCTTGGCGAATGCGAGCATCCTAGGCAGGCTATTGGTCTGTTGTAAGAGCCACTTATGACCAATTTGATAGGTCCATTTTCAAGGTGTCGTCATGATCAACATCGTACCGCCACTGTCATTCAACCCCGCCGGCATCGAACTGGACCGGCGTCAGGGGCTCAGTCGTCAGCTGTACCAAGCGTTACGTGCCCGGGTGCTGGACGGGCGGTTGGCCAGCGGCACGCGCCTGCCGGCCAGTCGCGATCTGGCGGCGGCCTTGTCGATTTCCCGCAACAGCGTGGTACGGGCCTACGATCAGCTCTACGCCGAAGGCTTCATTGAGGGGCGGGTCGGTGACGGTACTTATGTGGCAAAGCTGTCTGCGACGGCGCTACCGCTCAAAAACATATCCACAAAAGTGTCCACAGGGTTTTCAACAGGCTTACCCACAGCCTTATCCACAGATTGGCTGGATTTACCTGTGGTTTCATCCAGCCAAGTTATCCACAGCGACGCCTTGGAGCGGGTTGAAAAGCATCATTTGGTCCAGCCGCCCAGCGGCCCGCCGAGGGCGTTTCGAGTCGGTATTCCTGCCTTCGATCTGTTTCCTTTTGACGTGTGGGCCAAGCTGAATGCGGCTTTCTGGCGCAAGCCGGATCTGCAACAGCTGTGTTATGGCGATTCCCAAGGTGATGCACGCTTGCGCGGCCTGATCGCGGCGTACCTGCGCAGCTCCCGAGGCCTGCACTGCACCGCTGAACAAATTGTGATCACCAGCGGTGCCCAGCAGGGCATCAGCCTTTGTGCACAGCTGTTGGTGGACCCGGGCGACGTCGTCGCTGTGGAAAACCCCGGCTATCGCGCCGCCGGGCATGCGTTTGCCGTGGCCGGTGCCGAGGTGAGAGGCGTATCGGTTGATAGCGATGGCCTCGATTGCACGGCATTGGGTACGTTGAGCCACTGTCGGCTGGCCTATGTCACGCCGTCCCATCAGTATCCGACCGGGGTGGTCATGAGCCTGGCACGGCGCTTGGAACTGCTCGCCTGGGCCGAGCGCAACGACGGCTGGATCGTCGAGGACGACTACGACGGCGAATACCGCTACAGCGGCGCGCCGTTGGCACCCTTGGCCGCGCTGGATCGCCAGGGCCGTGTTCTTTACGTTGGCACCTTTGGCAAAGTGGCTTTCCCGGCCCTGCGCCTGGGTTATCTGGTTTTGCCGCCTGGCCTGGTGAGCGCCTTCGCCCGCCGCCGCGCCGTGGATGTGCGCCACTCTGAAGTCAGTACTCAAGCGGTGATGGCCGAATTCATGGCCGCGGGGCATTTTCAGCGGCACATCAGGCGCATGCGCCGGGCCGCCCTGGCCCGGCGTGACGCGCTGCTGGCCGGCTGGCCGAAGGCGGTTGCCGGTGTCGGCACCATGCCCACGGTGGTGGCCGGGCTGCATGTCACCGTGCCGGTGGACAGCGTCGAGCGTGAGCAGCAGTTGATCGCGCAAGCAACTCAGGCCGGGATCGAAATCAATGGCTTGAGTGGCTATTGGTTGCCCACCACGACGACGCCAGTGCGAGCCGGGCTGGTACTGGGGTTTGCAGCCGTGCCGCCAGCGGCGATTGGCACCGCGCTGGCGAGCCTGGCAAAGGCCTGGAGAACAGGAGGCTGAGCGCCTGGCACAAGCCCTGTGGGAGCGAGCCTGCTCGCGAAGACGTGGGCGCATCCAACATGGCGGCTGGCTGATTCACCGCTTTCGCGAGCACGCCCGCTCCCACAGGTTCAGCTCCTGACCGTTATGAAGGCTGCTTTGGAAAGAACACTTCCTTGGCCTGGTCCACCGCAATTTCGCTGCGGTAAAGATCGATCAGTTGACGCTGGGTGAGGTCCTGGGTGGCGTCGGCGCGTGCTCCCTTGTTGACTTGTTCCGGTGTTTTCAAGCGACCGGAAAGGTAGGCGTGGGCGGGGACCCAGTCGGTGGAGTAACGGAAATCCGCAAACCAAAGCGTTTTGTTTTCCTTCACGTCCCTGATCTCGTACCGGTCGAGATAGCCGTGAAGCGGGCCTTTGTTTTTTTGTCGGTTCTTCAGTTTGGTGATGGAAATGCGATTGCGGCTTTTAAGCCATATGACGCCATCCATGGTCGGGGGACGATGTTTGATGACATTCAGTACGGCATCGAAGGCTTCCTCATAAAGGGCCTTCGCTTGTGTCTTGAGTTCCATGCGCAGGGCTTCGGCCGTACGCTTTTGTTTTACTGACACTTCAACGGTTTCGTTCGAGGCACTGTCCACGGCCTTTTTGATTGCAATGCCGACTTTTTCCATCCTGTTTGCATGAGCGTTCAGAATCATCCCGATACCGGTGGGTGATCGGCCTGGCGCATTCATGTGCTCCTCGACCTGCGCTCGGAACGCCTCCAGTCCATCGATCAGGGCCTGGCCCTTGGCGAGGCTGGTTGCCAGTGGCGGAACGATCTGCGGCGTATCGGTGAGCGCATGGGGCACCCACTCACCCGTTCCCTTGCGGTGGAAGGTGGCGATGATCTTGTCTGTGACCGGGTTCTTCACATCGACCCAATCGGTTTCTTCGTGCATTTTCGTCAACCGAGGTTCGCCGCTGACCAGGCCCCAGAAACGTGCCCTGATGAACTTCTTCCTGAACCTGGGGCGTGGCTCATAAGGGTTGCCCATGCTGCGCCGGTTGCTTCTCTCATCGAGGGCCTGGGCCAAATGTTGCAATGCCCGTTTTTTCAGGCTGCTGATCTGCTTGCTCAGCCGATTGAGTTCGGCCGGGCGGGCGCTCTCCTTGTACTCGGTGCCCACGTATTCGAGTTGTTCTTCAAGGGCGGTGAACTGCTCCGTAAGGCTGCCGAATGCATCGATTTGCTCGTCCAGTCGGATCACGCTGCGTTCCTCGATGGCATCGTGCAGGCTTTGAAAGGCAATCGTGGCGCTATCAACCAGTTGGTTAATGACTGCCCAACCTTCGGGCATGGTATTGACGCTATCGAGCGTCAGGCAGAGGTGCCGATACATGTCTAACTGGATAAGACGGATACCGTCGCTCTTGTAGGTCGGCATTCTTCCTCGGTGCTGCCGGATAAATTCAAAACCTTCACGCCCCAGTACCTTGAGCCTGGAAAAACGTGTCTCCATGTAATCCAGGCGCTCGTTCATGTCCTCGCCGACCCGGATCATGCTCTCGGCTGCATCGACGTGCTGCTGCTCCACGACCGCGACGCCGGTGGTGGCCATGTCCATGGCTGTTCTCAGGGCCGGGGTAAACCGCTCTTTCAGCGCGTCTATCTCTTCGAACGTGAAGTTGATTTGTGCGTTCAGGTAGCCCAGCCTGGCTTTGGGCGCGTCGGGCCTTGATTGGAAGACGGGCCATTGCGTCAGGATGTTCAACGCTTCTTCATAGCTTTCGCGCTGGGTTTTCAAGGTACTCAAGTAAACGTTGCGCTTGGTCTCCTTGGTGGAGCCCGAGGCGTTGTTCAGCTCTTGCGCGTTCATTGTCAGCAGCGCCTGGTGCTCCGGTTTTTTTTCTTCGAAGCGATTCAGTTCGGCCAGCAGTTGAACGCTGCGGCGGTGAGTGTCGGCGATGACTTTTTCCATCGCACCTTTTGATCCGCTGCCGCGCAGGCGCAGACGGATGTCGATATGCCAATTGCCGTGTATATCGAGCCTCAGGGGAGGGCCCAGGCGCGAGGGGTTCTTCGCGTCGACGACGCAGACCTTATCGCCCACCATCATCACGTTGAACCATTTTTCTGCCACTTTGGCGTACCACAGCCCCTGTCGGTGATAGAGCCCTTTGAACATGCCATCGATATGGGCCTGCCCTGGTGTTTCGGGCGCGTCGACACTGAACGTCTCAAGGAGCTTGGCGCCCTCTCCCGATTTGCCCGTCAGGGCACCGCTGGAATGGATGGACTCATAGTGCTCAGGGTGCAGTTCCTTGCCGGTGGAAGGCGTGAGTTTTTCGATGACAAGCTTGGGTCTGACCAGCTTGACCGGCTCCTCTATCACCTCCGGTGCCGCTGCCCTGCGACTGCGTGTGCCTTCTCTGGCATGGTCGATAGCGTGCGTGGTGATCGCCATGGCCAGGTTCAGCAACAGGTCGACGAATGCCTCCCATGTGGCCTGGTCGTTGGCGTGTTCGCTGTCCTGCATCAGCGTTTCAATGTCATCCAGAATTTGCCAGAGCCAGACGGCGGTGCCCACGGCAGCGCCCAGGTAAGGCAGGGCCAGGTTGAAAATCAGCCAGCCGGCCTGCTTGAACGTACTCCAGCGGGTTTCGCTGTTGGAGACCGATTGCCGATCTGCAAGCTCGACCAGGGCATTGGCATTGGCCTTGAACAACAGTGGCAGGAAATCGGGGCCCAGGGTTTTTTCGCTCAAACCGACGGGGGCGCTATCGAGCCATGAGGTAAAAGGGTCCGTCGCAAACTCAACGATGACCCAGGGTGAGGGCAGGGGGCCCGAGAAAATGTATCGGCTGTAATTGCTGCGCACCTCATCGGGCAGCCAGGCCAGGACCGATTGGCGCAATTCAGGGATTTGCCTGATCGCATACAACAGATTGCTGGACGAGGGGTACTGGCACAACTGCGGTTCAAGCAACGGTCGATAAAGCAGGCAGGGCCCGGCGCCTGGATTCTTCGGACCGATCACGAACATATTGGTCACGATGTCTTCCGAGGGGATCAGTTTCTGTTCGGATATGAAGGCCAGCCTGCGCAGGACGATGGGTTGTCCGTCGACCTTGCGATCGGCTTCCTCCGGCTCCATCAGTGCGGCGACATAACGGTAGCCCCGTTCGTCGATGTTCCCACGCCCTCGGATCTTCCCCTCCAGCGCAAGCATGGGCAGTTGAATGCGCAACTGGGAGGTGTACAACTCTTCGCGGCGGGCTGATTCGGTTGGATCGTCGAGCAGTTTGCTCTTCACCAGATCGGGATAGACGCGACCGATGTCGATTTTGGTGATGAGGCTTTCGATGTAGTCAGTCGTCATCCAGGTGGGCAACACCTTGCCGTTGAGGGACCTGACGGTCTTGTTGCCCAGGGGCAGTGCAATCAGGTTTTGCAAGGCCAGCTCAACGAGATTGAACCGGGTGGTCTCGAATTTGCCCGGAACGATAAAAGAACCCCAGGCCACGAGGCTGCGAATCTGGATCTCGATTTTTTCCGGATCGAGTGTCGCAGCGTCGGCATGGTCCGCTTGCATCTGTTTCTTGAGGGCGTTCAACGCAAACTCTTTGATAGGAGCAATAGCGTCCAGGTAGGTCTTGCCGGCATGGGAACTGCTCAGCGCCGAAAGGTTTTTCATGTGCTGGGCGAACAGAATCTGATCGGATATCGACGCTGCCAGCAGCCAGTCGGGTATCTTTTTATCGAACCAGGTCGCGCCAATACCTTTTTCTGCGTCCAGCCCGCTGGTCACGGGCTGGTCGTCCTCGATGGACGAAACTTTTTTCAGGAAGCTGGGGGAACCGAGGATCTTGACCTGCATGGCGATCAGCCCGCAGGCCTTGTGGTCGAAGATGTTGCCGGTGGGCTCATACAGCCGCCACTGGATTTTCTTGCGGTACGTGGTGTCCAGTTGCGTCGGGAGAAATTGCCCCAGCGCTTGCTGTGAATCGAATTTTTTATAGCTGTCGCGCAGCGAGTACGTAAGGATGACCTCTTTGCTGGCGATGGTTCCGATCAGTACCACCAGTGAGTTTTCGTTCAGGCGACTGACGTTGGTCCCGTCAACTTCATCGATGTCGATCAGGTACGCGTGAGTGTCGTAGCGATCATGTTGCTTGCGGTCCTCCAGGTTGGGGTAAAGGAACAATTGCCTGGCCATGTCGCATTCAGTCGCGGTCCAGCCATTGACCTCTTGCACGTCCCAGATCTTGCGCAGGGTTCTGGAGAGTTCATGCCAGCGTGGGCCGGATGTGCCCACTGGAGCGTTCCAGTACGCCAGTTGTTGTTCCTGGCAAGCGGACAACATGACGGGCTCCAGTTCGTTGATCAGGGCTCCGATCTGCTCGATACGCACCGGCAGATGCACCTCAGGGGTGCTGATCGGCAGCTGGGTCAGAAAGTGCACGCCTTCGATCAGCATGGTCGAATCGCTCGCGCCTACTCGTTCGGCCACCATATCGCTGAGGGTTTCGTAACGGGTGGGCAGTTCCAGGATTTCGCTGTCGACAATGTCCCAGCGAGGCTCGCCAACGACTGTGTTGAGCGGATCGAGGTCCAGTGTCGGATACATTTTCTTGAGGGCCCTGCGCAGGAGCACGGCGGCAACTTCCGGGGAGGTGGGGCCTGCGAGTAGCTGGTTGAGCACAGCATTCTTGAGGCTGGCTTCTGGTGTAGTGTTCGTGGTCGTAGAGGTTTTTTTCATCTGACGCTCCCTGTCTTGCGATAGGTGGAATCCCCGCCGCTGAATGCTTCGGGGATTCCATGCTAGGGAGGTACAAGACAGGGAAGGTGGTAACTATGTATATGCCAAGTAAACCTTGTGGCGAGGGGATTTAACGAAACGTCGCACCGCCCCGCTGGGGCTGCGAAGCAGCCCTGATAACGTTCTCCTCGCTACAGGCTACTGCCCGGATTTGATCCGGGTCCAGGCCCGTGTCCGCGCTCGCTCGGCATCCCGGGGCAAGGGCTGCAGGGTATACAGCGTGGCCATCGCCGCCTCGGTCGGGTACAGGTTGGGATTGTTGCGGATCGCCGGGTCGACCATGTCCGTGGCGTCCTTGTTCGGGTTTGGATAGCCGACAAAATCGCTGACCGGTGCGATCACCTTCGGTTGCAACAAGTAGTTGATGAAGGTGTAGGCGTCGTCCGGGTTCTTCGCGCCTTTGGGGATGGCGAGCATGTCGAACCAGATCGGCGCGCCTTCCTTGGGCAGGCGCATGTCCACGGTCACGCCGTTCTTGGCTTCCTTGGCGCGGTTGGCCGCCTGGGAGAAGCTGCCGGAGTAACCGACGGCCACGCAGATGTCGCCGTTGGCGATGTCGGCCATGTACTTGGATGAGTGGAAGTAAGTGATGTGTGGGCGGATCTTCATCAACAATGCTTCGGCCTTGGCGTAGTCCGCCGGCTTCTTGCTGTTAGGGTCCAGGCCCAGGTGCTGCAAGGCCAGGGGCAGGATTTCCGACGGTGAGTCGAGCAGTGCCACGCCGCATTGCTTGAGTTTGCTGATGTTCTCTTCCTTGAAAATCAGGTCCCAGCTGTCCACCGGTGCGTTGTCACCCAGGGCGGCCTTGACCTTGTCCGGGTTGAAGCCGATCAGGATGGTGCCGTACATGTAGGGCACGGCGAATTTGTTGCCCGGGTCGTTGGCTTCGATCAGCTTCATCAGCTTGGGATCGAGGTGGTTCCAATTCGGCAGTTTGCTGCGGTCCAGGGGCTGGAACACACCGGCCTCGATCTGCTTGGCCAGGAACACGTTGGATGGTACCACCACATCGTAGCCGGAATTACCGGTCAGCAACTTGGCCTCCAAGGCCTCGTTGGTGTCGAAGATGTCGTAGACCAGTTTGACCTGGCTGTTCTGCGCCTTGAAATCGTCCAGGGCCTTGGGCGTGATGTAGTCGAACCAGTTGTAGACACGCAGGGTGCGCTCTTCGGCCTGGGCAGCGCCGCACAGCAGCGCGGCGCACAGGCTGGGAACCATCAAACGCTTGAGTCTGTTCATACTGTTATTTCCTCATTGGGCGCTTTGAAAACCTTCGAGAACGTTCACGGCATTGATGCCGATTTCTGCTACCGCATAGCCGCCTTCCATCACGAACAGGGTCGGTTTGCCGAGCGCGGCGATGCGCTTGCCCATCGCCAGGTAATCCGGGCTGTCGAGCTTGAACTGCGAGATCGGGTCGTCCTTGAAGGTGTCCACACCCAGGGACACGACGATGACATCGGCGTCGTAGCCTTGGATTTCGCCGCAAGCCTGCTCCAGCGCGGCGCTCCAGGTGTCCCAGCCTGAGCCGGCCGGCAGAGGATAGTTGAAGTTGAAGCCCTCACCGGCACCTTCCCCGTACTCGTCGGCGTAGCCGAGGAAGAACGGAAACTCGGCTTCCGGGTGGCCGTGGATCGAAGCGAACAGCACGTCGTTGCGTTCGTAGAAAATCGACTGGGTGCCGTTACCGTGGTGGTAATCGACATCGAGGATCGCGACCTTCTTATGCCCTTGGTCGAGAAAGGCCTGGGCGGCGATGGCGGCGTTGTTGAGATAGCAATAGCCGCCCATCAAATCACTGGCGGCGTGGTGTCCCGGCGGGCGGCACAGGGCGAAGGCACTGCGAGCGCCGCGCTGGATCTCGGCCTGGGCGGTGAGGGCGACCTGGGCGGCGCTGTAGGCTGCCTGCCAAGTGCCCGCGGTAATCGGCGCGCCGCCGTCGAAGCTGTAATAGCCGAGCTGGCCGTGCAGGCTTGTCGGAATGACCGTGCGCAAGGTCCGCGCCGGCCAGGTGAAAGGCAGCAAATCGCCGTCGCGCTCGAACTCAGCCCAGCGATCCCAGGCACCTTTGAAAAATTCCAGGTACGCCGTGCTGTGGATGCGCTGGATCGGCCCCAGGCCGAAATCATGGGGCGCTTCGACCGGGCCCAGCGCCTGGGTCTTGACCCGCTCCAGCACATGATCGGCCCGGGAGGGCATTTCGAAGCAGGGCATCAATTGCCCGTCCATCAACTCGCAACGTCCGTGGTGCAGGTGGTGATCGTCTGAGTAGATCGTCAGCATTTTTGTTCTCCGCAAGGCTGATCCGGTTGCTCACAGTCTTGCGGCGCGCGGGGGTTTGGAGAACGGCAGGAGAGGCCAAAAGGGGATCAAAATGGCCAAAAGGTTTGACCGTAAATCGCCCCTTGTTGGCGCAGGTGTGCGCGGGTTCGGGGCATAAGGGCGGCTTCGATGGCGACGCGGTGATTTGTGGCGAGGGAGCTTGCTCCCGCTCGGCGGCGCTACCGTCGTAGACCGGTTGTTGCGGTCAACCTGGCGTCCGCCTTTAGGGCGCTGGATGTGTCTGAGCGGACGCCATCGCGAGCAAGCTCCCACAGGGGGCAGGTGTTGTGCGTGAAAGCGGCGATTACCGAAGGTTCAGGGCCTGAACTGACTCGGCGCCACCCCACTCCAGCGCACGAAGGCATGCCGAAAACTGGCGGTTTCGCTGAAGCCGAGTATTTCGGCGATCCGATAGATCGGCAGTTGGTCTTCGCAGAGCATTTGCTTGGCCCGCTCGAAGCGCAGTTCGTCCAGCAATTCTTGATAGCTGCAACCCAGATCCTTGAGGTGTCGGCGCAAGGTGCGCGCCGAGCAGTTCATTTGCGCGGCCAGGCCTTCCAGGCCGGGGGCGGCGTCCAGTTGTGCGCTGAGCAATTGGCGAATCCGCCCCAGCCAGGCCTGGCGTCCGGTGAACTCGGTGTTCTGTCGGCGGCAGCGTTCGGCCATGGCGTGATGGGTGATGGGGTCGGCCAGGGGCAGGGGCTGTTCGAGCCAGTGGCGGTCGAAGGCGAATGCGTTATCGAGGCTGTCGAAGCGCACCGGGCAATTGAACAGCGCTGCATAGCGCGCCTGGTAATCGGGCGCCGGATGTTCGAAGCGCGCCGCGCGCAATGGCAGCGCATGGCCGAGCAGGTCGTTGCAGATGACTTTCAGCGAGACCATGCAGAACTCGGCGTTGAACACTGCCAGGGTCGGGTTCTCCCGATAATCGCTGGCGCTGAGCCAGACCGTCTCCTGGCTTTCTTCCAGATTCAGCTCGAAGAGTGTTCCCAATAGCGCCGGATAGCGCAGCGCCAGGCGCAAAGCGTCACCTAAGGTGGCACTGGTGAGCAGGGCATAACCGAGCATGCCATAGGACGAAACGTGCATGCGCAGACCCAGTTCCAGGCCGATGTCGCGCTTGAGGGCCACGGCGTTGGCGCAGACCTGCATCTCCTGGTTGGTGGTGATGCGCGTGTCGGCCCGGCTCAGATCCGCCGCGCTGATGCCGCTGCCGGCCAACAAGGCGTCGCTGGACAGCCCTTCATGCTTGAAGGTGCTGAGCACCAGGGAGACGGCATTGAGGGTGGTGAGGTGGGAATGAAGCATATTGGGTTCCAGCCTGGGCAAGCTGGAAATGGAGCAAGTTGTATGCCGGGCGAAGATTGCCAGGCTTGAGCGAACCCCTGTGGGAGCGAGCTTGCTCGCGATAGCGGTGGAACATTCAATATTGATGCTGAATGAAAGTCAGCCATCGCGAGCAAGCTCGCTCCCACAGGTTTTGCCGGGTGTCAGCTCAACTCGCCACACAGATCCAGCTCAACCAGCCGCCGAATCTCCTCCACTGGCAACCCCGCGCCAATCAACGCCTGCAACTTACCGAACGCGGCCTCGCGGGTCATGCCGCCGCCAGACAGCACGCCAACGCCACGCAAGCGACTGCCGGCCTCGTACACATCCAGCTCCACGCCGCCTTCATGGCATTGGGTCACCGCCACCACCACCACGCCGCTGTCCCGCGCCCGCTCGAGGCTGGCGAGGAAGGCTGGGTTGTCGCTCGGCCCGGTGCCGCTGCCGTAGCACTCCAGCACCAGGCCCTGGATCCCGCTGCAGAGCAGGCCGTCGAGGATCTCGGCGCTGATGCCGGGAAACAGCGGCAGCACCGCGATATTCGCCAATTGCTTGGGCTGGTTGTAATTCAACGGTGCCGGCAGCGAAGCGGCTTTGGTACCGCCACCCTGACGCTCCAGACGCTTGAATGGATGACGCCCGCAACTGCGCACCTTGGCGCAACGGGTGGGTTCCAGCAGCTCACCGTGGAAATACAGATGCACCCCCGGCGCCAGACCCTGGCCGAGGGCGACCAGCGCACCGCTGAGGTTTTCCCAGGCGTCGCTGTCGGTCACGCCGGCGGGCAGCATGGAACCGGTGAAGCAGACCCGGGCATGCAGACCGAGCAATTGAAAGCTCATCGCGGCCGCACTGTAGGCCAGCGTGTCGGTGCCGTGCAGGATCAGTACGCTGTCGCAGCCCTGCACATCCACGGCATCGACCACCGCTTCGCGCAGTTGTTGCCAATAGGCCGGGGTCATGTTGGCGCTGTCGATCAGCGGAGACATTTCCCGGAAGCGCCATTGCGGGATGACGAGTTCGGGTTGGCTGTGCAGGTAATCGCGCATCCGCGCTTCGAAACCGGATGCCGGGGCCAGGCCATGGGCGCTGGCCTGCATGCCGATAGTGCCGCCGGTGTAGAGCACCATGACGTGCTGGGCGGCAGGGTAGGTCGAGGAATTCATGAGGGTTCTCCGAGGGCGAAAGCGGCAGCGTCATTTAGTCGCTGCCACAACATAAGGTCGAGCATGACGCCGACCTTAGGCTGTGTCACGCCGGGCGCAGGGGATGCGCCCGGTTTTTCCTAACAGCTTATTACCGATCAGCGTTGCGCTGCGGTCGTGCCAGCAACAGCGGCGTCAGGTTTGGCAACCGGCGCCGATGGGTTGGCAGGCCAAGCCTTGCGGTCCAGATCCAGGTCCAGGAACTTGCTGGAGTCGAAGACTGGGGTCTTGATACCGGCCGAACGCTGGTCGTCGTAGTCGCGCAGGATGCGCATGCCGACCTTGAACAGCAGGAACAGCGCGATCAGGTTCACGAACGCCAGCAGGGTCATGGTGATGTCGGCGAAGGCGAAGACGGTACTGAGGTTTTCGATGGCGCCCCAGAAAATCAGGACCAGGACCAGCGCGCGGTAGGCGATCAGCGCCTTGCGGTTTTCCCCGAGCATAAAGCGCAGGTTGTTCTCACCCAGATAGTAGTTGTAGAGGATCGAGGTGAAGACGAACAACGCCAGGGCTACGGAAATGAACATGCGGCCCCAGTCACCGACCACGGCAGCCAGGGAGTTCTGGGTCAGGGCAATGCCGTCGCCTTCGAAACCCGGGGTGTAGAAGCCCGACAGCAGGATCAGCAGTGCGGTGCAGGTGCAGATCACGAAGGTGTCGAGGAACACGCTGAACGCCTGTACCACGCCCTGGGCCACCGGGTGCTCGACCGACGCGACAGCGGCCACGTTAGGCGCACTGCCCAGGCCGGCTTCGTTGGCGAACACGCCACGCTTGACGCCCATGACGATGGCGCTGCCGATCAGGCCGCCAAAGGCCTGATCCAGACCGAAGGCGCTCTTGACGATGGTCGCCAGCATGGCCGGTACGTGGTCGAACTGCAGCACGATCACATAGATGGTCACGGCGATGTACGCCAGGGTCTTGACCGGTACCAGCAGGTCGGCCACCTTGGCGATGCGCTTGATCCCGCCGATGAACACCAGGCCCAGCAGCACCGCCAGGCCCAGACCGGTGTAGGTGGTGTCGAAGCCGAAGGCGTTGTTCAGGGAGTGGGTGACGGCGTGGGCTTGCAGGCCGTTGAAGGCGAAGCCGAAGGTGACCAGCAGCAGGAATGCCATGATCATGCCCAGCCAGCGTTTCTGCAGGCCGTGCTGGATGTAGTAGGACGGGCCGCCACGGTATTGGCCTTCGGAGTCGCAGCGCTTGTAGAGCTGGCCGAGGGAGCACTCGAAGAAGCTGCTGGACATGCCGACCAGCGCGGTCACCCACATCCAGAACACTGCGCCAGGACCACCGAGGGTCACGGCGATGCCGACACCGGCGATGTTGCCTGCGCCGACACGACCGGCCAGGCTGAGCATCAGGGCCTGGAAGGAGCTGAGCTGGTCAGTGCTGCTTTTCAGGCTGTCACGGAACACCGCGAACATATGAAAGAAATGGCGGAACTGGACGAAACGCGAGCGGATCGTGAAGTAGCTCCCGAGCCCGACAATGAGCACGATCAGCACTTTCCCTGAAAGGAAGTCGTTGATGACTTCAAGCATGAGTATTCCTCGCTGTTTTTTGTTTAAGCAAATGCTGGCCATTTGGAAATATCGCGTTACATCGGTCGGCGCGCGGCCCAACAGGTGAGGCGATGTTTCGTCCCGGTCCATTTTCGCGGGTTTGTTATTAGTTCGGTTTTCGCATGTTTTAGGGTCTCTCTACTGACGACCGCTCACGCGAAGAGGGGCGGCACTATACCTATCAGTGCGGTGCCCGTCTGCACGATTGTGGTGCGTCCGACGAAGCGGACCCTTCATTTCACCTGGCCATCCGGTCAGGTTTTTGTGGAGGCGAGCCCGCTCGCAATGGCTGGTGACGCGGTTTACAACGGCAGCGCGTCATCGTTTATCGCGAGAAGATTCGTTCCTACAGTTCGGTCATCCTTGTCTCTGTCAAATTAAAAAAAGGGCTTGGGGAAAAATCCCCAAGCCCTCAAAAGGTGAGAGGTGTCTAGTCCCTCGACCTGGTGAGCGTTAGCAGCGGTGATCACGCTTTGAGCGGAACCAGACGCGGTGCAATCATGTTTTCCGGGCGCAGGATGTCGTCGAGCATGGCGTCGTCGAGCAAGCCTTCTTCGCGCACCAGTTCCAGCACGCCGCGGCCGCTTTCCAGGGCAACGCGGGCGATGCGGGTGGCGTTTTCATAGCCGATGTACGGGTTCAGGGCGGTGACCAGGCCGATCGAGTGCTCGACCAGTTCACGGCAGCGCGCTTCGTTGGCGGTAATGCCGACGATGCAGTGTTCGCGCAGCAT
Source organism: Pseudomonas sp. G166 (assembly GCF_037027455.2). Lineage (NCBI taxonomy): Bacteria > Pseudomonadati > Pseudomonadota > Gammaproteobacteria > Pseudomonadales > Pseudomonadaceae > Pseudomonas > Pseudomonas sp. G166. Next base: position 6,503,093 of record NZ_CP146985.1, on the reverse strand, counting down.
GTCCATGGCGCGTTGCAGCAGGCGGATCGAGTCGAAGATCTTGAAGGCGATCAGCGGCTCCATCACGTTCAGTTGCAGTTGACCGCCTTCGGCCGCGATGGTCAGGGCCAGGTCGTTGCCGATGATCTGGAACGCTACCTGGTTGACCGCTTCGGGGATAACCGGGTTGACCTTGCCGGGCATGATCGAACTACCTGGCTGGCGGGCCGGCAGGTTGATTTCGTTGATGCCAGTGCGTGGGCCGCTGGACAGCAGGCGCAGGTCGTTGCAGATCTTCGACAGCTTGACTGCGGTGCGCTTGAGCATGCCGGAGAACAGTACGAAGGCGCCCATGTCGGAGGTGGCTTCGATCAGGTCGGCGGCCGGAACCAGCGGCTGGCCGCTGATGGTTGCCAGGCGCTGCACGGCCAGGGCCTGGTAGCGCGGGTCAGCGTTGATACCGGTGCCGATGGCGGTGCCGCCCAGGTTCACTTCGGTGAGCAGTTCGGGCGCCAGGGTTTTCAGGCGCGCCAGGTCTTCGCTCAGGGTGGTGGCGAAGGCACGGAATTCCTGGCCGAGGGTCATCGGCACAGCGTCTTGCAGCTGGGTGCGACCCATTTTCAGGACGTGGCTGAATTCTTCACCTTTGGCCGCGAACGCCTGGATCAGGCTGTCGAGGCTGGCCAGCAACGCATCGTGGCCCAGCAGCAGACCCAGGCGGATCGCGGTCGGGTAGGCGTCGTTGGTGGACTGCGCCATGTTCACGTCGTTGTTCGGGTGCAGGTACTGGTATTCGCCTTTCTGGTGGCCCATGGCCTCCAGAGCGATGTTGGCGATCACTTCGTTGGCATTCATGTTGGTCGACGTGCCGGCGCCGCCCTGGATCATGTCCACCACGAACTCTTCGTGGAAGTCGCCGCGGATCAATCGTGCACAGGCTTCGCTGATGGCGGCGTGCTTGGCTTCGCTGAGCTGTCCCAGTTCGCGGTTGGCGTCAGCGGCGGCCTGTTTGACCATTGCCAGACCGACCACCAGCTTTGGGTAGTGCGAGATCGGAACACCGGAGAGACGGAAGTTGTTTACCGCTCGTAGGGTCTGGATGCCGTAATACGCTTGCGCCGGTACTTCAAGTACACCAAGCAGGTCTTTTTCTGTGCGGAATGATGCAGCGGAGGACATGATTGAAATCATCTCGATAAGGACCCGGGCTAAGCCGGAACGCTGTGGATCCTAGGCTCTCGGAAAAATTAGGGCCAATGCTGTTAAACACTGGCCTATGCATATTCGGCATAATGCGGGTGTGACGTCGGCTGTGCGGCGAACGTGTGACCTGTTTTGGTGCGTGTAACGGGAGGACATGATGAATCTTGAAAGCAAATGGCTCGAGGACTTCAGTGCCCTGGCCGCTACCCGCAGTTTCTCCCAGGCCGCTGAACGACGCTTCGTGACACAGCCGGCCTTCAGCCGGCGAATCCGCAGCCTCGAGGCGGCGCTCGGGCTGACCCTGGTCAACCGCTCTCGTACGCCGGTCGAACTGACGGCGGCGGGGCAACTCTTCTTGGTGACGGCCCGTACGGTGGTCGAGCAGTTGGGTGAAGTGCTGCGTCATCTGCATCATCTGGAAGGCGGGCAGGGCGAAGTCATCCAGGTGGCGGCCGCCCATTCCCTGGCGCTGGGTTTCTTCCCGCGCTGGATCGCCCAGTTGCGTAACGAAGGGATGAACATCGCCACGCGGCTAGTGGCGACCAACGTCGGCGATGCGGTCCATGCATTGCGTGAAGGCGGTTGCGACCTGATGCTGGCCTTCTACGATCCGGATTCGGCGATGCAGATGGACCCGGAGATCTTTCCGTCGCTGCACTTGGGCCAGACCGAAATGCTCCCGGTGTGTGCCGCCGATGCCGGTGGTAAGCCCTTGTTCGATCTCGAAGGCGAAGCCAGCGTGCCGCTGTTGGCCTACAGCGCCGGAGCGTTTCTCGGCCGCTCGGTTAACCAGTTGTTGCGCCAGCGGGCGCTGCGTTTCACCACGGTCTACGAGACGGCCATGGCCGACAGTCTGAAAAGCATGGCCCTGGAAGGCCTGGGCATTGCCTGGGTGCCGCACCTGAGCGTACGTGCCGAACTGGCCCGGGGCGAACTGGTGGTCTGCGGCGGCACGCAGTGGCACGTACCTCTCGAGATTCGCCTGTACCGCTGCGCCTTGGTGCGCAAGGCCAATGTGCGCTTGTTGTGGCGCAAGCTTGAGGGCGGCGCAGCGCAGGGCGCCGCGGGATCTTGATAGCACTCAAAACCCTGTGGGGGCGAGCTTGCTCGCGACAGCGGACTGACCTTCAACATCGGAGTTGACTGACACATCGCCATCGCGAGCAAGCTCGCTCCCACAGGGGGATTTGTGTTGCTATTTCGCTGACCCGAGAGTCAATAAAGTCGCCACTTCCCCTCAAACGACAGACGGTCGGCGAAAGTGCGTTTAACGCACCATTTTCGGTATACTGCCCGGCCTTCGGTCGGCTTGCCCGGCCATAATTCGTACAACAAGCCACGCCGGTTTCCTGCGTGGCTTGTTGTTTTTTGACGCGCCTGCGGGCGCCCAGAGAGAAGAGGCACGACGATGAGTGCACTGGTTGGCGTGATCATGGGCTCCAAGTCCGATTGGTCCACCCTTAGCCACACCGCCGATATGCTGGAAAAGCTCGGCATCCCTTATGAGGTGAAAGTGGTCTCCGCCCACCGTACCCCGGACCTGCTATTCCAGTACGCCGAAGAGGCTGAGTCCCGTGGCATCGAGGTGATCATCGCCGGTGCCGGGGGCGCGGCCCATCTGCCAGGCATGTGTGCGGCCAAGACCCACCTGCCGGTACTGGGCGTGCCGGTACAGTCGTCGATGCTGTCGGGCGTCGATTCGCTGCTGTCGATCGTGCAGATGCCGGCTGGCATCCCGGTTGCGACCCTGGCCATCGGCAAGGCCGGTGCGATCAACGCGGCCCTGCTCTCGGCGAGCATCCTGGGTGCCAAGCATCCACAATTTCATACCGTGCTGAAAAAATTCCGCGCTGAACAGACAGACAGCGTCCTGGACAATCCAGACCCACGCATTGCCTGAGGTTGTTGACGAATGAAGATCGGTGTAATCGGTGGCGGCCAGTTGGGTCGCATGTTGGCCCTGGCGGGTACGCCGCTGGGGATGAGCTTCGCTTTCCTGGACCCGGCGCCGGACGCCTGCGCTGCGGCGCTGGGTGAACACCTGCGAGCCGACTACGGCGACCAGGACCACCTGCGCCAATTGGCCGATGAAGTCGATCTGGTGACCTTCGAGTTCGAAAGCGTCCCGGCTGAAACCGTTGCCTTCCTGTCCCAGTTCGTCCCGGTCTACCCGAGTGCCGAAGCCTTGCGCATCGCCCGTGACCGTTGGTTCGAAAAGAACATGTTCAAGGACCTGGGTATTCCCACGCCGGCCTTTGCGGACATCCAGTCCCAGGCTGACCTGGACGCCGCTGTCGCATCCATCGGTTTGCCGGCCGTGCTCAAGACCCGCACCCTGGGTTACGACGGCAAGGGCCAGAAGGTCTTGCGCAGCCCTGAAGACGTGGTTGGCACGTTTGCCGAGCTCGGAAGCGTGGCCTGCCTGCTGGAAGGTTTCGTGCCGTTCACCGGCGAAGTCTCGCTGATCGCCGTACGGGCCCGCGATGGTGAAATCCGTTTCTACCCGCTGGTGCACAACACCCACAAGGACGGCATTCTCAAACTGTCCGTCGCCAGCACCGATCATCCGTTGCAGGCCCTGGCCGAGGACTATTCCAGCCGGGTGCTCAAGCAGCTCGACTATGTCGGCGTGATGGCGTTCGAGTTCTTCGAAGTGGACGGCGGCCTCAAGGCCAACGAAATCGCGCCTCGGGTGCACAACTCCGGGCATTGGACCACCGAAGGCGCCGAGTGCAGCCAGTTCGAAAACCACCTGCGGGCGGTGGCCGGGCTGCCGCTGGGGTCGACCGCCAAGGTCGGTGAAAGCGCGATGCTCAACTTCATCGGCAGGGTCCCGGACAGCGAGAAAGTCCTGGCGATTGCCGACTGCCATTTGCATCACTATGGCAAGGCGTTCAAGGCCGGGCGCAAGGTCGGTCACGCCAACCTGCGTTGCGCTGACCGGGCCACGCTGGCCCAGCAGATCATCAAGGTCGAGACGTTGATCGCCGAGTAATAGTCTGGAATATCGGTGGAACCATTCGTCGGCCAACTTCTCTGATTAGCTAGGCGCCAAATCCGACTGGATTTGGCCCTAGTTATTCAACCAGAGGGAAATGCCATGGGAATCATTGGAACCATCTTTATCGGCCTGATCGTCGGCCTGCTGGCGCGCTTCCTGAAACCGGGCGATGACAGCATGGGCTGGATCATGACCATCCTGCTCGGTATCGGCGGTTCGTTGGCAGCCACTTACGGCGGCCAGGCCCTGGGCATCTACCAGGCTGGCCAAGGCGCTGGCTTCATCGGTGCACTGGTGGGTGCGGTGGTGTTGCTGGTGATCTACGGCCTGATCAAAAGAAACTGATTCAAATGCGACAAAGCCCTCTCTGCGTGGCGCGCAGAGGGGGCTAGAATGCCCGGCGTTGCACTTCCTACTCATTGCCGAGCCCTTTCATGCGCCGTCTAATGTTGACCCTTCTTTTGCTGGGCAGTGGCCTGGCCCACGCCGCCGAGCTGCCGGAAACCGACTGGCTCGAACTGATGCCCAAGTCGGACCAGAAAGCCCTCGAGGCCATGCCCGAGATCGACCACAATTCCCCCGAAGCCAATGGCACCTTCACCGAGAAAGGCGGCCTGAAGCAAAGCAAGGGTTTGCCTGCGGTGATGTATTCGACCAAGACCGTGGCGTCGATGAACGACAAGCACATTCGCATCGGCGGTTACCCCGTGCCCCTTGAAAGCGATGCCAAGGGCCGTAGCACGCTGTTCTTCCTGGTGCCTTACCCTGGCGCCTGCATCCACGTCCCGCCACCGCCACCGAATCAACTGGTGCTGGTGCGCTATCCCAAAGGCCTGAAGCTGGACGACATCTACACACCGCTTTGGGTGACTGGCACGCTGAAGATCGAAAAGGTCGACAACGACCTGGCCAGCGCGGCATATGCGCTGGAGGCGGAGAAAGTGAGGGTGGTGCAGGAGGCGGATTTGTAATAGGCCGGTTGGCTTGACACAAATCCCAATGTGGGAGCGAGCTTGCTCGCGATGGCGGTGTATCAGTCGAAGCTGATGTTGACGGTCAGTCCGCTATCGCGAGCAAGCTCGCTCCCACATGGATTGTGCAGTGTTAGAGCGGCTTGCTGCCGATGCTCACACCCAAGGTATGACTGGCCTGCGGCAGCAGCGTCACCACATCGTCCATCACATTCGCTGTCTCGATGCACAGCATGCGCTGCCAGCCATCGTCGGCCATGTCGCTGAAGGCCTTGGCACGCTCGGTCCAGGGGTTCCAGATCACCGCCGAGCGCGAGCCGCTGCTGGTCAGTTCGATCCGTCGTTCCCACTGCGGGTCGACGATGCTCAGTCGCGGCGGGGTATTGAGATAGATGCGGTCGGTTTCGCCGGTAAAGTGCAGGTCGCCGGCCTGGGTGACGGTTTTCCAGTCGTCCAGGGTCTCGACGTAGCTCAAGCCATCCACCCCTTCGACATGCACATTGCGCACATCGCTGACGGCGAAATAGCTGTGCAGCGCCTGGCTGAGGCTGACGCTTTCGCTGCCGCGGTTATGGCTGGTGAGGCTGATGTGCAACTGCGCGTCCATGACGATGGTCAGCGTCAGGTCCACCTGATGGGGCCAGCCCGAGAGGCCGTTTTCAGGATAGGGCAGCACGAACTCCACCTTGAGGCTTTCGCCTTCGGCTTCGATGCCCTTCAACTCCCAATCCATCGCTCGAACCAACCCGTGGGCCGTGGCCGGGTCGTTGGTCACGCGCATGGCTTGTACGCTGTCGGGGTTGCGCGTCAGATTGCCGAACCACGGCCAGCACACCGGCACGCCGGCGCGGATGCTCTTGCCGGCCTTGAATGTGGCCTGGTCGTTGAGCCAGATCAGCGGCGGCTGGCCGTCCACTTGATAGCTGAGGATGTGCGCGCCTTGCTGGGCCACCAGCAACTCGGCCTGACCGTGGCGGATACGCCAAGCGTTCAGTTCATCCAGTTTGACGGCTTCGACGTTGGGCGTAGGCATCTTGCAAATCTCGCTCGGGAACAGGGACTGCAATGGACCGCAAAACGGCCGGCGTGTTTAACGAGCGCGCGGCGGAACCGAGCGGGTGCGACCGCTGCCGTCGATGGCGACGAAGACAAATACCGCCTCGGTCACTTTGCGCCACTCACTGGACAGCGGGTCGTCGCTCCAGACCTCGACCATCATCTGGATCGAGCTGCGGCCGATTTCCAGCGCCTGGGTATAAAAGGACAACTGCGCACCCACCGCCACCGGTACCAGGAACGCCATGCGATCGATCGCCACGGTGGCCACGCGTCCGCCAGCCACTTTGCTGGCCATTGCGGTGCCAGCCAGGTCCATCTGGGACACCAGCCAGCCGCCGAAAATATCGCCAAAGCCATTGGTCTCGCGAGGGAGCGCGGTGATTTGCAGGGCCAGGTCGCCTTGCGGGATTGGATCTTCTTGTTCGAGCTCTATCATGCCGGGGGTGCCTCTGACCCGTAACGCTGTCTTGTGCTTCAGGTGAATAGCCGTCTTTGTAAAAAACGATTCAGCCCGAACATGCTACGTTCGTCACGTTTTTCGTAAAGGCGTGCCAAAGGGAAACTCTGCGAAACCGGCTGGTTCTGGTACTACGCCACCAACGACGTTTTCGCACAGCAACCCCCTACAGAGTGTTGCAAAGTTGCGAGTATATCGGGCGATAGACGTCGAGACGACCACTCGGTTCTGATTTCGACGGTCAATTACGCGCCTCTATGTGTTTTTTCGAACAATTTGCTATCGTGCCGGACTCGCCACACAGGCCGCAGGCCCCAACCCGCGCTGTCGGGTTGCGCAGAACTGACCAATAAGAGAAGCCCTTGCCATGACCACTGCGCCTTCGAGCACAGCGACGCCTGCACAACCGGCCCGTCCGCTGACCCGCAACGATTACAAGACCTTGTCACTGTCTGCGCTGGGCGGTGCGCTGGAATTCTACGATTTCATCATTTTTGTGTTCTTTGCCACCGTGGTCGGCAAATTATTCTTCCCTGCCGAGATGCCCGAATGGCTGCGCTTGATGCAGACGTTCGGTATTTTTGCCGCCGGTTACCTGGCCCGGCCACTGGGCGGGATCATCATGGCCCACTTCGGCGACCTGTTGGGGCGTAAGAAAATGTTCACTTTGAGCATTTTCATGATGGCCGTGCCGACCCTGATCATGGGCCTGCTGCCGACCTATGCACAGATCGGCATGTGGGCGCCGATCCTGCTGTTGCTGATGCGGGTGATCCAGGGGGCGGCCATTGGCGGTGAAGTGCCGGGGGCCTGGGTATTCGTTTCCGAACATGTTCCGGCGCGCCACATCGGCTACGCCTGCGGCACCCTTACCTGTGGCCTGACGGCAGGGATCCTGTTGGGCTCACTGGTAGCGACCGCGATCAACAGCATTTATACACCGGTGGAAGTAGCGGATTACGCCTGGCGGATTCCGTTCCTGCTGGGCGGTGTGTTCGGGCTGTTCTCGGTGTACCTGCGCCGCTGGCTGCACGAAACCCCGGTGTTCGCCGAGTTGCAACTGCGCAAGGCCCTGGCTGAAGAAGTGCCACTGCGGGCCGTGCTGCGTGATCATCGCGGCGCCATCGCCATTTCGATGCTGCTGACCTGGTTGCTGTCGGCCGGCATCATCGTGATCATCCTGATGACCCCGACGGTGCTGCAGACGGTGTATCACTTCAGCCCGACCACGGCATTACAGGCCAACAGCCTGGCGATCGTGTTCCTGAGCTTTGGCTGCATCGGTTCCGGCGTACTGGCGGACCGTTTCGGTGCCGGGCGGGTCTTCGTGTTTGGCAGCACCTTGCTGCTGATCACCTCCTGGACGTTCTACCACAGCCTGTTCGACCACCCCGAATGGCTGTTCCCGCTCTATGCCCTGAGTGGGCTGCTGGTGGGCACCATCGGCGCGGTGCCTTATGTCATGGTCAAGGCATTCCCGGCAGTGGTGCGCTTCAGCGGCCTGTCATTCTCCTACAACCTGGCGTATGCGATCTTCGGCGGCCTGACCCCGATGATCGTCACTCTGCTGCTCAAGGAAAGCTCACTGGGGCCGGCATATTACGTGGCAGTGATCTGCGGCATCGGGATTGCGGTGGGTGGTTATCTCTGGAAGAAGGGGCGCTAGGTCCGAATCTTTTACTGACTGCACTGGCTTCATCGCGAGCAGGCACGCTCCCACATGGATGTTGCGTTCACCGCGAATCCCCTGTGGGAGCGAGCTTGCTCGCGATTGGGTCCGCATGAATCATCTTGCAAAACTCAATGCTGGCCTTTCATCCAATTGTCATATTTCAGCAATAGAGTGTTCACACGGCTTACCGATACTTGGCCGACTTAACACACCCTATCTGCTAGGAGTAAGGCATGAAACTGAAGCGTTTGATGGCGGCAATGACTTTTGTCGCTGCTGGCGTTGCGACTGCCAACGCGGTTGCCGCTGTTGACCCTGCGATCCCGAGCTACACCAAGACCACTGGTGTTTCGGGCAACCTCTCCAGCGTCGGCTCCGATACCCTGGCCAACCTGATGACCTTGTGGGCCGAGAACTACAAGAAAGAATACCCGAACGTAAACATCCAGATTCAGGCTGCCGGTTCTTCCACCGCGCCACCTGCGCTCACCGAAGGTACCTCTAACCTGGGCCCGATGAGCCGCAAGATGAAGGACAACGAGCTGCAAGCCTTCGAACAGAAGTATGGCTACAAGCCAACGGCTATCCCGGTGGCCGTGGACGCCCTGGCGGTATTCGTGCACAAAGACAACCCGATCCAGCACCTGACCATGGAACAGGTCGATGCGATCTTCTCGTCGACTCGTCTGTGCGGCGCTAAAGCCGATGTGAAAACCTGGGGCGACCTGGGTGTGACCGGCGATCTGGCCAACAAGCCGGTTCAACTGTTCGGTCGTAACTCGGTATCCGGCACCTACGGCTACTTCAAGGAAGAAGCCCTGTGCAAAGGCGACTACAAGCCAAACGTCAACGAACAACCAGGCTCGGCTTCGGTCGTGCAGTCGATCAGCTCTTCGCTGAACGGTATCGGTTATTCGGGCATCGGCTACAAGACCGCCAGCGTGAAGACCGTGGCCCTGGCCAAGAAAGGCAGCACTGAATTCATCGAAGACACCGAAGAAAACGCCCTGAACGGCAAGTACCCGCTGTCGCGCTTCCTCTACGTTTATGTCAACAAGGCGCCGAACAAGCCTCTGGCCCCGCTGGAAGCTGAGTTCGTGAAGCTGGTCCTGTCCAAGCAAGGCCAGGAAGTTGTAGTCAAGGACGGTTACATCCCACTGCCAGCCAAGGTGGCCGCCAAGGCACTGGCTGACCTGGGTCTGCAAGAAGGCGGCAGCGTCGTCAAGAAGTAATACCTGAGCCCGGGCCGAAGTCCGGACTCCTGTGGAGCGGGCTTGCTCGCGAAGAGGTCAGTGCATTCAACAGGGTTGTTGACTGACTTCGCGAGTAAGCCGTCCCACAGTCCCAAATTCCTGTCCGCTGCCGGTTCCCTCCGGCGGCGGATTTGTTGCGTCACTGCATTGTCATCTTTCTGTCATACAGGATCGCTAGGGTGTGCGCATGAATGATCTGGCCAACTCCACAATGACTACGACTTCCCCTCCCAAGCGCATTGACTTCAATACGCCTGAGCTTCAACGCAAGCGCCGTATTCGTGCGCTCAAGGATCGCCTGACCCGTTGGTACGTCTTGATCGGCGGTCTGGCCGTCCTGGCCGCCATTACGTTGATTTTCTTCTTCCTGGCTTATGTGGTGCTACCGCTGTTCCAAGGCGCGGACTTGACCGCCAAGGACCCGATCAGCCCGGCCTGGATGCAAGACGCCGGCAAGCCGCTGATGATTGCCATCGAAGAGCAGAACCAGGTTGCCATGCGGGTTTCCGACAAGGGGCAGGCGCTGTTTTTCGACATCACCAGTGGTGCCGAACTGCGCCGAGTCGACCTGCCGATTCCAGCCGGCGCCAGTGTGACCGCCATTGGCGAAGATCAGCCCGGCAGCCCGCTGGTGGCGATCGGTCTGTCCAATGGCCAGGCCCTGATATTCCGTCATACCTATAAAGTCAGCTACCCGGATGGCAAGAAAACCATCTCGCCTGCCGTCGAATATCCTTATGGCGAAGCGCCGATCGCGTTGAACGAGCAAGGCGCCGCCTTGGAGCATGTCAGCCTCAACGCCACCGATTCAACCCTGCTGCTGGCCGGTTCCAGCGGTGCGCAGTTGCAAGTACTGTCGCTCACCAGCGAAGAAAACATGATGACCGGTGAAGTCACCAGCGAGCAGACGCGCATTGAGCTGCCGCAGATGACCGAGCCGGTGAAAAACATCTTCGTCGACCCGCGCCAGCAATGGCTGTACGTGGTCAACGGACGTGCCCAGGCCGACGTGTTCAGCCTGCGGGACAAGAGCCTCAACGGTCGTTACAAATTGCTGGAAAACGCCGAAGCCCAAGTCACCGCCGCCACCCAGTTGGTGGGCGGGATCTCGCTGATCATCGGCGACTCCAAGGGCGGCCTGGCCCAGTGGTTCATGGCCCGCGATCCGGACGGCGAGCTGCGCTTCAAACAGATTCGTACTTTCCAGATGGGCACCACGCCAATCGTTGAGATCACTGCCGAAGAACGTCGCAAAGGTTTCGTTGCCCTCGATGCCGCCGGCAAGCTCGGCGTGTTCCACAGCACTGCGCACCGCACCTTGTTGGTGGATCAAGTGGTCGATGGCCAGGGCCTGTTCGGCATGTCGCCCCGGGCCAACCGCCTGATCGTGGAGCAGGGCGGCAAGCTGCAACCGCTGACGCTGGACAACCCGCACCCGGAAGTCTCGTGGAGCGCGTTGTGGAGCAAGGTCTGGTACGAAAACTACGACGAGCCTAAATACGTCTGGCAATCGACCGCCGCCAACACCGATTTCGAACCCAAGCTGAGCCTTTCGCCGCTGACCTTCGGTACCTTGAAAGCGGCGTTCTACGCAATGCTGCTGGCTGCACCGCTGGCGGTTGCCGCAGCGATCTACACCGCCTACTTCATGGCCCCGGGCATGCGCCGCAAGGTCAAGCCAGTGATCGAGCTGATGGAGGCGATGCCGACGGTGATCCTCGGTTTCTTCGCCGGCCTGTTCCTGGCGCCCTATGTCGAAGGGCACTTGCCGGGCATCTTCAGCCTGTTGATGTTGCTGCCGATTGGCATCCTGGTAGCCGGTTTCGTCTTCAGCCGCCTGCCTGAATCCATCCGCCTCAAGGTGCCGGAAGGTTGGGAAAGCGCGATGCTGATCCCGGTGATCCTGTTCGTCGGCTGGCTCTCGCTGTACATGAGCCCGTACATGGAAGCCTGGTTCTTCGGCGGTGACATGCGCATGTGGATCTCCCATGACCTGGGCATCACCTACGACCAGCGCAACGCCCTGGTGGTCGGCCTGGCGATGGGCTTCGCGGTCATCCCGAACATCTACTCCATTGCCGAAGACGCCGTGTTCAGCGTGCCACGCGGCCTGACCCTGGGTTCTCTGGCCCTCGGTGCCACGCCATGGCAGACCATGACCCGCGTGGTGATCCTTACCGCCAGTCCGGGCATCTTCTCGGCGCTGATGATCGGCATGGGCCGTGCGGTGGGCGAGACTATGATCGTGCTGATGGCCACCGGTAACACGCCGGTCATGGAAATGAACCTGTTCGAAGGCCTGCGCACCCTGGCGGCCAACGTGGCGGTGGAAATGCCCGAATCGGAAGTCGGCGGCAGCCATTACCGCGTGCTGTTCCTGTCGGCGCTGGTGCTGCTGTTGTTCACCTTCGTCATGAACACCCTCGCCGAGCTGATCCGTCAGCGTCTGCGCAAGAAATATTCGGCGCTTTAAGAAAGGTAGAAGTCTGTGAAACAGAACTCCCTGAAAGGATGGTTCAAGAGCGGCGCCCCCGGCGTCTGGATCAGCGGTGGCGCAGTGTCCATCGCGGTCATCATGACCATTGGCCTGCTGGCAGTAATTGCCGTGCGCGGCCTGGGCCACTTCTGGCCGGCGGACCTGATCCACGCCAGCTACAACGTGCCAGGCATGCCTGCGCACCTGGTGGTCGGCGAAGTGGTGCAGAAAGAAGAAGTGCCTCGCGAGCGCCTGAAAAGTGCTGGCCTGCCGGTGCCGGATGAAGGTCCGGAGTTCATGACCCGCGAGCTGGTCAAGGTTGGCAACCGGGACTTGAACGGGACTGACTTCACCTGGATCGTCGGCGACTGGCTGACCAATCAGACCACGCCGCCGGAACTGATGGCCATCGAGCGTCGTGAGTGGGGCAACTTCTACGGCTACCTGGTCAACGTCAAGGAAGACGGCAAGGTCATCGCCGAGGGCGAGGCCGCCTGGCCGCAACTGCAGGCTCGCGTACAGCGCGTCAACCAGTTGGCCGCCGAGCTCAAGACTCTGGAAAAAGTCGATATCGGCGCCATCAACGCCGGCTTGGAGCGCATTCGCCTGCACGGTCGCAAGCTGGAGCTGGACGGCAAGCTCGATGCCGCCGCCCAAGCCGACCTGGAAAGCGAACGCGCCGAGCTCAATGCCCGTTACAAAGACATCGAAGCGCGCCTGTCTGACTTGCACGCGCAGTTCAACCGCGACAGCCTGACCGCTCGCGATGCCAACGGCAAGGAAGTGGAAATCGGCATCGGCAAAGTGGTGCACGCCTTCCAGCCGAACAGCATGGGCACCTTTACCAAGCTCGGTTTCTATTTCAGCAAGGTCTGGGAATTTCTCAGCGACGATCCCCGTGAAGCCAACACCGAAGGCGGGATCTTCCCGGCAATTTTCGGTACGGTGATGATGACCCTGATCATGGCGATGATCGTGACGCCATTCGGCGTGCTGGCGGCGGTGTACCTGCGTGAGTACGCCCGCCAAGGGCCGATGACCCGCCTGATCCGCATTGCGGTGAACAACCTGGCAGGCGTACCGGCCATTGTTTACGGCGTGTTCGGCCTGGGCTTCTTCGTCTATGTGCTGGGTGGTTCGGTGGATCGCCTGTTCTTCCCCGAAGCCCTACCGGCGCCGACCTTCGGTACCCCGGGCCTGCTCTGGGCCTCCCTGACCTTGGCGCTGCTGGCGGTGCCGGTGGTGATCGTGGCCACCGAAGAAGGCCTGGCGCGGATCCCGCGGACCGTGCGTGAAGGCTCCCTGGCCTTGGGCGCGACCAAGGCCGAGACGTTGTGGAAAATCGTGCTGCCCATGGCGAGCCCGGCGATGATGACCGGCATGATCCTCGCCGTGGCCCGCGCTGCGGGTGAAGTGGCGCCGCTGATGCTGGTGGGCGTGGTGAAACTGGCCCCGTCGCTGCCGCTGGACGGCAACTACCCGTACCTGCACCTGGACCAGAAGATCATGCACTTGGGCTTCCACATCTATGACGTGGGCTTCCAGAGCCCGAACGTCGAAGCGGCGCGACCGCTGGTGTATGCCACGGCGCTGCTACTGGTGCTGGTGATCGCTACGCTGAACCTGTCGGCGGTGTGGATTCGCAACCACCTGCGCGAGAAGTACAAGGCACTGGATAGCTGATGGTCCGGATCCTGTGGGAGCGAGCTTGCTCGCGAAGCTTTTTGGCGGCCTTGATGCCCCCTTCGCGAGCACGCTGGCTCCCACACTGATCGATGTTCACTGGAATTTTATGGAGCAGCCACAAAGGCGTTCCGAACCGAATTTGTTAGCACAGGGAGCCTCCCATGCAACACGAAGTACAAGCACGCGGCATCAATATGTCGGCCCTGGGCCGCGACAAGCAGAGCCTGGACCTGGCCCAGGAAACTGTCGCCATCGAAGTGCCTGGCCTGAGTCTGTTCTATGGCCAGAAGCAGGCGCTGTATGACGTCAGCCTGAACATCCCGAAGCAGCGCGTTACCGCATTCATCGGCCCGTCGGGTTGCGGCAAGTCGACCTTGTTGCGCACGTTCAACCGCATGAACGACTTGGTGGACGGCTGCCGCGTCGAGGGTGAAATCAACCTCTACGGCAACAACATCTACCGCAAGGGCGAAGACGTGGCCGAGCTGCGTCGTCGCGTGGGCATGGTGTTCCAGAAGCCCAACCCGTTCCCGAAAACCATTTACGAGAACGTGGTCTACGGCCTGCGCATCCAGGGCATCAACAAGAAGCGCATCCTCGACGAAGCGGTGGAGTGGGCCCTCAAGGGCGCGGCGCTGTGGGACGAAGTCAAGGATCGCCTGCATGAATCGGCACTGGGCTTGTCCGGTGGTCAGCAGCAGCGTCTGGTGATCGCCCGCACCATCGCCGTGGAGCCGGAAGTATTGCTGCTCGACGAACCTTGCTCAGCTCTGGACCCGATCTCGACGCTGAAAGTCGAAGAGCTGATCTACGAGCTCAAGTCCAAGTTCACCATCGTCATCGTGACCCACAACATGCAACAGGCGGCGCGGGTTTCGGACTACACCGCGTTCATGTACATGGGCAAACTGGTGGAGTTCGGCGACACCGATACCCTGTTCACCAATCCGGCCAAGAAACAGACCGAGGATTACATCACCGGTCGCTACGGCTAGTCGAGGTCGCTGCAAGCCGCAAGACAGAGGCGGTGCGATCCGGATCAACATTTAACTGCTTGAAGCTTGCAGCTTGAAGCTTGCAACTTTCGCGGAGCGAACAAGATGATTTCGAAGGAAGGCCTTACTCACCACATTTCCGCCCAGTTCAACGCCGAGCTGGAGGAGGTGCGTAGTCACCTGCTGGCCATGGGCGGGCTGGTGGAAAAGCAGGTCAACGATGCGGTGACCGCGCTGATCGAGGCCGATTCTGGCCTGGCGCAGCAAGTGCGCGAGATCGACGACCAGATCAACCAGATGGAGCGCAACATCGACGAGGAATGCCTGCGCATCCTGGCCCGTCGTCAGCCGGCCGCCTCCGACCTGCGCCTGATCATCAGCATCTCCAAGTCGGTGATCGACCTGGAGCGGATCGGCGACGAAGCCACCAAAATCGCCCGCCGGGCCATCCAGTTGTGCGAAGAGGGTGAAGCGCCGCGCGGTTACGTCGAAGTTCGCCACATTGGCGACCAGGTGCGCAACATGGTGCGCGATGCGCTGGACGCCTTTGCTCGTTTCGACGCCGACCTGGCGTTGTCGGTGGCCCAGTACGACAAGATCATCGACCGCGAATACAAGACCGCCCTGCGCGAGCTGGCGACCTACATGATGGAAGACCCGCGGTCTATTTCCCGGGTACTGAGCATCATCTGGGTGCTGCGTTCCCTGGAGCGTATCGGCGATCATGCGCGCAACATCTCGGAACTTGTGATCTATCTGGTGCGCGGCACCGATGTGCGGCACTTGGGGCTCAAGCGCATGAAGGAAGAAGTTGAGGGCACCCTGTCCGAAACTGCTAATGTTCCGGGCGAAACTGACGATAAGTAAGATTGCCAAGAAAAGCGCCCGGCCTTCTGGTCGGGCTTTTTTTTGGATTTTTTTTAATCGACAGCAGCACCCCGCGAACGAAAAGTACCGGCGTGACTGAAGGTTTTTGGCAATATGCCATCAGCAAAAGCGGTATGCTTGCCGGGATTTTTTAGAGGTGTATCTGGATGAGTAAGGTCAGTGTGTTGGTCGTGGACGATGCTTCGTTCATTCGTGACCTGGTGAAGAAGTGCCTGCGCAACTACTTCCCGGGCATCCGCATCGAAGATGCCGTGAATGGCAAGAAAGCCCAGTCCATACTGGCCCGTGAAGCTTTCGACCTGGTGCTGTGCGATTGGGAAATGCCGGAAATGTCTGGCCTGGAACTGCTGACCTGGTGCCGCCAGCAAGACTCCCTCAAGGGCATGCCGTTCGTGATGGTCACCAGCCGCGGCGACAAGGAAAACGTTGTCCAGGCGATTCAGGCCGGCGTTTCCGGCTATGTCAGCAAACCGTTCACCAACGAACAGTTGCTGGGCAAGGTCAAGCAGGCGCTGCACAAGGTTGGCAAGCTCGACACCTTGATGAACAGTGCCCCGACCAAAATGAATTCGGCGTTCGGCAATGATTCCCTCAGCGCCTTGACCGGTGGTAAGGCGGCTCCGGTTGCCGCTGTCGCTTCGGCACCTGCGGCGAACCCCTTCGCCAAGCCGGCCGCTGCCGCAGCGCCTGCACCCGCCGCTGCGGCCCCGGCCCGTGGCTTGCTCAACAGCCCGCCCGTCAAGGCTCCGGCTGCCTCCGCACCAGCCGCCAACCGTGGCCAGGGCCAATTGCGCCTGTCCAGCGGCACCCAGCAATGCGTGATCAAGGCCCTGAGCCTCAAGGAAGCGCTGCTGGTGGTCAAGCGCACCGATACCTTGCCACAAGTGCTCGAAGGCGCAGTGCTGGACATGGAACAGGGCGACAACGCCGAAACCGCCCGTCTCAATGGCTACCTGCACGCCATCGTCGCCCACGAGCAGACGCCCGACAGCGAATGGCTGCAACTGACGTTCCGCTTCGTCGACAAAGACCCGCAGAAACTCGACTACATCTCCCGCCTGATCGCCCGCGGCACGGCGCAGAAACACTTCGTACCGGGTGCCTGATACGGCGGCGCCTGCCAGTCCGCTATCGCGAGCAAGCTCGCTCCCACAGGGGATCTGAGTCGAACCTGAATTCAGGGTTCACGCCGATCAAATGTGGGAGCTAGCTGGCTCGCGATGGGGCCAGCAGCCCCAGCAAAGCACCATCTGCCCACCCATTTTGAAACATCCGTCGACTACGCTGGTCCATCCCAGCTGCTAGGCTGCTGTGCAGGCCTTCACTTTTCGACAGAACCTTTGCCCATGCTCGCGCCCCTGCTGTTCGCCTGCGGTCTGGTCCTGGCCTCCACTTCGGCCATGGCCATGACGATCTATAAATCCACCGACGCCAATGGCGTGGTGTCCTACAGTGACCGTCCCAGTCGGGGCGCCCAGGTGTTCGTGTTCCGCGACCGCATGGTCGAGCGCCTGGAGCGGCAGGTCTTTCTCGATATCAAGAAGCAAAAGGGCGCGGACGCGGTGTTCGTGCGCAACGACCTGTACGCGCCGGTGGAGATCGAGTTGAGTTTTGCCGGGCTGCGTAATGTGAGCGGCGCGCCAAGCCGGCCGATTCGTCGGGTACTGCCGGCGCGCAGCAATCTGCGCCTGGCGCTGCTCACGGCCACGCAGCCCGGCAGGCCGCTGGTATACACCCCGAGGTTCGAATACTCCCTGGGCGACCCTGCAGGCTCGGCACAGGCCTATCGTTACCCGCTGCCATGGCAAGGAGGGCCGTTCCGCCTGAGCCAGGGTGCCAACGGCCAGTACAGCCACTACGGGCCGAAAAACCGCTACGCCATGGACATCGCCATGCCCGAAGGCACGCCGATCATCGCGGCGCGCGGCGGCGTGGTGATCAAGACCGAAAATGCGCAGACCGGCCGTGGGGATGACCCCTCGGGCAACTTCGTGCGGGTGCTGCACGATGACGGGACCATGGGCGTCTACCTGCACTTGCAGAAAGGCTCGGTGAGTGTGCGCGAAGGACAAAGGGTAGTGGTGGGCACGCCGCTGGCGTTGTCGGGCAATACCGGCAACAGTTCCGGCCCGCACCTGCATTTTGTGGTGCAGCGCAATACCGGGTTGGGGCTGGTGTCGATTCCCTACCAGTTCAATCAACCGGTGGGGGAGTTGCCCAACTTTGCGTTGGGCAAGCAGTAAAGTGTTGTTTGGGCTGACGCCATCGCGAGCAAGCTCGCTCCCACATTGATTTGCGCCGAAGCACATAACGAGTGTGGTCGACGTACCACGCTTGTGGGAGCGACGCTGATCTGGAATCAACGCCTCAATCGAGCATCAACACCTTCGCCAGAATAATCTTCGGCCCTTTCATCTTCTTGATGATGATCCGCAGGCCTTCGACTTCCAGCACTTCTTCCTCTTCCGGCACCCGCTTGAGGGTTTCATAGACCAGCCCGGCGAGGGTCTCGGCTTCGACATGGTCCAGGTCGATACCCAGCAGGCGCTCGACCTTGAACAGCGGCGTGTCGCCGCGTACCAGCAGCTTGCCCGGTTGGTAGGCCAGGATGCCGCGCTCGGCCTTGCGGTGTTCGTCCTGGATGTCGCCCACCAGCACTTCCAGCACGTCTTCCATGGTCAGGTAACCGATGATGTTGCCGTCGGCTTCCTCGACGAGGGCGAAGTGCGAACCGCCCTTGCGGAACTGCTCCAGCAACTGCGACAGCGGCATGTGCCGCGACACGCGCTCCAGCGGCCGGGTCAGTTCGGCCAGGTTGAACGACTCGGGAATGTGATCCAGGGCCGCCAGCTCCAGCAGCAGGTCCTTGATGTGCAACAGGCCGACGAACTCCTGGCGCTCGCTGTCATACACCGGATAACGGCTGAACTTGTGGCGACGGAACATCGCCAGGATCTCCTTGAGCGGCGCATTGAACTCCAGCGTCACCAGGTCTTCCCGGGAATTGGCCCAGTCCACCACTTCCAGCTCGCCCATCTCCACGGCCGAGGCCAGCACGCGCATGCCTTGGTCGCTGGGGTCCTGGCCACGGCTGGAGTGCAGGATCAGCTTCAGTTCTTCACGGCTGTAATGATGCTCGTGATGCGGGCCGGGCTCGCCCTGGCCGGCGATGCGCAGGATGGCGTTGGCGCTGGCGTTGAGCAGGTAGATCGCCGGGTACATGGCCCAGTAGAACAGATACAGCGGCACGGCGGTCCACAGCGACAGCAGCTCGGGTTTGCGGATTGCCCAGGATTTGGGCGCCAGCTCACCGACCACGATGTGCAGGTACGAAATGATGAAGAACGCGGTGAAGAACGACACGCCCTTGATCACTTCCGGCGATTGGACGCCGACTGCGCCCAACAGCGGTTCGAGGATGTGGGCGAACGCCGGTTCACCGACCCAGCCCAGGCCCAGGGAGGCGAGCGTGATACCCAGCTGGCAGGCCGACAGGTAAGCGTCGAGCTGGCTGTGAACGGTGCGCAGGATGTGCCCGCGCCAGCCGTTTTTCTCAGCGATGGCCTCGACCCGGGTCGAGCGCAGCTTGACCATGGCGAATTCGGCCGCAACGAAAAAACCGTTGAGCAAAACCAGGATCAGAGCAAAAAGAATCATGCCGAATTCGGCGAAGAGTGTAACGAGGGACAAGCCAGGGGAAGGGTCCATGATGGAGTTTTGCGGGTTCCGTATATTCGTAAAGGTTAGAAATGAGTACCTGAAAAGGCAGGCACAAGTCAGCCAATGTAGCGGCTGACTCGGCGGTTGCCTAGGGGGGAGTGCCAGCCGGTATCAATCGGCGGGGCTGGCCAGGCGTGCGCGAACCACCTGCGCCGGGGCGAAATGGCAGGTAAACGTGCTGCCGTGGCCAGGCACGCTGCTGATTTCCATGCGTCCGCGGTGACGTAACAAAACGTGCTTCACGATCGCCAGGCCCAAACCGGTACCGCCAGTGTTGGAGTTGCGGCTGGAGTCGACGCGGTAGAAGCGTTCGGTCAGGCGCGGCAGGTGTTTGCTGTCGATGCCGATGCCTGAATCCTGCACGCTCAAATGCGCGCCTTGCTCATCGCCCCACCAGCGAACGCGGATCTGGCCTTTCTCCGGCGTGTACTTGACCGCGTTGAACACCAGGTTGGAAAACGCACTGCGCAGTTCCGCCTCGCTGCCTTTGAGCTGCACGGATGGGTCGGCTTCCAGCGTGATGGTCTGTTGCTTGGGGCCGGACAGTTCCTGGGCATCTTCGGTGATGGTTTGCAGCAGATCGTCGATGGGCACCGGTTGGTTGTCCGACGGGTAATCGGTGGCTTCCAGCTTCGCCAGCAGCAGCAAGTCGTTGAGCAAGGTCTGCATGCGCCCGCTTTGCTGGTGCATTTGCTGCAAGGCCCGGGTCCAGCGCGGGTTCACCTCCTCGACGTTGTCGAGCAGGGTTTCCAGGTAACCGCAGATCACCGTCAATGGCGTGCGCAGTTCGTGGGAAACGTTGGCGATGAAGTCCTTGCGCATCTGTTCCAGTTGATGGATACGCGTCACGTCCCGCACCAGCATCAAGTGTTCATTGTTGCCATAGCGCGTGATGTACAGCTGGATGCGCAGCCGATCATTGGTCGGGGAGGGAATCTCCAGCGGCTCGGCGTAATTACCCTGTTCGAAATATTCCTTGAAGCGCGGATGGCGCACCAGGTTCGTCACCGGCTGGCCGCTGTCCTGTGGCGTCTTGAGGCCCAGCAGGGTCTCGGCGGCGCGGTTCCACCATTCCAGGTTGCCATCGCTGTCGAGCATGATCACGGCGTCTTTCAGCGCAGCCGTGGATTCCTGGACCCGGTCGATTACCGCTTGCAGGCGCCCGCGAACGCGCTGGTCGCGTCGTTGCAGGTGGTAGATGCTGTCGAACACCTCACCCCACAGGCCATAGCCGTCGGGCGGCGCTTCATCGGGTTGGTGCAGGCGTAGCCATTCGTGCAGGCGCAGCAATTGCTTGAGGGTCCAGGCCAGGTAAAGCCCCAGCCCTGCGGCCAGGCTCCAGCCGTAATAGCCGCTGATCAAGCCGATCACCAGACAGCCGGTCACCAGCAGCAACATGTGGCGAATCAGGGTGCCATGCCAGTTTTGATTCAATTGAACACGCGTCCTTGTCAGCTTGTCGGGCGGTAAGGGCTCGGGTCAGGCCTTGGTGGAGAAACGATAGCCGGTGCCGCGCACGGTTTGTACCAGATTCTCGTAGGCATCGCCGAGGGCCTTGCGCAGGCGGCGGATGTGCACATCCACGGTGCGCTCCTCGACATAGACGTTGCCGCCCCAGACCTGATCCAGCAGTTGCCCGCGAGTGTAGGCGCGCTCCTGGTGGGTCATGAAAAATTGCAGCAGGCGGTATTCGGTCGGGCCCATCTCGGCGGGTTTGCCGTCGATGGTCACGCGGTGGCTGATGGGGTCCAGCAGCAGGCCACCGACTTCAATCGGCGCTTCGCCATCGGTTGGCCCGGCGCGGCGCAGCACGGCCTTCAGGCGCGCAACCAGTTCGCGGGGAGAAAACGGCTTGGTGATGTAGTCATCCGCGCCCACTTCCAGGCCCTGGATCTTGTTGTCCTCTTCGCCCTTGGCGGTGAGCATGATGATCGGAATATCCCCGGTCAGCTCATCGCGCTTGAGGCGCCGCGCCAGTTCGATGCCCGAGGTGCCAGGCAGCATCCAGTCCAGCAGAATCAGGTCGGGCTTGCGGTCGACAATGATGGCGTGGGCCTGTTGAGAGTTCTCTGCTTCCATGCAGTCATAGCCGGCCATCTCCAACGCGACGGCAATCATCTCGCGGATGGGCGCCTCGTCGTCGACGATCAGAATGCTCCTGCCAACCATGGGGTAATCCTCTTGTCATTTAACTGTCTTGCGCCGCATTAGATAACGGAATTATTGCAGTCGTGTGACAGTTATTTCATCGCCCGGCAGTGAAGGGGATCCTAGGCTACGCTTTTTAGTCCGAATCCTGACAACCACAAAAGAAGGTTTCCATGAATTACTTCACCCAATCCATCAAGGTTCTGGGAATTGCCGTTGCCTTGGCGCTACCGGCGTCGGCATTCGCTGCTGAGCCTGCAATGGTAAAAGACGGTATGTTCACCGATCACAAAGGCATGACGCTGTATACGTTTGGCAAAGACTCGGGCGGCAAGTCGATGTGCAACGACAAATGCGCAGCCAACTGGCCACCGCTCAAGGCTGAAAGCGGCGACAAGCCGATGGACGAATGGACGGTGATCAACCGTGACGACGGTACGAAGCAGTGGGCTTACGATGGCAAGCCGCTATACACCTTTGTGAAGGACACAAAAGCCGGAGAAAAGAACGGTGACGGCTTGATGGGCGGCGCCTGGAAGGTCGCCAAGCCTGATTAACAGGTTTTCACCACGTTAAGCGACAGATCCTCTGTGGCGAGGGGATAAATCCCCTCGCCACAAAGTAGCGGCTTGGAGACCGATGGGCCTCAGCGCAACGCGTAATCCAGCACAATCCCCACAAAAATCGCCAAACCGGCCCAATGGTTGTGCAAAAACGCCTGGAAGCAGCGCATCCGGTCGCGGCCACGGGTGTACCAGAACTCCCAGGCGAAGCACGCGGCAGCGGCCACCAGCCCCAGGTGGAACCAGCCGCCCAGGTGGAATTTCGACCCGGCCAATAGCAGGCAAGCCAGGGCCAGGCCTTGCAGCGTCAGGATGATCACCCGGTCGGCATCGCCAAACAGGATCGCCGTGGACTTCACCCCGATCCGCAAGTCATCGTCCCGGTCGGTCATTGCGTAATAAGTGTCGTAGCCTACCGTCCACAGCAGGTTGGCGATGTACAGCAGCCACGCAGCCGCCGGCAAATGGCCGGTCTCGGCGGTGAACGCCATCGGCATCCCCCAGGAAAACGCCGCCCCCAGCACCACTTGCGGGTAGTAGGTGTAGCGCTTCATGAACGGGTAACTGAACGCCAGCGCCAGCCCGCCGAGAGACAGCAGGATGGTCGGCGCGTTGGTGCACAGCACCAACAGGAAACTCACGCTCATCAGCACGGCGAAGAACACCAGTGCCTCTTTCGAACTGATCTTGCCGCTTACCAGCGGGCGCTGTTCGGTGCGTTTGACGTGGCCATCCACCTTGCGATCGGCCCAGTCGTTGATCACACAACCGCCAGCGCGAGTCAGCACCACGCCGAGGACGAAAATCACCACGTTGGCGACAGACGGCGAACCTTCACCGGCAATCCACAAGGCCCACAGGGTCGGCCACAGCAGCAGGTAAATGCCGATGGGCTTATCCATGCGAGTCAGTTGCACGAAGTCCCAGGCCCGCGGGTTCAGGCGGTTCAAGGATTTGAGCAGTTGCACGTACATCAGCAATTCTCCGAATAGGCGCGGGCGACGGACCACAGACGGGGTAGGAAAACTTCCGCCACCAGCACGCTCAACGCACCGCGATCGAAGCGCGAACGGCGACCCCACAGCTCACGGGCGCGTACGTCTGCCGGCAGCCATGCCTCGGGGTAATGGCAAACCTCGATAGCCCGGCGTTGGAACGCCTGGTCGCAAAACAGCAGCTCCCCCAGGGAGCGGCTACCCAATTCATCCATCTGCAAGCCATCGCCTTGCAACGCACTGCGCGCCGCCACACTGCGGGCGAACACCCAAGGCTGGCCGTGGCCGCGCAAATACACTTCGCGAACCCAGCCCTCGCTGCCCTCGGCCAGGTCCAGCGCGGTGCATTCGTCGGCGCGCAACGGCTGCCAGCCTTCGAACAACGGCGTCACGCTGAAGTGATCGTTCGACAGGCGCGTCAGGCGCCGAGTCAACGAACCTTCGTCGAACAGCCAGTCGAGCGCACAGGCATCGGGGCGGGGCGACAGCAGGGGCTGAGGCAGCCATTGGAGTGTAGGAAATATCGAATTTGTATGCGGCACAGAGGTCTTGATTGGCAGCAAATGAGGCCGCGAGCTTACCATGTCGGTCGTCGATTTTAACGGCCCTGGCCGCTGGCACGCGCGATCATGCTTGCATCTGCGACGACCGATCAGTACAAAACGCCCTGAGCCGGAAAAGCGCCTTGAGCGAGCCGAGCATACCGGCAAATGCCTGACCCCTGAGGAAGTACCTGAATGAAGAAGTGGCAATGTATCGTCTGCGGGCTGATCTACAACGAAGCCGATGGTTGGCCGGATGATGGCATCGCACCTGGCACCCGCTGGGAAGACGTACCGGCAGACTGGCTGTGCCCGGACTGCGGCGTCGGCAAAATGGATTTCGAAATGATCGAAATCAACTGATCGTTTCCTACCTGCATGGAGAGCACCCTATGGAGAGCAGCATGAGCGCACCTGTCGTCATCGTCGGGACCGGGCTGGCCGGTTACAACCTGGCCCGGGAGTTTCGCAAACTCGACAGCGAAACCCCGTTGCTGCTGATCAGCGCCGATGATGGCCGCTCATACTCCAAACCCATGCTCTCCACAGGCTTTGGCAAAAACAAGGACGCCGACGGCCTGAGCATGGCCGAGCCCGGGGCCATGGCCGAGCAACTGAAGGCCGAAGTGCGCACCCACACCCGCATCAGCGGCATCGACCCGGGCCACAAGCGCTTGTGGATCGGCGAAGAAACGGTGAACTACCGCGACCTGATCCTGGCCTGGGGCGCTGAAACCGTGCGCGTGCCGGTGCAGGGCGATGCCTCGGACCTGGTTTTCCCCATCAACGACCTGGAAGACTACGCACGCTTTCGCGCAGCGGCCGCCGGTAAGCGCCGGGTGTTGCTGCTCGGCGCCGGCCTGATTGGCTGCGAATTCGCCAACGACCTGATCCTGGGCGGCTACGAAGTGCAACTGGTAGCGCCATGCGAGCAAGTCATGCCGACGCTGCTGCACCCGGCGGCGGCCGCTGCCGTGCAGGCCGGGCTGGAAAGCCTCGGCGCGCGGTTCCACCTGGGGCCGGTGCTCAACCGCCTGCAACGGGTGGCCGACGGGTTGGAGGCGCACCTGTCCGACGGCCAAGTGATCGCTTGCGACCTGGTGGTCTCGGCCATCGGCCTGCGCCCGCGCATTGATCTGGCCGCTGCTGCCGGCCTGGTGGTCAATCGCGGTGTGGTAGTCGACCGCCAGCTGAAAACCTCCCATGCCAACATCTACGCCTTGGGCGATTGCGCCGAGGTCGACGGCTTGAACCTGCTCTACGTCATGCCCCTGATGAGCTGCGCCCGCGCCCTGGCGCAAACCCTGGCCGGCAACCCGACCACCGTGAGCTATGGCGCCATGCCGATCACCGTGAAAACCCCGGTGTGTCCACTGGTGGTCTCGCCACCGCCACGCGGCCGCGAAGGCGTGTGGAGCGTCGAAGGGCAGGGCGCCGACATCAAGGCGCTGTGTCGCGACGCCCAAGGCAACCTGCTGGGCTACGCCCTGACCGGTGCAGCGGTGATGGAAAAACTGGCGCTGAACAAAGAGCTTCCGGCCCTGCTGGCATAAATACTGGTCGTTCTGTCGCAAAAACCCTACTTTTGGTGCCTCAAAGGTCGCCCGGACACTGGCGCCGCTTGCGGCCCCGTGCCATCCTCACTCCCGTCTGCCGCAGAGTAGAGCCTGCGGCGCCTTAGGGGCTGTTCCGAAGAGAACAGCTCAGACATAACAACAAAAAAACCGTCAAAAGGGGCTTCATTCATGCGTAAACCAGACCTCGCCGCCGCCATCGCGGAAAAAGCAGACCTCACCAAAGAACAAGCCAACCGCGTCCTCAACGCCGTTCTCGAAGAAATCACCGGCGCCCTGCACCGCAAGGACAGCGTCACCCTGGTCGGCTTCGGCACCTTCCTGCAGCGCCACCGCGGCGCCCGCACCGGCAAAAACCCACAAACCGGTGAGCCTGTGAAAATCAAGGCCAGCAACACCGTTGCCTTCAAACCGGGCAAGTCGTTGAAGGACAGCGTTAATCCGTAATTGCTGCGCGTCCCTCGGTTGGGGGAGAAGTGGTAATAAGAAAGGGCACGCCGATGGAGTCGGGTGCCCTTTTTTATGGGTTTTTTTTAGCATCAGGGCTGGGCTCAGTGCCCAAGCCTCGCAGTTTGTGGCGAGAGAGCTTGCTCCCGCTCGGTGGCGCAACCGTCGTAAACGGCTGATGTGACTCTACTGTACAGAGTGCGTTTACCGTTTTGGGGCTTTACCACCCATGAGAGTTCGCCATCCGTGGGGCCGGTTAGCACCTAGATTAGATGATCGAATCTAAGTATGGCGGGTAAGGGGCAGAAAACGGCCGATTCTGTTGAAAAAGTCGGCCATGGTTTCCACGGCAGAAAAGTACGCGCTTGAGATTGAAATCTTTACTTTGAGCAGAGGATTCCGGGCTCAGATTTCGCATAGCTGCGTGCAAAAAAGGCGTTTTCAGCAGTCAGTATGCGGGCAGTCTGGAAGGACCGACTTTTTCAACACAATCGGCCAAAAGCGGACACTCATAGCGCTGAAGGAAGCAGTGGCTTCCCATATCCCTCGTTCAATCAGGCGGTGGTGCTAGCAAGCTTCGGTGCTTCGCTTTCAGACACGTCAGCAGCGCATACAGCGGCATCGCCATCGCCATCGCAAACCAGTACCCTTGCCTTTTACTACAGTCACCTACAAAAAATAAACAAATACTATTTTTGATTTTCCAGTTCCTGTAAATCTATCAACCGAGAGCCAAAACTAAACGTGCCGGGGATGTTAAAGGCTTTCTTCAGCCTCACATGAGCGTAGTCAGGGCTGGAAAGTAGCTCTCTAACTTTCCCCTCGTCAGCCTGCGATGTTTTAGCGCCAATAATAATCTCCACTAATGCGGTGCTCGGAAATGAGCGGTTTCCGGGGGCCGACGTCAACCTAAACTCTTTCTCATACCTCCAATCCTCGGATTTTGTGTACAGTCCTATCTCAAGCATTGCGTCAACCTGTTTGTTATAAAATTTCTTCCCTTGCTCCTCAGTAAAATGCAATCCGTCCCAAGGCCGGCAGAACTCACCGAACTCATCAGTTAGCTCCAAAAATTTTTCCATATAGGGCGGATTAGCTAGGTACTTCACGTCCCCCATACCAGTGACACCATCGATCTGCAGAATTTCCGAATTGAATCCGAGGCATACTCCTCGATGGCCGTCTGCGTAATGGGACCAAAGCAGCGCATCATGGGAAGTTTTCGACAGTGAAAGTACACCTATAGTCTGCATGAATAGATAGAGGGCTCGGTTTAAATATATATCCTTGCCATTCTCATCCACCCCCTTTCTAATACTGTCAAGCATAGTAACTAGAAATGATCGACGCCCTTCGGGATGCGTATCTGTCTCATAGACATGTAATTTCGCGCGCTCATATTCAGACTGAATATCAATAGATGCATCTAGAGGATCGTTCAGGTTCTGAGGTAGCGAGAAATACAATTCCCGATTGGTAATTATGTCCCAAGTCCTATTGAAGCACCCACGATACTTGTAGTAAGTCGCTCCATCATCGTTACTCATGTTCTAGCTACCTCCAATATATTTTATTTTAATACTTAAATAATACATAAAAGATCAAAGGCTTAGACCGCATGAATATCATAGGAAGCGATAATGACGCAATAGTAGGAAGATGACATATAAAGCTGCGCAAGACGGCATAGTGACGACTGAGCAGGCACACCGGTTGTTGTACCCACAGGACGCACGCATGATGCCGCTTCGATTGTCCACGGTAGGGAAAGCATGACCAATATCAAAATCAAGAGGCAGCTTCGCGTCGGCTGCGGCCCTTCGCGAAAGGCAGAAATCGGCCACAAGCGTTCACTCTGTTTCTCTAGTCTCCGAGTGGACCGCTGCAAGCAGCCTTACCCCCAACATCCTACGCTGGGCCGTGCCATTTGCTTTTTGGAAGAGATTCGCTTTCTCCATCTCATACTGCGTCAATGCAGCTGTGATGTAGTCATCCAAACCTTTTACCCACTGGCCATTACTGCAAAAGGAAAAGGCCTTTCCCCAACCCAGGATTACTCGGTCGATATTCTGTAACGCCCCAGAATAGGATCCTTTTGGGGATATATCTCCAGCTTCAATACTGAATTTCATCATGCGTATAGATGCGTCTAAATCGGATTTGATCCGCTCCTTGAATCGCTCCCTGGTAGTTGTAGATGGCTGGACCAGTCCTGCCGAGACGAAGCAGCCTAAGAAATCGAATCCTTTGGCTGTAAGGCCCCTTGAAGCTTTATCGCTAGTTGCTGAGGGCCGGTATGCTTCAAGTGATAGTTTTTTGAGCTCAGCCTGTGCTTTGTTAAAAGCGCGATCCACGCAGCCCATGTCCTTCCCGAGGATTAGGAAGTCATCGATGTATCGCAAACAGGTGACGTCACCATCGTTCATGGCCCTGTCAAAGTCTTGCAGGTACAAATTGGCTATTAGTGGGGATAGAGGAGATCCTTGTGCTATACCCTCCACCCCGATAGGGAAAATCTCAGCAAGACGCTGGCGTCGAAGCAAGTCAATGTTCGCGAGGTCAGTAGTGATAGCAGCTCGGAATAATGCAATTGTGTCAGGGCAGGTGATGTGAGGGGCTACGAGTGCCATCACACGGTTTTTGTCAATTTTAGTGAAGAACTCGGCGATATCTGACCTGATATGGTAGGTGGCTCCTTTTGCAATGGCTGCTTTGGTATCGGCTATCGCCATCGAAACCCGTTTGTTTTTTATGCCTCCGTAGCTCGTGGGGGTAGCCAGCGTATCTTTCACGAATTTAATACGAGATAACACATCAAGTAGAGCCCGTTGGACGATCCGGTTGGGTATAGGTGAAAGCACAATCGGGCGAGAGTTCCCGTTGGCTTTGGTTTTTGCCACGCCGGTCTGCTTTTGGAAGGCAAAGGTCTTCTTGGATAGCGCGCGCTGGATGTCGGAAAGTGACCGAGGGAGCCGGCTCTCGAAATCTTTGGCTTCGTTTCGGATAGTTTCGGATGATGAAGAAAAGGCGCTTTCTTTGACCTTCCTCCAAGCCGAATACAACGAATCCCCACTATAGATCCTACGGTAAAGCGACGAGGTCACAAAAACTCCTTGTTTGTTGGGAGACACCAGTGAACTCTCACCCAACTGCTACATGGGACATTCAACCTTCGGGAGACCGCGAAGCCTTAACGGCGATCTTGGTCGCGACCCGGACAGCAACCTCCGAAGAGAGATGGCTGGCGTCTGTCAAACTTGGTTCAGTGCGGTGAGGCGGCTGCACCAGCAAGCAGGCGAGGCTGATCGCAGTCACGAAACTCCGTGACGCGGCGAGCGCCAAGCTGGCACGTTTTTGCATAAACGCATTATTACCCCCAAAGATTCCGTCAAAACACGATAAATCGTAGCTTTTTGGGCCTCGCGGTTAAACTCGCGCTATGCGCCAGGTTGGCACGTTTTTGCACGATCGCTTGTTGTCCTCCGAAGGCCACGCCAAGGCGCAAATCGTACCTTTTTGGGTTTCGAGGTCAAACGCACGCCGTGCAGCTGAACATCGAACACCGCGCTGAAAATAAAGCTGCTAACCGTCTGGTGACCCCAACGTACAGACAGAGTTACGGTTATTAACGCAGCAGTCGAGCGGTGCTCTTTACCTTCGGGAGACCGCGAAGCCTTAACGGCGATCTTGGTCGCGACCCGGACAGCAACCTCCGAAGAGAGATGGCTGGCGTCTGTCAAACTTGGTTCAGTGCGGTGAGGCGGCTGCACCAGCAAGCAGGCGAGGCATCCCGATGTTAATCAGCCATCCGGCCAAAAGCCATCTATTTGGCGGCTCTTTATGCAAAAAACGATAGGATGAGGAACGGGGTCACAAGACTGGTCGCGTAAAATATCGCGGAAGAGAGAGCCCTGAATGCAGGCCATATTCGTCTAAAGCGCAAGCTCCAATGCTTATGGATCGGTCGAAACCAGAAGCGTCTAAAACAATAAAGCCGATCTAATCTGTTTCCGCGTTAGGCTGGAATCAGCAGGCTATATTAATCCGCTCTTGTCT
Source organism: Pseudomonas sp. G166 (assembly GCF_037027455.2). Taxonomy (NCBI): domain Bacteria; kingdom Pseudomonadati; phylum Pseudomonadota; class Gammaproteobacteria; order Pseudomonadales; family Pseudomonadaceae; genus Pseudomonas; species Pseudomonas sp. G166. The sequence goes on along the minus strand of NZ_CP146985.1, from coordinate 6,473,408 downwards.
AGATACTTTTTTAACTCTGAAACTCTAATAAACGAGTTCTTGCCTTCAGGATTTCCAGCGGCACCTTGAGCTGCAATCCCTACTACGTGATAGCTCGTGTTAATAACAGGGCCGCCACTATTGCCGGAATACAATGTCTTGTCAACCTCACTATGCATCACATCACTTAATGGATACTTGTTAGTAAGCCTGCACTTCAAAACTCCAACGTCGTTGCTACCCTCCTTGAAGTTCGGGAAGCCTAGGACCGCCACTCGATCACCGATATTTGGCTCTTTGATATCCTCCAGCGAGAACATCTCTAGACCAGCGGGAGGGTCTACGATTTTCAGTATCGCAATATCAAGGTCTTTACTACGAATGATGACCTTTGCCTCGTAAATATTTTCGTCCCCCATCCTTCTTATCAAGCACTCATTAACTTCAATTCTTTCGCCATCATCAAATCTTTCAGCAAGCACATGCTCGCAAGTTACCAGCAAGCGACCACCAATTAGGAATGCGCTACCTTGACTATTGACTAGCTTGCCGTTTATCTTCTCGTTAATTTCAATTATCCAGCATTTATCCTTTATGAATTTACCGATTTTAAAATTATCGGAGTCTTCAGGAGTGTCTATTGGTGTATTGGGAACCTTGGATTTGATCGGTAGCATGTTATATCTTTGGGCAAGTCTCCTATAGACCTTCGATTCCTCGCCAACTACTTGTTTTATATAAAGCAATCGCCCTTGTAGGTGCGTCTCAATACTTGCAGTCGAGTTCGGGTTTTTTTCTTTAAAAATCGAGGTGGCAACCTCTAAGCCAAACTTTTCTACTGAGTGTACCAAGGCTGCGGTTTTTCTAATGTATGGCCTCGGCACATTCGGTTTTTGATTGGTTACGAGTCCAGTCACGAGTTGCCGCTCACGCCCCCCCTGCAACCTGACCTTGTTTTCGTTTATTGTAAATCCTTGAGTTTCGATTACAGCAGCAAGCTCACGCCCGACCTTACTGTTGTAATGATTAGGTCTGCCGTCTAACTCACGCCACTCCACGAGCTCTCTAGGCACATACTCTATTGGTGTGTAGAATGAAAGCGTAATATCATCAGCATAACGTGTATAGACTGCGCGATGACGCTTCGCCAATGAGTAAATTTCTCTATCTAAACTTGCACATATCATGTTCGATATAACTGGAGAGCTTGGAGCGCCTTGGGGCAATAGGCCATCTACAGTCGTTAGATGAGCAATTACTGATGCGGTCTCTGGGGACAGCGAATAGGGCTTCGCCATTAACATCCCTCGAATACGTCTAAAAGTGATCGTTCCGAAAAAATTTTCCAAGTCGATATTGAAGACGTATTTTTTTCTACAGTGAGGCCGGGCGTTAGCAACAATTGATTGTCCAACTAGAAATGCCTTGGCTGGCGTTCTCGGTTTGTAGAGATTAGAAAGCAAGCCAGCTATCCGCCCTTGGATAGTTTTAAGCTTGTCGGTCGGTGCCAATATTTTGCGTTTTCCGCCACTTTTCTTCGAAATTTCAAAAGCAAGATAATGCCGCTTCATTTCTCCGCGGTAGTAAAAATGCTTGATTTTTATGTAGTCCGTCCCAAGAAGTGTTGCCAGGTCTGCAGGTGTGGTGTACGGATTGAGGGTCGTAAAGTTGAGGAAAAAACCTCCATTCATATTTCACCCTATCGCTTAAAGATAATTCCCCATAGTCGCAAAGGGATGTTGCTTGTAGCATTTTTGAGCCGGGTCGCATTTGAACAACCCTATTTAATACCCGAATGGAGGCCAAGTGAGCCTACTTCAGCTTCTCCTGGATCGCAAGAGCAATTAGCCAGCAGACCGAGGCCCCGACTTCGTGGTCAACCTCAGTGAGTCGATCGCGTATCCTAAGGCGTTGCCGGCAGCTGATGGTGGACTGCTGCCGGTTACGAATGGCAGCTATTGGCCGATTGTGTTGAAAAAGTCGGTCCTTCCAGACTGCCCGCATACTGACTGCTGAAAACGCCTTTTTTGCACGCAGCTATGCGAAATCTGAGCCCGGAATCCTCTGCTCAAAGTAAAGATTTCAATCTCAAGCGCGTACTTTTCTGCCGTGGAAACCATGGCCGACTTTTTCAACAGAATCGGCCGTTTGCTGCCTGGCGCGAATAATTGCTTTCTCCAAAAAAGGGTGTTCACCCTGGGGCGATAACTGCAACCTTGGGTTATGACGATAGGAAATGGGAGGGGGGCGGCTGGCAAGATCGAGCTTGTCCTGCCTAGCTTTGCAGGCAATGAACACGGATCAAGTTTGAATCAAGCATTCCTGATGGGAATGCGGCGCATAAAATTAATGAATTTTTATTATCACAAGGGGTGACGTAGCTTGATTCGAGGACATGGAGAACCGCCTTGAAATCATCCCCGCTCACCTCAGCTGAAAAATTCGATACATCACGGGCCAATGAATACGCACGCCAAAGCCGCATCGCCCTGGCCGGCTATGACGCCTGCCAGGATCTGGCGGCGTGCATGCTGGCGGCAAGCCTCGGCCCTGCACGCTCGGCGAAAGTACTGGTGGTGGGCGCCGGCGGTACGGCGCAGGAGATTATTGCGATGGCGTCGCTGGAGCCAGGTTGGCGCTTCACCGCTGTTGATCCCTCCGAGCCGATGCTGGAGGCGGCGAAGCAGCAGTTGGAGGCGCACCATTTGCTCGAACGCACCCGCCTGCACCTTGGGCGTGTCGAGGATTTGGTAGCCGATGAGTCATACGATGCCGCGACGTTGATCGGTGTGTTCCATCATCTCGATGGCGATGATGCCAAGCGCCAGATATTTCAATCTATCCGGGCTCATCTCAAGCCGGGTGCGCCGCTGATCGTTGCGGGGAATCAATACGCTTACGCCAGCCAACCGTTGTTGCTGGCGGCCTGGGGCCAACGCTGGCGGCAGCATGGCGCAAGCCCGGAGGAAGTGAAGGTCAAACTGGGGAAAATTCTCCAAGGCGCCGACCCTCCGCATTCCGAGGCGGCGGTTCAGCAACTGTTGCATGAGGCCGGGTTCGGCGACGCCACCCGCTTCTTCAGCAGCCTGTTCTGGAGTGCTTGGTTGACGTGCAAAACGGGCTGAGGCGATAGGTTCGTGAGCTAAAACAAACCCGACGCAAGGCGCCGGGTTTCTTGTGGCGTTCGCTGATTTATTCCTCGTCCAAATCTTCCTCATCGATCAGCCCTTGAACGAAGCGGAGGACATTCGAGCAAATAGGTTTCTCGGATTCGGCCTGGTTCTCTTCTGGACTAAGGTCACTATCAAAAGTGTCAGTCGTGAAATAACTGATGGCTCCCGAATCAAGGTTCAAGCAAAAGAAATTGCCGCCCAGGTCGTCCGCGAAAGGAAGGAGATGTGCAGGAAGAACTTGTTTCTTCAGCATCAGTTGGTAGGTGGACAGCAGCGTGGGCTCACCGTAGGCAATGGGCCTGAAAGAGGCGACTTCGATGGGGTCGAAAAAATCTTCGCTGACCCAATAAGCCCGTTCCGGCATGCCGCCGTTGTACTTGAGGTAATGGTTCCGAAAGGGAGCCGGTAGCTTCTTGCCGATGACGGATTCCAGATGGTCCAGATCTGCTGGGGTAATGGCCTTTTCGTAATCTGAGAATTTGTTTTCAAGCATCGAAATCCCCAATCATGAGCATCGCCAGGCGGGTAGGGCGGCTGAGGAACGTGTGTTCAAGCAATGTGATGCCCTCCATTGCATCTGTGTCCTTGTGGGTTACGGCATGCTCATGAATGCCATTTCTGGCGTTTGATCCGCGTCGGTTTGTTCAGGCAACCGGCAGGACATCTTACCCAGGGCAGGTACTTTTTGTTCCGTCCCCTCCCCCCATTTTCAACTTCCCAACCACTGCCAATCTGCCTTGTGGGAGCGGTGATGCCCTCAGCATCCCGGTCATCGCCGATCCTCTGTGGGAGCGAGCTTGCTCGCGATGGCGGCGCCACATTCAACATCGCCGCAAGCTGACCCACCGCTATCGCGAGCAAGCTCGCTCCCACAGGGTTGGGGTGTCAGGCTGGGATGTCGAACACCAGCGAACCCTTGATCGTCGCCCAATGCGCCGCTTCGGCATCACCCAGTTTCTCGGCTTTCACGTAGCTCAAGGCAAGCATCTTGCGAGTGCCGGGCAGCACCAGGGCCAGCTGGAACTGGAAGACCTTTTCATTGCCTTTGTTGAACTGGCTGCGCAGTTCGATGGCCTCGACTTCCTGGTTGGCGCCCACGCGTAGGGTGGCGCCCGGTTGGCAGCGCAGGTCCTGGACTTGTTTTTCCAGGCGCTTGAGTTGGTCGTCGAGGTTGCTTTGCAGGGTTTCGCCCTCGGCCAGCATGCTGCGGCTGATGATCAGGGACGTGCCCAGTTCGGGGAACTTGAGGATGTTGATCGTCGCGTCCAGCAACTCGCTTGGCGGCAACTGGAGCTGGAATTCATTGAGGCGGTAAGTCATGGCGCATAAATCTCGAAGTTAGCCCTTGGGGAACGCGGCACTGATGTTGGCGTCGATGCTGCCCTTGACGCCTTGGCCGTCCGGCGTGGCACCAGGGCCGCCACCGTTGTTCAGGTGCAGCACGCCGCCAGTGTTGAACTCGGCATCGCCGCTGGCGTAGAAGCTGATTTGCACGCCGCTCAGGTTGATCTGGCCGCTGGCGTTGAGCTCCAGGATGCTTTCACCGCACACCAGGCGCAGGTTCTCGCCCACTTCAATCACGTAGCTCTGGCTGATGCTGTCGGTCTTGCGCTGGCCAACGGAGAGGATGTCCTCCTGCTTGACGATGCGCAGGCGATTGTTGCCGATGGTCACCGTTTCGTTATGGCCGATGCTCTTGTTGCGGTCGTGGCCCACCGAATGGCTTTCATCCACCTCGACCACGATGTCCTGGTTGCGCTCGGCGTGGATGTACAACTGCTCGGCGCCCTTTTTGTCTTCCATGCGGATTTCGTTGAAGTTCGCCGGCGTGCCGCCCTTGCTCGAACGGCTTTTCATACCGCTCTGGGTGGCATTGGCGGGCAAGTCATAGGGCACGGTCTGCTCGGCGTTGTAGACGCGACCGGTAATGATTGGCCGGTCCGGGTCGCCTTCGAGAAAGCTGACGATCACTTCCTGACCAATGCGCGGGATCTGCATCGAGCCCCAATTCTTGCCGGCCCATGCCTGCGACACGCGGATCCAGCACGAGCTGTTTTCGTTGGACTGGTCGTGCCGGTCCCAATAGAAATGCACCTTCACCCGGCCGAATTGGTCGGTCCAGATTTCCTCGCCCTTGGGGCCCACCACTAATGCGGTCTGCGGGCCTTTGACGATAGGGCGGTGGGTGATGGGCAGCGGCCGATAGCTTTGCTGGGCGTCGATGCAGGTCAGGCTGCTTTCGAACTGGGCCGTCGGCGCTCCGCCGCCGGTTTCACCGCTTTCCTGGGAGAGGTAGTAGCGGGCGCCGACGACCAGGTATTCGCGGTTCTGGTCCTGGCGGCTGAAACCGGTGAGGCTGAACAAATGCCCCGAACCCAACCCCCGGGCATTGCCGGCCAACTCGACCTGTTCGTGTTGGGTCTGCAAGGCTTCGATGCGGGTGCGGGCGTAGTGTTCGCCGTCCTGGCTCTGCACGTAGGTGCCTGGGTAGTCGTACAGCGGATAGTCGCCGGCGGTATGTGGGCGCGGCATGGCCGAGCGTACGTCGATGCGTGCGCTGGGGCGCTGGAAGTCGTAGTCGTTGAGCTCCAGCGAGCCGGGCTGGACTTCCTGGGCCAGGTGCCAGTCGTGGATGTGGTCACGTTCGCGCTGCTGCTCGTTCTTCGGGTAGTAGGGCACCGAGCCGTAGCCGGGGGCCGTGGTGTGGGCGCCATAGGCGTCGGCCAGCACCAGCACATGCCGACCCTGCTCATGGCGGAAGAAGTAGTAGATGCCTTCCTGCTCCATCAGGCGGCTGACGAAATCGAAGCTGGTCTCGCGATACTGCACGCAGTATTCCCACTCGCGATAGGAGTGGCTCAAGGCGTCTTCGAAATCGGAGAAGCCGAGGTCGCGGAACACCTGCTTGATGATTTGCGGGATGGTCAGGTTCTGGAAAATGCGGCAATCGGAAGTGCGGGTCAGCAGCCACAACCAAGGACGCAAGGTGGCCTGGTAACTGGCGAACTGGCCCTGGTCGACGTTCTGGCTGAAACGGGCGACGATGCCATGGAAATAACGCTCGCCACCGCCATCGAGTTGCAGGCTCACGCACATGGGTTTGCCGAGCACCTGGTTGAGGTCGATGGCGTTGTCCAGCGAATGCAGCTGCAACTCGTAGTTGAACAGCCGCCCCAGCTCTTCACCGCCGCCCATGTCCTTGAGCAACAGAACCTCGGGGCCGAGGGGGCTGGTGATCTTGGCCAGGCGTGAGGCTTGGTTGAATAGCATCGGTTGTCCTTATTACTGCCGCAGTCCATTTGACGCTGCGCAAGATTGCCGGCTTTTGACGTTGAAGATCAAGCAATCGCGACCTTTGAGCGCTCGTGCACAGGCATGAAATCGCCAGAGTAGTGACGCTGATCGCATAATGTAGTTCGTTACTTGGGGCAGAGGAACCCGGTTCTTGATTGTTCCCAGGCATTACTTGAATATCTGCTCCTTCGCGCGTCACCTCACGTCCATGGAAAGCGATTACTGTGACCTCTTACCGCATTCAAGAAGCCGATCTCGAGATCCCCGATACCTGGCAGGATCAGAGCATCAATATTTTCAAGCTGCCAGCAGTTGGTCCCGCTAAAGAAGCCAGTTTCGTGATCAGTCGCGATGCGACCCAGGGCGACGCTCCCTTTGCCGAGTACGTGGACCGCCAACTCAAAAGCGCGGAGCAGCAACTGCCGGGCTTCAAGCTGGTTCAGCGCTGGGACACCGTACTGCAAGGGCACACCACCACGTTGCTGGATTACACCTGGCAACGCGAGGGGCGTGAACTGATGCTGCGCCAGGTGTTCATCGAGCGTAAGCCCGCTGTGCTGATCACCACCTTGACCACCACACCGAATGATTTCGCCTACCACGAGCCGGCCTGGAAGCTGGCGATGCATTCGTTCAAGCCACAGCCGCCAATCGTCTGAGCATCGATAAGTCCCACTGAGCCGTCATACACATCAGTAAGGTAGATGCGCGCGATGGATGCACAGGCCGCAGCACGTCTGGGTGACGAAATAGCACACGGGTTCGGGTTGGCCGCGATGGTCGCCGGTGCCGTGGCCGGTGCCTTGATCGGTGCTGCGGTGGTTGCCGCGACCGTCGCCACGGGGGGCGTGGCGCTGGCCATCATGGCGGGCTCGATTGCGGCCGGCGGCTTGTCGATGTTCCAGATCGTCAAGGGCCTTTCCACCATTTTCAATCTGCCCGAGCCCACCACGGGTGCGTTGATAATGGGCAGCTTCAATGTCTACATCAACGACCGCAATGCCATGAGGGCGGGCGAAGACGTTTCGTCTTCCTGCACCGGGCTGCCGATGAACCATCCGATCTGGCCCTTTCCGGTGCTGATCGCCGAAGGCAGCGCCACGGTCTTCATCAACGGCAAACCGGCGGCGCGCCTGCACAGCAAAATGGTGTGCGGCGCTCACATCAAGAGCGGCAGCCCCAATACGTTTATCGGTGGGCCGACGGTTTCGGTGGCGTTTGTGCTCGACCTTGAAGGCTGGTTGCATACCGGCCTGGAAGCACTGGGAATCGTGGCTGCGGCTGCTGCGCTGGTATTGGCGGCCATGGCCGGCGCCGCCGCCCTTGCTGCAGCCGTCGCCATTGGCGGTGCCGCGATGGCAGGCATGGCCCTGCTGGGGGACCTGGGCGACCGCCTGGGGCCGGGTTACCGGGATTTATTGCAGGGTGTGGCGGGCATGGCCTTGCTGGGCATGGGGCCGAAGTTGGCGAAACTGGGCAAGCCAGCCAGCACCCCCAAGGCTCCCAAGACCTTCGAAGAGGTCTACGCAAAAGCCCCGGCCGCCAAAGCGGAAATCGATACCGTCGCCGATGAAATCGCCGCCCAGTATGGGGGCAAGGTTGCCAAGGCGCCGATCAAGTCCGAGGCGCGTGCCCGAGAGAAAATCGACAACGACTACGGTGGGGATGCGACCCGGATCAAGGACCTGGCCAGGAATACGATCATCGTCGAATCCGACCAGATCAGTTCTGTTGCAGCAGAGCTCGGCAAGCGCGGCGCGAACGTGAAAGTGATTGACGGTGCCGCTAACGAAATGGGCTATAGCGGCGTCAATTCCACGATGCAGACCCGTGCAGGAATACCGGGAGAAATACAGGTCAACTCACCGGAAATGATTTACGCCAAGGAGCCAGAGTCGCTGGCTCGGGTGTTGCTGGGGGACGACACCTATAATGCCGTCGCCGCAAAAACCCAGGTCCCTGGCGGACTGGGCCACAAGTATTACGAAGACTTCCGGGTCTTGGACAAGGCCAGTCCGCAGGCGCAAGCTATCGCGGACAAGAGCAAGGCCTATTACGACGCAGTCAGGGGGAACGGTGGGAATTGAATTGAGTGCCTTCGCCAGTCGGAATGTGTTCCTGGACTACGACTACGAAGAGGTCACCTTCCGTTGGGACCATCGCACCGGGACCGTATTCAGGAAATTTTACGGTGCTGCCGAAAGCGAACAATCGGTTCCCGCGGACAATAGGCTGTACAACGACGCCGTCTTGTATGGTCGCGAGATTTCCAAAGAACAATACGAGAAGGGCTTTGATCGCCAATGAGCATTCTGGACGCTGCAATCGCCCTGGCTTCAAGGGTCCACGCGGGCCAGGTGGATAAGGCCGGCAAGCCCTACATCCTCCACCCGTTGCGCCTGATGATGAAGTTCGACGGGCTTGAAGAGCAACTGGTCAGCCTGTTGCATGATGTGGTCGAAGACGGTGATGTCACGCTGGATGAGCTGCGCGGGCTTGGCATTCCCGAGGTTGCGGTGACGGCTATCGATTGCCTGACCAAGCGCCAGGGCGAGTCCTATGAACAATTCATCGCCCGGATTCGTCCCAATCCACTGGCGACCAAAGTGAAAATAGCGGACATCCACGACAATCTTGACCTCACCCGGCTGCCCGTCGTGCGAGACAAGGACCTGGAGCGCGCCGCGAAATATCATCGGGCATTGCGTTACCTGCAAGAGCAATGAATCATGTCGCCGCCGTCTGATCGTTGAAGGACAACGCGGCAAGACCGGCGCTGCGTTCGCTCTGACCGCATCGATAACGCCCCTGTGCAGTCATACACACCAGTAAGTTGGATTTTTCGCAATGGATGCACAGGCAGCAGCACGTCTGGGTGACGAAATAGCCCATGGGTTCGGGTTGGCCGCGATGGTCGCCGGTGCCGTGGCCGGCGCCTTGATCGGCGCAGCGGTCGTTGCCGCCACCGTTGCCACGGGGGGCGTGGCGCTGGCCATCATGGCGGGCTCGATTGCGGCGGGCGGCTTGTCGATGTTCCAGATCGTCAAGGGCCTTTCCACCATTTTCAATCTGCCCGAGCCCACCACGGGGGCGTTGATAATGGGCAGCTTCAACGTCTACATCAACAACCTCAATGCCATGAGGGCGGGCGAAGACACTGCGTCTTCCTGCACCGGGCTGCCGATGAACCATCCGATCTGGCCCTTTCCGGTGCTGATCGCCGAAGGCAGCGCCACGGTATTCATCAACGGCAAACCGGCGGCGCGCCTGCACAGCAAAATGGTCTGCGGCGCTCACATCAAGAGCGGCAGCCCCAATACGTTTATCGGTGGGCCAACGGTGTCGGTGGCGTTTGTCCTGGATCTCGAAGGGTGGATGCACACCGGGTTGGAAGTGTTGGGGCTGTTGGCGGCGGGCGGAGCCTTGTTGCTTGCGGCTTTTGCCGGCGCCGCCGCTTTCTTCGGCGCTTTGGCTGTCGGTGGTGCGCTGTATGCCGGCATGGAACTGCTGGGCGATTTGGGCGATCGTCTCGGCCCCGGTTATCGGGACTTGTTTCAGGGCGTGGCAGGGATGGCCCTTCTCGGTGCCGGGCCGAAGCTGGCACGTAAGCCCATGACGGCGGCCGAGCGGACGATCTTGGCTCGTCAGCGACAAGAACAGATGCTCAAGGACAATCGAGGGTTCAACATTAGCCCGACGGCGTGGGACGCATACCCGACGATTGGCCGGGCCGGTACTTTTGTTTCTGATAAGAAAGGCATCACCGACGTTATCGGGAACATTTCGGGTCGTTCCAAGATGACCATCAGTGGTAAAAAAGCTGCGGAACTGGAACGCGCCTTTGGTTTGGAAAAAGATGCGCTTAAAGGTGGATTCAAGATCAGGCAGGTCGATGATGTCGCAGGGCGCATGCCCAGAAGTCCGATGGAAGGGAATCAATATTTCCTGGGGCCAGGCAAACATTTGCCAGGAGGCGCTCCAGAAATGGTTGTCGAATCGATTCCTACCAAGGATGCGGACGGTATTACCACTTTAACCGAGGTATTTGTCAGTGATTAATGATGGGCTGAAGGCGTACGTGGAAAAAGCGGACGGCGACGTGATTCGTGTTCAAGTCATCGATAACGCGTTGGATTCGTCCCTGCGTGCGATCGGGTTTTCCAATGCGGCAGAGAAAGATGTCTACGTTTTGCAGGTCGCGGACAACAAGCAGAAGGCTGGGGTATTCGATGAGCTCCGTTCATTGGGCGTGGCCTTTTCGGCGGGCAAGGAATGGTGCCCCTCCGAAGTTTTCGAATATCTTCGTGACGAGCAACTGCTGAGGGGCAAGTATTTGCGAGTCGCGTGGACGCAGCCCGGTCAATACCGGCTTACAAACGAGTGAAATTTCAAGATGCCTTGGTCCACCGCGACCATAGGTTCTGCGTGGGGACCGAACAGGACTCGGGTCGATGCTACGTCTCCATACCGGTTAGCAACGGCATGGTCGATTATGAGGAATACTATGCAATCGACCGTGCAACCTTTGAGCTGTTCAGGCGTGACCCGGATGCCGCGCTGCCGTTTGTGGCCCGTTGCAGAAGGCGCGAGCTGGACGAGCTGTTGATTGTCCCGCCGGGAACGAATCGCGGTACGGCCATCTGATTGTCGAAAGGTCTGGTAACGATGAACCCGTGGCGAGGGAGCAAGCTCCTTCGCCACGGATGTTCCGGCCGTGAGCCTCAGCGTTTGGCCTTAGCCGGGAACAACGCCTTTACCGCCGCATCGATCACACCCTTGATGCCCTTGCCCTTGGCATCCACTTCGCTGGCGCCTCCGGAGTTGAGGTCCAAACGCCCGCCGGTGTCGATGTTGCCGTTGCCACTGGCGTAGATATTGAACGCGGTGCCCGAGATGTTGATCTCGCCACTGGCATTGAACTCCAGCACGCTTTTGCCGCACACCAGTCGAATCTGCGAACCCGCCTCCACGAGGTATTGGGTGCTGATGCTGTCGCTCTTGGCTCCGCCGACGAGCAACGCATCGTTGCGCTGCACGGCGCGCAGGCGGTCTTCGCCAATGCGCACGGTTTCGTTGCGGTCGATGTTCTTGCGTCGGTCGCGGCCCACCCAGTGGCTTTCATCCACTTCCACGGCGATGTCCTGGTTGCGCTCGGCGTGGATGTACAGCTGCTCGGCGCCTTTTTTATCTTCCATGCGGATTTCATTGAAATTCGCTGGCGTACCGCCCTTGCTGGAGCGGCTTTTGGTGCCGCTTTGAGTGGCATTGGCAGGTAATGCATACGGTACGGTCTGTTCCGCGTTATAGACACGACCGGTGACGATAGGCCTATCGGGATCCCCCTCAAGGAAGCTGACGATCACCTCCTGGCCAATGCGCGGAATCTGCACCGAACCCCAATTCTTGCCAGCCCAAGCCTGCGACACGCGAATCCAGCACGAGCTGTTTTCGTTGGATTGATCGTGCCGGTCCCAGTAGAAATGCACCTTCACCCGGCCGAACTGATCAGTCCAGATTTCCTCGCCCTTGGGGCCGACCACCAATGCAGTTTGCGGGCCTTTGACGATAGGCCGGTGGGTGGTCGCCAGCGGGCGATAGCTTTGCTGGGCGTCGATGCAGGTCAGGCTGCTTTCGAACTGGGCCGACGGCGCGCCACCGCTGGTTTCGCCGCTTTCCTGGGAAATGTAATAGCGGGCGCCGACGATCAGGTATTCGCGGTTCTGGTCCTGGCGGCTGAAACCGGTGAGGCTGAACAAATGCCCCGAGCCCAGGCCCCGGGCGTTGCCGGCCAGTTCCACTTGTTCGTGCAGGGTCTGCAAGGCCTCGATGCGAGTGCGAGCGTAGTGTTCACCGTCCTGGCTCTGCACGTAGGTGCCGGGGTAGTCATACAGCGGGTAGTCGCCGGCGGTGTGCGGACGGGGCATGGCCGAGCGTACGTCGATGCGTGCGCTGGGGCGCTGGAAGTCATAGTCGTTGAGCTCCAGCGAACCGGGCTGGACTTCCTGGGCCAGGTGCCAGTCGTGAATGTGGTCACGTTCGCGCTGTTGTTCATTCTTGGGGTAGTAGGGCACTGACCCGTAGCCCGGAGCGCGGGTGTGGGCACCATAGGCGTCGGCCAGCACCAGCACATGACGGCCCTGCTCATGGCGGAAGAAGTAATAGATGCCTTCCTGTTCCATCAAGCGGCTGACGAAATCGAAACTGGTCTCGCGATACTGCACGCAGTATTCCCACTCGCGATAAGGCCGGCTCAGGGCGTCTTCGAAATCGGAAAAACCCAGGTCGCGGAACACCTGCTTGATGATCTGCGGAACGGTCAGGTTCTGGAAAATCCGGCAATCGGAGGTGCGGGTCAGCAGCCACAACCAAGGACGCAAGGTGGCCTGATAGCTGGCGAACTGGCCCTGGTCGACGTTCTGGCTGCAGCGGGCAACGATGCCATGGAAATAGCGCTCGCCACCGCCGTCCAGTTGCAGGCTCACGCACATGGGCTTGCCGAGCAGTTGGTTGAGGTCGATGGCGTTGTCCAGCGAATGCAGCTGCAACTCGTAGTTGAACAGCCGCCCCAGCTCTTCACCGCCGCCCATGTCCTTGAGCAACAGCACCTCAGGTCCCAGGGGGCTGGTGATCTTGGCCAGGCGCGAGGCTTGGTTGAATAACATCGGTTATCTCATTGTGATAATGGCTGTGCCGCTGATTGCCTGAAGACACCGGAACAACTGTGGGAGCGAGCTTGCTCGCGATAGCTGTGTGTCAGTCAACATGGATGTTGAATGTGACTGCGCTATCGCGAGCAAGCTCGCTCCCACAGGGTTTTACAGTGTTCCTTAGCGTCAAGCCGCGTCGCTGAAGTCGTACTGCAATTCGTTATCCACCGCGCTGATCCGCACACCGGCCAGGGCCTTGCCTTCGAGCATGCGGGTCAGGAACTCGCGGCTCATGTCCGGCAGCAGGCTGTTGGTCAGGATGGTGTCGATCATGCGTCCGCCGCTTTCGGTTTCGGTGCAACGCGAGACGATCAGGTCGATCACCGCGTCGTCGTAGTCGAAGGCCACTTTGTGGGTGCTTTCCACGCGCTTCTTGATGCGGTTGAGTTGCAGGCGGGTGATGGCCTTGAGCATCTCGTCGCTGAGCGGGTAGTACGGAATCGTCACCAGGCGGCCGAGCAGGGCCGGCGGGAAAATCTCCAGCAGCGGCTGGCGCAGGGCCTTGGCGATGTCTTCCGGCTCGGGCACGTTCTGCGGGTCTTTGCAGACGTCGGCAATCAACTCGGTGCCGGCGTTGGTGGTCAGCAGGATCAAGGTGTTCTTGAAGTCGATCACCCGGCCTTCGCCGTCTTCCATCACGCCTTTGTCGAACACCTGGAAGAAGATCTCATGCACGTCCGGGTGGGCTTTTTCCACCTCGTCCAGCAGCACCACGCTGTACGGTTTGCGCCGCACGGCTTCGGTCAACACGCCGCCTTCGCCGTAGCCGATGTAGCCCGGTGGCGCGCCCTTGAGGGTGGACACGGTGTGGGCTTCCTGGAACTCGCTCATGTTGATGGTGATGACGTTCTGCTCGCCGCCGTACATGGCTTCGGCCAGGGCCAGGGCGGTTTCGGTCTTGCCCACGCCGGAGGTGCCGGCGAGCATGAACACGCCAATCGGCTTGCTTGGGTTGTCCAGGCCGGCGCGGGAGGTCTGGATGCGCTTGGCGATCATCTGCAGGGCGTGGTCCTGGCCGATGATGCGTTTTTTCAGGTGCTGGTCGAGGTTGAGCACGGTTTCCAGTTCGTTGCGGGCCATGCGGCCCACCGGGATACCGGTCCAGTCGGCGACCACCGAGGCCACGGCCTGGTAATCCACGGTCGGCAGGATCAGCGGGTTTTCACCTTGCAGGGCGGTCAGGCGCTGTTGCAGGTCCACCAGCTTCTCGCGCAGTTCGTGGCTGGTCTCGCTGCCATCCTCGCTGTCCACCACGCCGACGCGCTCGCGCAGGGTGGCGCGGGTGGCGAGCAGTTCGTCCACCAGGGTTTTCTCTTCGGCCCAGCGGCTTTCCAGCTCGGCCAGGCGTTCGCGCTCGGCGCTAAGCAGGTTCTCGCTGTGGGTCTGGCGAGTGCCGATGACCACGCCAATCGCGTGCTCACGGGCGATGATTTGCAGCTCGGTTTCCAGCGCTTCGATGCGCCGACGGCTGTCGTCCACTTCGGCCGGCACGGCGTGCAGGCTGATGGCGACGCGGGCGCAGGCGGTGTCCAGCAGGCTCACGGATTTGTCCGGCAGCTGGCGCGCAGGAATGTAGCGATGGGACAACTTGACCGAGGCCTCCAGGGCTTCGTCGAGGATCTGCACCTGATGGTGTTTTTCCATGGTCGAGGCCACGCCGCGCATCATCAGCAGTGCCTTGTCTTCCGACGGTTCGGCCACTTGCACCACTTGGAAACGACGGGTCAGGGCCGGGTCTTTTTCGATGTGCTTCTTGTACTCGGCCCAGGTGGTGGCGGCCACGGTGCGCAAGGTGCCGCGGGCCAGGGCTGGTTTGAGCAGGTTGGCCGCGTCACCGGTACCGGCGGCGCCACCAGCACCCACCAGGGTGTGGGCTTCGTCGATGAACAGGATGATCGGTTTGGGCGAGGCCTGGACGTCTTCGATGACCTGGCGCAGGCGTTGTTCGAACTCGCCTTTCATGCTCGCGCCGGCCTGCAACAGGCCAACGTCGAGGCTGCGCAGTTCCACGTCCTTGAGGGCCGGTGGTACGTCACCGGCAACGATGCGCAGGGCAAAGCCTTCGACCACGGCGGTCTTGCCCACACCGGCTTCACCGGTGAGGATCGGGTTGTTCTGCCGGCGACGCATGAGGATGTCCACCAGTTGGCGGATCTCTTCGTCGCGGCCGACGATCGGGTCGAGCTTGCCGCTGCGGGCTTGTTCGGTGAGGTCGACGGTGAAGCGCTTGAGGGCTTCCTGCTTGCCCATGGCGCTAGGGGCCATGGCGCCGCTGGCTTCGCCAGGCACGGCACCAGCATTGAAGCCGTCGCTGGCGGTCAGGGCGTTTTCCGGCGAGTCGCCGACGTATTCGTCAAAGCGCTCGCTCAGGGCTTCGACCTTGACCTTGTCGAACTCCGACGACAGGCCCAGCAGCGCATGGCGCAGGCTCGGGGTCTTGAGAATGCCCAGCACCAGGTAACCGGTGCGCACCTGGCTTTCGCCGAACATCAGGCTACCGTAGACCCAGCCGCGTTCCACGGCCTCTTCCACGTGGGACGACAAATCGGTGATGGAGGTCGAACCCCGAGGCAAACGGTCCAGCGCTTCGGTCAGGTCACGGGCCAGGCGTGCCGGCTCGATGTTGAACTGGCGGATGATGCGGTGCAGGTCCGAGTCCTGCAGTTGCAGTAACTGGTGAAACCAGTGGGCCAGTTCCACGTAAGGGTTACCGCGCAACTTGCAGAAGACGGTGGCGGCTTCGATGGCTTTGTAGGCCACGCTGTTGAGTTTGCCGAACAACGCGGCGCGACTGATTTCACCCATGCTCATGGCTCCTTGAGGTCTGTGAGGTGTTGGCCTGTTCGGCGTAATGCCGGGCCAGTATTAGATCGTTGGCATCTGTTTCGGGACGTCCCAGCCAGGTGTTGAACCCCAGGCGGAAACGACCGTTGAGTTGTAGTGCCGGGACTTCGGGCTGCTCCAGGACCAGGTTCAGGTCCCAGTCCAGTTCATGGCCCAGGTATTCGGCGACCCACGCCACCAGCTCGTTGAACGGTTGGCTGCCGGGCAGCATGCCCATGTAGTCAACGAGCTTGAGCGGGCCCAGGCGAATGCGGAATTTGTGCTGGCGATCCCACACGTAGCGACCCAGGCAGAAGTCCGTGCCCAACTGATGGGCGCTGACACCGACGCGGCTGCGCTCCGGCAGTTCCAGCCATTGGCCGACGTACTCTTCGATTTCCACCGGCAGGCCGAAGTACTCGCTGAGAATCGCCTTCAAGCCGTCCGGGTAGCGGGTTTGCGCCGCCAGGTGGCCGCTGTAATGCAGCTTTGCCGTGTCGGGGATCAGCCCCTGATTGAGCAGGCTCGGCATGCCGCGGCCACTGAGGGCGGCCAGGCGCGCCGACCAGTAGTCATCGTCCGGGCGGTCGTGGCTGACCGTCGGCCGCGCTTCGGCCCAGGCCCGGTAGAACAGGCTGAGCAGGCGATGGTGGAAGACATCGAAAAAGCGTTTGCTGGTGCTGTCGGCGTTGTTGCGCTGGCGTTCGCGCACATACTCGGTGATGTGCAGCGGCATCGGGCCGTTGGGGCCGCCGAGGCCGAAGAAGAATTGCTCCAGGCGTGCCGGCGCGCCGTCGAGGCCCGGTTGCACCGAGGCCAGGGTGGCCGGGGCAAAGGTGCATTCGGCCTGTTGCCCCAGACGCAGCGGGTCATCGGCCAGGCGCAGGGAATGGCCCAGGCGCGGCAGCTCGGGGGATTCGCACTCGATGCGCCGCAACGCCTGGAAGAAGTCGTATTCCCAGGGTTCCTGGTGCATCGCGTCCAGGGTACTCACAGGGTCGGACGACGTCCGGGCTTGGCTTTCCATCGCATGATCTCGCCGCGTTCGGTGGTACGGATCACCGTCTCGGTAAAACTGTTGATCGACACGTAGCGTGCCAGGAAGCGCTCGAACACGGCGCCGAGCAGGAACACTCCGGTGCCGCGAAACGCGTTTTCATCGAATTCCAGGGTGATCTCCAGGCCACGCCCGAACACAATCGGGCCGGGCATCGGCAAGCGTCGGGTGCAGGCTTTGCTGCTGACGTCCCGCAGGCCTTCGATCTGCAATTGCAACGCTGCGTCGTTGCTGTCGCCGTACAGGCGCAGCAGTTCACGCAGGGCGGCGGCGCCTTGGCCTTGCTCGCTGAGGGACAAATAGTTCAGCGACAGCTGGCTGATCAGCCGCCAGGCCTTGGCGTCGTGGGCATGGCTGGCGCGAGGGCGGCTCGGGCCGGCGACGCAGCGCACCGCGCCGACTGGCGCACTGTCGGCCAGGGTGAAGTCGGTCTTGCCGCTGCCTACGCTCATGAATAGCGGCAGGTCGCGGTTGGTGCACAAGGCCGTCACGCCCAGTTGGCGCAGGTCGTGGCGATAGGGCGCTTGTTGGCTATCCACCAGGCTGACGAAGGTTTCGCTGCCGATGTAGGTCGAGCGCGGACCGTTGCGACGCTGGTCGCTGGACAACACGCGCGGCTCACGGCGCACCGTGTAGTAGGCCTGGTCGCGCCCGTAGCGGGACGGATCGCGTACGGCATAGAACGGCAGGAACGGTTGTTCCGGCCCGGTGCCGTGGCCGGTGAGGCCGGTCAGCGAATGCACTTCGAAATCCATCGGCCGGGTGCGGTCGGCGATCACGTGGTGTTCGTTGACCCGTTCCGACAAGTGGATGCGATCCAGACGCTTGGGGAACAGGTTAATGGCCGGGGTGCAGAACGGCAGGAACTGCGAAGCACCGACGCTGCCTTCCAGGCTTGGGTCGTGGCGGTCGAACAGCACGATCAACTCCAGCTCCTGGCCGTCGCAACGCTTGACCGCGCGGCTCAGTTGGGTGAAGTCGACAAACAGGAAACGGTGGGGCAGGGCGAAGTATTCCTGCAACAGGCGATAGCCTTGGAAGGCGCGCGGCACTACGGGCAGCGCGGCGTCGGCATCATCGAAGCCACGTGAGCGCAGCGCGTCTTGCGGCAGGCGTTCGACCCAATTGCCACCGGGCTTGCGGGCAAATACCGCGCAGGTGTTGCCCAGCAGTTGCTCGTAGAGGCGAAAGGGCTGCTCGTCGGCCCCGCTGAGGTACAGCGGCAGGTTGTCCAGGGACAGGCTGTTGAACGGCAGCTCGGCGCCGGTGCGCAGTGTGATGCGCAGCCCAGCCTTGGCTTTCGGTTCGCTGGCGGCCAGGCGCCCGAGCACGGCGGATGGGTTGCCGAAGTACTCGGCCTGGCTGACCTGCAACGGCCACAACGTCACCGCGTGGGCGGTGCGGTACTCGCAGCAGGTCTGGGTTTCACGCCCCAGGGCGGCGCGCAGGACCGTGTCCCGGGGCAGCGGGAAGCCGCTGCTCAGCGAGCCTTCGTCCGGGTCGGCCTGCAGTTGCACCACGGTCATCGACGGCGTGGGCGCCAGGTAATGGGGGTAGGCGATTTCCAGCAGGTTGTGGGTGAACGTCGGGTATTCGGCGTCGAGCTTGAGTTGCACCCGCGCCGTCAGGTAGGCGAAGCCTTCCAGCAAGCGCTCGACGTACGGGTCGGCGCAGTCCATGCCGGACAATGACAGCCGGCTGGCGATCTTGGGGTATTCCTTGGCGAACTCCGCCGCGCTTTCGCGCACGTGGTGCAGTTCCTGGTTGTACAGCTCCAGCAGGCGCGGGTTCATGGGCGCCTCCGCTGGTCGGCGTTAACCACCCGCACGTGCCCGGTTTCCAGGTCCAGGTCGGTTTGCAGCATCAGGCGCAGCGGCACGGGCTGGGCCCAGAGATCGCCTTCGATCTCGAAACTCAAGGCGTTGTGGTTCATCTCGGCGGTTGCCCGAGCGCGCACACGCAGGGTGTGGCGCAGGATGCGCGGTTCGAACGTGGCGATGGCCTGGTGGATCAAGGTTTCCAGGGCCGAGACATCGACGTTCGAGGCGCTGTTACCGGCCAGGGCCGGCAGCCCGAAATTCACCACCGAGGTGCCCGCCGGGGTATGCAGCGTGGCATCGGCGCTGAGCAATGACGTGGTGTTGAGCAGCCACGCCAAGTCACGCAGCACCGAGGCTTTCAATTGGGTCAGGGAGAGCACGCGCTTGTCGGCGCTTTCCTTCGGGTTGGTCGGATCGTCGTCGGTCAGCCGGTCCAGCAGGGACGGTTGCAGGCGATCGCGGGTGGCGATTTCGGTTACCAAGTGAATAGGCCCGTGTAATTCTTCTGGTCACCTGTGCCGCGCATGCAGCTGGCATTGCGAGCGATTATCGAAGGCTCGAGTTGTCCATTGATCTGGCGTATGGCGCGGTACTCGGAGCGACATTCCTGATTGTTTTGAGGGCCACCGGCCACGTGGACAACGATGACAATGGGCACGTTGCCGAAGGTCTCGACATGGGGTTTGCCTTGTCGATCGACCGTGAACTGGCAGGGCCACGCCAGGTCGAGTGGCATCAGGGTCTGGTCGGGCTTGCGCAGCGCGCAGCGCGCCTGGTCGTTCTCCAGCACCAGGGTTTGCCCGCCCATCGAGACGACATGTTCCACCGCTGCGGTGGACGCTGCCGACGGGGATTGCTGCTGGGCACAGGCGGTCAGGCTGGTTAGCAGGCAGCCGAGCCATATCGCGCAGTGAGCCTTGGTCATAGGAGCTCCCAGAACCAGATCGCTCGAGATCGATAGGCCGGATCGTCATACCCGAGGGTCAGGCCTCGGTTCCAGAGGTCGATATGATCGCCGGTGCGACTTTCCGAGGACTCTCCCACTTGCGGGAAACAATCCTTGAAGAAAATCAGGCCGGTCTTGTCTTGCAGCTTGCGTCGGTCCGCGGCAGTTCCGCCGAGGATCAACGGGCGCCCCAGGTGATGTTTCCACAGCCAGTTCGCCAGCGATTCGGCGCCCCTGGCGTGCTCATGGGCACACTTGGGTTCGGTGTAGGTGGACTTGTTGACCTTGATGGTCAGCTCGGTATTGAGCGTGATGCTCATGCGAATCGCACATTGGTTTGCCCAGGGACCGTCGCAAGGTTTTGCATCAGGATGGGCCACCAGCAGATCGGAATACGCTTTCCACAAATTGACAAACGAAGGCTTGGCCATGACTCAGATACCGGGTGGAAAAGAATTGGATTCGAGCAAGCACCAAACACCCCCGGCGCGTGGCGCCGGGGGCGCGTTCGATCAAACCTTGACGTTCTGACGGATGTTCCAGCCGAACTTGACCGGACCGCCTTCCTTGGTGCCGTCGGCTTTCTGTGGCTGGTAGTCCACCAGCACCTTGGCGAAGTTCAGGGTGACGTTTTCGGTCAGGCGATCATCGCCGCCCGAGCCGCCAGTGCTCAGGGAAGTGACCAGCACTTCTTCCAGGTTGATGATCATGTACTCGACCTGGCTTTCACCGCCGGCCTTGCGCACGGTCAGCTTGACCTTGTCGATGTGCTTGCCGCTTGCGCAGTGCATCATCAGGTTTGGCGACGCCTTGTCGACGTACTTGGTCAGCGACAGGTCCTGGACGTTGACCTTGCCGGCACCACCGCCACTGCCCACGTGCATGTTGCCGGACTGGGACATGCCCCAGCTCCAGTTCAGGACATCGATCTCGTCCTTGTGGGCTTTGTCCATGGACTCGCCCTTGATGTCGCCGATCTTGATGAAAATATCAACAGCCATGTTTTCTCCCTGTGTGGTTTCTAACCACATTGTTTGGTTGACGCTGACCTTGCGAAATTACGTGTGCCGAACGGCCCCGATGATCTCCGACTCACTGAAGATTCCCTGTGGGAGCGAGCTTGCTCGCGATAGCGGAATGTCAGACAGACACATGACAACTGATCCACCGCCATCGCGAGCAAGCTCGCTCCCACATGGGCCTTGCACCGTTCTGTAAACCGTTATGCGCCCTTGGCCGACGGCAGTTTCGATACCAGGCGCAGCGACACGGTCAGCCCTTCGAGCTGATAGTGCGGGCGCAGGTAGAACTTGGAGTTGTAGTACCCCGGGTTGCCTTCGACTTCTTCAACGATCACTTCGGCCGCTGCCAGTGGGTGCTGGGCCTTGGTGGTTTCGGTGGAGTGCGCCGGGTCACCGTCGACGTAGTTGAGGATCCAGTCCTGCAACCAGCGCTGCATCTCGTCCTTCTCTTTGAAGGAACCGATCTTGTCGCGCACGATGCACTTGAGGTAATGGGCGAACCGGCAGGTGGCGAACAGGTACGGCAGGCGCGCGGCCAGGTTGGCGTTGGCGGTGGCGTCCGGGTCGTCGTATTCGGCCGGTTTCTGCAACGACTGGGCGCCGATGAAGGCGGCGAAGTCGGTGTTTTTCTTGTGCAGCAGCGGCATGAAACCGTTCTTTGCCAGTTCCGCTTCACGGCGGTCCGAAATGGCGATTTCGGTCGGGCACTTCATGTCCACGCCACCGTCGTCGGTAGGGAACGTGTGGGCCGGCAGGTTTTCCACTTCGCCGCCAGACTCAACGCCGCGAATGCGCGAGCACCAGCCGAAGTGTTTGAACGAACGGTTGATGTTCACCGCCATCGCGTAGGCGGCGTTGGCCCAGGTGTACTTGGAGCTGTCGGCGCCGTCGGTGTTTTCTTCGAAGGCGAAGGCTTCCACCGGGTCGGTCTTGGCGCCATATGGCAGGCGCGCCAGGAAGCGCGGCATGGTCAGGCCGATGTAGCGCGAGTCTTCCGATTCACGCAGCGAGCGCCAGCCGGCATATTCCGGGGTGGTGAAGATTTTGGTCAGGTCGCGTGGGTTCGACAGTTCCTGCCACGAGCCCATGCCCATTACAGTCGGCGATGCCGCCGCGATGAACGGCGAGTGCATGGCCGCGCAAACTTTCGACAGTTCGCCCAGCAGTTCCACATCCGGTGGCGACTGGTCGAAGTAGTAGTCGCCTACCAGGCAGCCGTAAGGCTCGCCGCCGAACTGGCCGTATTCTTCTTCGTACATCTTCTTGAAGATCGGGCTCTGGTCCCACGCAGTGCCCTTGAATTTCTTCAGGGTCTTGTGCAGGTCGGTCTTGGAGATGTTGAGCACGCGGATCTTGAGCTGCTCATCGGTCTCGGTGTTGTTGACCAGGTAGTGCAGGCCACGCCAGGCGCTTTCCAGCTGCTGGAAGTCGGGGTGGTGGATGACCTGGTTGACCTGGGCGGTGAGCTTGGCGTCGATGGCGGCAATGATCGATTCGATCGACTTGATGGCGTCGTTGGACACCAGGTCAGTCTGCGCCAGGGCCTGCTCGGCCAGGGTCCGCACGGCGGTCTCGACGGCTTCGCGGGCGCGCTCGGTCTTGGGCTTGAATTCTTGCAGCAGCAGGGACGCGAACTCGCTGGTTTCTTGGGTGGCACCCAGGTTCTGAGCGCCTTCGCGGGCGGTATTGTCAGTCATGTCATTGATCCTGTGCTGGCTTCGGCGCGCTCGCCAGGGCCTGCAACAGCGCTGGGTCCTTGATCGCCTTCATGATGATTTCTTCGGCGCCGGTCTTGCCGTCCATATAGGTCAGCAGGTTGGCCAACTGGGTGCGCGCTTCGAGCAATTTGTTCAGCGAATCGACCTTGCGGGCCACGGCCGCCGGGCTGAAGTCGTCCATGCTTTCGAAGGTCAGGTCCAGGCTCAGGTTGCCTTCGCCGGTCAGTTCGTTGGGCACATGGAACGCCACGCGCGGCTGCATGGCCTTGAGGCGCGAGTCGAAATTGTCGACGTCGATCTCGAGGAACTTGCGATCGGCTACCGGTGCCAGAGGCTCGGCGGGCTTGCCGGCGAGGTCGGCCATTACCCCCATGACGAAGGGCAACTGGACCTTTTTCTCGGCGCCGTAGAGCTCGACGTCGTACTCGATCTGCACTCGAGGCGCGCGGTTGCGCGCGATGAACTTCTGAGAACTTTGCTTCGCCACGTTGCTGCTCCTGGTCGCTTGAGCGACGGTGTTGGCGTCATCGGGGGTACCGATGACGTGACTGCGTGATCAGCTCGCTTTTTATTCGCTGTCTGGGCCGCGCAGGTTTTCAAATTGACTCATGCCGTCGGGAATCAGGTTGCGCACGATGGCCGCAAAGTCGGCGTGCACCAGATTCTTGGCCCGGTTCAACAGCACCGGCAGGGGGCTGGAGGGCTCGTGACGGGTGTAGTAAGCGAGAATCCGGTCCAGGCTGCGCAGCACGTCATCACGGTTGTTGATTTCACCGCTGACGGTACTGGTGCCGGTGTTGCGCGGTGTGCTTGGCGCGCTGGCATATTCCGTTGTCGTTGCGCTGTCGTCGCTCACGGGATCGGATACGGCGCTGTCGCCACTCTGCGGGGCGAACTGACCGAGAATCTGCAACGCCATCTTGAGCGGTTGCTTCAGCGGGCCAAGGTCCACGCCCTGGGCGGAACCGACCTGGTCGCTGACTTGCTGCTCGATGGCTTCGGCGGCACTGCGGGCTTCCAGCAGCGCGGCACGGGTGATTTCCAACTGCTCGGGATCGCTGTCGAGCAAGGCTCCGGCGAGTTGTTCGGCACCGAGGTTTTCATCCGGGAAACTTTGCAGGCCGCTGGCGTTGGCGGCGGCGCGCAGGCTGACGGCACCGAAGGTCCGCGAACGGGCCAGGAGGCTTTCGCGCAGCAGGCGAATAGTGACATCGGACGTCAGGCCGGCGAGGGCATTGATACGCACGGTGGGGTCGTTGTCGTCGTCGGCGTCCAGGCGCGGGTGCAGCTCGGCCCAGTATTGCTTGAGCAATTCGCTGATCAACGTCAGCGAGCGGGCGAGGCCCGGGATGCCTTCCAGGGCCAGGGAGCTTTGCAGCAGGTAATGGGTGATGCGCAGGTCTTTGCTGCGTTGCAGCAGGTCCAGGCTTTGCTGCTGGATGCTGCGCCACTCAGGGGGTTCGGCAGGCAGAATCGAGTCGCCCATGCTGCGCTCGGGCTGGCCTCGGGAATCGCGTTCCAGGCGCAAGAAATCCGCGTCATATTCCAAATCTTCACCGCACGGCGAAGTCGCGGAAACGGCGGCGAGCAGCAAAGGCACATCCACTTGGATCGATCTCCCTATCACCCGCTTGAAGAAGTCGGGCAGTTCACACACAAGTTTCGGATGAAACTTCGCATGTCCCTCGAAGCTAATGGCCCTTTAGATGCTCAATGATCTTAAAGTGCCATCATGTATATTCAAGAAGTTGTGCATTTTTGGTGTAGTACTTATCGCTTGTCAAGGTAAGCTATTTCGGCTTTGTTACAGTTGTGAGGTGCTTAACAGCCCGCGCGACCCGTAAGTCGAAGCCGGTACCAATGCAGGTTTTTTGTCACGCAAGCCGGTTAAGATTAGCAATCATGCTGGCAAATAGCCGTTTTAGCGGTGCTGGCAGGGTTTTGATAGCGAGTCGTCGGAGCGTGGGCTTGTCCACCACCTGCGTGCGGCGACACGACAAGTATTTCAGCAAGGAGGCGAGATGCCGCTGTGTTTGACTATCACTAGTTATCACAAGATTACCCCGGGTCAGTGTTCTGAAAAGTCCATGGACCAGGGAGTGATGGCAATTGGCCGTAATTCCGATAATGACTGGGTATTGCCGGATCCTGAGCGCCTGGTTTCGGGCAAACATTGCGTTATCCAATACAAAGACGGGCGCTATTACTTAACCGATAACAGTACTAATGGTGTGGAATTGGTTAAGGCTGGCATTCGCCTTCGCAAAGGCAACAGCGAGCCGCTGCAGGATGGCGAAGTTATCCGCATCGGTGATTATGAAATCCAGGCGCGCGTCGATTTCAACCTGCCGGTCACCGACAGCAACCCGTTCGCCGAAGCACCCAGCAGCTTCGAAGCGTTGATGGGGCGCCAGGGCGCCGCGGTGAATACGCCATCGTCGATACCAGCGGCCCCGCCGGCGCATTTCCAGGGTGGGTCGGCCATGGACACCCTGCCGGATCTGTTCGATTTCCTGGCCCCGACCAGCGTTCCGCCGGCCACCCAGCCGGACCATGTTCCAGCTGAGCAGCACAATTTTCGTCCGCCGACGCCGATCCCTCGGCCAAGTCCGCCGCCCGTGATCGAGCCCGTGGCAACGGCGTCTGCCTCGGTGATCCCGGACGACTGGGACCCGTTCAGTGACAAACCTGCATCGGTGCCCGTCACCCCGGTTTCCGTTGCGCCGCCACCGGTAATACCACCCCCGGTAATTGAGCCGGTGCCGGTTCCCGTGCCCCCGATTCCGGTCGCTGAGGTCAGTGTGCCGAAGGAGCCCGCGCCATTGCGTGAGGCGCCAGTCACCCGTGCTGAACCCCCGGCCACTGCGGTCGACACCGCGCAGCCCGACCTGCTGCAGGCCTTCCTGCGCGGCGCCGGGCTCGATCAGTTGCGCCTGGACAAGGCCCAGGCCGAAGCGCAGATGGAAAGCATCGGGCGCAGTTATCGGTTGATGGTCGAAGGCTTGATCGATGTCTTGCGCGCGCGCAGCAGCCTCAAGGGTGAGTTCCGCATCCAGCAGACGATGATCCAGCCGGTGGAAAACAACCCACTGAAATTCGCGCCTAATGTCGACGAAGCGTTGCTGTTGCTGCTGCGTCACGGCAATCAGGCGTTCATGGCCCCGGACGCGGCGGTGCGTGACAGCTTCGATGACCTGCGCGCTCACCAACTGGCGGTGATGGCTGGCGTGGAAGCGGCGATCAAGCATTTGCTGACGCGCTTCGAGCCGGCACAACTGGAAGAGCGCATGGGCAAGCCCGGTGGGTTGTCGGGGATTTTCAGCGGCTCGCGACAGGCCCAGTACTGGCAGCAATTCACCGAGCTCTACAGCAATATTTCCCGGGAGGCCCAGGAGGATTTCCAAGACTTGTTCGGGCGTGAATTCAGTCGCGCCTACGAAGAACACAGCACACGACAGCGACGCCGTTGAGCGGCGCTGTCCTATAACAATACTGATAAGCCAACAACGGATAGCTCAAACGTCATTGAGGACGCAGGATGATTCCCAGGTTTTTACTCGCAGTCGCCACCGCGCTTCTGCTGACGGCGTGCGCCAAGGATGCGGCCAAACCCCAGCCCGAAGAAGCTGAGGCCGACACCGCTGCCGTCGAGCTGCATTTCCATGCCATTGCCGGGCTCAACCCCGGTGCCACCGGCCAGCCGGCCCCAGTCCGGGTGCGCATTTTCGAATTGAAAAATGCTGCCACCTTCGGCCGTTCCGATTATTTCGCCCTGGCCGAACGCGCCCAAGCAACGCTGGGCGCCGACCTGATCGATCAGGACGAGGTGCTGATCCAGCCCGGCCAGCAATTGAGCCTGCAACGCGACCTCGACCCGGCCACGCGGCACATCGGCATATTGGTGGGCTATCGCGAGCTGGACCAGTCGCTGTGGCGCACGGTGATGAACGTCCCGGCGCGCGAATACACCGAATACCAGATCAGCCTCGATGTGCGCGCCGTGCGCAGCGCCGTCGTCGTCCCCCCATCCAGCCCTGCCCAATAAGCAATCGGAGCCCCCATGTCCTGGAACAATCGCGTGGTCTGGTCGGAAGGCATGTTCATTGGAACGCAGCACTTCCAACAGCACGACCGTTATCTGGAAAACCTCATCGACGCTCGCAGCCGCCCATTGTCGGCCGGCGCCTGGGGTTTTTCCGAATTGCTGATCGACCAGGGCCTGCTGGCCCAGGGCAAGCTGGCGATCATCTCGGCGCGCGGCCTGTTGCCGGACGGCACGCCGTTCAACATTCCCCAGGATGACCTGGCGCCCACACCGCTGAACGTCGATGACAACCTGCGCGATGGCCTGGTGTACCTGGCCTTGCCGCTCAAGCGTGCCGGCGCCCGTGACACCGTGGATGAAGGCGAAGACCTCGGCGCTGCACGCTATGTGAGCCAGGTGTGCGAAGTGCGCGACGACAACGCGCCCTTCGAAAACCGCGCGCCGGTGGCCCTGGGTTCCCGGGCGCTGCGCCTGTTGACCGCACAGGATGGCATCGGTGACTACGCCGCTGTCGGTGTGGTGCGCATCAAGGAAAAACGTGCCGACCGCGCTCTGGTGCTCGACGACAGCTACATCCCACCGCTGCTGGATGTGGCCGCCTCCAAACCGCTGGCTGCGTTTCGCAGCGAACTGCTGGGCCTGCTTCATCAGCGCGGCGAAGCCTTGGCCGGGCGAGTGGTGGCTTCCGGTGCCGGTGGCGCTTCGGAGATCGCCGATTTCATGCTGCTGCAACTGGTCAACCGTGCCCAGCCGCTGATCCAGCACCTGAGCCAGTTGAGCCCCTTGCACCCAGAGCGTCTCTACAGCGAGTTGGTGAGCCTGGCCGGCGAGTTCTCCACGTTCACCGCTTCCGGGCGGCGACCGCAGGAATACCCGCAATACCAGCATGATGACCTGGCGCTCAGCTACGCGCCGGTGATGCAGGCCCTGCGTGAAGCCCTGTCGATGCTGATCGACAGCAAGGCCACGCCGATCCCGATTGTCGAGAAAGCCTACGGCATCCACGTGGCGATGCTGGCCGACAAAACCCTGCTCGACAGCGCCAGTTTCATCCTGGTGGTGCGCGCCGATGTGCCGGCCGAAACCCTGCGCGGGCGCTTCGGCCAGCAGAGCAAGGTCGGTTCGGTGGAACACATCCGCGACCTGGTCAACCTGCAGCTGCCGGGCATCGGCCTGCTGCCGTTGCCGGTGGCGCCACGGCAACTGCCGTACCACGCCGGTTCGACTTACTACGAACTCGATCGGGGCAGCGACCACTGGCAACAACTGAGCAACTCCGGCGGCTTTGCGTTTCACATCGCCGGCCAGTTCCCGGGGCTGAACCTGGCTTTCTGGGCGATCCGAGGATAAACCGCGATGAGTAACGACGATCGTACCCAGTTCATGCCAACGCCCGGTGGCCGTGGTGGAGATCCCTTCCGCCCGGACGCTGGTCGTCCACAGCCGACACCTGCGCCGGCACCACTGTCGATGCCGGCCGCGCCGGTGCTGACGGGCAAAGCCCAAGGCCTCAACCCCTTGGAAAGCGCCGCCGGCCCGTTGTTGGCCCTGCTGACGCGCCTGCGCAGCACCATTGCTCACCCGGCGCCAGCCAGCTTGCGCGCGCAACTGCTGGCCTACCTGCGCCAGTTCGAAGAGCGCGCCGAGGCCGCCGGCGTGGTGCGCAACGAGGTGTTGCTGGCTCGCTACGCCTTGTGCACCGCCCTCGATGAGGCGGTGTTGAGCACGCCGTGGGGCGGCACCAGCGACTGGGGCAAGCAGAGCCTGTTGATCACCGTGCACAACGAAGCCTGGGGCGGTGAGAAGGTCTTCCAGCTGCTGGAGCATTGCCTGCAAAGCCCGCGTGAGCGCTTGTATCTGCTGGAGCTGTTGTACCTGTGCATGTGCCTGGGTTTCGAGGGGCGCTACCGGGTGATGAACGACGGTCGCAGCCAATTGGAAGCCTTGCGTGAGCGCACCGCGGGCGTGATCCGCAGCGCCCGTGGCGACTACGAGCGTGAGCTGTCGGCGCACTGGCGCGGTGTCACCGTGGCCCGCGATCGACTGGCCCAATTCATGCCGCCGTGGATCGCCGTGGCCATCGGCGCGGCGCTGCTGCTGGCGCTGCTGTTCGGCCTGCGCATGAAGCTGGCTTCCGATGCCGAGCCGGTGTTCAAGAACATTCATTTCCTGGGTGAAATCCCGGTGCAGACCATCGACCGTCCCGTGGCGCAGCCGAAAGTGATCGAACGACCACGCCTGGCCGGTTTCCTCGCCGATGAGATCAGGGCCGGCCGGATTGCTGTGGAGGACGCCGTTGACCGCTCGGTGGTGACCATCCGTGGCGATGAGCTGTTTGCCTCTGGCAGCGCCAGCATCAAGGACGATTTCCAGCCGTTGATGCTGCGCATCGCCGATGCGGTGCGCAAGGTCAAGGGCCAGGTCCTGGTGACCGGCCACAGCGACAATCGGCCGATTGCCACCCTCCGGTTCCCCTCCAACTGGGCCTTGTCCGAGGCGCGGGCCCGGTCGGTGCTGGAGATTCTTTCGGCCAAGACCGGCCAGCCCGAGCGCTTCAGCGCTGAAGGCCGCAGCGACACCGAGCCGCTTGCCTCCAACGCCACCCCAGAGGGGCGTGCACGCAATCGTCGGGTTGAAATCACAGTATTGGCGGAGGGGGTCGAGTGAAGGCGTTTTTCAGTTTTATGACCCGCTGGGTCATTCCGTTGCTGGGGCTGATTGCCCTGAGCCTGATCATCTGGTTCGTCGGCCCGCTGCTGGAGTGGCTGGTGCCCGAAGGCCGGCGCTGGGCGTTGATCATCCTGGTGTTCGCGGTGTGGATCGCCTACCGGGTATTCCGCATCATCCAGGCCCGCCGTCAGGCCGCCGAAGTGATGCGCAGCCTGGCCGCGCAAACCCCGCCCGACCCCAGCAGCATCGCCACTGCCGAAGAGCTCGAAACCCTGCGCCAGCGCATGGACGAAGCCCTGGCGCTGCTCAAGAAAGCCAAGCTGGGCGGTGACGAGCGCCGCAACCTCTACGAGTTGCCGTGGTACGTGATCATCGGCCCGCCGGGTTCGGGCAAGACCACTGCGCTGGTGAATTCCGGGCTGCATTTCCCACTGGCCGCGCAACTGGGCGCCGGTGCGGTACGTGGCGTGGGGGGCACGCGCAATTGCGATTGGTGGTTCACCGACCAGGCTGTCCTGCTCGACACCGCTGGCCGCTACACCACCCAGGACAGTGACGCGACCGTCGACAAGGCTGCGTGGCTGGGCTTCCTTGGCCTGCTGAAAAAACAACGGGCCCGGCGTCCGATTGACGGCGCCTTCATCGCCATCAGCCTGTCCGACCTGCTGCTGGGCAGCGACGCCGAGCGCGCCGCCCATGCCGCGGCGATCCGCTTGCGGATCCAGGAGCTGTACACCCAATTGGGCGTGCGCTTCCCGATCTACCTGATGCTCACCAAGCTCGACCTGGTGCCCGGGTTCATGGAGTATTTCGATACCCTGAGCAAGGAAGAGCGCGCCCAGGTCTGGGGCATGACCTTCGCCTTGGACGATGGCAAGGGCAACGACAGCCCGCTGGCGCACCTGCAAAGCGAATTCACCGGCCTGGAGCAGCGCCTCAACGACCGCTTGGTCGAGCGCTTGCAGCAAGAGCGCGACCCGGCGCGGCGCGATCTGATCTATGGCTTCCCGCAGCAGTTCGGCGCCTTGAAAGATTGCCTGCAAAGCTTTCTCGAAGGCGTGTTCAAACCCAACGCCTTCGAAGAGCGCGTGTTGCTGCGCGGGGTGTATTTCACCAGCGGCACCCAGGAAGGCAGCCCGATCGATCGCCTGATCGGTTCCATGGCCCAGAGCATGAACCTGGACCGTCAGCACCTGGCGCGCCAGACCGGCACCGGGCGCAGTTACTTCATCGAAAAACTCTTCACCGCCGTGGCTTTCGCCGAGCGCGGGCTGGTGGGCGTCGATCCGAAGGTCGAGCGTCGGCGCAAATGGATCGCCCGCGGCGTACTGGCCTCCACCGTGGTGCTGGTGTTGGTGGTCAGCACGTTGTGGTGGGTCAGCTACCGCGCCAACCAGGCCTACATCACTCAGGTCGACCAGAAGGTCGCGCCGTTGGGCCAGACCGTGCAAAACCTCAGCCCGGCCCAGCGCGACGTACTGGCGGTGTTGCCATTGCTCAACGCCGTGAAACACCTGGCCGACGATGCGCCCGATTGGGCCGAAGGCCTGGGCCTGTACCAGGGCGACATGCTCGAAGCCGAATCCGGCAGCGTCTATCGCAAGTTGTTGATTGCGGTGTTCGCCCCGCGGCTGCTGACGCGCATCGAAGAGCAACTGCACAGTGGCGGTAATTCGGATTTCCTCTACGAAGGCTTGAAGGCCTACCTGATGCTCGCTGACACCGAGCATTACGATGCCGACTTCATCAAGGCCTGGATCGCCCTGGATTGGGACCGCAGCCTGCCGCGAGACTTGCCGGCCGAGCAGCGCCAGGCCCTGACCGCGCATTTGCAGGCGCTGTTCGAGCGGCGTCCGCCGCTGGCGCGTCTCGACCCGCGCCTGGTCGAAGACCTGCGCCGGCAGTTGCAGCAATTGCCCGTGGCCCAGCGCGTCTACGACCGGATCAAGCGCCAGAAGCTGCCCGAAGGCATCCCGGACTTCCGCATCAACGAAGCCGCCGGGCGTGACGCGGCACTGGTGTTCAGCCGCAAGAGCGGCAAGCCGTTGGGCGAGCCATTGAGCGGCTTCTTCACCGTCAAGGGCTACCGTCAGGGCTTCCTGCTCACCAGTCTGAGCCAGACCGGCACCCTGGCCGAAGAGCAGTGGGTACTGGGTCACGAACAGGCCGATCAGCAGAACGTCGCCAGCCTGGCCGCCGATGTACGTCGCCTGTACTTCCAGGACTATCAGCGCCAATGGG
Organism: Pseudomonas sp. G166; assembly: GCF_037027455.2. Taxonomy (NCBI): domain Bacteria; kingdom Pseudomonadati; phylum Pseudomonadota; class Gammaproteobacteria; order Pseudomonadales; family Pseudomonadaceae; genus Pseudomonas; species Pseudomonas sp. G166. The sequence continues at coordinate 6,441,913 of NZ_CP146985.1, read as the reverse complement.
ACGCCTTGCTGGCGGATATCGACTTCGTGCCGATCACCAGCGTGGCCCAGGCCGCCGATGTGCTGCGGGTGCTTTCCGGCCCGAGCTCGCCGTTGAAGAAGCTGCTGGTGGCCGTGGCGAAGGAAACCGACCTGCAACAGGATGAACGCCTGCTGGCCGCCCAAGGCGCGCCGGTGGAGGGTGGCGTGGACAAGCTCAAGGAGCGCCTGGGCAGTTTGCTCGGCCAGGAGCAGGCGAGCTCAAACGCACCGGCGACCAGCGATGATCCGATCACCACGCACTTCGCCGAGCTCAACAGCATCGTCAGTAAGCAAGAAGGCGAACCGGCGGCCATCGACGGCCTGCTGGCCGACATGAACGCCTTGTACGTGCAGGTCAGTGCCATGGTCGGTGCCAGCGGCGATGCCTTGCTCGGTGAAGCCAAGAACCAGGCAGCGGCCGCGGCCACCCGCGTCAGCCTCAACGCTGAACGTCAACCGCCGCTGGTGCAGGGCCTGGTCAAGTCGGTGGTCAACTCCACCACCAACAGCATGATGGGTGGGGTACGCAACCAACTGAACGCCGCCTGGACCAGCGAAGTGGTGAACATCTACCGCCAGTCTCTGGCTGGGCGTTACCCGATGTCGCCGGGCAGTGCGCGGGACGCGACCCTGGATGACTTTGGTCAGTTCTTCGGGGTTGGCGGGGTCATGGACAATTACTTCCGCAAGTACCTGCAACCCTACGTCGACACCTCGACTCCGACCTGGCGCTGGCAGCCGGGCGCGGCGCAGAAGCTTGGCATCGCCCCTGGCGTGCTGCAGACCTTCCAGCGGGCGGCGACCATCCGCGATGCGTTCTTCCGTTCCGGCGGCACCCAGCCGATGGTGCGTTTCGAGCTCAAACCGGTGGCGATGGACTCGACCATCACCCAATTTCTGCTCGACCTCGACGGCCAGCAGTTGAGCTACGACCACGGCCCGAGCCGTCCGACCGCCATGCAATGGCCTAACCCGGGCAGTATTGGCGTGGTGCGGATCTCGATCATGCCGCCTTCCTCCAGCGGTCGTTCCGGCATCACCCTGGACGGGCCATGGGCCTGGTTCCGACTGCTGGAGCAATCGGACCTGACCGCCGGCAACTCGCCGGATCGCTTCAACCTGCGGCTGCGGGTCGATGGCGCCAGCGCCTCTTACGAGTTGCGCGCCAACAGCGCCTTCAACCCGTTCAAGAGCCGGGTGCTCAGCGGCTTCAGCCTGCCGGAGCGGCTATGAGTACGCCGGGCTTCTACGGAAAGCTGGCCAGCCGCGGCGACTTCGTCAGCCGTGGTTTGCCGCAGAGCTTTATCAGCCCGTGGGACTCGTGGCTGGCGGCGGGTCTGCTCGCCAGCCAGGCCAGTCTCGGCGAGCGTTGGCTGGATGCCTACCTGGTCAGCCCGCTGTGGCGCTTCATGGTGGCGCCCGGGGTGTGTGGGCCGGACGCCGCCGTCGGCGTGGTGATGCCAAGTATCGACCGGGTCGGCCGCTATTTTCCGCTGACCGTCGCGGTGCTGCTGGAGCCCGACGCGGACCCGGCATCGGTGGTGGGCGGTGCGGACGACTGGTTCGAACGGGTGGAGAACCTGTTGCTGAGCACGTTGAACGTGGAGGGCAGTTTCGAAGCCTTCGGCGCAGAACTGGAAAACCTGGGGAGCCCGATGTACCTGCCGCGCACCCCCAGCAGCCGGTTTGCCAGCCTGCACCACTTCGATGCCACTGACCCGCAGCGGCGAATGAGTGCCCTGGCTGAGTCGGCTTGCGAAGGCGTCAGCCTGTGGTGGGGCCAGGGTTCGGAGCGCATCGCGCCCGGTTTGATGCGGTGCCACGGCCTACCGGCCGCCGCCGATTTTGCGCAATTTTTGCTCGGCCAAGAGGGTGTTGTGTAGATGCGTCCAAGTGCCGGAAAAGCATTCAAGTCTGCAAGCAAGAGCCACGTCGGCATGGTCCGCCAGGTCAACGAAGACGCCTGCCTGGACCTGCCGGAAAACGGCTTGTGGGTGGTCGCCGATGGCATGGGCGGGCACGCGGCGGGCGACTATGTCAGCAGCCTGATCGTCGACAGCCTGCGCAACATTGCCGTGGGCCGCTCGCTGGACGAATACGTCGCGGCGCTGCAAAGCGACCTGTTGCGGGTCAACGCCGCTGTGCGTGAGGAAACCGCCAACCGTGGCGTGACCATGATGGGCAGCACCGTGGTGGTACTGGCTACCCGCGACCTGCGTGGCATGTGCCTGTGGGCCGGCGACAGTCGCTTGTATCGCCTGCGCGATGGCGTGCTCGAAGGCGTCTCTCGCGATCACAGCTACGTCCAGGACCTGCAAGACAGTGGCCTGCTCAGCGAAGCCGAGGCGCGGGTGCATCCACGGGCCAACATCGTCACCCGGGCCATTGGCGTCGAGGCGCAACTGAACCTGGCGATGGCCGAGTTGTTGTTGGTCCCCGGCGACAGCTACTTGCTGTGCAGCGACGGGCTGACCAAGACCGTCGAGGACGATGAAATCCGCGAAGTGTTGAGCCACGACGAGCCCGGCGAAATCGCCAGCAGCCTGGTGTCCCTGGGCCTGATGCGCGGTGCCCCAGACAACATCACCGTGGTTGTCGTGAAGGTGCCGTCATGAGCTTGACCCTGAACATTGTCATCCCCGGCTACGACATCGAAGGGCCGATCGGTGAAGGTGCGATGGCCAGTGTGTACCTGGCGACCCAGCGCTCGCTGGAACGCAAGGTCGCGTTGAAAGTCATGGCCGCTGCGCTGGCGGCTGACCCGACCTTCTGCGAGCGCTTCCTGCGCGAAGGCAAGACCCTGGCGCGCCTGTCGCACCCGCACACCGTGACCATCCATGACATCGGCAACGTCGGTGAGCTGTATTACATGGCGATGGAGTACCTGCCCAACGGCACGCTCAAGGAACGCATCGCGGCGGGCCTGACGCCAGAGCAGGGCCTGACCTACATCCGCCAGATCGCTTCGGCCCTGGGTTATGCCCACGGTCTGGGCCTGGTCCACCGTGACGTCAAGCCAGCGAACATTCTGTTCCGTGCCGACGGCACGGCGGTGCTCTCGGACTTTGGCATCGCCAAGTCCCTGGACGACCGCACCCAATTCACCCAGGCCGGCTTCGCCGTCGGCACGCCCAGCTACATGAGCCCGGAACAGGCCCGCGGGCAGGACATCGATGGCCGCGCCGACCTGTATGCCCTGGGCGTGGTGCTCTATGAAATCCTCGTCGGCAAACTGCCGTATACCGGTAACGATGCGCTGTCCACGGCCCTGGCGCACCTGACTGAACCGTTGCCGGAATTGCCGGTGCACCATGGCCGTTACCAGGATGTGCTGCGCAAGCTGTTGGCCAAGGATCCGGCGGAGCGTTTCCCGGATGCGGCGGCGTTGCTGCGGGCGCTGGATAACCTGCCTCAGGAATCGGAAGCGACGCTGATCCGGCCGTTGTCGTTGCAACTGCCGGAAACGCCCAAGCCGGTTGATGACTTGGCGGGTTTGACGCCCATGTCCATCGACATTCCCAGCGGCCCGGCTTACTCACAACCGCAGCCACAATCGCAGCCCAAGCCCGTTCCGCCGCCCGCAAAACCGACGCCTCAGTCCTCGGTGTCGGAACAGCGCAAGGGGCCGGTGTTCGCCCTCGCCGCTGTCGCGGTTGCCGTGGCGCTGGCCTTAGGTGGTGCCGGTTATTGGTGGTTGTCCGGTGACGATGGCAAAGCGGTGAAAACGCCGGTTGCCACGACGACGTCGGCCAAGCCTCCCGAGGTGTCCCCGCCGAAGGCCCCCGAAGTGCCAGCGGTCAAGCCTCCTGTTGCCCCTCCCGCTCAGCCACCCGTGGCGACCGAAGCTGACGGCGGCCAGCGTCCGCTGTTGATGGCCGGCAAGAAAACCCTGTTCCAGCGCGTGCTCAGCAAACCGGGGGCGAAGCTCGCCGATGCACCGGGTGCCGCGCCGGGCAAGGCGCTGCCGGCGTTTTCCGTGCTGTACGTGTATCAGCGCAAGGACGTCGACGGCAGCGCGTGGGTGCGCGTCGGCGCCGCCACCGATGGGCGCAGCGACGGCTGGCTGCCCGCCGCCCAGGTCAGCGACTGGAAGCAAAGCCTGGTGCTCAAGTTCACCGAACGTTCCGGCCGGGCGCCGGTGATGTTCCTGCGTCAGCCCGGCGAAGTGGAAAAGCTGCTGGCTAACCCTTCGGCGGCCAAGAACGTGCTGCTCAAGGCCCAGCAAAGCCCGCAAGAAGACCAGCAAGTGCTGGCCCTGGAACCGGCTGCCAGCGCCGTGCCGCAGAGCCAGTTCTACCTGTTGCCGATCTTCGATTCCCGCGAGAGCCTGGATGAGAACGGCCAGCCGGTGCAGTTGCTGAACGTGGCGTCCATCGACCCGGGCAACACGCCCAGGGCGACGCCCAATACGCCCATCACCACCGCCAACGCCGACGCATTCCGTACCGCCGTGGTGCTGGTGGTGGACACCACCGTGTCGATGCAGCCCTACATCGACCAGGTCCGCGACGTGGTCCACGAACTGCAAACCCGCATCGCCGAGCGTGGCGAGCTGGACAGCGTCAGCTTCGGCATGGTGGGTTTTCGCAGCAGCATCAAGAAAACCCCGGGCCTGGAATACGTCGCCAAGACCTTGATCACCCTGGAACAGGGCCGCGACCCGCAACGCTTCATGGAGTTGGCGCGGCAGGTCAAGGCGTCCACGGTGTCGAGCCATTCGTTCAACGAAGATGCGTTTGCCGGGGTCATGGAAGCTGTCGAAGGCATGGACTGGTCCGGTTACGGCGGGCGCTTGATCCTGTTGGTCACCGACGCCGGTGCCCTGCGCAAGAACGACCCGTTTGCCGCCACGCAAATGAACGAGGCCGAAGTGCGCCAGGCGGCGCTGGGCAAGCAGATCAAGATCTACGCTCTGCACTTGCTCAGCGACGCCGGCAAGAAAACCCACGCCGGCGCCCAGAGCCAGTACCGCACCCTGACCGCCGACGCCAACCCACAGATTGGTGACCTGTACATTCCGGTGCCGGGCGCCGATGTACGCAAGTTCGGCGAGCGGGTGGACGAGATCGGCTCGGTGTTCGCCGGCCTGGTGCATCAGGTGCGCAGCAACAAGCCGCAAGCCGTGCCGCTGCTGAGCGCCGCGCCGAGCCTGGCCGACAAATCGGCGGCAGTCGGCTACGCGATGCACATGGACTTTTTGGGGCGCAAATCCGCCAGCCAGGCCCCGCAACTGGTCAGCGCCTGGACTGCCGACCGCGACCTGACCAACCCGGCGCTGCCGGCGTTCCAGGTCTGTGTGATGCTGACCAAGCTGCAACTCAACGACTTGCAGCAATCGCTCAAGCTGATCGTCGACGCGGCCCGCAAGACCCAGAGTTCGCCCAAGGATTTCTTCCAGGAAATCGCCAGTGCCAGCGCCTACATGAGCCGCGACCCATCGGCCTTGCGCAAGGGCGGCAACCTGGCCGATGGCGGGATCCTCGGCGAGTACCTCGAAGGGCTGCCGTACCGCAGCAAGTCGTTGAACATGACCCAGGATTTATGGCTGTCCTTGAGCGTGGCCGAGCAGGAAGACTTCATCGACGAGCTGGATTCGAAAATCCGCCTCTACGAGACCTTCCACAACGACTTGGCGAACTGGGTGCGTTTCGGCGATGCCGAGCCGGGTGACGCCTTGTACCGCGTGCCGTTGTCGACGCTGCCGTGATGCTGGACATGAGCGCAGTGCACAAAAGCCGGGGCGCCGGCAGCCAGCGCTACAGCCTGGTGATTCCACGGCTGCAATTGCGCGGCGGTGAACAACTGGCAGTGGTTGGGCCCAGTGGTTGTGGCAAGAGCACCTTGCTGGATCTGCTGGCGCTGGTGCTGGCGCCGGATCAGGCCGGGCGGTTCGACTTCAGCCCTGCCAACGCGCCGCTGGACATCGCCAAATTGTGGCGTGCGTCGCAACAGGGCACCTTGGCCGAGCTGCGCAGTCGCCACCTGGGCTATGTTCTGCAAACCGGCGGCCTGTTGGGTTTCCTGGACGTGCGCGGCAACATCGAGTTGTCGCGAAAACTGTTGGGTTTGAAGGATGACGGCAGCGTGATGCGCCTGGCTAGGCAATTGGATATTGCCGATCAACTGGACAAGAGACCGGCGGATTTATCCGTCGGCCAACGCCAGCGGGTCAGCTGTGCCCGGGCGCTGGCCCATGCTCCGCGGCTGTTGCTGGCCGATGAGCCGACGGCTGCCCTCGACCCGCTGAACGCCGAGCGCGTCATGCAGTTGCTGGTGGCCCAGGCCCGCGAACACGGTGTGTGCTGTGTGGTCGCCACCCATGACGAGGCGCTGGCCCGCGCCAGCGGTTTGCAGGTGCGCCGGATCAGTTGCCGCCGCGATGTCGATGGCGGCGTCACCGCCACCCTCGGGGAGGCTTGCTGATGCGCGGCGCGCTGGTGGCTTCCCTGGCCTGGCAGGATTACCGCAACGATGCCTGGCTGTCGGCCTGTTCGGTGCTGGCCCTGGTTGCCGTGGTGGCGCCATTGCTGGTGTTGTTTGGCCTGAAATTCGGCCTGGTCAGCAGCCTCACCGAACGCCTGCAGAACGACCCAGCCACCCGGGAAATCATCCCCTTGGGCGGCGGTCGCTTCAGTGCCGAGTTCGTCGAGCAATTGAGCCAGCGCGGCGACGTTGCTTTTGCCTTGCCGCGCACCCGACAGATCGCCGCCACGGCGGAACTGAGCAGCGATGCGTCGCTCGTCACGGTCGAGATGATTCCCACCGCGGCCAACGATCCGTTGTTCGATCACCTGCCGGTGCCTCAGGGTTTGGATCAAGTGGTGCTCAGCCAGACTGCCGCTGAAAAGCTCGGCGCCAAGCCCGGTGATTGGTTGCAGGCCAGTTTTGGTCGGCAGGTGGCCGGGCGCAGCGAGGCGCAGCGCACGCGGGTGCAGGTGTTGCACGTGCTGCCGTTGGAAGCCTTTGCCCGCGATGGTTTATTCGCGCCGCTGGCGTTGCTGGAGGCGGCCGAGGATTACCGCGACGGACGTGCCGTGCCCGCGTTCGGCTGGCCGGGTGACGCGGTGGGCGTGAGCGGGCAGCGGGTGTATCCAGCGTTTCGCCTGTACGCACGCCGCCTCGCCGACGTCGAGCCGCTGCGCCAGTATTTCGCTGGGCAGAACCTGTTGGTATCGACTCAGGCCCAGACCATCGCCCAAGTGCAATCGTTGAGCCGCAACCTGTCGATCGTCTTCTGGATCATCGCCGGGTTGGCGTTGGTCGGGGCCTTCGCAGCGATTTTTGCCGGTGCCCTGGCGGCGGTCGAGCGTAAGCGCCGGGAGCTGTCGGTGTTGCGCCTGCTGGGGGTTTCCACCGCGGCGCTTCTGTTGTTCGTTGTGTTGCAGGCGCTCTACAGCGCCACCTTTGCGGCTCTGCTGAGTGTCGGGCTGTATGGCCTGGCGCAGTCGGGCCTGAACCATTTATTTGCGCAGATGCCGGGCGAGTACGCCAGCCATCTGCTGGTGCGTCATTACACCTTGGCCCTGCTGGCCGTGCTCGGCGTCAGCGCCGTGGCAGCGGCGTGTGGCGGCTGGCGGGTGGCGCGCATCCAGGCGTGTGAAGGAATTCGCGATGTATAAGTTATTGGGCGCCGCCGTGGCGCTGAGCCTGGCCAGCCTGACATGGGCTGATGAAGGCACGGACAAGCTGGACAATCCCAAGCCGTTACCCGACGACGTCAGCCTGCCGCTGCCATGCGAAGGGCAGATGGTGTTCCGCTACGTCTACATCCTCGCCCAGGGCACCCTGGACGACCGTGAGATCAGCCTCGGTTATCCGTTCAGCGAAGGCGAGGCCGGTTACCAGCAATCGTTCATTTCCGGCTACCGGCGTGACTTCATCAACGGCCAGTTCACCCTCAAGGACCTGCCCAAGGACTGGAACAAAACCATCACGCCGTTGATGCCCAAGACCGACGCCAAGACGCCGCTCAAGCCGATGCTGTACTTCATCGGCAAGTACGAAGTCACCGCGCGCCAATACGCCCAAGTCATGGCCCAGGCGCAATCGCTGGCCAGCGGCGAAGCGGCGCCGGCCTGTGAAGCCCTGCAAGCCGATTTGCCTCAGGGCGTGGCCGGGCGTTTGCCCAAAGTGAAACTGTCGAAGTTCGAGGCCGAGCGTTTCTCGGCGGTGTACAGCGCCTGGCTGATGAAGTACCACAAGGACCTGCTGCCGGTGAGCGGTCGCGGCACCTCTGCTGAAGACGGCGGGCTTGGTTTTGTGCGCTTGCCGACGGAAGTGGAGTGGGAGTTCGCCGCCCGAGGCGGGCAGGCCGTGAGCCGTCAGGATCTGGAAGGGCGCCTGTTTCCCCGGCGCCTGGAAGGCAGTGAAAGCGACGGACCGCTGGCCGATTGGGCGGTGTTCAACCAAGTTGCCGGCGGCACCGGCCAGGCGGCGCGGCTGATGCCCATCGGCACCAAATTGCCGAACCCTATCGGCCTGTTCGACGTGGTTGGCAACGCCGCCGAGATGGTCCAGGAGTCCTTCCAATTGGTGCACGCCGGCCGCCGCCAGGGCGCTTATGGCGGTTTCGTGGTCAAGGGCGGCAACTACTTGGAAGGCGAGGGCACGTTGTTCACCGGCATGCGCCGCGAATACCCGCTGTTCGCCGCCGATGGCACTGAGCAAAGCAACGAAACCACCGGTTTTCGCGTGGCCGTCGGGGCGTTGTCGGCGCCGCGTTCGCGCTACAAGGAACTGTTTGCCCAGTGGCAGAAAGAAGGCCGACTGGCTTCGCTGACCGATGCTATCGATGACGCCGAAGACCCGACCAAACGCCTGGACAGCATTATCGCCGCCAGCGTCGACCCGCGCCTGCAAGCCGAACTGGGGCTGGTCAACGAAGAGCTCAAGCGCAACGTCTCGCTCATCGCCCAGCAGCGCGAGGAAGCGGCGGGCAACCTGATTCAGTCGTCGGCCCTGGTGGCTGAGACCGTCAACAACTACAACATTCGCCTGACCAATCTGCAGAACAGTCGGCAAGTCGCCCTGGACGCCAAGGACGAGGCCAGCGCCCAGCTGTTTGCCACGGCCATCGACAACGGTCGCAGTGCGCTGGATGGGGCGGTGGCGATCTACATCGACAACCTGGCCACCGGCACGCGCTACACCGATGCCGTGATCCAGGCGCAGTTTCAACGCATCAAGGAAGAGTTGGAGCGCAAGCCGGTACTGGGCAAGAGCCTGGTGGCGCGCGCAACGTTATTCGTTCGTCACGTCGGGGACTATCGTCAGCAAAAACGCGCCGACCCGGCGGCGATATTGAAGGAATTGCTCGCATCGAACGCTCAGCGGTCTTGAGTGTTCGTTGTCAGCGAGCTTGGAAGGGACTCAGGCGGCAATGGGGCTGCGCTGAGCTGGTCAAAACTTAAAACGAGAACACAACTATGCTTTTCTCCCGTAAACCTTTTGCTTCGGGTTCCAAGCGTCATTTGCTGATGGTCGCTGTCGGCTTCAGCACCGTACTGACCGGCTGCGCCACGTCGCCGACCTCCAAGGTCGCCTCGAGCACCAAGGTCGAGTACTACCCTAACTGCTACGAGCCGGTGCAGCACCTGCGCTCCACCGAGGGCAACATGACCAAGTCCGTAGTCACCGGCGCGGCCGTCGGCGCGGTGGGCGGTGCGTTGCTGGGCGTCCTGACCGCCGACAAGGAAGACCGTGGTCGCAACGCTGCCATCGGTGCTGCTGGCGGTGCCCTGGCCGGTGGTGCAGCCGGTTACTACACCGAGCGCCAGAAGCAGATCGCCGATGACAACCAGCGCATTGCGTCCTACGCTGCCGACGTCAACAAAAGCGTCTCCGACATCGACCGCAGCACCGCCTACGCACGGACTTCGCAGCAGTGCTACCAGAACGCGTTCAGCAAACTGGTTGCCGACCGCAAGGCCAAGACTGTCAACGACACTGAAGGTCGCAAGCGCCTGGCGGAAATCGTCGCTGGCCTGAAAGAGTCGAATGACCTGATCGTTGCGGTCAACGGTAAGGCTTCCGAAGACTTGAACAATTACACCCAGGCTTACGAGAAAGACCTGCAGCAAGTGGGTGTGCAGCGTACTGACGTGGTGACTGTGGCTACTGCTGACACTACGCCTGTCGTGGCTCCGACCAGCACCAAGAAAAAGAACAAGAACGTACAACCGGCGAAGAAGAAAGACCTGCCGACTGTGCCGAAAGAAGCGGTGACCACCGAGAAAACTCTGCAGGCCGCCAAGGCCAAGCAGGATGAAAGCAAGCAGGTTGCCAGCGCGGGTACCACTCAGGTCAACAGCATGTGCAAGAACCCGGACCTGGGTGATTGGGCGCCGGTTCCTTGCCCGAATGTTTGATTGAGTGATGGCGGTTGATCGTTGATCAGCAGCCAAAACCCAAAACCTTGTGGGAGCGAGCTTGCTCGCGATAGCGCTGGTTCAGTTGGCATTAATGTCGACTGATACACCGCCTTCGCGAGTGAGCTCGCTCCCACAGTTGTTTCTGGGTACATATCCGTTGCTGCGGTAACGGCGGCTTATGGTTCCGCTCTTACAGCGGCTCACTTTTGAGAAGCGCAAAAGTAAGCAAAACGCTTTATGCCCCACCACTCGGTGCCTCGCCTAGGCTCGGCATGCCCGAACGAAGGCATTGCTCCATGGGCCCGCCGCGAAGGGCCATCCATGGCCCAGCGCGGCTATCCCGGCATCCATGCCGGGATGCCCACTCCACAATGCCTGCGTTCGGCCATCGTGGTTAACGGGGCGCCGAAATCAACGTCCACCGCGAGGCGGCCTGACAGCCGGCCTGGCTCTCCCGGTCGAACACCTCTCAGATCTGTTTGAGCAGGACCTTGCTCGCGAGGCGGCCTTATAGCCGACCTGGCTCTCCGGCCATACCCCGATCCAACTGTGGGAGCGAGCCTGCTCGCGAAGGCGTCGGTTCAGCTTGCATCATTGTTGCCTGACACTCCGCTATCGCGAGCAAGCTCGCACACAGTTGTTTTGAGTTGACTGTGATATCCGCGACAACCCAATTCCCCCTGTGGGAGCGAGCTTGCTCGCGATGGCGTCGGCTCAGCCTGCATCAATGCAAGCGCTACCCCTTGGCCCCAGGCGCCGCCATCTCCTTGGCCTCCAAATGATCCAGCGCCCGCTCAACCAACAACTGCACCCCATCGGCCATGCGGCTGATTGCCAGGGCGACGCAGCGGCGTGAGTCATCCACGTCGTCGGCCAGGTCGGCGGCGATGGTGCTGATCGATTGCAGGTCTTCGGAGGCGTTGGCCAGCAGGGTTTCGGTGTCGATGTGAGGGGAGACGATGAAGAGCTGGTTTTTTTCGGGTTCAGGTGGGGAGGAGGGTTGGGGCTTGAGGTAGTAGTCGAGGGCGCGGGTGACGGCGTCTTCGAGCTTTTTTTCTTCCTGCATTTCGACGCGGGATTTGTGGCCGCTTTGCGGGGGATTCGGAGTTGCTTTGAACATAATGAAACTTCCTGGAAGTGGAGCCGGCACCCTCCGATTGCACGTCGAAAAATGGGTGGCAGCTGTACGTAGGTGTGCAAGACCGGTCCAGGAACCCGGCAGACCCGAAAGTCTCCCACGCGCAGCCGCCATAACAGTCGGCGAGCATAAAAAAATGCTCGGCGAATAGCCATAACGAATGCGTTCCTAGATCGGACTTGCACGTCCGTGTCACCGTTTTTTGCGATGACGAACAAAGGTTAGCGACGCTCGAAAGCACTGCCTAGTTCATGAACAGCCCGGCGTGCTGAAGGAAATGTCCGAGGGTTTGGCGGGGGAAAAGACGAAAAGATCGCAGCCTTCGGCAGCTCCTACGGAAATGGGTGTAGGAGTTGCCGAAGGCTGCGATCTTTTGATCCTGGTTTTGTGACTTGGCAGTCATCTTTCGCGAAAACAAGCTTATCTTCCGCTAAAGCGATCCGATGATGGCGTTGCGCCGAAGAATCGCTAAACTGCCTGCCATTGATCTTTTCTCACGAGGCGGTGCCCATGAAATTTCGTTTTCTGCTGTGGATGCTGGGGTTGTTGATGGGCAAGGCCAGTCGGACCAATCCGGCGTTCCAGCAGCAGTTGGGCGACAAGGAATTGGTGTTTCAATTGCAAACCCTGGACGGCAAGGTCGCCCGGCATTTCACCGTGAAAAACCAGCGCATCACCAGCCGGTCCGGCACTTACCCGGAGCCTGCCTTCGCCATCGCCTTCAAGGACGCCGCCTATGGTTTTGCCACGATGCAGGCCAAGAACAAGCAACTGGCATTCATGACGGGGATTCAGGACAAGTCGATCCAGATCAAGGGCAACCCGGCGCTGGTGATCTGGTTCCAGGGGCTGACCAAGTATTTGAAGCCGAAGAAGGCCAAGCCGAAGTCTTAATGAGGAATTACGCTCATTAAATGAATTTTTATTCCGATTAAAGAAACCGAACTGTTAACTCTGACAGGTGTGTAAGTGCTTGGTTTAGGTTTCCATATAGTTTGATGTCAATGTGGGCATCATTTTTAGTGGAAGCAATGCCATGATTACTCCAAGCAAAAATTTCAAGCCAGGCACCCTTGATCCATCTTTTGGCACCGATGGCGTACTCCTCGTTCCGATACCGGAAATCAGCGCAAACAACGTGCCGGCGCTTTGCGCTCTTCCGGACAATAAGCTGCTTGCCATCATGCCGTTATTAGGAGCAAGGGCGCCGGTGGTGGTTGTGCGTTTAAATGAAGACGGGACACTCGATACCAATTTCGGTGGTTCGGGAGCCGGTTACACTGAGCTACCTTTTATGTCAGGTGAGGATTTGAGTGGTATTAATGCCCTTGCGGATGGAGGAGCCCTGGTTCGCTTTAGATACCCGGAAAATGGGAATATATATAGCATAATAATAAAGTTGCGCTCGGACGGTAGTTTCAATAACACCTTCGGAAATAACGGTGTGGTCAGGATTTTAGGCTGGAATCGTTCACAACAAAGCGAAGGGGCTGGAAGCCTGCAAGTAAATGATGAACCATTAGGAAAAGCGCAGGGAGGACGGCGGTACTCTGCGTTAGAAGATCCAGTCGGCAACATAGTTTTAATCGACGAGATTGACATCTTTGGGCGCGCCAGGGTTGTGGTGAATCGCCTGAAGTCCGATGGTTCTTTTGATGAAAATTTTAATGGGGGCAGAGCAATTGTCGAACTTCCTGGCGTCGAATATCAGTGGCTTTCGCGCGGAGGATTCGCCGTTCAGTCAGATGGACGCGTGGTGGCAACTGGCGTATATGGTGGCGATACGTCTCGGGGGGTGTTTATAGTACGTTTCGATAATTCAGGTAGTCCGGACGCGGGATTCAACAATGGTGCGCCAGTAGTAATTCCCACAAATGCCGACTCCAGGCTCAGCTCTGTTGCAGTGAATATGAGGCAAGATGGTACTGAAAGAATAGTACTGGCAGGCCATGTTGCAACCGGCGGGAGTTACAGCGGCTTTATGGTGGTGCTCGACGGTGATGGGTATTACGATCCGCTATTTAACGAAGGACAACCGCTGTACTCTAAATTTTCTTACGGGAGTTTTTGGTGGTCCAACTGCAATGCACGTAATGATGGTTCAATAATCGCTGTCGGATTTGGGAGCGATGAGTTGCATGACGGTGGTACGCTGACCGCTTGTTATCGTGATGATGGCACTTTGGATTCGGAATTCAACGACGGTCAAGGCTTTGTTGTTTATGCTGGGCCTGACGGGTCTAGATCCCCGTCAGATATGGCAGACATGGATGATAGACGGATCGTTATAAGCGGTTTGGGCTTTGACAGAAATAACAATTGGGTCCTTCGCTATCTGGGTTAGTTATAACGCGACGCGGGCTATGCTCCGTTAGAAAGACGGGCTTGAATGACATCCTTATCGCTCCTGTTCCCCTGCATGCCGCTAGGGGAGCAGGAGCGTTCCGCTTCTGAAACGTGACGTGGAGCGTGGGAACGATTAAAAACAGATATCTCGTGGACGTCGTTCTAGTTCCCTGCGCGACAGCAGCGTCGAAGACGTGGCGGTGGCTCCCTCACCACAAGCTCATCGATCAGCCGGTGGTCAGTGGCTGAACTGCGAAGCCAGTTCGCGCAGCAGCACTTCCGCCTCAAGCACTTTGCTGACTACGTCGTTGACCTTGTCCCGAGACAGGCCTACGCGTTCGAGCAGTGCATCGGGGATTTCCTCGTCTGGGCCGGAGCCGATACCCCGCGAGCGCAGCAGGCGTACGGCCAGGCAGACCAGGTTCGGGTAGGCGGCGTACTCGCCGTCGTAGTGCGGGTCGTGCTGGAAGCGCAGGGCGGTGGCCAGTTCGTCGGGCATGTCCCAGTAGCGCATCAGCCAGGCGCCGATCTGCTCGCGACTGATGCCCAGCAGGTGTTGTTCCACGTAGCTGTGGCACAGGTGCGGGTTAACCTCCAGGTGTCGGCAGATCAGCGAGAAGTGCGGCGGGAATACGTGGGCCAGCAACAGGTAGCCGAAGTTGTGCAGCAGGCCGGACAGGTAGGTCAGGCCACCTTCCGGGCGCTGGGCGCGCGGCATGGCGCGGGTCAGGCCTTCGATGACGGCGGCGGTGTAGATCGATTGGTGCCAGTACGGCGTGGTGTGTTGCGGGTGGTCCTTGGGCAGGCTCAAGGTCTTGCCCAGGGCCAGGCCCAGCGCCAGGTTGATCACCAGGTCGAAGCCCAGGACGCGGACGATGGCATCTTCCACTGAACGAATCTTGCCTGGCGAGGCGTAGTACGGCGATGCGGCCCAGCTCACCACTTGCGCGGCCAGGGCCGGGTCGGTTTCCACGACGCCGGTGATGTCATCGATGGTCGCGTCAGGGTCGACCCGCAGCTTGATGATTTTTTGCGCGGTTTCGGCCAGCGGTGGGATCTCGATGGTCTCTTCCAGCCGTTGCTGGATACGCCGCGCGGTAAACGCCTGGACGGCCTGGGTGATTTCCGCGCGGTCGTCGTGCGGGCGGTCCAGGTTGGGGGTGATATTGCTCACGGCTTCGCCGAATGTCGCGGCGCTGGCCTTGGTGAGCATGGTCTTGAACGCTTCGCTGGTGACTTCCAGCAGCAGGCCCGGCTCCCCCGAATTGATCAACAGCTTCGGTTCGCGCAGCAGGCTTTCTTCGTACAGGCAGGGGGAACTGGTCAGCGCCGGCAGGCCGGGCAGCAAGCTCAGGCTGTGTTTGCCGAGCATGCGTTCCAGGCGTTCGGTTGGCACCGCCGTGAGCTTGCGACCGGTGAGTTCGGCCAGACGGTTGAGGTCCAGCAATTGGCTTTGTGGAAACAGCACCATGAGTGCGCCGACGGCATCGTGCAACAGAACGGCCTGCACTTTGCGGGCAGGGTTCAGGCCCGGTCGCTCGACGACTTCGTCAAAGGCGATGCCCAGCTTTTCAAGCAGCAGCCGAATAACAGACGGAGCATGCGGAGGTTCTGGGACGAGGGCAGCTTCAGTCATGGTTTGTATCCGTTTTCCTACAAGTTGAGCAGTATAACCAGCTTGCCGGGCAGGTGCGTCCAGAAACTGAGAGCGTGCTCACACTTGGCCATATTGCTGCCCATGACGCAACCAACGATCCAGCAGCGGGCTGACGTGGTCGGGCCAGCGTTCCAGCAGAGCCTGGGCAGCGTCGCGTACCGCGGGGAGCAGATCGGCGTCGCGCATCAGGTCGGCTACCTTGAATTGAAGCAGACCGGTCTGGCGCGTGCCGAGCATTTCGCCGGGGCCGCGCAGTTCGAGGTCTTTTTCGGCGATGACAAAGCCGTCGTTGGTTTCGCGCATGATGCCCAGGCGCTGCCGACCGATCTGCGACAGCGGCGGGTGATACAGCAGCACGCAATGGCTGGCCGCACTGCCCCGGCCGACACGGCCGCGCAACTGGTGCAACTGCGCCAGGCCCAGGCGCTCGGGGTTTTCAATGATCATCAAGCTGGCGTTGGGCACGTCTACACCAACCTCGATCACTGTGGTGGCGACCAGCAGTTGCAGGGCGCCGGCCTTGAATTCAGCCATGACGGCGGCTTTCTCGGCGGGTTTCATGCGGCCATGGATCAGCCCGACCTTCAGCTCGCCGAGGGCGGCGGTGAGGTCTTCATAGGTGGTTTCAGCGGCCTGGCAGGTCAGCTCTTCCGATTCCTCGATCAGCGTGCACACCCAGTAGGCCTGGCGCCCTTCGGCACAGGCGCTGCGCACGCGCTCGATCACTTCGACCCGCCGGGTATCGGTGACCAGCACTGTATTGACCGGCGTGCGGCCCGGGGGCAGTTCGTCGAGGATCGAGGTGTCGAGGTCGGCGTAGGCGCTCATGGCCAGGGTCCGCGGGATCGGGGTCGCGGTCATGATCAACTGATGCGGACACATCCGCCCGCCCACGCCTTTCTGCCGCAGGGCCAGGCGTTGCTGTACACCGAAGCGGTGCTGTTCGTCGATGATCACCAACGCCAGGTTCTTGAACTGCACTTCGTCCTGGAACAAGGCATGGGTGCCCACCACCATCGGTGCGCCTTCGGCGATCTGTGCCAGGGCGGCTGCGCGATTCTTGCCCTTGAGCTTGCCGGCCAGCCAGGCGACTTCGATGCCCAAGGGTTCGAGCCAGCGCTGGAAGGTGATGAAATGTTGTTCGGCGAGAATCTCGGTGGGCGCCATCAACGCCACTTGATAACCCGCTTCCAGAGCTTGGAGTGCGGCAAGGGCGGCAACCACGGTCTTGCCGGCACCCACGTCGCCCTGGATCAGTCGCAGCATCGGTTCAGGCTGGCTCAGGTCGTAGGCGATTTCATTGCCGACCCGCTGCTGGGCACCCGTGGGGGTGAAACCGAGGTTGGCCAGGTAGCGGGCCGGTAGATCCCGGGCCTTGGGCATGGCAGGGGCGCGTAGGGAGCGCAGGCTTTCGCGCAGGCGTTGCTGCGACAGCTGGTGGGTCAACAGTTCTTCGAAAGCCAGGCGGTGCTGTGCCCAGTGATGGCCGAGGGCGAGTTCGTCGACATCGGCATCGGCGGGTGGGTGGTGCAGGTAGCGGATCGCATCGGCCAACGGCGCCAGTTGATAGTCCCGGGCCAGTTCCGTGGGCAGCCAATCGGGCAGGCTGCTGGGGCCGAGCAGAGTCAGGGTTTGCTGGCAGAGCTGGCGCAGGCGTTGTTGGGTCAGACCTTCGGTGAGCGGATAGACCGGGGTCAGGGTTTCATCCACGGGCGGCGGCTCGTCGCCGGTGATGGCGCGGTATTCCGGATGATAGATTTCCAGTCCCGAGGCACCGGGACGGGCCTCGCCGTAGCAGCGCACGCGGGTGCCACGCTTGAGGCCTTCCTTTTGAGCGTTGCTGAAGTGATAGAAGCGCAAGCTGAGCCCGCCAGTGCCGTCCTGCAGGCGCACCACCAGGCTGCGGCGCCGGCCCATGACCACGTCGGCGCCACTGACGGTGCCTTCGATCACGGCGTCCTGCCCGGGGCGCAAATGGCCAATGGGCACCACACGGGTGCGGTCCTGGTAACGCAGCGGCAGGTGGAACAGCACGTCCTGGAGGTTTTCCAGGCCGACCTTGGCCAGTTTCTCGGCCATGGCTTCACCGACACCCTTGAGTGCCGTGACCGGCACTTTCGACAGCTCAGTCATGGCGACGGCTTACTTGGTTGTGGGCGGCTTGGCCACGGAACACAGGCGGATCGAGTCAGCGAGGATCTCGATGGCCTTGGGCCGCGGGAAGCTGGCGCGCCAGGCGATGGCGACGGTGCGAAACGGTACGGGTGC
This sequence comes from Pseudomonas sp. G166, assembly GCF_037027455.2. Taxonomy (NCBI): domain Bacteria; kingdom Pseudomonadati; phylum Pseudomonadota; class Gammaproteobacteria; order Pseudomonadales; family Pseudomonadaceae; genus Pseudomonas; species Pseudomonas sp. G166. The sequence continues at coordinate 6,424,114 of NZ_CP146985.1, read as the reverse complement.
TGTCAGCGGGCGGACTTCGATCACGCCGGGAGCGTAGTGATGGCTGTCCACCGCCGACAGCGGCAGGATCGAAATGCCCAGGCCCGAGGCGACCATGTGGCGGATGGTTTCCAGGGAGCTGGATTCCACCGTGGTGTGCTTGGCGCCTTCGCCACCTTTGGTCAGGGTCGGGCAGGCTTCGAGCACCTGGTCGCGGAAGCAATGGCCTTCACCGAGCAGCAGCAGGCTCTTGTCGTTGAGCAGAGCGGCGTCGATGGTTTTTTTCTGGGTCCAGGGGTGCTGGGCCGGCATCAAGACGTAGAACGGCTCGTCATAGAGCGGCAGGGTCAGGACGTCGGCTTCGTTGAACGGCAGGGCGATGATGATCGCGTCCAGTTCGCCGTTGCGCAGTTTGTCACGCAGCACATGGGTGAAGTTTTCTTCGATGTACAACGGCATCTGCGGGGCAACCCGGTGCAGTTGCGGAATCAGGTGTGGGAACAGGTAGGGGCCAACGGTGTAGATCGCGCCGACTTTCAGCGGGGCGGTCAGTTGGTTCTTGCCGGCCTGGGCCAGTTCGCGGATGCCTTGGGCCTGTTCCAGTACTTTTTGTGCCTGGGCCACGATGCCTTCGCCGACGGGGGTAAGGCGCACGGCGCTTTTGCTGCGCTCGAAAATCAGCACACCGAGCTCGTCTTCAAGCTTTTTCACACCCACCGACAGTGTCGGCTGGCTGACATGGCAACGTTCGGCCGCGTGGCCGAAATGCTGCTCTTGGGCGAGGGTGACGATGTAGCGTAATTCTGTGAGGGTCATAGCAAGCGTCCATGAAGTTGCGAGCCAAGCATACCGGCTGCAATCGATAGACGCACGTTATCAGACTGGAGGCGGGATATGACACTGTCCAATGCCTGTTGGGTGGTTGCCGGATATGAAAAAGGCATCTTTCGATGCCTTTTGGTCGGTTCTAATCATTGTGGCGAGGGATCAGCGCCGACGCTTGTCGATGGAGTACACAAACGGCGCTGTCAGTTCGACGGTGCCGTTGGTCAACAGCTCGGCCGGCGGCTTGGGCAGCGGCTGGGCACGACGGATCATTTCCAGGGTGGCACGGTCCAGAGAGTCCGTGCCGGAACTGCCCACCAATTCGAATGACAACACGTTACCTTCGGCATCCACCACGAAACGCAGGCGGTTGGTGCCTTCCTTGTTCATCTGCTGGGCCCTGGGTGGGTACTTTTTGTACTTGCCCAGGTGCGCCAGCAGCGTGCCTTGCCAATTGGCCTTGGCGGCCGATTGAGCGGGCGACGGGCCGGGGGCCGGTTGCGCCGATTTCTCGGTCGGTGCCGGGGTTGGCGGGGTGTCGCTGGGCTTCTGCTGCGACGGGACTTCCTTGGGCGGCTCCGGCTTTTTTTCCACCGGCTTGGGCTTGGGCGGTTGAGGCTTGGGCTTTGGCTTGACCGGCTTGGGCACGGAAATCTCGGCTTTCGGTGCTTCGGCCAGTTTAGGCAGCGGCAATTCTTCGACCGGCTCCGGCGGTTGCGGCGGCATGACGACTTTCGGCGGTGCGGGCGGCGGCGGGGCGGGCACTGGCGCCAGCTCGACCATCATCGCCTGGGGGGGCAACTCGATGGGTGGGCGGGACGTCCAGTTCAGCGCCAGCGCGATGGCAAGCGCGTGCACGCCCAGCACCACGGCCAGGCTACCGCTGTAACGCGTCAGCTTTTGGCGCGTCGTGATCATTTCTTGGGCGCCGTCTCGAGTCCGACCAGGCCGACCTTCAAGTAACCGGCGGCGCGCAGGGCGTCCATCACGTTCATGAGGTCGCCGTAATCCACGCCTTTGTCGGCCTGGAAGAAGATCGTCGTGTCCTTCTTGCCCTGGGTCTTGGCATCGAGGGTCGCACCGAGGCTTTCGGTCTTGACCTCGTCTTCGCCGAGGAACAGGCGCTGGTCGGCCTTGACGCTCAGGAACACCGGTTTTTCCGGCCGCGGCGAGGGCTTGGCCGTCGAGGCGGGGAGGTCAACCTTGATGTCCACGGTGGCGAGCGGGGCGGCGACCATGAAGATGATCAGCAGCACCAGCATCACGTCGATGAAGGGCGTGACGTTGATTTCGTGGTTCTCGGCCAGATCGTCGTCTGCGCCTTCTTTCAAATGCAGGCCCATGGCCGATTACCCCACTTTCACCATGTGCGGTTGCGAGCCGCGCTCGGGCGGCAGGTGGTCGAGGTCGCGGCTGACCAGCAGCAGGACTTCGGCCGAGGCGTCGGAGACCTGGGCCTTGTAACCGGCAATGGAGCGGGCGAAGACGTTGTAGATGACCACGGCCGGGATGGCCGCGACCAGGCCGAGCGCGGTCGCCAGCAGGGCTTCGGCGATGCCGGGAGCGACGACGGCGAGGTTGGTGGTCTGGGTCTTGGCGATGCCGATGAAGCTGTTCATGATCCCCCACACGGTGCCGAACAGGCCGACGAACGGCGCAGTGGAACCGATGGTGGCGAGCACGCCGGTGCCGCTGCTCATGTTGCGGCCACAGGCGGCCACCAGGCGTTCGAGGCGGAAGCTCACGCGTTCCTTGATGCCTTCCTTCTCGCGGCTGTTGGCCGACAGGCGCATCTCTTCGAGCGCGTCATGCACCAACAGGTTGGCCAGGGTGCCTTCCTTAGCAGCGCTGGCGCTGGCTTCCTTGAGGGTGGTGGCCTTTTTCAGGGCGGCGATTTCGCCGCGCAAGCGACGCTTGGCACCCAACAGCTCGAAGCCCTTGGCGATCCAGATAGTCCAGGTGATGATCGAGGCGATGGCCAGGCCGATCATCACGATCTTCACGATGATGTCGGCGTTCTTGTACATGCCCCAAGGTGACAGATCGTGGGCCATGCCCAGGGAGTTATCGGCTTCGAGCACTTCGGGGGCATCGGCGGCGCTAGCCTCGACGGCTTGGGCCGGCTCGGTGGCCACCGGCGTCGCTACGGGAGCGCTGGCGTCGGCGGGTGCCTGGGCAGATGCGGGTGCGGTAGCCGGATTGGTGGCTGGCGCCTGAGCATCGGCGAACGCGGCGGCGGGCGCCAGTAGCAGGCTCAGCAGCAGGGCTGCCACAGCGCTCCAGGCGCGAGGTCGGTTGGTTGGCGAAGCGAGGGATATTGAGCGTTTCATGCTGGCCGGACCTGAGAGGAAAAGAAGGTTGATGTTCTTCCAGGCCTCGTGGGGCCGAGAACAAAAGTGGTGGGCATTATTGCAAGTAATTCTTGTTAACAAAAGTAATACAGTTACTTTTTTTGTCGCATGGCTAGCCGCTCATCCTCTACGGAGGCTAGTCTGGGGCTTTGCCAGAGGAGTTTTTGATGTCCGCGCCTTCTGTTTTGATCGCCGGCTGCGGTGATATCGGCGGTCGCCTGGCCAGCCGGTTAGTGGCCGAAAATTGGCTGGTCCATGGCTTGCGCCGTACGATTTCGCACCTGCCGGCCGGGGTTGTCGGGGTGGCTGGGGATTTGTTCGGCGAGCAGTGTCCTGTCGAATGGCCCACCGGAGCGCTGGATTACCTGGTGTACAGCGCCGCCGCCACCGAGCATGACGAAGCAGGCTATCGCGCGGCGTACATCGAAGGGTTGCAGCATGTGTTGGGTTGGTTGAAGCAGCACGGCCAGCGGCCCAAGCGTCTGCTTTTTGTGTCCAGCAGCAGTGTCTATGGGCAGCAGAAGGGTGAGTGGGTCGATGAAACCTCGGTCACCGAGGCCAGCGGTTACTCCGGTCGGCTGATGCTCGAGGCCGAACAAGTGGCGCTGGACAGCGGCATCCCGGCCAGCCGCGTGCGCCTGACCGGCATCTATGGCCCGGGTCGTGAGTGGCTGTTGAGCCAGGTGCGCCAGGGCTATAGCGTGGTGGAAGACCCACCCCTGTACGCCAACCGCATCCACGCCGACGATGCGGCGGGCCTGCTGGCGTTCCTGTTGGACGCCGATCGCCAGGGCAAAACCCTGGAAGACTGCTACATCGGCGTCGACGATGCCCCCGCCGCGCTGGCCGAGGTGGTGGGCTGGTTGCGTGAATACATGGGCGTCACCCAATGGGCTGAAAACGCCAGCGTACGCCGCGCCGGCAGTAAACGCTGCAGCAATGCCCGGGCCAAGGCCTTGGGCTGGACGCCGCGGTATCCGAGTTTTCGTGAGGGGTATGCAGCGATTCTGGAAGGGCGCTGCTGACCCGGCATCAACGGGTCTTTAGGCAAAGGCTCACTCATTGCCGGAGAGCCAAACGCCGAGTCCTGTGGCAAGCGGGCTTGTTCGTTCAGGCAGAGCCTGCTCGGCGTGTGCCTGACGATGGGGTTTCCTGTTTGGCTCTTACCGTAGCTCAGCACCTTCCGGTCTTGACTTGTTTCATCGAGCTCGCGGAGCATTGTCCGACGCTTGCCCAAGCCAAGAGCGATGTGCAGGCCACCCGCAACCGCTTCAGTCAATCCGTTCGAGCCTACCTAACAGCGACAGGGACCGTCATCAATGCAAGCTAGTTTCAGCAAAGGCGTTATCTTTGCACTCTCCGCCGCCGCGCTTAACGCCACGATAGGCGTGCTCAGTAAAGTGCTCATGAGTAATGGTTTCACTGCCAGCAGTGTCGCCGTCATAAAGACGGTCCTGGGTTGTGTGCTGCTCTCAGCCTTGCTGCTATTTCTCAAGCGCCCGACAACGACGGCCAAATGGACCCAGGCGGCGATCTGCGCGTTTCTCGGTATCTTTGTGCTGTTCCACTTCGAAACGGCTGCCTATCGGCATTACGCCGCGGCGGGCGTAGTGGTGATGCTGATGGCCAGTGCTTCCATCTCCTCGATTGTGCTCGCACGCATATTTCTCAAGGATGCGATCACCGCGAACGCCACCGTGGGTGCCGCTCTGGCTATCGCCGGAATCGCGGTGATCTTCGGCGCCGACCTGCGACAGGGCTTCACGCTCCAAGGCGTTGCACTCGCTTCCATGGCGGGCTGCGGCTACGGGGCGTTTTCGGTAGCCATGAAGGGGATGGGGGTGTCCGGTGGGCTGCACTTTACTCGTCAGTTGCTGTTCTTCGGCAGCCTGTACTTGCTTATGCCGGCTTCGGCCGACGGCTTCGTCATCGGTGAACTGTCGCCCTTGGCAATTGCCGCACTGCTGGGGTTGGCTGCGCTGCCGACCATCCTCGGCTTTTTCTGCACCACCAAGGCAATCGAGTACCTCAAGCCATCCCAGGTGCAAGCCTTGGAGCTGACCGAGCCGCTTTTCGCCGCGCTGCTGGCGTTTGTAGTGCTCAATGAAGTGCCCCGCGAAAGCCTGTATCCCGGAGCGCTGCTGATCATCGTTGGGTTGTGTTTCTCCAATGAGCTGATCCGCCTGGGCAGAAAAAAGCCTGTCCCATCTCGCGCGTGAACCTTGACCGGAGGGCGCCCGTACATTTATTTCAAGGCGCCGTCTCGCTTACTGCTTTTCCAACAACCACTGCCGAGTACCCGGCGTGAACGACGGCATTTCATCGGCCAGCGCGGTATTGACGGTTTGGAAGATTTCCAGCTTCTTGCCGTCGCGGGCAAAGATCCAGGTGTTGCCCTGGCCATTGTGCTGCAGCCAGATATTATCGTTGCCGCCGCTCATGGAGGCGCAGTCGCCCGCCAGGCACAGGGCGTAACGATCAGCACCCGGCAGGCCGCTGACCTGGCCGTCGGGCTGGAATTGCACGCTGGCGCCCTGGCCGGGGCCGTTGACGATGTTCCAGGTGCCGCCGAGGTAGGCGGCATACAGCGCTCGCTCGAAACTGGCGCCGATGGGCGCGCCTTCCGGGACCTGGACTTGTGCGCGGTCGAACACCTGCTGCGGCTCGTTCTCGGTAGCCGCCTGGTTCAACTGGTTGCCGTCGCGCTTCAGTTCGCTGGCGGAGCTGCCGTAGAAATCGACTTTCCAGGCGCCGTCTTCTTCGCCCAGCAATTTGCCTTCGACATTTTCAAAGCCGTTGGTGTAGCGCGCCTGGCCAGCCCGGGTGTTGACGTCCCATTCCAGGTTGGGGCCATAGCCCTGCAATGCCTCGCGAAGCGGGCCACCCTTGGCGGCAGCGTCGATGGCTGCCTGGTTGATCCAGGTACCGCTGATGTCACGGTCGGCAGGGTCGCTGGCGCAGCCGCCCAGGAGCAGGGCGACCAACGAGAAAGCAAGCGCTTTGCGCATGGTGGAATCCTTTCAAGACGAAAACGGCGCAGCGGGGGAGGCTGCGCCGACCTTATTACTCGATGACCAGGATGGCATCCATCTCAACCTGCGCGCCCTTTGGCAGGGCTGCCACGCCGATGGCGGCACGGGCAGGGTAAGGCTGGTCGAAATATTTGCCCATGATCTCGTTGACCTTGGCGAAGTGGCTCAGGTCGGTGAGGAAGATGTTGAGCTTGACGATGTCCTTGAACGAACCACCGGCAGCTTCGGCCACGGCCTTGAGGTTTTCGAACACCTGCACGGTCTGGGCTTCGAAGCCTTCCACCAGCTCCATGGTCTTGGGGTCCAGCGGGATCTGGCCCGACATGTACACGGTGTTGCCCGCCTTGATCGCCTGGGAATAAGTACCGATGGCGGCCGGGGCCTTGTCGCTGGTGATAACGGTTTTGGTCATTGATGACTCCTTGTAATGGATGGGCCTATTGGGGGGCTATGCGCGCATCCGGGTGATGCGGATGACGCCCGTCAGGGCACGCAATTTCTTGATCACGCGGGCCAGATGCACGCGGTCGTGCACGCTGACCACCAGTTGGACCACGCTGATGCGGCCATCGCGTTCGTCCATGCTGATTTTTTCGATATTGCCATCGGCGGCGTTGACGCTGCTGGCCAACAGGGCGATCAGGCCGCGCTGGTGCTCCAGCTCGACCCGCAGCTCGACGTTGAATTCGCCGGTGACGTCCTTGGCCCAGGAGAGCTGGATGCATTTTTCCGGGTTGTGGCGGATTTCGCTGATGTTGCGGCAGTTGTCCAGGTGCACCACCATCCCTTTGCCGGCGGACAGGTGGCCGACAATCGGGTCGCCCGGGATCGGCGTGCAGCACTTGGCGTAACTGAGCACCAGGCCCTCGGTGCCGCGAATCGCCAGCGGGCCTTCGGGGCTAGGCAGCTGTTCGCCTTCGCCGAGCAGGCGGCGGGCGACAACGTAGGCCATGCGATTGCCCAAGCCGATGTCTTCGAGCAGGTCTTCGATCAGCTCGAGACGGTATTCGTGGAGCATGAGTTGCACGCGCTCGGCCGGGATCTTGTCCAGGGAGCTGTCGAAACCGTTCAGCACTTTGTTCAGCAGGCGTTCGCCGAGGCTGATGGATTCGGAGCGGCGTTGCAGCTTCAGGGCATGGCGGATATGGGTGCGGGCCTTGCCGGTGACCACGAAATTGAGCCACGCCGGGTTCGGCCGGGCGCCGGGGGCGCTGACGATTTCCACCGTGGAGCCGCTTTGCAGCGGTTCGGACAACGGCGCCAGGCGTCGGTTGATCCGGCACGCGATGCAGCTGTTGCCGACGTCGGTGTGCACGGCGTAGGCGAAGTCCACAGCCGTGGAGCCTTTGGGCAGCTCCATGATCCGACCTTTGGGCGTGAAGACGTAGACCTCGTCCGGAAACAGGTCGATCTTCACGCTTTCAATGAATTCCAGGGAGTTGCCGGCCCGCTGCTGCATTTCCAGCACGCCCTTGACCCACTGTCGGGCCCGGGCGTGGGTGCTCTTGGGTTGTTCGTCGCCGCTGGATTTGTACAGCCAGTGGGCAGCGATGCCGTTGTTGGCCATCTCTTCCATTTCACGGGTGCGGATCTGGATTTCGATCGGTACACCGTGCATGCCGAACAACGTGGTGTGTAGCGACTGATAGCCGTTGGCCTTGGGAATCGCGATGTAATCCTTGAAGCGCCCCGGTAACGGTTTGTACAAATTATGCACAGCACCCAGTACGCGGTAGCAGGTATCGACCTTGTCGACGATGATCCGGAACGCGTAGACGTCCATGATCTCGTTGAAGGCCCGACGCTTGCCGCGCATTTTCTTGTAGATGCCGTAGAGGTGTTTCTGCCGCCCGCTGACTTCGCCTTCGATGCCGTCGATGGCCAGGCAGTGGCTCAGGGACTCTTCGATCTTGTTGACGATTTCCTTGCGGTTGCCCCGAGCACGCTTGACGGCCTGGTTGATCCGTGCCGAACGCATAGGGTGCATGGCCTTGAAACCGAGGTCTTCGAACTCGATGCGGATCGCGTGCATGCCCAGGCGATTGGCGATGGGTGCGTAGATTTCCAGGGTTTCCTTGGCGATGCGTCGGCGTTTTTCGCCGGACAGCACTTCCAGGGTGCGCATGTTGTGCAGGCGGTCGGCGAGCTTGACCAGGATCACACGGATATCGCGCGCCATGGCCATGGCCATTTTCTGGAAGTTTTCGGCCTGGGCCTCGGCCTTGGTCTCGAAGTTCATCTGGGTCAGTTTGCTGACCCCGTCGACCAGTTCGGCCACGGTTTCGCCGAACTGCGCTTGCAGCGCTTCCTTGGCAATGCCGGTATCTTCGATCACGTCATGCAGCATCGCCGCCATCAGGCTTTGATGGTCCATGTGCATGTCGGCAAGAATATTCGCCACTGCAAGAGGATGCGTGACGTACGCCTCGCCGCTACGCCGGCGTTGGCCGTCGTGGGCTTGTTCAGCGTAGAAATAGGCTCGGCGGACCAGATTGACCTGGTCCGTGCCGAGGTAGGCCGATAAGCGATCGGCGAGGGCGTCTATGCTCGGCATGATGATGACTCCTGCCGTTTGCTGTGACCCCGCGCCGTGCTACGTCGACCAGGCATAGGCTTAGACCGCCTCGTTGGACTCGTCCTCGAACGCTGCGAACAGCGGTTCGTCTTCGACGATTTCAGCGTTGGCGATGAACTCGTAGCTCATCAGGCCTTCGGCGATTTCACGCAGCGCTACTACAGTAGGCTTGTCGTTTTCCCACTGGACCAACGGCTCTTTGCCACCGGTGGCCAGTTGACGGGCACGCTTGGTAGAGAGCATGACCAGCTCAAAGCGGTTTTCCACGTGTTCTAGGCAGTCTTCAACGGTTACGCGGGCCATGGTATTCCTCGGAGCGAATGCAATATGCGCGCTGCCCGGTTGGGCGAGCGGACTCGACAGTTTAAAAAAACACCAGCGTTTAGGGAAGCGCTGATTTTTTAACCAAACCCCTCGGCGCGCTGCGACTACCAATGTAAAGCCGTCGCAGCGGTTTTGGGAAGGGCTGATCAGCCCAACAATTCGGCCAATAATTTACCGAAACGTTGCTGCTGGCGTTTCTGCTGCAGCTGGCTGGCGCGGAAAATCGCCTTCAGGTCGTCCAGCGCATGGGCGAAATCGTCGTTGATGATCAGGTAATCGTAGTCGACGTAATGGCTCATTTCGCTGACCGCTTCGCGCATCCGGCCTTCGATGATGTCGTCGCTGTCCTGGCCACGGTTGGTCAGGCGCTGGCGCAAGGCTTGCTGGCTTGGCGGCAGGATAAAGATCGAACGAGCCTGGGGCATGAGCTTGCGTACCTGCTCGGCACCTTGCCAGTCGATTTCCAGGATCAGGTCGTGGCCTTCGTCCAGGGTCTGCTGCAAATAGCTTTGTGAAGTGCCATAAAGGTTGCCGAAAACTTCGGCGCGCTCCAGGAAGTCGCCGTGTTCGGCCATCTTCACGAATTCTTCGCGATCGACGAAGTGATAATTCACCCCGTTCACCTCCCCCGGGCGCATGGCGCGGGTGGTGTGCGAGACCGAGACGCGGATCTGCGGCTCGGCGTCGATCAGCGCCTTGACCAGGCTGGTCTTGCCGGCGCCCGAGGGCGCGGAAATGATGTAGAGAGTGCCGGTGCTGTGGGTCATGTCGGGTTAGCCTTACTCAATGTTCTGCACTTGTTCGCGCATCTGCTCGATCAACACCTTGAGGTTGACCGCAGCCTGGGTGCTGCGCGGGTCGAAGGCTTTGGAGCCCAGTGTATTGGCTTCGCGGTTGAGTTCCTGCATCAGGAAATCGAGGCGGCGCCCGGCCGCACCACCGGACTTGAGCACCCGGCGAACTTCGATGATGTGGGTGCTCAGGCGATCCAGTTCTTCGGCCACGTCGCTTTTTTGCGCGAGCATGACCATTTCCTGTTCCAGGCGCTGCGGGTCCAGCTCAGCCTTCATGTCGGCGAAGCGATCGAGGACTTTCTGGCGCTGGGTGGCGAGCATCTGCGGGACCAGTTCGCGCAGGGTGCTGACGTCTTCTTCAATGGAGGTCAGGCGCTCGTTGATCAACCGGGCCAGCTCGGCGCCTTCACGCTCGCGGCCGGCCTTGAGCTCCTTGAGCCCTTCATTGAACAACGCCATCGCCTCGGCATTCAGCGCTTGCGGGTCGCTCGCATCGCCCACGAGCACGCCGGGCCAGGCCAGGACTTCCAGTGGGTTCAGGGCGGCAGGGTTGTTGATCAGGCTGGCGACGGTTTCGGCTGCAGCCACCAGCTGTGCGGCGCGCTCGCGGTCTACCTGCAGCGTCTTGCCGGTGCTTTCTTCGATAAAACGCAGGGTGCATTCCAGCTTGCCCCGGGACAGGCCTTGGCGCAGCGCCTCGCGCACGCCGCCTTCGAGGTCGCGAAAGGATTCAGGCAGGCGCAGGTGCGGCTCCAGGTAACGGCTGTTCACCGAGCGCAGTTCCCAACTCAGCGTGCCTTGGGCCCCGGCCTTTTCGACGCGGGCGAAGGCAGTCATGCTGTGCACCATGGAGGTTCCTCGCAATGCAGGCGGCCACAACCGGTGGGCGTGGAGCCTGGAATCTGTGAATAAAAGCCGAAGGGTAGCAAAGGCGCAGGATTGTAGCGCAGTGAGGCGTATGCCCCAACCGCGCTTGTGACAAAGCGCAGCAGCCCGTCGGGCGGCCCTTTGCGCGGCTTCGCTCGCACCGGCTTTTTAGAACTCGCTACGTTTAACTGCCCTATGACGATTCACGGCTCTATAATGCTCGGCAGTTTTCCGTCCTCTGTACAGGTGTTCCCTATGAAACGTCCAAGTGGTCGCGCTGCCGATCAGCTTCGCTCGATCCGCATTACCCGCAACTACACCAAACACGCCGAGGGGTCTGTACTGGTCGAATTCGGTGATACCAAGGTTATCTGCACGGTCAGCGTCGAAAACGGCGTGCCACGGTTCCTCAAGGGCCAGGGCCAAGGCTGGTTGACCGCCGAATACGGCATGTTGCCGCGCGCCACCGGTGAGCGGAACCAGCGCGAAGCCAGCCGTGGCAAGCAGGGCGGTCGTACCCTGGAAATCCAGCGCCTGATCGGCCGTTCGCTGCGCGCCGCGCTGGACATGTCCAAGCTGGGCGACGTGACGCTGTATGTCGATTGCGACGTGATTCAGGCCGATGGCGGCACGCGTACTGCGTCCATTACCGGTGCCATGGTCGCGCTGGTCGACGCCTTGAAAGTGATCAAGAAGCGTGGCGGCCTCAAGGGCGGCGACCCGCTCAAGCAGATGATCGCCGCTGTGTCCGTGGGCATGTACCAGGGCGAGCCGGTGCTGGATTTGGACTATCTGGAAGACTCCGCCGCCGAGACCGACCTGAACGTGGTCATGACCAGCGCCGGGGGCTTCATCGAAGTCCAGGGCACCGCCGAAGGCGCGCCGTTCCAGCCGGCGGAATTGAACGCTATGCTGGAGTTGGCGAAGAAAGGCATGAACGAAATTTTCGAACTGCAAAAGGCCGCATTGGCTGACTGATCGATTCACGCTTCAGACAAGGAGAGCGTCATGAGTGATGAGCAAATCCTACTGCCCCAGCCGAGCAAAGAGGCGCGTCAATGGGCAATGTTTTGTCACCTGTCTGCCTTGTTGGGGATCTGGATTCCGTTCGGTACGTTGATCGGACCGTTGGTGCTCTGGCAGCTCAAGCGCGAATCCGACCCGTTCATCGATGCTCAGGGCAAGGAAGCGCTGAACTTCCAGATCACCGTGGCCATTGCCTCGGCGATCAGCTTGCTGCTGATGGTCGTGGTCATCGGCTTCTTCCTGTTTGGCCTGGTGGCTATTGGTGCGCTGGTGCTGACCATCATCGGTGGGGTGAAGGCCAATGAAGGGCAGCCGTACCGATATCCGTTTACCTGGCGGTTGGTCAAGTAACGGAAGAAGTTGGCAACCCGGTTTGAGATAACCCGTTTGCAGCGATTCAAACAAATGCCCCGACTTGTCGGGGCATTTGTTTTGGGAGCGGGTAAGTGTTCGAACCTCATATGTGCCGCTCATACACTTCCAGTCACAACTAAATAGTCCTGGTGCGGCCAATGTTCTTGATAAGGTTGCGCCAAGTTATATTCATCAAGAAATATTTCGATATATTCAGGCCATTGAAGGTCCTTGAATAAAACAATCAATTAGTGTTGATGCGATCAACCTGTTCAAGAGGCGTGTCCAGGTAAACAGTTCGCTTCTGAATATCTGCTCAAGAATAAACCCCGATGGTTCAGCTCGATTTTTATGGAACACTGGTAGCCGCTTCTTTAGTGCTTTTACTGGGACGTGGACTTGTCGCCCGTGTCGGTTTCTTGCGCACTTACAATATCCCTGAGCCGGTAGCCGGCGGTCTGGTAGTTGCCCTGGTTCTCCTGGCTTTGCGCCTCCTCGATATTGAAGTGCGATTCGATACTTCACTGCAGTCGCCCTTGATGCTGGCGTTTTTTGCCACCATTGGCTTGAGTGCAGACTTCGCCAGCCTGAAGAAGGGCGGGCGCGTAGTGGGGGTTTTCCTGCTGGCGGTCGTCGGGCTCCTGGTGGTCCAGAATGCCATGGGCATCGGGCTTGCAAAAATGCTGGGGCTCGATCCACTGATGGGCCTGCTGACAGGCTCGATTACCTTGGCAGGAGGGCACGGTACAGGTGCTGCGTGGGGGACCCTGTTCAGTGAGAAGTTCGGCCTGGCTTCCGCTTCCGAACTTGCGATGGCTTCTGCGACGTTTGGCTTGGTACTGGGCGGCCTGATTGGTGGGCCGGTGGCTCGACTACTGGTCAAGCGTGTCCAGCTACCCGGCCTGGAGCAGGAAAAGCCGCGTCTGCCGAAGGGCTTTGAGCAACCGAACAAAGAGCGTTCGATCACCTCGTTTTCGTTTATCGAGACGCTTGCCCTGATCGCGGTCAGCCTATTGGCCGGCTCCCTGTTGAATGGCCTGCTCCATGAAACAGCACTTGAGTTGCCGACCTTTGTTTGCGTCTTGTTCGTCGGTGTTGTTTTACGCAATGGACTTTCAGCGCTGGGCTTGTACCAAGTGTTTGAGCGTGAAGTCTCTGTACTGGGAAATGTCAGTTTGTCGCTGTTCCTGGCGATCGCTCTGATGTCGCTCAAACTGTGGGATCTGGCGGCACTGGCTTTGCCGATCTTCATCATCCTGGCTGTACAAGCGTTAGTCATGGCGCTGTTTGCGATTTTCGTGACGTTCAGAATGATGGGTCGTAACTATGATGCGGCGGTACTGGCGGCAGGACATTGCGGTTTTGGACTGGGCGCCACGCCAACAGCCATCGCTAACATGCAGGCGGTGACGCAGCGCTATGGGCCTTCGCAGATAGCGTTTCTGGTGGTGCCCATGGTGGGGGCTTTTTTCATCGACATTATTAATGTCATCGTGATTAAGCTGTACCTTGCCCTGCCGTTCTTTGCCGCTGCTTGAGGTTCCGCGTATGCGTGAGTAGCGCCGGCCTGAAAAAAATGCCCGTATCTTGCGATACGGGCATTTTCTTTAATCGGTCGGCAGACTGTCTGCTTCATCGCCTGAGCGATGTCGCGAAATACGCTTAGATGGTCAGCGTCCAGTCGTAATCGACGATCAGTGGTGCATGCTGCGAGAACCGTGGCTGGCGCGGTAGACGGGCACTGCGCACGAAACGGCGCAGGCCAGGCGTCAGCAACTGGTAGTCGAAACGCCAGCCGAGGTTGAGCATCTCGGCTTGTTCGTTGTCTGGCCACCAGCTGTACTGGTCGCCCTCTCGGCTGACTTCGCGCAGGGCATCAACATAACCCATGTTGCCAATGATCTCGTCCATCCAGGCCCGTTCCGGCGCCAGGAAACCAGGAGATTGTTGGCTGTCGCGCCAGTTCTTGATATCCAGTTTTTGTTGCGCGACGTACAGCGAGCCACAATAAATGTACTCGCGACGTTTGCGCCGCTGTTTATCCAGATAACGGGCGAAGTCGTCCATCAACTTGAATTTCTGATTCAAATCTTCATCGCCGTTCTGCCCGGAAGGGAGCAGTAAGGTCGCGATGCTGACCTTGTCGAAATCGGCTTGCAGGTAGCGCCCGTAGCGGTCCGCCGTCTCGAAACCGAGACCGTTGATGACAGCCTTCGGTTGCAGCCGCGAGTACAAAGCCACGCCACCCTGGGCGGGGACTTCGGCATCGCAGGCATAAAGGAAGTAACCATCCAGTTGGAAGGCTGCATCGTCCAGTTCAAAGGCGGAGGCGCGGGTGTCCTGCAGGCAGATGACGTCGGCATTCTGTGCTTGCAGCCAACTGAGCAAACCTCGCTCGACTGCAGCCTGAATACCATTGACGTTCACACTGATGATCCGCATAAATGGCCCCAAAAATCACGTGCGTGTATGATACACGGCGTGTACCTATTTAGCTAAATCCGCGGTATTTGAGGCTTTTTTTCATGCAGGCGTATCAGCGCGATTTCATTCGTTTTGCCATCGATCGCGGCGTTTTGCGCTTCGGTGAGTTCACCCTCAAGTCCGGGCGCACCAGCCCGTACTTCTTCAATGCCGGCCTGTTCAACACCGGCACCGCCCTGGCGCAACTGGGTCGTTTCTATGCGGCGGCCATCGTTGAGAGCGGTATTCCGTTCGATGTTCTCTTCGGCCCGGCCTATAAAGGTATCCCGCTGGCCGCCACCACTGCCGTCGCCCTGGCTGAACACCATGGCCGCGACTTGCCTTGGTGCTTCAACCGCAAGGAAGCCAAGGCCCATGGTGAAGGCGGCAGCCTGGTGGGCGCACCGTTGACCGGCGACGTGCTGATCATCGACGACGTGATCACCGCCGGTACCGCCATCCGTGAAGTGATGCAGATCATCGGTTCCCAGGAAGGCGCCAAGGCGGCCGGCGTGCTGATCGCCCTGAATCGCCAGGAGCGCGGCAACGGTGAGTTATCGGCGATCCAGGAAGTGGAGCGCGACTTTGGCATTCCGGTGATCAGCATTGTGTCGCTGACCCAAGTGCTGGAGTTTTTGGCCGACGATCCGCAGCTCAAGCAGCATTTGCCGGCGGTTGAGGCTTATCGGGCGCAGTTCGGCGTTTAAGAGATCTGCGTAATCCCCCTGTGGGAGCGAGCTTGCTCGCGATAGCGGTGTGTCAGCCAGCATTGATGTTGAATGATAAATTGCTATCGCGAGCAAGCTCGCTCCCACAGGGGAAAGGCAAAAAAAGACCCCGCTCAACCAGGCTGAGCGGGGTCTTTTTTTATCGGTGTCGCTTAAGGACGCTTGCGATTGCTGATCAGCGTACCCACGCCAGTATCGGTGAAGATCTCCAGCAGGATCGCATTCGGTACCCGGCCGTCGATGATCAGCGAGCTGCCGACGCCGCCCTGTACCGCTTCCAGCGCGCAACGGATCTTGGGCAGCATGCCGCCGTAGATGGTGCCGTCGGCGATCAGGTCATCGACCTGTTGGGTCGACAGGCCGGTCAGGACCTTGCCCGACTTGTCCATCAGGCCGGCGATGTTGGTCAGCAGCATCAGCTTCTCAGCTTTCAGCGCTTCGGCGACCTTGCCGGCCACCAGGTCGGCGTTGATGTTGTACGACTCACCATTGGCGCCTACGCCGATGGGCGCGATCACCGGGATGAAGTCGCCCTTGACCAGCAGGTTCAGCAGGTCGGTGTTGATCCCGACTACTTCGCCCACGTGACCGATGTCGATGATTTCCGGCTGGGTCATCTCCGGCGTCTGGCGGGTGACGGTGAGTTTTTTCGCCCGGATCAGCTCGGCGTCCTTGCCCGTCAGGCCAATAGCGCTGCCGCCATGGCGGTTGATCAGGTTGACGATGTCCTTGTTGACCTGGCCGCCCAGGACCATCTCCACCACATCCATGGTCTGCGCGTCGGTCACGCGCATGCCATCGATGAAGTGGCTTTCGATCGACAGGCGCTTGAGCAGGTCACCGATCTGCGGGCCGCCACCGTGGACCACCACCGGGTTGATGCCCACGGCCTTCATCAGCACGATGTCGCGGGCGAAGCCGGTTTTCAGCTCCTCGCTTTCCATCGCGTTGCCGCCGTATTTGATCACCAGGGTCTTGCCGACGTAGCGTCGGATATAAGGCAACGCTTCGGACAGGACCTTGGCGGTATTGGCGGCGGCTTCGCGTTCGAGGGTCATTCAGGGCTCCGGTGATGCTTCAAAAAATCAAAACGGTAGTTGGAGATCAGGTGCAACACGTTTGAGTTGGTTGTGGAACACATCCTTGATGCGCTGCAGTTCGGCCTCGTTGTCGGCCTCGAAACGCAGCACCAGCACCGGTGTGGTGTTGGATGCGCGAACCAGGCCCCAGCCGTGGGGATAGTCGACCCGTACACCGTCGATGGTGGTCAGTTCGGCGCCTTCGCCCCATTGAGCGTCGTGCAGTGCATCAATGATGCTGAATTTGCTCTCTTCGGTCACATGGATATTGATTTCTGGCGTAGAAATATCGTTCGGGAAGGTTGCGAACAGCTCCTCGGCGCTGGATTTTTCCTTGCTGAGAATTTCCAGCAGGCGCGCGGCGCTGTAAATACCGTCGTCGAAACCGAACCAGCGTTCCTTGAAGAAGATGTGGCCGCTCATCTCGCCGGCCAGCAGGGCGCCGCTCTGTTTCATTTTCTTCTTGATCAACGAATGACCGGTCTTCCACATCAATGGACGACCACCATATTCCTTGATCAGTGGCACCAGGCGACGGGTGCATTTAACGTCGAAGATGATTTCGGCATTCGGATTGCGCGCCACCACGTCGCGAGCGAAAAGCATCAGCAGGCGGTCGGGGAACACCACGCTGCCGGTATTGGTCACCACGCCCACGCGGTCGCCGTCGCCGTCGAAGGCCAGGCCCAGGTCGGCATTGGTTTCCTTGACCTTGGCGATCAGGTCTTCGAGGTTTTCCAGCTTGCCCGGGTCCGGGTGATGGTTGGGGAAGTTGCCGTCCACGTCGCAGAACAGCGGAATGACTTCGCAGTTCAGGGCTTCGATCAACTGTGGGGCGATCACGCCGGCCGCGCCGTTGCCGCAGTCGACCACGACTTTCAGGCGGCGGGCGAGCTTCACGTCTTTTACGATTTCGTCGTTGTAGCGCTCGAGGATATCGACCTTGGTGATGCTGCCCTGGCCGCTGCTCAGGTCGTTGGTCTTGAGGCGGGTGTGCAGGGCCTGGATCTGCTCGTTGGCGAGGGTGTCGCCGGCGATGACGATCTTGAAGCCATTGTAGTTCGACGGGTTGTGGCTGCCGGTGAGCATCACGCCGGATTTGCCGGCCAGCACATTGGCGGCGTAGTACAGCGCCGGGGTCGGCACCAGGCCCACGTCGCTGACGTGGCAGCCACTGTCGGCAACGCCTTTGATCAACTGTTCGACCAGCTCAGGGCCCGACAGACGGCCATCACGGCCGACGGACACGTTCGGTTCGCCCTGGGTCAGGCTCTGGGAGCCGATGGCGCGGCCGATCCAGTAGGCGGTTTCGGCGGTGAGGGTTTCCGGTACTACGCCACGGATGTCGTAGGCGCGGAAAATGCTGTCAGGGAAGATCGGGGCGATTGCGGCTGGGGTGTTCATGGGCGGGGCGCTCTATCAGGAAAGTGACTGGACAGGCCGACGGTTAACGTCGGCAGGCTCAAGCTGAAGGGTATGACGGCGTTTTTGACAGAGAGTTCGCGGTGGGAAAGTGCCATGAGACAGCGTTACCCCAACCTCGGTCGCCTAATACATTGATTCCGGATGGGAAACCTAGCAGAAAGCCATTGCACATTTTTCGTCCTGAAACAGAAGCTTAATAAACCGGCCGGGCAGGACGCCCGGCCTGAAACATCGGGTCAGTGGCTGCCGGAATGCCCGAAACCGCCGGCACCGCGCTGGCTCTCGTCGAATTCTTCCACCAATTCGAAGTGCGCCTGGACCACCGGCACCAGCACCAGTTGGGCAATGCGCTCGCCCACGGCGATGTTGAACGCCGTCTGGCCGCGGTTCCAGCACGAGACCATCAGTTCGCCCTGATAATCGGAATCGATCAGGCCCACCAGGTTGCCCAGCACGATGCCGTGCTTATGGCCCAGGCCCGAGCGCGGCAGGATCAAGGCGGCCAGGCCTGGGTCGCCGATGTACACCGACAGGCCGGTAGGGATCAGCAGGGTCTGGCCCGGCTCAAGGATCGTGTCCTGCTTGAGCATCGCCCGCAGGTCGAGGCCGGCGGAGCCCGGTGTGGCGTATTGCGGCAGCGGGAATTCGTTGCCGATGCGTGGATCGAGGATCTTGGCTTGTAGAGCGTGCATGAAAATTAAACCTGGTTCAGCCGTTCGGCGATAAAAGTGATCAGTTGGCGAGCGATCTTGCTCTTGCTGGTCTGGGCGAAAAGTGTGGCGTGCAACTGGCGGTCGATCACGCTGCAGGCGTTTTCTTCGCTGTTGAAGCCGATGCTCGGGTTGGCGACGTCGTTGGCGACGATCAAATCCAGGTTCTTGTCCTTGAGCTTGCGCGCGGCGTAATCGAGCAGGTGTTCGGTTTCGGCGGCGAAGCCGACACTGAACGGACGGTCGGGGCGGGTGGCGATGGTGGCGAGAATGTCTGGGTTGCGCACCATTTGTAGTAGCAGGCCGTCACCGCTTGTAGGGTCTTTCTTCAATTTTTGCGGGGCGACGACTTCGGGGCGGTAGTCCGCCACCGCCGCCGAGGCGATGAACAGGTCGCACGGGATGGCCGCTTCGCAGGCCGCGAGCATGTCCCGGGCGCTGACTACGTCGATGCGGGTGACCCGGTCCGGAGTCGGCAGGTGCACGGGGCCTGTGATCAGCGTTACCCGCGCGCCGGCTTCCACCGCGGCTTCGGCCAGGGCGAAGCCCATTTTCCCCGAGCTGTGGTTGGTGATGTAGCGCACCGGGTCGATGTTTTCCTGGGTCGGCCCGGCAGTGATCAGCACGTGTTTGCCAGTCAACGCCTGGCGCTGGAAGCAGTCGGCGGCGCACTGGGCCAGGTCGGTGGCTTCAAGCATGCGCCCCATGCCGACATCGCCGCAGGCCTGGCTGCCGGAGGCCGGGCCGAAGACCTTCAGGTCGCGGCTTTCCAGCAATTGCAGATTGGCCTGGGTGGCCGGGTCGCGCCACATGGCCTGGTTCATGGCCGGTGCGACGGCGACCACGGCATCGGTGGCGAGCACCAGGGTGGTCAGCAGATCATCGGCAATGCCCTGGGCCAGGCGGGCGATCAAGTCGGCGGTGGCCGGGGCGACCAGCACCAGGTCGGCCCACTTGGCCAGTTCGATATGGCCCATGGCGGCTTCGGCCGCTGGGTCGAGCAAATCCAGGTGGACCGGGTGCCCGGACAGGGCCTGCATGGTCAGCGGGGTGATGAATTCAGTACCGCCGCGGGTCATGACGACCCGTACTTCCGCGCCCTGGTCGATGAGTCGGCGAACCAGCTCGGCGCTCTTGTAGGCGGCAATGCCGCCGCCGACGCCCAGAACGATGCGTTTCCGATACAGCCGCTGCATAGGCCTGCCTTTCGAGTTCAGTGGTCAGTGCAAGGCGAACCCCTTGGCAGCAGCTGCCAGGGTGCAAATCGCCTGCAAAAAAGATGGGCTACGATATCACAGCGACCGCTATGGAACAGCGGTGCCCACAATCAGGGAGATGGCATGAGTATTCGGGATTGGCCGGTGGCCGAGCGACCACGGGAGCGGTTACTGGAGTTGGGGGCGGCAAGTCTTTCGGATGCCGAGCTGTTGGCGATTTTCCTGCGCACGGGGGTGTCCGGCAAAAGTGCGGTGGACCTGGCGCGACATCTGTTGCATCAATTCGGCGGCCTGCGGATTTTACTCGAGGCCGATCTGAGCACCTTCAGCGCGCACCTGGGGCTGGGGCCGGCGAAGTTTGCGCAGTTGCAGGCAGTACTGGAAATGGGGCGTCGGCATCTGGCCGAAAACTTGCGGCGAGATTCTGTGCTGGAGAGTCCGTTGGCAGTGCGGGACTACCTCAAGGCCATGCTGCGCCACGAGCCTCATGAAGTGTTTGGGTGTCTGTTCCTCGACTCCCGGCATCGGGTGCTGGCGTACGAGGCGTTGTTTCGCGGTTCCATCGACAGCGCCAGCGTCTATCCCCGGCAGGTGGTCAAGAGGGCGTTGGCTCACAACGCCGCTGCGCTGATCCTGTGCCACAACCACCCCTCCGGCAATACCGAGCCCAGCCAGGCCGACCGGTTGCTCACCGAGCGGCTTCAAGACGCTCTGGAGCTGATCGATGTGAGGGTGCTTGACCATTTCATCGTCGGCGATGGGGAGCCGCTGTCCATGGCGGAGTATGGGTGGATGTAGGCGATATCAGGCGATAGGAAAACCTTGTGGGAGCGAGCAAGCTCGCTCCCACAGCCGGTTACTTGATGATGACTTTGGAGTAGTCCTGCCGCCCGAACGGGCTGACCGTATAACCTTGGACATCCTTGCGGGTCAGGGCGAACGCGGTTGGGTGCGCCAGGGGGAGCCATAGGGCTTGTTGCTGGATGTGCGCCTGGGCCTGTTCGTAGAGTTTGGTGCGCACGCCTTGTTCGCCGGTGGTCTTGCCGGCGCTGATCAGTTTGTCCAGGTCCGGGTTGCAGTAGCGGGCGAAGTTGGTGCCGGACTTGACCGCCGCGCAGGAAAACTGTGGCGTGAGGAAGTTGTCCGGATCGCCGTTATCGCCGGCCCAGCCCATGAAGAGCAAGTCATGCTCGCCGGCCTTGGCGCGGCGAATCAGTTCGCCCCATTCGATTACCCGGATTTCGGCCTGAATACCGATTTCCGCGAGGTCGGACTGCAGCAATTGCGCGCCAAGACTGGGGTTGGGGTTCAGCAGGCTGCCGGAAGGGCGGGTCCAGATGGTGGTCTGGAAGCCTTCTTTCAAGCCGGCCTTGGCCAGCAGGTCGCGGGCTTTGGCCGGGTCATGGGCGTAGCCGGGCAGGCTCTTGGCGTAACTCCAGGTGTTCGGCGGGTAGGGGCCGTTGGCTGCTTCGGCAGTGCCTTCGAAGACGGTCTTGAGGTAGCTGGCTTTGTCGAAGGCGAGGTTGATGGCTTGGCGCACCTCGGGTTTGTCCAGCGGCGGATGCTGGCTGTTGATCGCTACGAACGCGGTCATGAAGGCGTCGGTCTGGGCCACACTCAATGCAGGCTCTTGCCGGGCGGCTTGGACGTCCAGCGGCTTGGGCGAAAGGGCGATCTGGCATTCGTTTCGGCGTAATTTCTGCAGGCGTACGTTGGCGTCCGGCGTGATGGCGAAGATCAAGGGATCCACCTGGGGCTTGCCGCCGAAATAATCAGCGTTGGCCTTGTAGCGAATCGACGCGTCTTTCTGGAATCGGTTGAAAACGAACGGGCCGGTGCCGATCGGCAGGCTGTTGAGTTTTTCTGGCGTGCCGGCCTTGAGCAACTGATCGGCGTATTCGGCCGAGTAGATGGAGGCAAAACCCATGCTCAGCGTCGCCAGGAACGTCGAGTCCGCGTGGTCGAGGGTGAAGCGCACGGTCAACGGGTCCAGCGCGTCGATTTTCTTGATCAGCGCGGGCAGTTGCATGGACTGGGCATGGGGGAAGCCGCTCTGTGCAACCTTGTGCCAAGGGTTCGCTGGGTCAAGCATGCGCTCGAAACTGAATTTCACATCCTCGGCGCTCAGATCGCGGCGCGGTGTGAAGTACTCGGTACGATGGAACTTGACCTGTGGGCGTAGCTTGAACAGGTACGTCAGACCGTCGGTCGAGACTTCCCAGTGCTCGGCCAGGCTGGGCACCACCTTGCCGCTGGCGGTGTCGAAGTCCACCAGGCGGTTCATCAGCACGTCGGCGGAGGCATTGGTGGTGGTCAGCGAGTTGTACTGGACGACATCGAACCCTTCCGGGCTGGCTTCGGTGCAAACGCTCAGGGCGGCGGCCAAGGCCTGCGGGGTAATCAGCAGAGGGGCGAGCAACAGTGGTAGGGCAGCGAGGCGCATGGTCGGTTTCCTGTGCAAGTCGGAGGCCCATCTGCGAGTGCAGTCTGGAAAAGGCCTACCCTAGTGGGCTCGCCGCCAAATGACTATCCCCTTTTTGCATTTTCCGGCACTCTGCGCCGGCGCGTTGTTGGCTCAAAACCGCCGTGGGTGAAAAAAACCTGCGTGCAGCGACGAGTGGTAACGGGCCGCGCCAGCCTTTGCCCCAGCCGTCCGGGGCGGTTGGTCGAGGATTTCCTGTGAAGACAAATCACATCGGCTGTTGTTGCACTGTGGTCTTTCTGGTATAAAGCAGCGCTCTTTTCTAGGGGCCCGGTTCCTTCACTGTAGGTGTAGCCGGTAAGACCCTTAAAGAAACGCGGCGCCTGGCGCCAAATGACTGAGAGATTAAGCGGCCAACCCATGCCGGGTTGGGCATGTGGTTTTAGAGGGCTGAGGCATGTCGAGAGTCTGTCAAGTTACCGGTAAGGGTCCGGTGACTGGGAATAACATTTCCCACGCAAACAACAAAACCCGTCGTCGTTTCCTGCCGAACCTGCAGCATCACCGCTTCTGGGTTGAAGAAGAGAAACGTTTTGTGCGTCTGCGCGTATCTGCCAAAGGCATGCGTATCATCGACAAGCGTGGCATCAGTGTCGTGCTGGCCGAACTTCGTCGCGATGGCAAGGTTTAAGGGAGCTAATCATGCGTGAATTGATTCGTTTGATCTCGAGCGCCGGTACTGGTCACTTCTACACTACCGACAAGAACAAGCGTACTACCCCGGACAAAATCGAGATCAAGAAATATGATCCGGTTGTTCGCAAGCACGTGATCTACAAGGAAGGCAAAATCAAGTAATTGATTTTTCCCTTCTTACGAAAAAGGCCCGTATCGCGAGATACGGGCCTTTTTTGTTGTGCGTCAGTTTGTGTATCAGCGACGGTGTCGATCAGCCGCAGTTGATGCTGACAATGATTCTGTCGGCATTGGTGTGCAGGTTGATGCGTCGCGGACGCAGATCCCAGCTCGAAGGGTATTTCGGGCCGGTGGCGCGTACGGGAGCCCCGTTGGCCAGGGCGCGAACCTCTTCAAGCAGTTCGGGGGTGCATTTTTGGCCGATGGTATATTGGGCGATGGCGAGATCGCATTGATCGGGTAAGACGGGCATATTGCCTCCTTGCAAATATATATAGGATCAGGGCGCTCACATTGTCGAATTGGCCGCACATCCTGTGCGTTGCCATTGCGACGATGAAACATGTAGCGCCTGTGCGCAGTCTTACCGGCTGCGGCGGTCATTGGCCAGCGATAGAGTGTCAGCGTCCTTTTCGGCGGGGTTCAACTCTTCTGTTCAAACACCACATAAATCTTGCGGCAAGGCTCCAACACTTCCCAAGTGCCCTTGAACCCCGCCGGGATCACAAAGCGGTCACCGGCCCGCAAAGTCTTGGCATTGCCATCGTCGTCCCGCAGCACGGAAACGCCCTGGACGATCTCGCAGTACTCATGCTCGGTGTAATTGACCATCCACTGACCGACGGCGCCTTCCCATACGCCAGCGTTCATTTGCCCGCAGGGGCTGCTGTAGTGGTTGAACACCGTTTGCTCGGGGTCGCCCTTGAACACCTTGGCTGGGTCCGGGCGATAGCGTTCGGCGGTGGTGTTGGCCTGGCTGAAGTCGACGATGTCCTGAATGCTCATGCGGTAATCCCCGGTAATGACGGCGCGAATGGCTGGAAGCGCCAAAGTCTATGTTTATTAAAACGAACATCGCAAGGCTGTTTGCCAGCGTTGTGTCAAATATATTGAAACATGACCGGCCGCTGGTTTAGGGTGGCGGATGCCCTATGCCAAAAAAGCGCCGAAAACAGGCTGGCCGGGCAGAATTCTTGGAGCGCTGCGCACTGTGTAGCGTTCGTACTCAATAAGAGGAGGACACTCGCATGACCACCCTGACTCGTGCCGACTGGGAACAACGCGCTCGCGACCTGAAGATCGAAGGCCGCGCCTTTATCAACGGTGAATACACCGATGCGGTGTCCGGTGAAACCTTTGATTGCCTCAGCCCGGTCGATGGCCGTGTGCTGGGCAAGATCGCCAGCTGTGATGTCGCCGACGCCCAGCGTGCCGTCGAGAATGCCCGTGCCACCTTCAACTCCGGTGTCTGGTCGCGCCTGGCGCCGAGCAAGCGCAAAGCGACCATGATCCGATTTGCCGGCCTGCTCAAGCAGAACGCCGAAGAACTGGCGCTGCTCGAAACCCTGGACATGGGCAAGCCGATCAGCGACTCCTTGAACATTGATGTCCCCGGTGCAGCCCAAGCGTTGAGCTGGAGCGGTGAAGCCATCGACAAGATCTACGATGAAGTGGCCGCTACCCCCCACGATCAACTGGGCCTGGTGACCCGCGAACCGGTGGGCGTCGTGGGCGCTATCGTGCCGTGGAACTTCCCTTTGATGATGGCTTGCTGGAAGCTCGGTCCGGCGCTGTCCACCGGTAACTCGGTGGTGCTCAAGCCTTCGGAAAAATCCCCGCTGACCGCCATCCGCATTGCCGCACTGGCGATTGAGGCCGGCATTCCGAAAGGCGTGCTGAACGTGCTGCCGGGCTACGGCCACACAGTTGGCAAGGCCCTGGCCCTGCACATGGACGTCGATACCCTGGTGTTCACCGGTTCCACCAAGATCGCCAAGCAACTGATGATTTACTCCGGTGAATCGAACATGAAGCGCATCTGGCTGGAAGCCGGTGGCAAGAGCCCGAACATCGTGTTCGCCGATGCCCCGGACCTGCAAGCCGCCGCCGAATCCGCCGCCAGCGCCATCGCGTTCAACCAGGGTGAAGTCTGCACCGCCGGTTCGCGGTTGTTGGTGGAGCGCTCCATCAAAGACACGTTCCTGCCGCTGGTGATCGAGGCCCTCAAAGGCTGGAAGCCCGGCAATCCGTTGGATCCAGCCACCAATGTCGGTGCCCTGGTGGACACCCAGCAAATGAACACCGTGCTGTCCTATATCGAAGCCGGTCACAGCGATGGCGCCAAATTGGTGGCCGGTGGCAAGCGGATCCTTGAGGAAACCGGCGGCACCTACGTCGAGCCGACGATTTTCGATGGCGTGAGCAACGCGATGAAGATCGCCCAGGAAGAGATTTTCGGTCCGGTGCTATCGGTCATCGCTTTCGACACCGCCGAGCAAGCCATCCAGATCGCCAATGACACGCCGTACGGCCTGGCCGCAGCGGTATGGACCAAGGACATCTCCAAGGCTCACCTGACCGCTAAGGCCCTGCGTGCGGGCAGCGTATGGGTCAACCAGTACGACGGCGGCGACATGACCGCGCCGTTCGGTGGTTTCAAACAGTCGGGCAACGGTCGCGACAAGTCGCTGCATGCCTTTGACAAGTACACCGAACTGAAGTCGACCTGGATCAAGCTGTAACGATGATAGCCCCGGCTTCTGTCCGGGGCTTCAAGCAGCGCTGATCCCCCTGTGGGAGCGAGCTTGCTCGCGATAGCGGTATAGCAGTCGACGACTTTGTTGAATGTTGCGCCGTCATCGCGAGCAAGCTCGCTCCCACATTTGTTTTTGCATAGTGCTTGAAACATCACTGTCCACAGGAGCGTGGAAATGCGTTGGGCGACTTATTTCGCCGTGTTGGCGTCTGTCCTGAGTGTAGGCTTGGCCTTGGGCGTGAGCATGCCGCTGGTGTCGCTGCGCCTCGAGGGCTGGGGCTATGGCTCGTTCGCCATCGGCGTGATGGCTGCGATGCCGGCCGTTGGGGTATTGCTCGGTGCCAAAGTGTCGAGTCGGCTGGCAGCTCGGTTCGGGACGGCGAGGTTGATGCGTTTGTGCCTGTGGGGTGGTGCCGTGTCCATCGGCCTGTTGGCGCTATTGCCCAGTTATCCGGTCTGGCTGGTGTTGCGGCTGGTGATTGGCGTGGTTCTGACCCTGGTGTTCATTCTCGGTGAAAGCTGGATCAATCAACTGGTCATTGAGCAATGGCGCGGACGGCTGGTGGCGCTATATGGCAGCAGCTACGCCCTGAGCCAGTTGTCCGGTCCGTTGTTGCTCGGCGCGCTGGGCACTGATCACGATTACGGGTTCTGGGTTGGCGTCGGTCTGCTGTTGATCGCACCTTTGCTGTTGCTGGGTCGAAGCGGTGCGCCTGGCAGTGAATCCGGCAGCGTGACGTTCGGGGATTTGTGGGCGTTCTGCCGAGGCTTGCCGGCAATTGCCTGGGCAGTGTCGTTGTTCGCGGCGTTCGAGGCGATGATCCTGACCTTGCTGCCGGTTTATTGCCTGCGCCAGGGCTTCAGCGCTGACATCGCCCTGGCGATGGTCAGTACGGTGGTGGTTGGCGATGCCTTGCTGCAGTTGCCCATCGGGGCCCTGGCCGATCGCCTGTCGCGCCGATCGTTGTTTACCGGCTGCGCGATGGCGTTGACGTTATCGAGCCTGGCGGTGCCATTGTTGATCGATACTTTGCTGATCTGGCCGTTGTGGGTGCTGTTTGGTGCCAGTGCAGGTGGTTTGTTTACCTTGTCGTTGATCCTGATTGGCGAGCGGTACCGCGACGATGCGTTGGTACGGGCCAATGCCCATATTGCCCAGTTGTGGGGAATCGGTTGCCTGGTCGGTCCGCTGGCGGCGGGAGCGGGCAGCCAGTGGGTCAGCGGGCATGCGCTGCCGTTGTTCATGGCGGCGGGGGCATTCGGGTTGGTGATTCTGTTGTTGCGTCAGGGGGCATTTGGGGCGCCCCAAGCTGCTTGAACACCCCAAAAAACTGTGGCGAAGGCAGACCTACAACATCCGTTCTAACCCAACGGTCGTGCTGAACCAGGCATTGAAGCGGCGCCACCAACTGCCTGGCTCGCGCTCCAGAACGTGCAGTTTGCCGTTGTCTTCGGTGGTCCACACCAGCTTTCCATGTTCCAGTCGGGCCTGATAGCTCAAGGTCGGAGCCATGCCTTGCAAGGCCAGTTCGCGCACTTGGCCGGCGAGTTCCGGGCTGTCCACCAGCACGCCGACTTCGGTGTTCCACAGCACTGAGCGCGGGTCGAAATTGAACGAGCCGATGAAGGATTTCTGTCGGTCGAAAATGATCGCCTTGCTGTGCAGGCTTGAGTCCGATTCGCCGTAGGACTTGCTGTAGAACAGATGAGGGCTGGTGCCTTTGTCGCCCGGTTGCCGGCGAAGCTCATACAGACGTACGCCATGCTCCAGCAGTGCTTTGCGATAGGGGGCATAACCGCCGTGCACCGCCGGCACGTCAGTGGCTTCCAGCGCATTGGTCAGCAAACTCACCGACACCCCGGCATCGGCACGACTGGTCAGGTACACCAAGCCAGTTTGGCCGGGAACGAAATAGGCCGAAATCATGATCAATTCATTGCTCACGCCCGTCAGTTCCGGGGCCAATTGTGTGGTCAACAGCAGCTGCGGATCCGGCTCATCCTTGGCCAGGACCTTGCTGGGCGCGTCCCACAGGGCCTTGTTCCAGGCCCAGACCAGCTGATTGCGCCAGGTGTCCAGGCGCGGCTGGGTCTTGTAGCGGGTCAACTGCTGGTAGAGCGCGTGGTTCTCTTTGTGCGTCTGTTCCATGGACTCTTGCAGGCGTAGTCGGCTGTTGGCCAGGTCTCGAGGCGTTGGGCGATGGGACAGGAATTGCTCAATAGGCTTGCTCAAGGCGCTGTTCCAGTACTGGTCGAAGCTGTGCCCCAGTTGCTCGGCCACCGGCCCGACGCTGAGCAGGTCAATGTCGGTGAAGTTCAGGTTCGGTTCGGCATCAAAGTATTCATCCCCCAGGTTGCGGCCGCCGACGATGGCCATGCTGTTATCCGCCAGCCATAGCTTGTTATGCATCCGGCGGTGTTGCTGCGACAGGTTGAGCAGGCGTCCGAGGCCGCGGGTTACGCCGGTGGCTCGCCCCAGGTGCAGCGGGTTGAACAGGCGGATCTGGATTTGCGGATGGGCCGCAAGGGTTGCGATGATCTGATCCTGGCCATCACTGGTGGTGTCGTCCAACAGGATGCGTACGCGCACACCCCGGTCGGCGGCCTTGAGCAATTCGTCAACCAGCATCCGCGTGCTGATGCCGTCGTGAACGATGTAGTACTGCAAATCCAGGCTGCTTTGTGCATTGCGAATCAACTCGGCCCGGGCGGTAAAGGCATCGGTGCTGTCCGAGAGCAGGCGAAAACCTGACTGTCCCTCATGGGGGGCGGCCTGAGCCTGGACCGAGCGACCGAATGAGGATTCGGTGGCCGGCAACACTTGGGAGGGCTCGCGGATGACATCGAAGTTGGCGCAGCCGCCCAGCAGCGAGGCGACTACCAAAAGCGCATGCAGGATCGGTCTGGATCTCACGTAGGATCGTTCCGCTTGTTTGCGTTGATCGGCAGGTGGGTGCTGCTTGCTTGCATACAGTTCAGACGCTGTCTCGCTGAGTTTCGTTCAACAGCGCGATGGCGGCGGTACCGACCTTGCGCACTGCCTCTTCGATCTGTGCCGTTGGCTTGGCAGCGTAGTTCATGCGCAGGCAGTTGCGGTACTTGCCTGAGGCCGAAAAGATGCTGCCGACGGCCACCTGTACGCCTTGTTCAAGAAGGATCCGATTGAGTTTCAATGTGTCGAAGCCTTCAGGCAATTCGACCCATAGCATGAAACTGCCTCGCGGGCGGCTGGCACGGGTTCCTGATGGGAAATAGCGGCTGACCCAGTCGATCATTACGTCGCGATTGCGCTGGTATTGGGTGCGCATTCGCCGTAAATGCGGTTCGAAATGCCCGCCTTTGAGGAATTCGGCAATGGCGATCTGCGGTTGTGGCGCGGTAGAGCCGGTGCTGATGTATTTCATGTGCAGCACCCGCTCCAGGTACCGGCCCGGTGCGACCCAGCCAATGCGCAGGCCCGGAGCCAGGGTCTTGGAAAAAGAACTGCAAAGCAGGACGCGGCCGTCTTCGTCGAAGGATTTTATCGTGCGTGGTCGTGGGTAGGTGTAGGCCAGTTCCCCATACACATCGTCTTCGATGATCGCCACGTCGAAGCGCTGTGCCAGGGTCAGCAGGGCGCGCTTATTGGCGTCGGGCATGATGTAGCCCAGCGGATTGTTGCAGCTGGGCGTCAACTGTATGGCTTTGATGGGCCATTGTTCCAACGCCAGTTCCAGCGCTTCCAGGCTGATGCCGGTCAGCGGGTCGGTAGGGATTTCCAGGGCCTTCATGCCCAGGCCCTTGAGGGTTTGCATGGCGCCGTGAAAGCTGGGGGAGTCCACCGCGACGATATCGCCTGGCTCACAGGTGGCGCGGATGCTGACCGATAGCGCCTCGTGGCAGCCTGTGGTGACGATCAGGTCGCAGGGGCCCAGTTGGCAGCCCGAGTCCAGTGACAGACGGGCGATCTGCTCGCGCAATGCGAGGTTGCCGTAGATGTTGTCGTAATACAGGCCGGGCATGTCTTGCCGGCGACTGATCTGCGCCAAGCTGCGCAACAGCGGTTTCATGGTCGGTGAGTGAATATCCGGCATGCCGCGCCCCAGTTGCACTACATCCTTGCGTGGCACCGCGCGAATCAACTCAAGCACTTGATCCCATTGGGAGATATCCACCGGCCGCTGGGCTGGTCGCCCCACTGCGGGCAGGTCAGGCAGCTCGCGGCTGGCCGGTACGAAATAGCCGGATTTGGGTTTCGGCATCGCCAACCCGCTGTCCTCCAGCACCCGATAAGCCTGCTGCACCGTACTCAGGCTCACGCCGTGTTCCGTGCTCAACGCACGCACCGACGGCAGCCGGTCACCGGGGCGATAGAAACCCTGTTCGATGCGGGTGCCGAGCAATTCGGCGAGGTTCACGTACAGGGTCATGGTGTGCTCCCAATGAGGTGGATATCGGCAACCAATACAGTTGGTTCAGAAAAAGAGGATTCAGTAACAAAAATGCTCAATCTGTATGTGCATAAAACATACGGTTTGAATCTGTATTGCTTCTGGCCGTCCGCGCATCATGAAACCTCTGGCTACCCAAGTAAACAGGAGCGATAAAAATGAACGGCTTGAGCGATGTGCGGCTGACGTTACACAGCCAGGAACTGGCGGCTGGGCAGGAAAAGGAGCTGCGCGCGCGCAATGCGCCTGCCTGCCTGGGGCGCTGGGGCCTGTTCTGGCATCGTCTGCATACACGTCAAGCCTTGTTGGAGCTGACACCCGAACAGTTGCGTGATATCGGGCTGACCCGGGAGCAGGCGCTGGAGGAAGGGTTGAGACCGTTCTGGCGGCTTTGAAGGACTGAGGCGTTGAACGCGAAGCCTGTGGCGAGGGAGCTTGCTCCCGTTCGGTCGCAAAAAAAGAAGGGCTGCTACGCAGTCCCGCGGGAGCAAGCTCCCTCGCCACGGTTAGGGGTCAAACCAACTCTTTCAACCTATGCCACAACATCCCCAGCGCCAGCAGTGGCGAACGCAGATGCTTCCCTCCCGGGAAGGTCATGTGCGGCACTTGGGCGAACAGATCGAACCCGCCGCTTTGCTGGCCGCTGATGGCTTCGGCCAACAGCTTGCCAGCCAAGTGCGTGGCATTCACCCCGTGACCGGAATAGGCCTGGGCGTAATACACGTTGGGTTGGTCCTTGAGCCTGCCGATCTGCGGCAAACGGTTGGCTCCGATACCGATCATCCCGCCCCATTGATAATCGATTTTCACATCCGCCAATTGCGGGAAAACCTTGAGCATTTTCGGACGCATGTAGGCGCCAATGTCCTGCGGGTCGCGTCCTGAATAATGACAAGCGCCGCCGAACAGCAAACGTCGATCTGCTGAAAGCCGGTAGTAATCCAGTGCTACCCGTTGATCGCAGACCGCCATGTTCTGGGGCAATACCGCCTGGGCCTGGGCTTGGCTCAAGGGTTCGGTGGCAATGATGTAGCTGCCGGCGGGCAACACTTTGCCGCTGAGTTCCGGGTTGAGCCCATTGAGGTAGGCGTTGCAGCCTAGCACCAGGGTCTTGGCGCGAACCGAGCCTCGCTGAGTGTGTACTTTCACTTCAAGGCCGTAATCGATGCGCGTGACCGCCGATTGCTCGAACAGCCTGACTCCCAGTTGCTGCGCGACGGCGGCTTCGCCCAAGGCCAGGTTCAGTGGGTGCAGATGGCCCGAACCCATGTCGATCAGGCCGCCCACGTAGCGGTCCGAACCTACCACGCTATGCATTTCATCGGCTTGCAGTAACCGGGTCTGATGGCGATAACCCAAACCGCGCAATTCTTCGGCGTCCTCGGCGAAGCCTTCCAGGTCACCGGGCTTGTTGGCCAGGTCGCAGTAACCCCAGGTGAGGTCGCAGGAGATCTGAAAGCGCTCGACGCGTTGTCGGACGATTTCCACCGCTTCGAGGCCCATGAGTTTCATCTGGCGTACGCCGTCGGCACCGATGACCGGGGCGAACTGCTCGAGGCCATGGCCAACGCCGCGAATCAACTGGCCGCCGTTGCGCCCGCTGGCGCCCCAGCCGATCTTGTGCGCTTCCAGCAACACGACGCTCATGCCACGCTCGGCCAGCTCGATCGCCGTGTTCAGCCCGGAAAACCCGCCGCCGATCACGCAGACATCCGCCACCGCTTCGCCTTGCAGCACCGGATGGTCCGGTTGCGGCAAGCTGCTGGCGGCGTAATAGGAGGCGGCGTGCGCGTGGCTCGGGACAGGTTGCTGAACACGGGCGTTCATGTGCGTAATCCTGATTTTTGTGTTTGAGAAATTTTACGGAGCATAAGCCGTGGATTCATTCGTGGGCAACACCGGTCGGCTGGCGCTGTCTGGAGTAAGGCTTTTAAGGCAGAATCGAGCACTGTCCCACCTCGGTAACCACCTCGATGAGCTGCAACAGTCAAAAAATCCGTACGCTGCGCCAACAGATTCCCTCGTTCGAGTGCGTACCGGGTTGCCATGACTGCTGTGGTCCGGTGACCACTTCACCCGAAGAAATGGCCCGCTTGCCGCGTAAGAGCCGCGCTGAACAGGACGCGGCCATGGACGCACTCGATTGCGTGCACTTGGGGCCGAACGGTTGCACGGTCTACGACGAACGGCCGCTGATCTGCCGGCTGTTCGGCACCACGGCGACCCTGCCATGCCCCAATGGGCGGCGGCCGGTGGAGTTGATCCATCCACGGGTCGAAAAGCAGATTCATGAGTACATGGCCAGCACCCGGCAGGTACTGGTCTAGCAAGCAGAGAGACCAGTCGCGGCCTTTGCGAGCATGTCCTGGAGCCAGGTTCAGTCTGGAATCGGCAGGTTCAAACTCTCCTTTACCTCTTCCATCACGATGTAGCTCTTGGACTCGCGCACATGGGGCAGTTTGAGCAGAATGTCCCCCAAGAGCTTGCGGTACGAAGCCATCTCGGAAATTCGCGCTTTCACCAGATAGTCAAAATCCCCTGACACCAGATGGCATTCCAGCACGTGTGGCAACTTCAGCACCGCGCGCCGGAACTCTTCAAAGGTGTCGCCGGACTTGTAATCGAGGCTGATTTCGACAAACACCAGCAGGCTGCCCTTCAAGTGTTGCGGGTTGAGTCGGGCGTTGTAGCCCATGATGATCCCCTCGCGCTCCAGGCGCCGAACCCGCTCGGTGCAGGGCGTCGTGGAGAGGCCGACCTTTTCCCCCAGCTCCGTGAAGGAAATCCGTCCATCCGCCTGGAGGATGCGCAGGATATTGCGGTCGATCTTGTCCAGCTCGCGTTTGGTCTGGGTGTTGGTGCGCACAGGTGATGCTCCTCCATGAAAAGGGTTTTTGCCGAGAATTCTCGCCAAATATAGGCATTTATATAGTGAAAAGCACTGGCTAATCTTTTTTACACTGCGCGCATCGAAGCTTTGTATAACAAACGTCAGCGGTTATCCGCGATGAGGGCATCAACATGCGCGTTCTGGTCTTGGGTAGCGGCGTCATCGGTACCGTCAGTGCTTACTATCTAGCCCGGGCCGGGTTTGAGGTGGTAGTGGTCGACCGTCAGCCGGCGCCAGCCATGGAAACCAGTTTCGCCAACGCCGGCCAGGTTTCGCCAGGGTATGCCTCTCCGTGGGCCGCCCCAGGTGTGCCGCTCAAGGCCATCAAGTGGTTGTTGCAACGCCATGCACCGCTGGCCATCAAGGCCACCGCTGACATCGACCAGTACCTGTGGATGGCGCAGATGCTGCGCAATTGCACCGCTAGCCGCTATGCCATCAACAAAGAGCGCATGGTGCGCCTGTCCGAATACAGCCGTGACTGCCTCGATGAGCTGCGCGCCGAGACCGGCATCGCCTACGAAGGTCGCAGCCTGGGGACTACCCAGTTGTTCCGCACCCAGGCACAGCTCGATGGCGCGGCGAAAGACATCGCGGTATTGAAAGAGTCCGGCGTGCCGTTCGAATTGCTCGATCGCGAGGGCATCGCCCGGGTCGAACCGGCCCTGGCCAATGTCACCGACATTCTGACCGGCGCCTTGCGTCTGCCCAACGACCAGACCGGCGACTGCCAGATGTTTACCACGCGCCTGGCGGAAATGGCCGAGAAGCTCGGCGTGCAATTCCGCTTTGGCCAGGATATCCAGCGCCTGGACTACGCCGGCGACCGGATCAACGGTGTCTGGATCGACGGCAAGCTGGAAACTGCCGACCGCTATGTCCTGGCCTTGGGCAGCTACTCGCCGCAATTGCTCAAGCCGCTGGGTATCCGCGCGCCGGTGTATCCGCTCAAGGGCTATTCCCTGACCGTGCCGATCACCGACCCGGCGATGGCGCCTACTTCGACTATTCTCGACGAAACCTACAAGGTGGCGATCACCCGGTTCGACAACCGCATTCGCGTAGGCGGTATGGCGGAAATCGCCGGTTTTGACCTGTCCCTGAACCCACGTCGGCGTGAAACCCTGGAGATGATCGTCAACGACCTTTATCCTCAAGGCGGCGACCTGGCCCAAGCCAGTTTCTGGACCGGCTTGCGCCCGACCACCCCGGACGGTACGCCGATCGTGGGTGCCACACCGTTCAAGAACCTGTTCCTGAACACCGGTCACGGTACGCTCGGCTGGACCATGGCTTGTGGTTCCGGTCGCCTGTTGGCAGACCTGATGGCGAAGAAAAAGCCGCAGATCAGCGCCGAAGGCCTCGATATTTCCCGTTATGGCAGCAAACACCAGGAGTCCACGAAACATGTCAATCCAGCGCCAGCTCACCAATGACCGCATGAGCCAGGTTGTCGTGCACAACGGCACCGTTTACCTGGCGGGGCAGGTCGGCGACGACATGAGCGCCGGTATCGAGCAGCAGACCCGTGAAACCCTGGCCAACATCGAGCGCTTGCTGGACTTGGCCGGGACCGACAAGAACCGTCTGCTGTCGGTGACGATCTATCTGAAAGACATTGAGGCCCACTTCGAAGGCATGAATGCGATCTGGGACAAATGGCTGCCTAAAGGCGTCGCCCCGGCCCGTGCCACTGTGGAAGCCAAGCTGTGCGAACCGGAGATTCTGGTAGAGCTGTCGGTTGTGGCCGCGCTGCCTTAATCCCTGTCAAAACGATCCCTCTTCCGGCGCTGTTGGTGGTTCATGCCGTCAGCCAGCGCCGGTTTTTTATTCATGACCGCCTAGAAGCCCGCCGCCATGCGTCCTGCCCGTGCCCTGATCGACCTTCAAGCCCTGCGTCACAACTACCAATTGGCCCGCGAAGTCACGGGGGCCAAGGCCCTTGCGGTGATCAAGGCCGACGCCTACGGGCACGGCGCGGTGCGTTGCGCCGAGGCGCTGCAGGACACGGCCGATGGGTTCGCCGTGGCGTGCATTGAAGAGGCCCTGGAGCTGCGGGCCGCGGGGATTCGTGGCCCAGTCCTGTTGCTGGAAGGGTTCTTCGAGGCTGATGAACTGCCGTTGATCGTCGAGCACGACCTGTGGTGTGTGGTGCATTCGTTGTGGCAGCTTGAAGCGATTGAAAATGCGACGTTGAGCATGCCGATCACCGTCTGGCTCAAGCTTGATTCGGGGATGCACCGGGTCGGACTGCATCCGGCGGACTACCAAGCCGCCTATCGTCGCCTGCTCGCCAGCGGCAAAGTGGCGAAAATTGTATTGATGAGCCACTTCGCCCGCGCTGATGAACTGCACGATCCCAGCAGCAGCCAACAACTGGCTGTATTCGAGGCGGCCCGTCAGGGTTTGGCGGCCGAGATCAGCCTGCGCAACTCGCCGGCGGTGTTGGGTTGGCCGCAGATGCCGAGTGACTGGGTGCGGCCGGGCATCATGCTTTATGGTGCGACGCCTTTCGATGAACCCAATGCCGTCGCCTCGCGCCTGCAGCCGGTCATGACCCTGGAATCGAAGATCATCTGCGTGCGTGAATTGCCCGCGGGCGAGCCGGTGGGCTACGGCGCCCGTTTTGTGACCGCACAACCGACGCGGGTTGGGGTAGTCGCGATGGGTTATGCCGACGGTTACCCGCGCCAGGCACCCAATGGCACACCGGTGCTGGTGGCCGGGCAGCGCAGCCAACTGGTCGGTCGGGTGTCGATGGACATGTTGTGCGTCGATTTGACCGATATTCCCCAGGCCGGGCTCGGTTCGACTGTGGAGTTGTGGGGCAAGAACATCCTCGCCAGCGACGTCGCGAAAGCCGCCGACACGATTCCTTACCAGATTTTCTGCAACCTGCGACGGGTGCCACGGCTCTATTCCGGGCGCTGACGCAACGCGTAACCTACCGAAAGTCGCTTCACCGCACAGGATTCGGGTCAAAGTGTTGTAAATACTGAACGCTGTCGCCATGATAACGCTCACTTTCCACACAACCTGATCCCTGGAGGCTCCAGCATTGGACGTCGGTGAACGACTGCAATCCATTCGTAAACTCAAAGGCCTTTCCCAGCGTGAACTCGCCAAGCGCGCGGGCGTCACCAACAGCACTATTTCGATGATCGAGAAGAATAGCGTGAGCCCCTCGATCAGCTCGCTGCGTAAGGTTCTTGGCGGGATTCCCATGTCCATGGTCGAGTTTTTCTCCGAAGAAATCCTCCAGGAGAAACCGACCCAGATCGTCTACAAAGCCAACGAACTGATCGACATCTCCGACGGCGCCGTGACCATGAAGCTGGTGGGCAGGGCGCACCCGAGCCGAGCGATTGCCTTCCTGAACGAAATCTATCCGCCTGGGGCCGATACCGGTGAAGAGATGCTCACCCATGAGGGTGAGGAAACCGGGATTCTGGTGGAAGGGCGACTGGAACTGGTGGTCGGTGTCGAAACTTTCGTGCTTGAAGCCGGCGACAGCTACTATTTTGAAAGCACCAAGCCACACCGTTTCCGTAATCCGTTCGATGTGCCGGCGCGACTGATCAGCGCAGCTACACCGGCCAATTTCTAGGGAAAGAGGCGCCGGGCCTGGATGGCAAAGGCGCCCGAAGGAGGAGCTGTCACTTCAAACAAGACCCTTGCGACTTTGGGGTTGTTCCGTAGTGGCAGGCTTACCGCTATACTTGCGCCCGCCTGCAAACCGTGGCCGCAGGCGTGACTAGCCACCATTGAGGGTGTACGCGTGAACCTAATTATGAAAATGCTGGCTGCACCAGCAACCGTATTGGCCCTATGGGCAGTCAGTGCCCAAGCGGCGACCAACGACGAAATCGCCAAGCGCCTCGAACCCGTTGGCCAGGTCTGCGTCCAGGGGAAAGAGTGCAAAGGCATGGAAGTTGCCACTGCCGCTGGCGGCGCTGGCGGTGCCAAGAAGCCCGCTGATGTGATTGCAAAACATTGCAACGCTTGCCACGGCACGGGCCTGTTGGGTGCGCCGAAAATTGGTGACAAGGCTGCCTGGAAAGAACGCGCCGATCACCAGGGCGGTCTCGACGGCATCCTGGCCAAGGCCATTACCGGCATTAACTCCATGCCGCCAAAAGGCACCTGCGCCGATTGCTCGGATGACGACCTCAAGGGCGCCATCAAAGAGATGTCTGGCCTGTAATACGCCGACATCCTTCACAAAAAAGCCGCTTACGAGCGGCTTTTTTGTGCCTGGGGTTTTTCCAGGGCTGGTCATCGCAACCAAGACGCGGCAAGCTCGGTCCAACCCACATTCATGGAATGTCCAGGAGGGTCGGATGGTGCAGTTGTGTTCAATCGAACAGGCGGTGGATGACGTACTCGAGCGTCTACCTGAGCATATTCACCTTGGCATGCCCCTGGGGCTGGGCAAACCCAACCTGTTTGCCAACGCGCTGTACCGACGTATCGCCCAATCGCCCGAGCGACAACTGACCATCTACACGGCCCTGAGCCTGGGGCGACCGAACCTGGGTGACGGTTTGCAGAAACGCTTCCTCGAACCCTTTATCGAACGGGTCTTCGGTGATTACCCCGAACTGGATTACCTGGCCGACCTGCACCACGACAGCCTGCCGGCCAACATACGGGTCGAGCAGTTCTTCATGCAGCCCGGCAGCCTGTTGCACAGCGCGTCGGCCCAGCAGAACTACGTTAGCAGCAACTACAGCCACGCAGCCCGGGATATCAATGCGGCTGGCTTGAACCTGATAGGGCAGTTGGTGGCGAGCGATCCGCAGCACCCGGATCGCTTGAGCCTGAGCTGCAACCCGGACGTCACCCTTGACCTGTTGCCGATGATCGCCAAGCGGCGCGCGGCCGGGGAGACCATCCTCCTGGTCGGCCAGGTGCACAGCGATTTGCCCTACATGCCGGGCGACGCGGAAGTCGGCATCGACGCTTTCGACCTGTTGATCGACGAGAAGGACAATCACACATTGTTCTCCACGCCGAACATGCCGGTGGGCTTCCAGGATCATCTGATCGGCCTGCACGCCAGTACCCTGGTGCGTGACGGTGGGACGCTACAGATCGGCATCGGCTCCATGGGCGATGCGTTGACGGCGGCGCTGCTGGCGCGCCAGGCCGACAACGCCGGGTACCAGGCCTTGTTGACGGACCTGAACCTGAGCCAATGGGCGCAATTGATCGAGCGCGAGGGTGGGCTCGAGCCGTTTGCCAAGGGGTTGTATGGCTGTAGTGAGATGTTCGTCAACGGCTTGCTGGTACTGGCAGACGCCGGGATCATCCGACGCAAGGTCTATCCCGACGTCCCGACCCAGGAGCAGGCCAACGCCGGTACCCTCGACGAGGCGGCACAACCCGACGGCGTCTGCGTACATGGCGGGTTCTTTCTCGGGCCGCGCAGTTTTTACGAACGTCTGCGGGAGTTGCCACCGGCCCGCCGCCTCGAATTCAACATGACCCGCATCAGTTACATCAACGAGCTGTACGGCCAGGAACCACTCAAGCGCCTGCAGCGACTCGACGCACGCTTTATCAACACGGTCTTCACCATGACCCTGCTGGGTGCCGGGGTGGCTGACCAGTTGGAAGACGGCCGAGTCCTCAGTGGTGTGGGTGGGCAATACAACTTCGTTGCCCAGGGCCATGCGCTGGAGGGCGGGCGTTCGATCCTGCTCCTGCGTAGCTGGCGTGAGGCGGGAGGCGAGATCAGTTCGAACATCGTCTGGGAGTACGGCCATTGCACGATTCCCCGGCATCTGCGGGACATCGTGGTGACCGAGTACGGTATCGCCGACCTGCGGGGCAAGACCGATGCCGCAGTGATCGAGGCGCTACTGAACATCAGCGATTCACGTTTCCAGCCCGGGCTGATCGAGCAGGCGCAGAAAGCCGGCAAGTTGCCCAAGGACTTCTTGCTCGACCCACGGTTCGCGGACAACACCTCGGAACGTTTGCAGGCCATCCAGGCGCGGCATCCGAATCTGTTCCCGGAGTACCCGCTGGGTTGTGATTTCGACGCAATAGAGCGGGACCTGTTGCGAGCGCTGAACTGGCTCAAGAGCAAGTTCAAGCTCACCGAGATCCTGGAGTTGGGCAAAGCCGCCCTCGACGCCCCGGAGCCATGGGAATTTGCCGGTCATCTGGAGCGGATGCAACTGACCAACCCTGAAGGACTGAAGGAGGAGTTGTTTCAGCGGTTGTTGCTTGCTGGGCTCAAGACCACTGCGCAACAACAACCAACCTAAACCCCTGTGGAAGCGAGCTCGCTCCCACAGGATTGGAGGTGGTGATCAGTCGATGAAGGTCACGACCCCACCCGCCAGCGACTTCACCCGGGCCAGCGATTCAACGCGATAGCCTTGGGCATCCAGTTCTGCGCGGCCGCCCTGGAACGACTTCTCGATCACGATACCCAAACCCGCGACGGTGGCGCCGGCCTGCTTGATGATGGAGATCAATGCCTGGGACGCTTTGCCGTTGGCCAAAAAGTCATCGATGATCAGCACACGGTCGCTGCTGGTCAGGTGACGGGGGCTGATGGCCACGGTGCTTTCGGTCTTCTTGGTGAACGAATACACGGTCGCCGACAGCAGGTTTTCCGTCAGGGTCAGAGACTGTTGCTTGCGGGCGAAAATCACCGGGACGCCAAGGTTCAGGCCGGTCATGATCGCCGGGGCGATGCCCGAGGCTTCGATGGTGACGATCTTGGTGATGCCCGAGTCCTTGAACAGCGCGGCAAACTCATCACCGATCAGCTTCATCAACTGCGGGTCGATCTGATGGTTCAGGAACGCGTCGACTTTCAGGACCTGATCGGAAAGCACGATGCCTTGCTCGCGAATTTTCTGGTGCAGGGCTTCCATGAAGCCTCCTCTGGTGACGCCTTCTGCGTCTGGATTGGGTAAAAAGCGTGGTGGAAAAAGTAGTCGATTCTAACGCTTCAACATCGCTCGTATATCGGCCAGGGCGCTGTTGCCGCGAACGACTTTGACTTCCGTCGGAGTGTCGTCATTACCTTCCCAGGCCAGGTCGTCCGGCGGCAGCTCATCGAGAAAACGGCTCGGGGCGCAGTCGATCACTTCGCCGTATTGCTTGCGCTTGGCGGCGAAGGTAAAAGCCAGAGTCTGACGAGCCCGGGTAATGCCGACGTAGGCCAGGCGCCGCTCTTCCTCGATGGTGTCGGCCTCGATGCTGGAACGGTGCGGCAGGATTTCCTCTTCCATGCCCATAATGAACACGTAAGGGAATTCCAGGCCCTTGGAGGCGTGAAGCGTCATCATTTGCACGCCTTCGGCGCCGTCTTCCTCCTCCTGCTGGCGTTCAAGCATGTCTCGTAACACCAGTTTGCCGATGGCGTCCTCGACGGTCATGTCGCCGTCTTCATCCTTTTCCAGGGTGTTTTTCAGCGCCTCGATCAGGAACCAGACGTTGCCCATGCGGTAATCGGCGGCCTTGTCGCTGGAGCTGTTGGTGCGCAGCCAGTTCTCGTAGTCGATGTCCATGACCATGCTGCGTAGCGCCGAGATCGGATCTTCGCCGGCGCACTGTTCACGGACCTTGTCCATGAAGCGCTTGAAGCGTGCCAGGCGGTCGGTGAAACGGCTGTCCAGGTGTTCGCCCAGGCCGATTTCGTCGGTAGCGGCGTACATCGAGATCTTGCGCTCGGTGGCGTAGTTACCGAGTTTTTCCAGGGTGGTCGAACCGATTTCCCGCCGCGGGACGTTGATCACTCGCAGGAAGGCGTTGTCATCGTCCGGATTCACGATCAGGCGGAAATAGGCCATCAGGTCCTTGACTTCCTGACGCCCGAAAAAGCTGTTGCCCCCCGACAGGCGATAGGGGATCTGGTGATGCTGCAATTTCAGCTCGATCAGCTTGGCCTGGTAGTTGCCTCGGTACAGGATCGCAAAGTCACTGTACGGTCGATCGGTGCGCAGGTGCAGGCTGAGGATTTCCATGGCCACGCGCTCGGCTTCGGCGTCTTCGTTGCGGCAACGGATCACCCGGATCTCGTCGCCATGGCCCATCTCGCTCCACAGTTGTTTTTCGAACTCGTGGGGGTTGTTGGAAATCAGCACGTTGGCGCAGCGCAGGATGCGGCTGGTGGAGCGATAGTTCTGCTCCAGCATCACCACTTTGAGCGACGGATAGTCTTCCTTGAGCAGCATCAGGTTTTCCGGTCGCGCACCGCGCCAGGCGTAGATCGATTGGTCGTCGTCGCCCACTACGGTGAACTGGTTGCGTTTGCCGATCAGCAGTTTCACCAGCAGGTACTGGCTGGCGTTGGTGTCCTGGTATTCGTCCACCAGCAGGTAGCGGACCTTGTTCTGCCATTTTTCGAGAATGTCGGCGTGGTCCTGGAACAGCTTGACCGGCAGCAGGATCAGGTCGTCGAAGTCCACCGCGTTGAACGCCTTGAGGGTGCGCTGGTAGTGGGTATAGACGATGGCGGCAGTCTGTTCCTTGGGGTTGCGGGCGTTTTCCAGGGCTTCGGGCGGCAGGATCAAATCGTTTTTCCAGGCGCCGATCATGTTCTTGATCTCGTCCACGCCGTCGTCGCCCGAGTACTCCTTCTGCATGATGTCGGTCATCAAGGCCTTGACGTCGGTCTCGTCGAAAATCGAGAAGCCCGGCTTGTAGCCCAGCCGCGCATGTTCCTTGCGGATGATATTCAGGCCCAGGTTGTGGAAGGTGCAGACCGTCAGGCCGCGACCTTCACCGGCGCGCAGCAGGCCGCCGACCCGCTCTTTCATTTCCCGGGCGGCCTTGTTGGTAAAGGTCATGGCGACGATGTACTGGGCACGGATGCCGCAATTCTGGATCAGGTGCGCGATCTTGCGAGTGATCACGCTGGTCTTGCCGGAGCCTGCGCCGGCGAGCACCAAAAGAGGGCCGCCGACATAGTTCACGGCTTCTTGCTGCCGGGGATTGAGTCGGGACATGACAGGGTCAGGGAGTCGTTTGCAAAATGGGCCGGCATTTTAACAGGCTCAGAGAATTGTGCTGCTCTGTCCGACTTGTGACGTAACACTTCATTGTCATTTGCCGCTTTTGTCACTTTCACGCAGGATGTCGGGCGAACTTGCGCCTAACCGTGTGACTTCGCGTGGGAATAAACCGCCGAAAGCAAGTGTTTGAGAACCGTTGGCATTGGTCATTGCCAATCGGCAGGGTCATAATGCCCGGCGCCAACCACCTTGCAGAGTCTAGGGAGTCAGCTTGTCTACGCCTGTCGAACCCTTGCGTTTGCTGTTACTGGCCGAAGCGCCTGAGTGGTCAGCGATTTTGCGCGAGTGCCTGGCGCCCATGGGGCCGTCGGTCGTGCTCATCAGTGCCCCGAGCTGGGACTCGGTCAGCAGCCTGTTCGAAGACAATCGAAACTCGGTATTGTTGACGATTGCGGCCTTGCAGCCGGCGCCCGGCCGCTGCCGCTTGCCGACTGTCCTGCTGCTTGAGCATGAACCCGTGACTCCACCCGATGGCGTCAGCGACTGGCTGGTGCGCGATGTCCTCGATGGGGCGACCCTGCGCCGTTGCCTGCGCCATGTGCGTGAGCGCGGCGTGCTGGAAAACACCTTGCAGCGCCTCGCCGAACAAGACCCGCTGACCGGCATTGCCAATCGCCAGGGTTTCCAGACCTTGCTGGCGGCGCGCCTGGCTGAAAACGAAGGTCGCGGCCTGGCACTCGGTCACCTGGACCTGGACAACTTTCGTCACGCCAACGATGCCCTCGGCCACCAGGCCGGTGACCGCTTGATTCTGCAGGTTGTATCGCGACTCAAGGGGGCGCTTGAGGCTGGCGATCAACTGGCACGCCTGGGCAGCGATGAATTCGCCTTGCTGATTGATACCCGTCGTGCACCGCAGCGGGCCGAGTGGATGGCCGAGCGCATCACCGAAGCCATGGCCGAACCTTATTGGGTCGACGGCGAA
Organism: Pseudomonas sp. G166; assembly: GCF_037027455.2. NCBI lineage: Bacteria > Pseudomonadati > Pseudomonadota > Gammaproteobacteria > Pseudomonadales > Pseudomonadaceae > Pseudomonas > Pseudomonas sp. G166. The sequence goes on along the minus strand of NZ_CP146985.1, from coordinate 6,381,209 downwards.
AGCCTGTTGATCGGCTGCAGCCTGGGTATCGCTCACGCCCGCGCCCAGGCTGGTGCGGACCCGCTGATGTGGCACGCGCATATCGCCATGCAGCAGGCCAAGAGCACGCAAGGCTGCACCTTTCATATCTTCAATGAACGCATCAATCGCAATGCCCGCAGCCTCGCCGACCTGGAAAGCGAACTGCGCCGGGCGTTGCGCCGCGACGAGTTGGAGTTGCATTACCAGCCTCGGTTGAACCTTGATGGCGGCAACATCGTCGGTCTCGAGGCCCTGGTGCGCTGGCGTCATGGCGAACGCGGGCTGCTGCCGCCGAGTGAGTTCGTGCCGCTGGCCGAACAGAGTGGCCTGATCGTGCCGCTGGGCTACTGGGTGATTTCCCGAGCGCTGCGGGACATGCAGGCTCTGCGCGAGCGTGGTTTGGCGCCGTTGCACATGGCGGTCAACCTGTCGTTCCGGCAGTTCCAGGACAGCCAACTGCTGCCAACCCTGAGCCGGCTGATTGCCGAGCGAGGTGTCGAGGCCCAGTGGCTGGAGTTCGAACTCACCGAAACCGCTGTCATGCGCCGCAGCGAACTGGTCAAGCAGACCATGGATGCCTTGGGTCGCCTGGGGGTTCGTTTCTCCCTGGATGACTTTGGCACAGGGTTTTCCTCGTTCGTGCACCTCAACAGCCTGCCCATCGCCCTGCTCAAGATCGACAAGAGCTTCGTCGGCGGCATGGAGCAACGCGAAGAGAACCGCAAACTGGTGCATGCGATGATCAACCTCGCGCACAACCTCAACCTGGAAGTGGTGGCCGAAGGCGTGGAAACCCAAGAGCAACTGGATCTGCTGCGTGGCTTTGGCTGCGACCAGGTGCAGGGTTTCCTGATCAGCAAGCCGTTGCCGTTGCCTGAGCTGGTGCAATACCTGACGTTCGACGGCCATCAGTCGACGCAGCACTTCGTGGTCTAACACAACCCTTTGTGGGAGCGGGCTTGCTCGCGAAGGCGGTGGGTCAGTCGATACATTTCTGGCTGATCCACCGCCTTCGCGAGCAAGCCCGCTCCCACAGGGGGGATTCATTCAGTCTGGACGACCTCGAAACGCCGCGGCCCAGCCTCACCCCTGATCATCCGCCGCATCTTCCATTCAAACGCCAGCGTCAGGCTCACCGCCGCGCAGGCCAGCCCCAGGGCCAGGCCCCACCAGACCCCCGTCGGCCCCAACTCCAGGTGAAAAGCCATCCACCACGCCGCCGGTGCGCCGATCAACCAATAGCAACCCAGGCCCACCAGGAAGGTGGTCTTGGCATCCTTGAGCCCGCGGATGCAGCCCATCGCGATGGTTTGTGCGCCGTCGAACAGTTCGAACCACGCCGCCACGGCCAGCAGGCTCACGGCCAAGTCGATCACCGGACCGAATGCCGGGTCGTTGTGGTCCAGGAACAAGCCGATCAGTTGGTTGGGCAGTAGCCAGAACACCATGGCGAACGCCAGCATCACGGCCGCGCCAAAGCCAATCCCGACCCGCCCGGCCAGGCGCGCCATCAGCAGTTCCCCGGCGCCGTAGTGTTGGCCGATGCGCATGGTGATTGCGTAGGACATCCCCGCCGGAACCATGAACGCCACCGAGACGATTTGCAGGGCGACCTGGTGTGCCGCCAGCGGTGTGCTGCCCATGGTGCCGATGCACAGCGCGGCGAACGCGAACAGCCCGACTTCCACCGCGTAAGTGCCGCCAATCGGCAGGCCCAGGCGCCAGAGCTCCTTGAGGTATTGGCGATTGAGCCGTGATAGCCCTTCCAACAGTGGATAGGCACGGTAGGCCGGGTGCCGATGGATATGCCAGGCCAACGCCAGGGCCATGCAGTTGGCGACGATGGCCGTGACCAGGCCGATCCCCATCAAGCCGAGTTTCGGCAGGCCAAACAGGCCGGTGATGAAGGCGTAGTTGAGCAGGAAATTAGCCACGGTGCCGCTGAGGCTGATCACCATCACTGGCGTGGCCCGGCCGATGGCGCTGGTGAAGCCGCGCAGGGCCATGAAGCTCAGGTAGCCGGGCAGGGCGAACGGCAGCGCCAGCAGGAACTGGCCGGCGGAAAGCACGTTGGTTTCAGTTTGGCCAAACAGCAGCAACACCGGTTTGAGGTTCCACAACAATAACCCGGCCACCAACGCCATCAGCCACGCCAGCCACAGCCCGGCCTGGGTCAGGCGAGTGGCGCCTTCGACATCGCCGGCGCCCTGACGGATCGCCACCAACGTACCCACCGCCGCGATGACGCCAATGCAGAAAATCGACACGAATGAATAGCTGGCTGCGCCGAGCCCGCCACCGGCCAGCGCTTCGGGGCTCAGGCGCGCCATCATCAACGTGTCAGTCAGGACCATCAGCATGTGCGCCAACTGCGAGGCAATCAACGGCCCCGCCAGCCGCAGGATGGCCCAGAGTTCGGTACGCGCCGGATGCCGCATGATCATCACACTCCATGTTTAAACAAGGCAGTAAAGCGATGATTCTCGGTGCTTCTGGCGGTTTGCACAAAAGGATAAAAAAGATCGCTGGCATGATTAAAACTCATGCAGAAAAGACTTTCTGGTAGGGTTTGATCCAACGCTATAGGAGTTTTCCTGATGTCTCGTCGTCTTCCTCCTCTTTATGCGCTGCGGGCATTCGAAGCAGCGGCGCGATACAGCTCGTTTACCCGGGCAGCGGAAGAGTTGTCGATTACTCAAAGTGCAGTCAGTCGGCATATTCGTACGCTTGAGGAGCACTTTGCCTGCCGGTTATTTCAGCGCAGTGGTCGTAATCTTCAGTTGACCGAGGCGGCGCGGTTGTTGCTGCCGGGTGTACGGGACGGTTTCATGGCGCTGGAGCGAGCCTGCCATACATTGCATGGTGAAGACGGCATCCTGCGCATGAAAGCGCCGTCGACCCTGACTATGCGCTGGCTGCTGGCGCGCCTGAGTCGGTTCCGGCATCTGCAACCTGGCAACGAGGTGCAACTGACCAGCGCCTGGATGGATATCGACGCGGTGGACTTCAACACCGAGCCCTTCGATTGCGCTGTGCTTCTGGGCAATGGGCATTTTCCTGCGGACTGGGAAGCCAGCCTGCTGTTCCCCGAGGAGCTGATCCCGGTGGGCGCGCCGAACCTGTTGAACGACCAGCCCTGGGATGTGGCGCGGTTGGCCAGCGCCGAACTGCTGCACCCCACGCCGGATCGCCGTGACTGGCGCAACTGGCTGCAACGTATGGGGCTGTCGGACAAGGTCTCGCTCAAGGGGGGACAGGTGTTCGATACGCTGGAGCTGGGCATGATCGCCGCGGCCCGTGGTTATGGCGTATCCATGGGCGACTTGCTGATGGTGGCCGAGGACGTCGCCCAAGGCCGCTTGAGCCTGCCTTGGCCGACCGCCGTGGCCAGCGGTGAGCACTATTACCTGGTCTGGCCGAAAACCCGGCCCGGAGGTGAACGTTTGCGTCGACTCAGCGATTTTCTCCTAAGCGAGGTGAAGGCCATGCAACTGCCCGTCGTAGAGCGTCTTGGCTGAAACGTTGCAGGAGCCGTGCTAGGCACTTGGCATTATTCCGCCTAAACCGCTCAAGTATTCGGTTTCGCCGCCGAATGTGTTGGAGATAGTACTTTCGTATTAGAAAGAGCCTACCTACATACACCCGAATAAAATGCCGAGTGCGCGACGTGATCAGGATGATCCGGTCTCTCGGCCAGGAGCCGTCATGTCTCAACCTCGTGCCCGAATCGCCTCACAGCTAGGCCTTGCCCTTGCCGTGATACTGGCGGTCGTGATCTCCGGCAGCACTGTCTTTGCCCTGCGTTCGCTGGATACTGCCAACCTTGCCACCCGTGAAGAACATCTGGCCAGCGAAGCGCGACTGATGGCCGACCAGCTCAACACCTTCCACGAGACTTTGCGTGAAAGCACCCAGCGGTTGAGCGGGCTGTTCGAGAAGCGTTTCAGTGCGGGCCTGAGCGTGAACCCGGATCAGATGGTTGCGGTGGCGGGCGTCCAGACGCCGAGCCTGAACCTGGGCAGCCAGGTGCTGAACAACAACTTCCAGGAAGTTGACGAATTCAAGCAAACGACCGCCGGGGTGGCCACGGTATTCGTGCGCAGCGGTGACGATTTCATTCGTATCAGCACGTCGCTGAGCAAGCAGGACGGTACGCGGGCCATCGGTACCATGCTCGACCGGGCCGGTCCGGCATATGGCCCGGTGATGAGTGGGCAGAGCTACATTGGTCGAGCCTTGCTCTTTGGGCGCTTCTACATGTCGCAGTACACACCCGTACGTGATAGCAGCGGTAAGGTAATCGCCGTGTTGTACGTTGGATTCGATTACACCGACGCGCAGAACGCGCAGTTCGAGAACCTCAAGCGCTTCCGCATCGGCCAGACCGGTTCGCTGGCCTTGCTGGACGAGCAAAACAAATGGTTGGTGCCACCGGCCGGCGTCCAAGCCTTGGACCAAGCTGCTACTACCATCGTTGGCTTGGTCAAGAAACCGGGTAAAGGGGCGTTCTGGAGCGATACCGCCGAAGACTTCTACAGCGTGGCCGTGCCATTTACAGGCGGGCCGTGGGCGGTCGTGGCAAGCATGCCGAAAGCTGAAATCCGCGCCGTGACCTGGAGCGTCGGCACGCAACTGGCCATCGGCAGCCTGTTGGCAATGCTGTTGGCGGTCGGCTCGGCCATGTGGCTGCTACGCAGCAAGCTGGCGCCGTTGGGAGACCTGGTGCGTCAGGCCGAAGCGTTAGGCGCCGGCGACCTTAGCGTACGTCTGAACGTGTCGAGCCATGACGAAATTGGCCAATTGGCCCGCGCCTTCAACCAGATGAGCCAGGCCCTGTCGACCATGGTCGAGCACATCCGCAAGGCCTCGCAAGAGGTCAACAGCCGTGCCCAGGCCCTGTCCGGGTTGTCCAACGGTGCCTACGAAGGCATGGAGCAGCAGTCTGGGGAAATCACCAGCATGGCTGGCGCAGTGGAAGAGTTCAGTGCTACCTCGCTGGACATCGCCGACAACATGGGCAACACCCAGCGCCTGGCCCAGGAAAACGCCCAGCAGACTCAGATCGGGCGTACATCGATGGACGAGGCTTCATCGTCCCTGGAGCAGATCGCCAGCGCGCTGAACAGCACCGCTACGGTCATCAACACCTTGGGCCAGCGCTCCCAGGAAATCGGCGGCATCGTCGGGGTCATCACCTCGATTGCCGAGCAGACCAACCTGCTGGCCTTGAACGCCGCCATCGAAGCCGCCCGTGCCGGTGAGCAGGGCCGTGGTTTTGCCGTGGTGGCTGACGAAGTTCGCAGCCTGGCATCCCGTACCCGTCAGGCCACTGACGAGATTTCCGGCATGATCAACAGCATCCAGCAGGAAACCGGCAACGCCATCAGCACCATGGAGCAGGGCAACCTGCTGATGCAGGAGGGCCTTTCGCGCAACGCCAATGTGGCCTCGGCCCTGGCGCGCATCGACGAGCAGAGCCGCTCCGCTGGCCAACAGTTCGCGGCCATCACCACGGCCACTCAGGAACAAAGCAGCACCGCGACCTTGCTCAGCAGCAACCTGCAAAGCATCGCCATGGCCAACAGCGAACAGCGCCAAGTGGTCTCGAACCTGGCGGTCACCGCCAAGGAACTGGAAAAACTGGCCCAGGACCTGCGCCAAGAGGTTGATCGGTTCCGCTGAGGCCTATGGAACCAACGCGAGCAAGCTCCCCCGGGATCAGTGTGGGAGCGAGCTTGCTCGCGATGGCAGCGGTACAGTCAGCATCTCCACCAACTGAGCTATTGCTATCGCGAGCAGGCTCGCTCCCACAAGGGAATTGCGGTGACACACTTCTGGTTCCCGCTGGGAATCGGTGTGGGAGCGAGCTTGCTCGCGATGACGGCGGCACAGCCAACATCAACCGCTGACTGACCCACCGCTTTCGCGATCAACCCTCTCCCACAAAGCTTTCCCTCCAATTGTGTTTTTTTCAGAGATGTTGCCGTTTTTGTGCTTGCTGAAACGTTTCTTCAAGTCTATAAAAACCGCACAACTCCAATAAAAGGCCCTGTCCATGAATTCGCTCAAACTCCTCGTTGCCCTTAGCGCCTTGGGCGCTGCTTCCCATGCCATGGCTTGGGATTATGTTCTGCTCGATACCGATAAAGCGGCTCAACCCTGGCAAATCACCAGCCAACAACTCGGCGTGAAAACCGACAAACCCTTTTCCGTGACGATGCGCACCCTGCATGGTGGCCGGCAAGAGGGCGTCAGCATCGTCGATATCGACAACGGCACCATGAAGTTATCAGTGGTTCCGACCCGAGGCATGAATGTGCTGCAGGCGTCGATCGGCAATGTGCGCATGGGCTGGGATTCGCCGGTCAAGGAAGTGGTCAATCCAGCGTTCATCGAACTCAATGGCCGCGGCGGATTGGGCTGGCTCGAAGGTTTCAATGAGCTGGTGACCCGCTGTGGCTACGAATGGGTCGGCCATCCCGGTATGGATAATGGTGAATTGCTGACGCTGCATGGTCGCGCAGCCAACATCCCGGCCAACAAAGTCACTTTGCACATCGATGAAAAGCCTCCATACGCCATCACCCTTCGGGGCGAGTTGAAGGAGCAGGCCTTCAAGAAGGTCGACTTCTCGGTGCAGACCGAACTGGTCACCGAGCCTGGCAGTGTGACTTTCGCACTCAACGATACGTTGACCAACAACGGCGACTACCCGAAGGAATACCAGGCGCTCTATCACAGCAACTTCAGCACACCTTTCCTGGAGCAGGGCGCTCGTTTCGTTGCACCGGTGCAGCAGGTCTCGCCGTTTAACGATAAGGCCAAGGGCGATTTGCCTGATTGGCAGACGTACCGCGCGCCCACCAAGGATTACGACGAAACCGTCTATAACGTCGTGCCGTACGCCGATTCCAAGGGCGATACGCTCACCGTCTTGCATAACAAGGCCGGCAGCCTCGGTGTGTCGGTGGGCTTCAACACCGCTACGCTTCCGGTGTTCTCCCTGTGGAAAAACACCGATACCCAAGGCCAGGGCTACGTGACCGGGCTGGAGCCTGGCACCAGCTTTTCCTATAACCGCCGGTATCAGCGGCCGCTGAACCTGGTGCCTACCATCGCGCCGAAAGAGCAGAAGCAATTCAAGATCCACTACAGTCTGTTGGCGGATAAGGGCGCCGTGGACAAGGCTCTCAAGCGCATCGATGAAATCCAGGGTGGCCGGAAAACCGAGGTGCGGGATACGCCGCTGGTGGACCTTAGCAAGCCATGACGCATTTCAGGGCGTTGCGGGCCGATACTGCAATGCTTCAGCCAGGTGCTCGCGACTGATTTGATCCACCCGCTCAAGGTCCGCCAACGTACGGGCGACCTTGAGCAGGCGGTGGGCGGCTCGCAGCGATAAGGTCAGGCGCTCGCAAGCGGTTTCCAGCCACGTTTCATCGATTGCGGATAATTTGCAATGCTGACGCAAGCCCGGCAGATCCAGGAAAGCGTTGGCGCAGTCCTGACGCTTTTGCTGGCGCTCCCGGGCCTGGGCCACTTGCTCGGCGACGGTGGCGGTATCGGCACCGGGTTCGTGCCTTGGGTTCAACGCCGTGGCCTCCCGGGCGACGGTCAGGTGCAGGTCGATGCGGTCCAGCAGAGGGCCAGAGAGTTTATTGCGGTAGCGCTGCACCATGTCCGGTGTACATGAGCAACGACCGCTGGGCTCGCCAAGATATCCACAGGGACAGGGATTCATCGCCGCTACCAATTGAAAGCGTGCCGGAAAGCGCACACGGTCTCGGGCGCGAGAAACCACGATGTGGCCAGACTCCAGTGGTTCCCTCAGGACTTCCAGCACCTTACGGTCGAACTCCGGCAGTTCATCCAGGAACAGTACGCCATGGTGGGCGAGGGTGATTTCCCCTGGTTGCGGTTTCGATCCACCGCCCACCAGCGCCGGACCGGAAGCCGAGTGGTGGGGCTGGCGAAACGGGCGCTGCGGCCAATGGCTCAACGGCACGCAACTGGCGACCGACTGAATGGCTGCGACCTCCAGGGCCTCACTTTCCGCCAACGGCGGTAGCAGCCCCGGCAAACGGCTCGCCAGCAGGGTCTTGCCGGTGCCCGGTGGTCCGCTGAGCAACAGGTTGTGAGCCCCTGCGGCGGCGATCAGCAACGCCCGCTTGGCCCCGGCCTGGCCTTGTACTTCATTCAGGTCGGGGTAGGGCTTGCTGGCTGAAAGCAGCCCGTTGGAAACAAACGTCTTGACCGGGGTGTGGCCGTTAAAGTGAGCCACGGCTTCGAGCAGATGATTCACCGCAATCACCTTCAGCCCCGACGCCAAGCAGGCTTCCTCGGCATTCGCCCATGGCACCACCAGCGTACGCCCGGCCTTGCGCGCCGCCAGCGCTGCCGGCAATACCCCGCGTACCGGTCGCACGGCGCCGGATAACGCCAACTCGCCAAGGCATTCAACGTCGTCGAGCATCAGGGTCGGTACTTGCACGCTGGCTGCGAGGATCCCCAAGGCAATGGCCAGGTCGAACCGACCGCCGTCCTTTGGTAGATCCGCCGGCGCCAGGTTCAAGGTGATGCGCCGCGCCGGAAAACTCAGGCCCGAGTTGATGATCGCGCTGCGCACCCGGTCCTTGCTTTCCTTCACCGCCGCCTCCGGCAAGCCGACCATCGTCAACGACGGCAAGCCATTGGCCAGGTGAACTTCAACGGTAACGGCAGGAGCCTCCACCCCCACCTGAGCGCGGCTATGGACAATGGCAAGCGACATGAATCGTTCCTTGAGTGAATAGGGCACCGCGTCCTGCGGCTCTTGAAGGTTAGTCGTGGGGGCAGGCATCGGTGGGGTAATTGACGGGGAAATTTTGGCAGGATGTTGCGGGATAACCGGTCGATGGAAGGCGAGTGCGACACTCGTTTCCAGCATGGCTTACTGCGCGCGCTTGCTATCTGTCTCCACTCTGCCGGTTCGAAAATGACCGGGCCGGGCCTCTGCTAGACTGCGATTTGCTCCATCGGCACTTGGCGGTATCAGAGGCGCTACGAGGAGGTGGCCCATGAACGATCTGCTGGCTCTGTTGACCGATAACCGCTTCATGCCCCACGGGCATTGCTATATGTGGCGCCCGGACCTGCTGTGGACCAATGTGATCGCCGATGGCCTGATCACCCTCTCCTATATCAGCATTCCCTTCACGCTGATCTACTTCATCCACCGGCGCAAGGACGTACCTTTTGACTGGATGCTGACGGCCTTTGGCGTGTTTATCCTGGCCTGTGGGACCAGTCACGTGATGGAGATCCTGACCATCTGGCAGCCCTATTATTGGCTGTCGGCGCTGGTCAAGGTGATCACCGCGATTGCCTCGGTGATCACCGCCATCCTGCTGGTCCGGCTGGTGCCCGCGGCCCTGAAGATCCCCAGCCCGCAGCAACTGGCCAAGGTCAACGACGAGTTGCGCGAGGCGCAGGCCGAGCTGGTCACCACGGCGCGCCGGGCCGGCATGGCAGAAATCGCCACCAATGTGCTGCATAACGTGGGCAATGTGCTCAATAGCGTCAATGTGTCAGCCCAGGTCCTGTACGAGAAAGTGCATACATCCAAAAGGCCGGGAGTCGCCAAGGTCGTTCAATTGATGAGGGAGCATCCTGATGATCTGGGTGACTTCATCAGCAGCGATCCGAAAGGCCGCGCGCTACCGGATTATCTCGGCAAGCTGGCCGAGGCGCTGGCAGCCGAGGAGCAGAGCATGATCGGCGAGCTGACGAAGCTGACCAGGAGCATCGACCATATCAAGGAGATTGTCGCCACCCAGCAGTCCTATGCCGGCAACTCCAGCGTGCTGGAGCCGGGTTCGCTACGAGAGCTGCTCGAGGATGTGGTGCGCATCTGCGATGTGTCCCTGGCCCGCCATCAGGTCACGCTGGTCAAGGAGTTCAGCGATATTCCGACGATGCCCCTGGACAAGCACAAAGTGCTGCAGATCCTGGTCAATCTGATCAACAACGCCAAGCAGGCGCTTGGCTCGGGCCTGGAGCGACCGTCCCGGATTACCCTGCGCCTGAAGGTCGTTGGCGACACGCATGTGCGGATCGAGGTCGAGGACAACGGCGAGGGGATTTCGGCGGACAATCTCGCGCGGGTGTTCGAGCACGGTTTCACGACGCGTGCCGATGGTCATGGTTTCGGCCTGCACAGCTGCATCCTGGCCGCCCACGAGATGGGCGGTGAGCTGACGGCATGGAGCGCGGGGCCGGGCAAGGGCGCGCTCTTTACCTTGGAGCTGCCGCTCGCGCTTGCACAGGGCCAATCCTGCAGGGCGGCGAATGGTTGAACCGCCAGCCTGGGCGGTCTATTCCTGTGCTGGAACCAATCGTGCTTCCAGCTCTGCGACCTTGGCCTCCAGGCTTTCAAGCCGTGCCCGGGTTCGGGCCAGCACGACCATCTGGCTGTCGAATTCTTCCCGGCTCACCAAGTCCAGTTTGCTGAACCCACTTTGCAGCAGGGCCTTGAACTGGCTTTCGATTTCGCTTTTGGGTAGCGGGGTGTCGCCGCTCAATAGGCGGGAGGCGTGGCCGCTCAGGGCGTCGAGGAGGTCTTTGGGCGCAAGCATGTGCAGTGTCCTGAAAACGATGGCGGGCAGTGTACCACGCAGTGTCTATAGTCAATTGGCAAGCAAGGATGCACGCTTTTCGCGCACTGGGTCGGGCGATGGTGCACTGTTGTTGTGCGTATCGCTGCGGTTCGTGGTGCGAAGCAAGCGGGTACGGTGGGTAAGAGACTGAAATCAGAGGGTTTGGGTACAGGTGGCAAGGTTTCTGCTTAGACGCTGATGACCCATGCACTGATGCAGTCGTTGTGACGAATGCAGTGCAGCAGGCGGAGCGGGGAGCTTCGTCAGGAACGGTTAGCTGGCACCTGTCGGGCAACTTGGGCCGACGATGCGTTACAAAGCCAGGCACTGCGCTTAGACTTGAGTCGGGTTTGTTTTCCTGGGGCAAGTCCACCAATTCGGGAGAAAGTTTCATGAAGCTAGTCACTGCCATCATCAAGCCGTTCAAGTTGGACGACGTGCGCGAGTCGTTGTCCGAGATCGGCGTGCAGGGCATTACCGTTACTGAGGTCAAAGGCTTCGGTCGGCAGAAGGGTCACACCGAGCTGTATCGCGGCGCGGAATACGTGGTCGACTTCCTGCCCAAGGTGAAGATCGATGTCGCCATTGACGACAAGGATCTCGACCGGGTGATCGAGGCGATCACCAAGGCCGCCAACACCGGCAAGATTGGTGACGGAAAGATCTTTGTGGTCAATCTGGAACAGGCTATTCGCATCCGTACCGGCGAAACCGATACCGACGCTATCTAAGCCGCCAAACCCAACGCCCCAGGAGAAAACAATATGACTCTGCGTAAATTCGCAGGGCTAGGAGCCCTGTTGTCCTTCGCAATGCCTGGCCTGGCCATGGCAGAAGAAGCGGCAGCCCCAGTCCTGAACTCCGGCGACACCGCCTGGATGCTGACTGCTACGATTCTTGTGCTGTTCATGACCATTCCCGGCCTGGCGCTGTTCTATGGCGGCATGGTTCGCTCGAAAAACCTTCTTTCCGTGATGATGCAGTGCTTCGCCATTACCGGTCTGATCAGCATCCTGTGGGTCATTTATGGCTACAGCATCGCGTTCGACACCACGGGTATGGAGCAGGGCGTCGTCAACTTCAACTCCTTTGTCGGCGGCCTGGGCAAAGCGTTCCTGGCGGGCGTCACCCCGTCCAGCCTGACCGGCCCGGCAGCGCTGTTCCCTGAAGCCGTGTTCATCACGTTCCAGATGACCTTCGCCATCATCACTCCGGCGCTGATCGTCGGTGCGTTTGCCGAGCGGATGAAGTTCTCCGCCATGCTGGTCTTCATGGGCGTGTGGTTCACCTTGGTGTATGCACCGATTGCGCACATGGTCTGGTCCGGTAACGGCGGCCTGCTGTGGGACTGGGGCGTGCTGGACTTTGCCGGCGGCACCGTGGTGCACATCAACGCCGGTATCGCTGGCCTGGTGGCGTGCCTGGTGCTGGGCAAGCGCAAAGGCTTCCCGACCACGCCGATGGCCCCGCATAACCTGGGCTACACCCTGATGGGCGCCGCCATGCTGTGGGTCGGCTGGTTCGGCTTCAACGCCGGTTCTGCCGTCGCCGCCAACGGCACCGCCGGCATGGCGATGCTGGTTACCCAGATTGCCACCGCTGCGGCGGCGCTGGGCTGGATGTTTGCCGAGTGGATCACCCACGGCAAGCCAAGCGCACTGGGCATCGCCTCGGGCGTGGTAGCGGGTCTGGTTGCGATCACTCCGGCAGCCGGCACCGTGGGCCCGATGGGCGCCCTGGTCATCGGCCTGGCGGCGGGCGTGGTGTGCTTCTTCTGCGCCACCACCCTCAAGCGCAAACTTGGCTATGACGATTCCCTGGATGCCTTCGGCGTGCATGGCATTGGCGGTATCCTCGGCGCGATCCTGACCGGTGTATTCGCTGCGCCGGCCCTGGGTGGCTTCGGCACCGTGACCGATATCGGTGCGCAAGTGTGGATTCAATTCAAGGGCGTGGGGTTCACGGTGGTCTACACCGCGATCGTCACCTTCATCATCCTCAAGGTGCTGGACGCCGTCATGGGTCTGCGTGTTTCCGAGGAAGAAGAAGCCGTGGGCCTGGACCTGGCCCAGCACAACGAGCGTGGCTACAACCTGTAAGTACGCGCGATAAAAAAATGCCCGGTTCGCCGGGCATTTTTTTGTCTGGGATTTGTCAGTGCTCACAGGGAGTGCTGGTTTTTCCGACGTCTTTTGTTATGTATGCGACATGGGTTTTTCTACGGCCAAAGGCTTACATGGAGGCAGGCGCATTAGGCCCTTTGTTTTTTCCCAGAGCGCGCTAGAATGCGCGCCGAACGTGCGGAGATCTGTATGTGGCAACAGACGCTGATAACCCTGCGGGCAAGGCCCCGGGGCTTTCATCTGGTGACGGACGAGTTACTCGCCGGCCTGCCTGAACTCCAGGTATGTCGTGTCGGTCTGTTGCATCTGTGGCTGCAGCATACCTCGGCCTCGTTGACCATCAACGAGAACGCCGATCCGGCGGTACGTCGAGACTTCGAACGATTTTTCAATCGGCTGATCCCACAAGGAACCGTCGATTATGAGCACAACGACGAAGGCCTGGACGACCTCCCGGCGCACTTCAAGGCCAGCGTGCTTGGTTGCCAGCTCAGCCTGCCGGTCACGGCAGGACGGCTGGCCCTGGGGACCTGGCAAGGTGTCTATCTGGGCGAGCACCGTGATCATGGCGGTGCTCGTAAAGTCCTCGCCACCTTGTACGGTGAAGGGGCATAACCGCTGATTGCCGGCGGATGTTGAATTTTTTCTGGCAGCCTTCGACAGATGGCGAAGCTGGGCTATAACTAATCTGCTTTTCGCAAGTCATGAGGTAGAACATGAGCGACGATGATCTGGAAAACGACGACCTCGAAGTAGGTGACGAAGACGAGGCTGAAGAAGGCCTGGAAGCGGCGGCTGAAGACGTTGCCGATGATGAGGCCGATGTACCGGTCCCCACCGCCAAAGGCAAGGCCAAGGCGGCGGTATCGGTCGACGAGTTGCCGAGCGTAGAGGCCAAGAACAAGGAGCGTGATGCGCTCGCCAAGGCCATGGAGGAATTCCTGGCCAGGGGTGGAAAGGTGCAGGAAGTGGAGGCCAACGTGGTCGCTGATCCGCCCAAGAAGCCTGACAACAAGTACGGCAGTCGCCCTATCTGAGCTTCTGCTTCTTGCTTGCTGGAAAAGCCCGCCGTCGCTGCGGGCTTTTTCATGGGCTGGATAAAGTTTTCAGGCTAAGCGCCGTCCCTGTGGGAGCGAACTTGCTCGCTCCCACAAAGGGTTTTGGCGGCTACAGAGCAGGGGTTCAGGGCTGGCTGTGCCATCCCGCCAGCAATCCTGGGAGCTCCGTCAGGCTGCGAATCTCTGCATCCGGCGCATGGTCGGCGTCCCAGGCCTTGCCTGCCGGGTTGAACCACACCGCGCGCAGGCCGGCCTGTTGGGCGCCGGCGATGTCATCGCCCGGATGATCGCCAATGTGCACGGCGGTTTGCGCCGTAGCGCCGCCGCGCTGCAAGGCTTCGTGAAACAGCCGGGCGTCAGGTTTGGCGATGCCGATGTCTTCGGCGCACAGGGCGAACTTGAAATAATCCGCCAACCCCAGGCGACGCACATCGGCGTTGCCATTGGTGACCACGCCGAGGGCGAAATGGTTGGCCAGGATTTCCAGGGTGGGCTGCACCTCAGGAAATATCTCCAGTTGATGGCGGGCGTGCAGGAACGTCTCGAACGCCTGGTCCGCCAGCTCCGAGGCTTGCCACTGGTCATAGCCGGCTTCCTGCAATGCCCGGAACAGCACCCGCCGGCGCAACGCACTGATGCGGTGCTTCAGGCCAGGCTCTTCGCGCAGCACTTGCTCGCGAATAGAGAACAGGTGCTCCACCGGCACGCCGCCCAGGTTCGGTGCGTTGTCGGTCAGCCACTGGCGTAATACGGCTTCGGCGCTGGCGATCACCGGGGCGGTGTCCCACAGGGTGTCGTCGAGGTCGAAGGTGATGAGCTCGATGGTCATGATTCGTCGCCCTTGATACGTTTGGCCCTGGGGTGGGCACTGTCATAGACCGTCGCCAGGTGCTGGAAGTCCAGGTGGGTATAGATCTGTGTGGTCTTGATGTCCGAGTGGCCGAGCAGCTCCTGGACGGCGCGCAGGTCCTGGGACGACTCCAGCAGATGGCTGGCGAAGGAATGCCTGAGCATGTGTGGGTGCAGGTTCTGCCCCAGTTCGCGTTCGCCAGCCGCCTTGACTCGTACCTGGATCGCCCGTGGACCGAGGCGCCGCCCCTGTTGGCTGACGAACACCGCGTCGTCGGCAGGGTTGGTGAGCGCCCGCAGCGGCAGCCACAGCTCCAGGGCTTCGCGGGCCTTGCGGCCGATGGGTAGCAGGCGGGTCTTGCTGCCTTTGCCGAGCACTTGGACCATGCCGTCGGCCAGGTCCAGTTGATCCAGGTTCAGCCCTGTCAGCTCCGAAAGCCGGAGGCCGGAAGAATAGAACAGTTCGAGAATCGCCTGGTCTCGGCGCGCCAGGAAATCATCCTCGACGGCGCCTTCAAGCAGTTGCAGGGCGCGATCGGTGTCGAGGGTTTTCGGCAAGCGGCGTTCGCCCTTGGGCGGTGCCAGGCCAGTGGCTGGATCGTGATCGCAGAGGCCTTCGCGGTTGAGGTAGTGGTACAAGCCGCGCACCGCCGACAACAATCGCGCCAGGCTGCGGGAGGATTGCCCCTGTTGATGCAGGCGTGCAATCAGGCTGCGCAGACGCTGGATGTCCAGCGCCGACCAACTGTCGATGCTCTGCTTCTGGCACCAACCCAGGACTTTTTCCAGATCGCGGCGATAGGCCGACAGCGTGTGGGGCGACACCTGGCGCTCACTGCGCAAGTGTTCGCAGTAGGCGTCCAGTTGCCGTTCCATCCTCAGCGTACCGAGCGCAGAGAGCCGGCAACCCGTGGCAGTACCCGGCCGGTGACCTCGGCGATGTAGCTCAGGAACAGCGTGCCCACCGAACTCTTGTAGTGCTGCGGATCGCGGCTGGCGATAGCCAGCACGCCATGCACGCCCTGGTGGGCGATGGCGACGACGGCGGTGGAGCCGATCTGCTTGCGCTGTTCTTCGCCGAACAGGAAGTCCAGTTCATGCTCGCGCAGGCTGCCACTGACGCTTTTGTTTTCCGTGAGCAGGCCGCCGATGGCGGTCTGTGCATCGGCGTGAGTCACCCAGCGGCCCACCGGCATGGCGTTGTCACCGAACAGGATCAGGCTGACGAAAGGCACCTGGAAATCCTGGCGCAGGCTGTCTTCGACGCTCATCACCAGGTCTTCGAGGGTACTGGCGTCCATCAGGGCCAGGATCAACCGTCGGGTCTTGTCGAAGAGCCGATCATTGTCGCGGGCCACGTCCATCAGGTGGGAAAGACGATGGCGCATCTCGATGTTGCGCTCGCGCAGGATTTTCATCTGGTGTTCCACCAGCGACACGGTGTCGCCGCGCCGGTGGGGGATGCGCATCGCCGCAAGCAGTTCTTCGTGCGCGACGAAGAAGTCCGGATGGGCCTCCAGGTACGCGGCTACGGCCGCGGCGTCCGGAAGCGGGCTCGGGGATTCGTCGGGCTGTGGGGCTGGAACCTGTGGCTGGTCGGTCATGGGTTTGGCTCACTCAAAGACGAACTTGTCCTTCGTATACGCGTACTGCCGGGCCGGTCATCATCACCGGTTGGCCAGGGCCTGCCCATTCGATGGACAGGCGCCCGCCCGGAAGGTCGATCAACAATGGCGAATCCATCCACCCCTGACTGATCGCCGCGACGGCGGCGGCGCAGGCGCCGGTACCGCAGGCCTGGGTTTCCCCGGCACCGCGCTCCCAGACGCGCAATTGCGCACGGTGACGATCGATGACCTGCAGGAAACCGACATTCACCCGCGCGGGGAAGCGCGGATGATGTTCTATTTTCGGCCCCAGTTCATGCACCGGCGCGCTGTTGATGTCGGTGACCCGCAGCACGGCGTGGGGGTTGCCCATGGACACTGCTGCCACTTCCACCGTATCGCCATCGACTTCCAATGGATAGCTCAAGGCCTGGGCCGGCGCTTGGAATGGAATGTCCGCCGGTACCAAGCGTGGAGCGCCCATGTTGACGCCGATCTGGCCGTCGCTACGCACATCCAGTTCGATGATGCCGCTTTTGGTCTCGACGCGAATCTGCCGCTTGGCGGTCAGGCGCTTGTCCAGTACGAAGCGGGCAAAGCAGCGCGCGCCATTACCGCATTGCTCTACTTCCGAACCGTCGGCGTTGAAGATCCGGTAGCGGAAATCCACGTCCGGGTTGTTGGGTGCCTCGACGATCAGCAGTTGGTCGAAACCGATACCGGTGTGCCGATCCCCCCATTGCTTGGCGTGCTTGGGCAGGATATGCGCGTGCTGGCTGACCAGGTCAAGGACCATGAAATCATTGCCCAGGCCGTGCATCTTGGTAAAACGCAGCAGCATGGTTTTACTCCGGCAGCAGGCTTTCGCCGGCAAACAACTCGGCTACCGTCTCGCGGCGACGCACTTCGAATGCCTGATCACCGTCCACCAGCACCTCGGCGCAACGGCCGCGGGTGTTGTAGTTGGAACTCATGACAAACCCATAGGCACCGGCCGAATGCACAGCCAGCAGATCGCCTTCTTCCAGCGCCAGCTCCCGGCCCTTGGCCAGGAAGTCGCCGGTTTCGCAGATCGGCCCGACGATGTCATAGCTGCGGGCGGCGGTGTTGCGAGGGCATACCGCGGTCACGTCCATCCACGCCTGGTACAGCGCCGGGCGGATCAGGTCGTTCATGGCCGCGTCGACGATGGCGAAATCCTTGTGCTCGGTGTGCTTGAGGTATTCGACCTGGGTCAGCAGCACGCCGGCATTGGCGACGATGTAGCGGCCCGGTTCGAACATCAGCGCCAGGTCACGCCCTTCGAGGCGCTCGCGCACTGTCTTGATGTAGTCGGCCACCAGGGGCGGCTCTTCGTCGCGGTAGCGCACGCCGACACCGCCACCCAAATCGATATGACGCAGGTAGATGCCACAGTCGCCGAGGCGGTCGACCAGTGCCAGCAGGCGGTCGAGGGCATCGATGAAGGGTTCCAGGGTGGTCAGTTGCGAGCCAATGTGGCAATCGACGCCCAATACTTCCAGGTTCGGCAGTTGGGCGGCGCGCACGTACACGTCTTCGGCGTCGGCAATGGCGATGCCGAACTTGTTTTCCTTGAGGCCGGTGGAGATGTACGGATGGGTGCCGGCGTCGACGTCCGGGTTCACGCGCAGGGAGATCGGCGCGCGGACACCCAGCTCGGCGGCGACGACTTGCAGGCGCTCCAGCTCATCGGTGGATTCGATGTTGAAGCAGTGCACACCGACTTCCAGGGCACGGCGCATGTCTTCGCGGGTCTTGCCGACACCGGAGAACACGATCTTGTCGGCGCTGCCGCCGGCAGCCAATACGCGTTCGAGCTCACCGCCGGAGACGATGTCGAAACCGGCGCCCAGGCGCGCCAGGACATTGAGCACACCCAGGTTGGAGTTGGCTTTTACGGCGAAGCACACCAGGTGCGGCATGCCGGCGAGGGCATCGGCGAAAGTCCGGTACTGGGCTTCGATATGGGCGCGGGAATAGACATAGGTCGGCGTGCCGAAACGTTCGGCGATCGCGGACAGGGCAACCCCTTCCGCGAACAGCTCCCCGCCACGGTAGTTAAAAGCGTCCATGGCGTTCCCTTAGTAAGTGGTGTGGGTGTCGTGCGCGTGGGATTTGGCTTGCGACGACTTGGCCTGCTCTTCAGGGGACTTGCTGTCATCAGGCAGGTACAGCGGACCTTTTTGACCACAGGCTGTCACAAGGCAGGCAACCGCGACGAGCGCAGCAAGGGAAGAGATCAGGCGCTTCATGGCGAAATCCTTGAAAATGCGTTAATTGCGCCGGAGTATACCGGCCACCCGGCAGATTGCCTATGCAACGGGGCTCCCGTCCGACCGGCCACCCGGCATTTGGCGGCGCCGGTAGTCGTCGGTCGGTATATCCTTTGCAATCATCGAGACGCGCCCGTATCTTGCGGCGCTTGAGCATGAGCAGACATTTTCGAGGTTGCCGCAATGAGTTTGACTGAAGCCCGTTTCCACGATCTGGTCGATAGCACCCAGCAGACGTTGGAGGATGTGTTTGACGAAAGTGGCCTGGATATCGACCTGGAAAGCTCCGCCGGAGTGCTGACCGTCAAGTTCGAGAACGGCTCCCAGTTGATCTTCAGTCGCCAGGAGCCGTTGCGGCAGTTGTGGCTGGCGGCGGTGTCCGGTGGATTCCACTTCGACTACGACGAGGAAAGCGAGCGCTGGATGTGCGACAAGAGCGAAGAGCAACTGGGCGAGATGCTCGAGCGCATCGTCAAGCAGCAGGCTGATGTCGAACTCGATTTCGAAGGCCTTTGATCGCGTGAGCCAGACCGTGCCGGCGCGGCCGCCCAAGCCGCTCTACAGTAATGTCAGCCCGGCGGTGCCGTCGCCGTGTACCAGCGTGTGCAAGCTGGACGAGCAGAGAGTCTGCCTTGGCTGTTTCCGTCATGTGGAGGACATCCGCGAATGGCGCTCGGCCGATGATGAGCGCCGGCGGGTCATCTGTGCCGAGGCGCTCAAGCGCCAATCCCGGTAGGAGCTGCCGGAGGCTGCGATCTTTTGATTTTGATCTTTGGGGGCTTTCGCTTAGTACTCAATTGTCTGGGGCAAGATCGCAGCCTCGTTGCACTCGTCAGCTCCTACTGTTAGTGTCCGGCTACGCCTCAACTCATCGAGGCCCGTGAAAACCCCGCCTTTTTGTGGCGGGGTTTTGCTTTTTTTGTGCAGAAGAAAGGAGTCTGCCAGGATCATGACCGCACCTACCATCACCCTTACCCGTCTGGACGTACAGCGTCTGGAGCGCCTGATCGACAGCCTTGATGAAACGCTGCCGGGCGTGATTGCGTTGCAAACCGAGCTGGATCGCGCCGAGAACGTGGTGGGCCACGATGAAGTGCCCGCCGATGTCGTGACCATGAACTCGCGTGTGCACTGCCGCGAAGAAAGCAGTGGCAAGGACTATCACTTGACCCTGGTCTACCCACAGGACGCGAATGCCGATGAAGGCCGGATCTCGATCCTCGCCCCGGTGGGCAGCGCTTTGCTGGGTTTGAAGGTCGGCCAGCATATCGACTGGCCAGCCCCGGGCGGCAAGACGTTGAAGCTGACGTTGCTGGGCGTGGAGTACCAGCCTGAAGCGGGCGGCGACTTCCACCTCTGAACCCGTCAGACCAAGGCCAGCGCCTCGTTCAGCGCGCTTTCCAGGTCGGCCTTGTAGCGCAGGTACAAATTACTTGAACAGGCGCTGTCACCTACCAGGCCGGAGAGGTCCAGGTCGGTGATGTAGCAGCGATAGCGTTGGGTCTCGCGGCGTTGCCCGACAATCTCCCTGGCGACCACGCTGAACAACTGGTCGCCATGCTCCAATTCCGAAAACTCCTGCTGATCGCAATACAGGGTGACGTGCACCTGGCCGTGCGCGGCTTTGCCAATGATTGCCTGTACGTCGTAGAACGGTTTGTTCACCGGCGTCTGCGGTGCCTGCCGCGCTTCGATCCGCCGTGCTCGTCCACTGCCTGAGGGCAGAAGCTGGTAATACAGGGTTTCCAGGGTCAACGGCTGGGTGGCATCCATCGGCAACAGAGCGTCGCGGCGGTACAGCACCGATTGCAAAAAGCGCTGCAGGGGAACCAGCAGGCTGTGTTCGTCGTGATAAGGCAGGCGCTGTTGCCACAAGGCGTTAAGCTCATCGAGCACGTATAGCTCGGCCTCATGCTCGCTGACCCGGTAGAACACCTGGATGCACTCGGGCTGGCCCATGGGCAGGACCAGCGCCAGGTCGTGGTCTTCCAGGGCCATCGGGTCCAGCTGCAGCGGGCTATAGGCCGTCAGTTCCTCGCCGAGGTAATCGATCAGCGCCGACAGGCTGCCAAGCGCCACGTGATTGACCTGGCCGGGCATCAGTTCCAGCACGTGATAGTGCTGCTGGACCTGTAGCAGATAGCGGTAATTGAGCCGGCTCAACAGCAGGGTCTGGGCCGTTTCGAAGACTTCTTCGACCCGTCGCGCAATGAACTGGGCGCGGTTGTGGCAGAAGCAGCGTACCCGCAAGCGCGGCTGGCGCTGTGTGGCGGGCAAATCGTTGAGGTAGTCGCGCAGGCAATCGAGCAGGGCGTGCTCACCGTCGAAACGGTTGACCAATACTTCGTTCCAGCTGTTGAGCGTGACCTGGTCGAGGGTCAGTACCAGATTCTCCCGCACCCCGGCGTAGCTCAGGGAGTCGGTACGCTCGGTGGTCATCAGGATATTCAGGTCGCGGTGATGCTTGAGCGGGTCGACGCCGACGTTTACCAGAATCAGCACTTCGCTGGGGACGCTGGCGCGCAGCAACTGCTCTTCATCCACCGTGACCAGGGGCAGGGCGACGGACTGTTGCAGGCTGCCCAGCAGATTGAACAGCTCGAACTCGCTGAGGTCGCTTTCCCCGGGATGCAGCGCCAGGCGCGTGCTGCTGTCGATCACGCCGTTGCGATGGCTCCAGGTCAGCAGCTCCAACAGCTCGCGGCTGCGCTTGATTGGCGCGAAGTTCTCCCACTCCAGGGCGTTGAGGCTGCCGTTATACAAGCCCCACTGGTTCTGCCCCGGCTCTTTCTTGTTGGGTGACTGGACCAGGGTCAGGGTGTCTTCGGCCAAGTCCGGGGCAATGCCGGGGTTGATGAACTCGACCTTGTCGGCCTTGCGTTCGAAGGCGGCATACAGCCGCCTGCCAAGCACGTTGAGGTCGCGCCTGTTGATCAGGCTGACGGTTTTCTCGGTGCGGGCAAACTGGGTCAGGAAGCGGTAGCTGTAGGTCAGTTCATTGACCAGCGCCCGGCGTTCGTGGCTGACCTGGCGCACCTTCCATTGGCTGCGACTGTCCAGTAGTGCCAGTTGACGCTGGTCCCAGCCCCATTCCCGGGCCAGGCGTTCGAGCAATACCCGTTGCCAGCCGCCGCTGCGCGCCGTCTGGCCGGTGAGTTTGCGATTGACCTTCAAGTACAGCGCCCGGCGGATCAACTCCAGGCGTTCGGGTTCACCCCGGGCGTTGAGGTATTCCTCGAGGCGGCGATAAACCACCATGTACGGGTCCAGCTCTTCCAAGTCCAGGCGATTGGCAAACACGGCCTGTTTGAAGCGCAGGCTCAGGCAGTGCACGTTAGGGTGTTCGCTGGCATATACCTCGGTCAGCAGCAGCTTGAGCACCGACTTGTAGGGCGATTCGATGCCTTTGAACAGCTGCCAGAGCCCAGCGCCGATGAATTCCCCGGCCGGGATGTAGGCCAGGTGCCCCAGGTCCAGGGTTTCATCCGCGCGGATGAAACGCTTGGAGATCAGGGTATGAATGTATTGTTCATAGTTGTCTTCTTCGTAGACTGGTACCAGCCACCAGATGGGCGTGCGCCCGGCCAGCCAGATCGCGGTTCGGTAGAACTCGTCCAGCAACAGGTAATGCTGGGTCGTGCCGCAATCGTCGGAACTGAGCTGGTTGTCCCGTTCGCCCCGTACGAAACGTGCCGGGTCGATCAGGAAAAAGTGTGCCTCGGCGCCCTGGGTCGCGGCCCAGGCCTCCAGCAGTTGGCATTTCTTACGCAGCTCGTCCAGTTCCTCGTCGCTCAGGTCCGGACCGTGGCAGACCCACACATCCATGTCGCTCTGATCGGCCTGGGCCAGCGTGCCGAGGCTGCCCATCAAGAACAGGCCGAGAATCGGGCGCGGCGGGTTGCTGCCGTGGCGTGGTTTGTAAGAAAACGAACGGGTCAGTCGCTGGGCTTCGGCCAGGACGCTGGCGTCAGGCTCATAATTCGACAACCCGGCAGGCGTGCTGCCCGAGACGTAGCCGGGCAGCAGTGGATGGTTGACGTGGAAAAACAGCGGTAGCAGCGTCAACACGCTTTGCTGGCGGGTCGACAGGCCTTCCAGGGCACGTTCCATCCGCACACTGTTGAGCTTGAGAAAACGTGCACGCAACTGGCTCAGGACCTTGCGGTCGATTCCCTCGTCCAGATCGGGGCGTATTTCGTGATTGCGGGTCATGTCAGCTCAAACCGGCTCGCGGCGTCGAACGTGGGAGATCACAGGTAATGGCAGTTTAGCGTCCGAGCTACGGAATTCTTAAGCTGAAAGTCGGCTTTTGACGTCAGAATCTTTTCGCAGGGCGCCTGCGGAAATCTCGATGAAGGAGATTTCCGTGGGCGGCAGGGGAGAGTCAGGCGGTTTCTTGAACGCTGAGTATCGTCAGAACGGTTTGTATGTTTTGTGCGGCATCGCGCCCCAGGCTGGTCAGATAACCACCGTCGGGTTGGTCGATCAGTTCTTTCTCGTACAGGCGTTGGGCGGCGGCAATGGCTTTCGGGGCAGCGGTCTGATGAATTTTCAGGCCTTCCTGGGAACTGTCCAGGTTGAAGAGTGCAAGGATTTCCAGTTCGGCAACCAGCTCAGGGGTAAGCGACATAAGGACTCCAGACTTTCTAGGAATTTGGACGATAGCGTCACTAAGGTGAGCGCACTCGGCCGGGCTGTCCAGTGTCAGTGGCATGCTTTTTTTGTTTAAAGCGATTCTTTTGTGGCGAGCGAGCTTGCTCCCGCTCGGCTGCGCAGCAGTCGTCAAGCTATTGGGGCCGCTTCGCGCCCCAGCGGGAGCAAGCTCCCTCGCCACAAGAGCGGTTCAGTTCTTTTCCGGCGGCAACTCAGGCAAGGCGCGCAAGGCGGCTTCGTACCACTGGGTATTGAACGGGCGATCTTCTTCCAGGATCGCATCGATCTCCACCGCCAGCACATGGGCCATCAGGTTGAGAATGTCTTCGCGCTCATAACCCACCAGGGTCAGCTTGTTGAGCGTGGCCTTGGCCGCTGGCGGGTTATCGTTTTCGATCTGGTTTTCGATGGCCTGGATCAGCGTGTTCTCGACGAATTCTTCTTCGTCGCTGTCGATGTCGGTTGGCTCGCTCATGGCAGGCTCCTGTGAGAAAGGCCGCCAGTTTACCTGCATTCAGCGACCTGATGCGCCTGGCAAGAAATGCCTCGACGGTCTATAACCCAAGGCTGCCAACCCCACACGGCCTGGAGGCATGGGTAATGCTCAAGCTTTATGGTTTCTCTGTCAGTAATTATTACAACATGGTCAAGCTGGCACTGCTGGAGAAGGGCCTGCCCTTCGAAGAAGTGCCGTTCTACCCCAACCAGACCCCCGAAGCGCTGGCCATCAGCCCTCGCGGGAAGGTGCCGGTGTTGAAAACCGAACAAGGGTTTGTCAACGAAACCAGCGTGATCCTCGAATACATCGAGCAAACCCAGCCAGGCAAGGCCCTGCTGCCCAGTGACCCGTTCGAGCGCGCCCGGGTCTTGGCCTTGTGCAGGGAAATCGAGCTATACATCGAGCTGCCAGGGCGGGCCTGCTACGGCGAGGCATTTTTCGGCATGTCAGTGGCTGAGGCCATCAAGGAAAAGACCAGGGCCGAATTGCTGCTGGGGGTCGCCTCGCTTGGCAGGCACGGCAAATTCTCGCCCTACGTGGCGGGCGATAACTTGAGTATTGCTGATCTGTATTTCTTCTACAGCGTATCGCTGGCCCGCCAAGTAGGCAGGAAGCTGTTCGATATCGACCTGCTGGCAGACATGCCGGCGGCCCAAGCGCTGATGGAAAGGTTGGAGCAAAACCCGCACGTGCAGCGGATTGCGGCGGACAGGGAAGCGGCGATGCCGGCATTTTTGGCGATGATCGCGGCCAAGAAGTGAGTTTTTTAGTGTTCTGAAGGACGCTTTCGCGAGCAAGCCCGCTCCCACATTGGATCTTTATCTGTTCACAAATGTGTGACCACTGAAGATCCTGTGGGAGAGAGCTTGCTCGCGAAGCTTTTAGCTTTTAGCGACTGGCGAGCAACGCCTGGCCGCGCACCACGGCAGCCTTGACCTGCGCCGGTGCCGTGCCGCCAATATGGTCGCGGGCATTGACCGAACCTTCCAGGGTCAGCACCGCGAACACGTCCTGTTCGATCTGGTCGCTGAACTTGCGCAGCTCGTCCAGGCTCATTTCCGCCAGGTCCTTGCCACTGTCCACGCCGTACTTAACGGCATGGCCGACGATCTCGTGGCAGTCGCGGAACGGTAGGCCACGGCGTACCAGGTAATCGGCCAGGTCGGTGGCGGTGGAGAAGCCGCGCAGGGCCGCTTCGCGCATCACAGCGTGCTTGGGCTTGATGGCCGGGATCATGTCGGCGAAGGCACGCAGCGAGTCGCGCAAGGTGTCGGCGGCGTCGAACAGCGGTTCCTTGTCTTCCTGGTTGTCCTTGTTGTAGGCCAGCGGCTGGCCTTTCATCAGGGTCAGCAGGCCCATCAGGGCGCCGAACACCCGACCGCTCTTGCCCCGAACCAGCTCCGGCACGTCGGGGTTTTTCTTTTGCGGCATGATCGAGCTGCCGGTGCAGAAGCGGTCCGGCAGGTCAATGAATTGGAATTGCGCGCTGGTCCACAGCACCAGTTCTTCGGAGAAGCGTGACAGGTGCATCATCGCGATGCTCGCGGCGGCGCAGAATTCAATGGCGAAATCACGGTCAGACACGTTATCCAGCGAGTTGCCGCCCACGGCGTCGAAGCCCAGCAGTTGCGCGGTGTATTCGCGATCGATCGGGTACGTGGTGCCTGCCAACGCGGCGCTGCCCAGGGGCATGCGGTTGGTGCGCTTGCGGCAGTCGACCAGGCGTTCGTAATCGCGGCTGAGCATTTCGAACCAAGCCAGCATGTGATGCCCAAACGTTACAGGTTGAGCGGTTTGCAGGTGGGTAAAGCCCGGCATGATGCTCTCGGCCTCACGCTCGGCTTGCTCCAGCAGGCCTTTTTGCAGGCGGGTGATCTCGGCCAGGATCAGGTCGATTTCATCGCGCAGCCACAAGCGGATGTCGGTGGCTACCTGGTCGTTGCGGCTGCGACCGGTGTGCAGCTTCTTGCCGGTTACGCCGATGCGATCGGTCAGGCGTGCTTCGATGTTCATGTGCACGTCTTCAAGGTCGACGCGCCAGTCGAACTGGCCGGCCTCGATTTCACCCTGGATGGTCTTCAGGCCATCGATGATGCTGTCGCGCTCGGCATCGGTCAGTACGCCGACCTTGGCCAGCATGGTGGCGTGGGCGATCGAACCCATGATGTCGTGGCGATACAGGCGCTGGTCGAAGTTGACGGAGGCGGTGAAGCGGGCGACGAAGGCGTCGACGGGTTCACTGAAGCGGCCGCCCCAGGACTGATTGGTCTTGTCAGTGCTCATGAATTCGCTCGTGATCGGCTGAAGAAAAAATAGCGGTTAAAGGCTGCGGCGGATGATAGCAGGGTTGTCGGGGCTGGCGCTGGCACTGGTCGGCAGGTTTTTTGTCCACAACCCGAGCATTTAATGAGGCTTTTTGCGCAACGATATTTTCCGATTGAGCAATATCGTCGCGGCAACCGTCTACAGTGGACGGTAGGACTTTTGCTTTTTCCATCCATGGCGCATCGGACGAACAGAAAAAGGGGGGAGCTCATAGTGGTCAGGTCGAGTGTTAACAATCCCTACGGCGACGCCGTGCGACAACAGGCCTCGAGCATCTATCGGCAGGCGCTGGTAAAGATAGGCAACCGCCTCGCGGCACTTTTTGGCCCTCGAGCGAGTCTTAGCGTGGATCGCGGTGACGGATGTCACTTCCCCTGTCTACGCTATCCTTGTGCGAGACTCACGCAGGAATCCAGCGCAATATGAATGTCCTGATCGTTGATGACGAACCACTGGCCCGTGAGCGCCTGAGCCGAATGGTCGGCGAACTCGAGGGTTACAGTGTCCTGGAGCCGAGCGCCACCAATGGCGAAGAGGCATTGGCCCTTATTGACAGCCACAAGCCGGATATCGTGCTGCTCGATATTCGCATGCCGGGCCTGGATGGCTTGCAGGTCGCGGCGAAGCTGTGTGAGCGAGAGTCGCCGCCCGCCGTGGTGTTCTGTACCTCTCGGGACGACTTTGCGCCCGAACTCCTGCAGGCCGGCGCGGTGGGCTATCTGGTCAAGCCGATCTCTGCCGAGGCGCTGGTTGAAGCCTTGCGCAAGGCTGAGCGGCCCAACCGGGTGCAACTGGCGGCGCTGACCCGTCCGGCAGCCGAAAGTGGCAGCGGCCCGCGCAGCCACATCAGTGCGCGTACCCGCAAAGGCATCGAACTGATCCCGTTGAACCAGGTGGTCTACTTCATTGCCGACCATAAATACGTGACCTTGCGCCATGAGAGTGGCGAGGTTCTGCTGGACGAGCCGCTCAAGGCCCTTGAAGACGAGTTCGGCGAGCGCTTTGTGCGCATCCACCGCAACGCCCTCGTGGCCCGAGAGCGAATCGAGCGTTTGCAACGCACGCCCCTGGGACACTTCCAGCTGTTTCTCAAAGGCCTCAATGGCGATGCCTTGATTGTCAGTCGGCGCCATGTGGCAGGTGTGCGCAAGATGATGCAGCAGCTTTAGCTCAGCGCTGATCGCACTTGCACACTTCATTCCAGGACATTGACGGCCAGGGAGGCCTTGGGGTCGTGATTCAAATCAAAGCGGTTTTGACTGAGCTGTTATTATCCGCCGTATCTTTTAAGTACGGATTGATCCATGTCCCCTCGCGAGATTCGCATCGCCACCCGTAAAAGTGCCCTGGCCCTCTGGCAGGCCGAGTACGTCAAAGCCCGTCTGGAAGCTGCCCACCCCGGCCTGATCGTGACGCTGGTGCCCATGGTCAGTCGTGGCGACAAGCTGCTGGACTCGCCGCTGTCGAAAATCGGCGGCAAGGGCCTGTTCGTCAAGGAACTGGAAACCGCGCTGCTGGACCAGCAAGCCGACATTGCCGTGCATTCGATGAAAGACGTGCCCATGGACTTCCCCGAAGGCCTGGGCCTGTTTTGCATCTGCGAACGCGAAGATCCGCGCGATGCCTTCGTCTCCAATACGTTTTCCAGCCTTGAAGCTCTGCCAGCCGGGAGTGTGGTCGGCACCTCCAGCCTGCGCCGTCAGGCCCAGTTGCTGACCCGCCGTCCGGATCTGCAAATCCGTTTCCTGCGCGGCAACGTCAACACTCGCCTGGCCAAGCTTGACGCCGGTGAGTACGACGCGATCATCCTCGCCGCCGCTGGCCTGATACGCCTGGGCTTCGAAGCGCGCATCACCTCGGCCATCAGCGTCGACGACAGCCTGCCGGCTGGTGGACAGGGCGCGGTGGGCATCGAGTGTCGCAGCGCCGACAGCGATATTCAGGCCCTGCTGGCACCGCTGCACCATGAAGACACCGCCACGCGGGTGTTCGCCGAGCGAGCCCTCAACAAACATCTCAATGGCGGTTGCCAGGTGCCCATCGCCTGTTACGCCGTGCTGGAAGGCGAGCAGGTCTGGTTGCGTGGCCTGGTGGGCGATCCGAACGGTGGCCGGCTGCTCAGCGCCGAGGCCCGGGCGCCGCGTCGCGATGCCGAGGCGTTGGGTGTACGCGTGGCCGAAGATCTGCTCGGCCAGGGCGCCGATGAGATTCTCAAGGCGGTCTACGGCGAGGCCGGCCACGCGTGACGGGCTGGCGACTGCTGCTCACCCGGCCGGCGGACGAGTCGGCGGCGCTGGCGGCTGTCCTGGCTGAAGCGGGGATCTTCAGCAGTAGCTTGCCGTTGCTGGACATCGAGCCGATCCCGGTGTCCGATGCCGAGCAGGCGATCCTGCGAAGGCTGGACCAGTACTGTGCGGTGATCGTGGTCAGCAAACCCGCCGCACGCCTGTGTGTCGAGCTGCTGCGTCAATACTGGCCCCAGCCTCCAGACCAACCTTGGTTCAGCGTGGGCGCGGCGACCGGACAGATCCTCGCTGATGCCGGCCTCACTGTGTTTTTTCCCGACAACGGCGATGACAGCGAAGCCTTGCTGGAACACTTGGTGCTGCGCCAGGCGGTCGCGCGGCCCGATCCCAAGGTTTTGATCGTGCGGGGCGAGGGCGGACGTGGCTTGCTGGCAGAGCGTTTGCGCGAGCAAGGTGCTAGTGTCGATTATCTGGAATTGTACCGACGCGGCCTGCCGCACTATCGCGAAGGTGAGTTGCCAGCGAGGGTTGCGGCGGAACGCTTGAACGCCCTGGTGGTCAGCAGTGGGCAGAGCTTCGAGCATTTGCAGCGGCTGGCTGGCGACGCGTGGCCCGCTCTGGCGCGGTTACCGTTGTTTGTTCCAAGCCCGAGGGTTGCCGAGATGGCGCGTGCCGCCGGGGCCCGAACAGTTGTGGATTGCCGTGGCGCCAGTGCCGCGGCTTTGCTGGCGGCGTTACGGGAACAATCCGTGCCGTTTTCTAATGCAAAGGATGGATACGTGAGCGAAACAGCCTTGCCAAAAGAAGATCAAGACCAGCCAGCGATCGTTGCGCCGGTTGAAAACCCGGTTCCGATGGCGCCGCGTCACAGCAACGGGCTGGCCATTGTCGCGTTGTTGTTGGGGGCTGCCGGCGTGGCCGTGGGTGGCTGGGGTGTGTGGCAGGTGCGTCATCTGCAAGCCAATAACCAGCAGCAGTCCTCCCAGGTCCAGGCGCTCAATGATCAGGCCCAGACCCTCAAGCTCAATGAACAACGCTTGAGTGAACGGCTGGCGCAGTTGCCGCCGGCCGAAGAGCTGGAGGAGCGGCGGCGTCAGGTCGCCCAGTTGCAGGGCGACCAGCAACGCCTGAACCAGCGCCTGGAAACTGTGCTCGGTGCCAGCCGCAAGGACTGGCGCCTGGCTGAAGCCGAGCATCTGTTGCGCCTGGCCAGCCTGCGTCTCTCCGCCCTGCAAGACATCAGCAGTGCCCAGGCACTGGTCCAGGGCGCTGACGAAATCCTGCGTGAGCAGAACGATCCAGGCTCGTTCGCTGCCCGTGAGCAACTGGCCAAGTCCCTCGCGGCGTTGCGCAGCACCGAACAGCCGGATCGCACCGGGCTATTCCTGCAACTGGGGGCCCTGCGTGATCAGGTGTTGCAACTCAGCGAGTTGGCACCCGAATACAAGGACCGTGGTGAATCCCTGCTGGGCCTGACCGCCGATGGCGATGGTGCCAGCCGTTGGGCGCAGTGGTGGGATCAGATCTCGCGCTATATCCGCATCGATTTCAATGCTGACGAGAACGTCCGTCCACTTCTGGCCGGGCAGAGCTTGATGCAAGTACGCCTGGCGTTGAGTCTGGCGCTGGAGCAAGCACAATGGGCCGCCCTCAACGGTCAGGCAGCGGTCTACACCCAGGCACTGACCGAAGCGCGCGATGTGCTCAGGAACAACTTCAATCAGGACAATCCGCAAAGCAAAGTCATGCTCGAGCGAGTGTCTGAGCTGAGCAAGCAACCGGTCACGGTGGTCACGCCAGACCTGACGGGCACCCTGAGCAGCGTCCAGGCTTACCTCGAACGCCGCAACCTGAATGTCGAAGAGTCGGTCAAGCCGCTGCCCAAATCGGGTGAGCAGGGAGGCGCGCCATGAAACGTCTCTACGTGATTCTGTTCGTGGTCATCGCTGCCGCCGCGTTGCTGGGCGTGGCGATTGCCGAGCATTCGGGTTACGTGCTGGTGGCGTACAAGAACTTTCGTTACGAAGCCGGCCTGTGGGTCACCCTGGCGCTGGTGGCGGTGCTCTGGCTGCTGTGGCGAGGTGTGAGCGCCTTGATCGGGCTGGTGACCACCTCTGGCGGCGTGGTCAACCCATGGTCGCGGCGCAACCGCAGTCGTCGTGTGCAAGTGGCAATCGAGCATGGTCAACTGGACCTGGCCGAAGGTCGCTGGGCCAGCGCCCAACGGCACTTGCATCGCGCCGCTGAAGCCGAGCGTCAACCATTGCTGTATTACCTCGGCGCGGCCCGTGCGGCCAATGAGCAAGGTCTTTACGAGCAGAGCGACAGTTTGCTGGAACGTGCCCTGGAGCGTCAGCCCCAGGCAGAACTGGCCATTGCGCTGACTCACGCACAACTGCAGACGGACCGTGGCGACACCGACGGCGCATTGAGCACGTTGCAGGCCATGCATGAACGCCATCCCCATAACGCCCAGACCCTGCGTCAGTTGCAGCGCCTGCATCAGCAGCGCGGCGACTGGTCGGCGGTGATTCGGCTGTTGCCGGAACTGCGCAAGGACAAAGTCCTGCCAGCCAGTGAACTGACTGAACTTGAGCGCCGGGCGTGGGGCGAAAATCTCACACTGGCGGCCCATCGTGAAGAAGACGGTAGCGTCGGCTTGCAGTCGCTCAATCGTGCCTGGCAACAACTGACCTCGGCGCAGCGTCAGGAGCCAGCGCTGGTACTGGCCTATGCCGAGCAACTGCGGCAGCTAGGGGCCCAGGTCGAGGCTGAAGAGGTGCTGCGAGCCGCGCTCAAGCGTCACTACGACAGTCACCTGGCGCGCCTGTACGGGTTGGTCCGCGGCAATGATCCGAGTCGACAATTGCAGACGGCCGAAAGCTGGCTCAAGGATCATCCGGCCGATCCGAGCTTGCTGCTGACCCTGGGGCGCCTGTGCCTGCAGAACAGTTTGTGGGGCAAGGCGCGCGATTATCTGGAGAGCAGTTTGCGGGTCCAGCGCAACCCCGAAGCTTGTGCCGAACTGGCGCGGCTGCTGGCACAACTGGGCGATGCCGAGCGCAGCAATCAGTTGTTCCAGGAAGGCTTGGGGCTATTGGACGAGCGTCTTCTCGCCGCGCCTTTGCCGGTCCCGGCTCAGGTCTTGTCCACTTGAGATGGGTATGAGTCGTTCTTGAAAATGGAATGAATCATTGTGGCGAGGGCACTCGCCACAATGTCCACCCCCCTGTTCCCAGTTCAGACAGGTGCCGCCCTTGAGCCAGCGGTTGCGAATACCGGTCCGGTTTAGGGGCTTTGGCAATGCCGTCAGTAAAGTCCTACAGCTGACTGCGCGCAATCCCCTCGTGCCTGTCGGGAATTCCCTACACCCTTGGTGAAGTGTCTGCCCAGGCCCGCCTTGAAAGGCCCGAGGGCTTTCCTCTACCGTAACTGCTTGTCTCTTTTGTTACGGAACCGCCATGCCTTTGGCCAGCTCACGCTTCTTGTTTCTCATGGCTTCCATCGCCGCAGCCCTGGCTTTGGGCATCGCCAGCTATCTGGAATATGCAGTCGGACTGACACCTTGCAGCCTGTGTGTTTTGCAGCGGTTGTGTCTGCTGCTGTTCCTGGTGAATAGCCTCGTGGCCTGCGTACACGGCCCAGGCCAAAGAGGCAGCATTGGCTACGGGGTGATGGGGTTGGTTTTCGCGTCGGGGGGCATGACCCTGGCATGGCGCCAGGTTCTGGTGCAGAGCGCATCTTTCGAGTCGCTACCTGATTGTATTGCGCAGCAGCAGAGGGCGGATTCCTGGTGGTGTGCCGTGCATCGCGTCCTCGACGGTGCGGTGGACTGCGCGAACATCACTTGGACGTTGTTCGACCTGAGCATCCCTGAGTGGAGCCTGTTGTTTTTTCTTGCGGTGTCCAGTGCGATGACCTATCTGCTGCTGCGCCTTGTCTGGAATGCTCTGGTACGACCGCTCAGCGGCGATACGTCGCAGCTGGTCCGGGCCTTGGATTAAACACTTGTATGAACTTTATCTCCTGCGTACCTTGAAGCGGTTGTCGTGCGGGCATAATCTGGCCCGCACGTGTTATTGGAATTGTGCCGCTCGATCATGTTGTGTCTGGCTTGTCCCTGATCATTTCAGGCGTATGCAGGCTGCGAGGGGCATGACTCACAAGGGAAGAAATCACCATGCTCGAAAGTTGTCAGAATGCTCAGGAACGCTGGGGTGGGGTGCATCTGCTGATCGACCGCTGGTTGCAGGAGCGTCGCGAGCTGATTCGGGCCTATGATGCCCTCGGCGACAAGCCTGAAGCGCTGGGCGAAAGCCGCAAGCCGTTGCAGGAATTTTGCGGCGTGCTGGTCGACTATGTGTCTGCCGGCCATTTCGAGATCTACGAACAACTGACGGGCGAGGCCAAGGCCTTCAACGACAAGCGTGGCCTGGAGCTCGCCGAGCAGATCTACCCGCGCATCGACGTCATTACCGAAAAGCTGCTGGCGTTCAACGACCTTTGTGATGAAGGCAAGTGCGTCGCGGAAAAATTCAAAGAGCTGGGCGGCTTGCTGCACGAGCGTTTCGAACTGGAAGACTGCCTGATCGAAGTGCTGCACAACGCTCACAAGGAAGAGGCTGCGGTCCAGGCCTGAGGGGCTCGCGGTAATAAAAAACGGTGCGCATTTGCGCACCGTTTTTCGTTTGGGGCCGCGTCAGGTCGTCGCGCCCAGCAACTCGATTTCAAACACCAGTGGCGTGAAGGGCGGGATCACATCCCCAGCACCTTCGGCGCCATAAGCCAGGGTCGAAGGAATCACCAGTCGCCACTTCGCGCCGACCGGCATTTGCGGCAACGCGCTGCGCCAACCGTCAATCACACTGTCGAGGCTGAACCACTGCGCCTGGCGGTTGGAATCGAATACGGTGCCGTCTGGCAACCGACCGATATACAGCACCTGGACCTTGCCGTGCGGACCGGCCTTGGCGCCGTGGCCCGGCTTGAGCTCGGTCAGCAGGATGCCGTCTGCCAGTTGCTGGACGCCGGGTCGGTTTTTTTCCTCGTTGAGAAATCTCTGTTCCGTCTTCAATGCGACTTCGACCTGCGGTGTCGTCGACTGCGCCGTCAATTGCGCCTGATGCGCGGCCAGGATCTGTTCGATGCGCTCGTCCTTCAGGGCCAGCGGCTTGCCCAGATAGGCCTGCTGCAGGCCTTCGAGCAAGGCTTGGATCTGCAGGTCGGGCATGTCCTGGCGCAGGCGTTCACCCAAGCTCGCGCCCAGGCTATAAGCCAGATCGTGGGCATCGTTTGCATTGGTTTTTTCAACAGCCTGGGCCATGGAGCAAACCATGCACAGGCATAAAAACAGGTGACGCGACATGTGTGCTCTCCGGCCTCGAATCGAGGAATTATGCCAGTGCCGATCTCTATAAAGGTGGATTGACGGGGCACTGGCGCAGAAGATTTTTCGTCTCTTGCAACGCAACGTCTTATGTAGTGTCAACATGCCCTAGCGGCGGTTGTAGCAGAGGTCTAGTATGAGCCGCACTTACGTCAGTCAGGAGGTAAACCATGTCGGCCACCAAGAAGCCTGTAAACACTCCGTTGCACTTGCTCCAACAACTTTCGGGCAGCTTGCTCGAACATTTGGAAAACGCCTGCTCCCAAGCCCTGGCTGATGCTGAAAAACTGCTCGCCAAGCTGGAAAAACAACGCGGCAAAGCACAGGAAAAACTGCACAAGTCGCGCACTAAACTGCAAGACGCAGCCACCGCTGGCAAGGCCAAGGCACAAGCCAAGGCCAAAGATGTCGTGAAAGAACTCGAAGACCTGCTCGATGCCTTGAAGGATCGTCAGTCCGAAACCCGCACCTATATCCTGCAACTCAAGCGTGATGCCCAGGAAAGCCTGAAGCTGGCCCAAGGCGTTGGTCGCGTGCAGGAAGCTGCGGGCAAGGCGCTGACGCTTCGTGCTGCCAAGCCTGCTGCTGTATCGGCCAAGAAACCGGCTGCTAAACCTGTCGCGGCAAAAGCACCGGCCAAAGCGGCGGCTAAACCAGCCGTGAAAGCGCCGGCCAAAGCAGCGGCTAAACCTGCTGCCAAGTCGGTCGCTGCCAGCGCTGCCAAACCAGCGGCAAAAAAACCAGCCGTCAAAGCTGCCGCCAAGCCAGCGGTAAAAACGGCCGCCGCTAAGCCGGTTGCTGCCAAGCCTGCTGTGAAAGCTGTCGCCAAGCCTGTCGCTAAAACCGCCGCTGCCAAACCCGCAGTTGCGAAAACCGCCGCGGCCAAACCTGCGGCTAAAGCGGCTGCAAAACCTGCCGCCAAACCCGCTGCGGCGAAGCCAGCTGCCAAGCCTGCGGCAACCAAAACTGCTGCTGCCAAACCAGCTGCTGCCAAGCCTGCTGTGAAAGCGGCGACCAAACCAGCTGCTGCCAAGCCTGCTGTGAAAGCAGCGGCCAAACCAGCTGCTGCCAAAGCTGCAGCTAAACCCGCGGCCAAACCAGCTGCGGCAAAACCTGCCGCCAAGCCAGCTGCCGTGAAGCCGGCCGCTGCAAAACCTGCAGCCAAGCCGGCTGCAAAACCTGCCGTGAAAAAGCCAGCGGCCGCAAAACCTTCGACTGCGCCAGCCGCCAAGCCTGCGACATCGACATCGACTTCGACTCCGGCGCCGACCGCGACACCTGCTCCAACCGCCAGCACTTCGGCTCCGGCGACCAGTCCATCCGCCTCCGCTGTGTCGAGCACCAGCACCCCAACCAGCGCTTCCTAAGTGCCGGACACCGCGACGCGCAGCTGATGCAGCGCGTCGCGGTTCACTGGTTCGGCACTCGCCGCCAGCCCTTGCAGCCATTGCGCTGAACCTGTCTGTTGTTCTCCAGGCCAATTCTCGGTCGTCGCCTGCAAGCGCTCCAGCAAGCGCTGTTCGGCGTCCAACTCCAGTTTCTTGACCTGCTCGCGCAAGCTATGCAGTGCTGTGTCTTGAAGGGCACGGGCTTTCCATTGGCTACGAAGCGTGCGCAACGGCTTTACCACCTCTGTATCCCAAGGCTCCGCCAGTTGTCGAAGCTGTTGCAGCCTCTGTTCATTGCAGGCCACGCCACGCTGTTCCAGCCACAGGCCGCAAAGCAACAGGCAGACATTGGCACCAGCCTTCTGTAGCACCAGGCAGGCCGGCTCCACGCCGGGCTTGGCATAGAGGTCGAGGGAAAAGCTCCACAGGTCAGGGGACATCGTGCTACTCGCGCCAGTTGTGAGCGAAGCTGGTAGACTCCGCCGCCATTATGATCCGACTTCAGAACCTGACTTTACAGCGTGGCCCGCAACGTCTGCTAGAAGACGCCGAGCTGACCCTGCACGCCGGCCACAAAGCTGGCCTCATCGGTGCCAACGGCGCTGGCAAATCGAGCCTGTTCGCCCTGCTACGGGGCGAACTGCACCCGGACTCGGGCGATTGCTTGCTGCCGGCCGATTGGCGTATCGCCCACATGCGCCAGGAGGTCGACACCCTCGAGCGCCTGGCCGTGGACTACGTGCTCGACGGCGACCTACGCCTGCGCCAGGTTCAACGCGACCTGGCCGCCGCCGAAGCGGCCCACGACGGTGCCGCCCAAGCCCGTCTGCATTCGGAGCTCGACAGCGCCGACGGTTACACCGCCGATGCCCGCGCGCGCAAATTGCTCGCTGGCCTGGGTTTTACCAATGAACAGATGGACCGTCAGGTCGGGGATTTCTCCGGTGGCTGGCGGATGCGCCTGAACCTGGCGCAGGCGTTGATGTGCCCCTCGGATTTACTGCTGCTCGATGAACCGACCAACCACTTGGACCTCGACGCCATCATCTGGCTCGAAGACTGGCTCAAGAGCTACCCCGGCACATTGTTGCTGATATCCCACGACCGTGACTTCCTCGACGCCGTGGTCGATCACGTAGCCCATGTCGATCAACGCAAGCTGACCTTGTACCGTGGTGGCTACAGCGCCTTCGAGCGCGCTCGTGCCGAACGCCTGGCCCAGCAACAGCAGGCCTACGAGAAGCAGCAGGCGCAGCGTGCGCACATGGAAAGCTACATCGCCCGCTTCAAGGCCCAGGCCACCAAGGCCCGCCAGGCCCAGAGCCGGATCAAGGCGCTGGAGCGGATGGAGGAGCTGTCTGCGGCCCATGTCGATTCGCCGTTTGATTTTGTCTTCCGCGAATCGACCAAGATTTCCAGCCCGCTGATCGACCTGTCCGATGCGCGCCTGGGTTATGGCGACAAGACCGTGCTGGAGAAGGTCAAGCTGCAACTGACCCCCGGTGCGCGGATCGGCCTGCTCGGCCCCAACGGTGCCGGTAAGTCGACCCTGATCAAAAACCTCTCCGGTGAACTCGAGCCTCTGGCCGGGCGCCTGACCCGGGGCGAAAACACTGTGGTCGGCTACTTCGCCCAGCATCAACTCGACTCCCTGGATTCCAAGGCCAGCCCGCTGTTGCATCTGCAACGCCTGGCGCCGACCGAGCGCGAGCAGGTCCTGCGCGATTTCCTCGGTGGTTTCGACTTCCGTGGCGCGCGCATCGACGAACCGGTGCTGAATTTCTCCGGCGGTGAAAAGGCGCGCCTGGCGCTGGCGTTGATTGCCTGGGGCCGGCCGAACCTGTTGCTGCTCGACGAACCGACCAACCACCTCGACCTGGAAATGCGCCTGGCCCTGACGATGGCCTTGCAGGAATTCAGCGGGGCAGTGCTGGTGGTGTCCCACGATCGGCATTTGCTCAAGAGCACCACGGACAATTTCTTCCTGGTGGCCGACGGCAAGGTCGAAGAGTTCGACGGCGACCTGGAAGACTACGCACGCTGGCTGGTGGAGTATCGCCAGCGCAACGCCCCTGTCAGCACCACGCCCGTCAACCCGGACAAGACCGACAAGAAGGCCCAGCGCCAAGCCGCAGCGGCGTTGCGTCAGCAGTTGGCACCGCACAAGCGCGAGGCCGATAAGCTCGAAGTCGAACTGGGCAAGCTGCATGAAAAGTTGCAGAAAATCGAAACCAGCCTTGGCGACAGCGGTCTGTACGAGGCAGCGCGCAAGGACGAGTTGCGCGATCTGTTGGCCGAGCAGGCCAGGCTGAAGGTTCGGGAAGCGGAGCTTGAGGAGGCGTGGATGCAAGCCTTGGAGTTGCTGGAAAACCTGCAAGCGGAGCTGGAGGCATTGTCCTGATGGAAGCGTTGGCGTTGCCTGTCCCTGTCATGTGGATCGAGCCGATCTGGCTCGGTGTGCAAATCCTGTTGATTCTGTTGGCCGGTTATGTCGCGCAACGGGTCGTGGCACGGACTCTTACAGGCCTGGGTGAGCGTTACCCGTTCCCACCCCAGTTGGTCATTATCCTGCGGGGCATACTGCGCTGGTTGATCATGGGCAGCGCGGTGCTGGTGGTGCTCGAACGCCTCGGTGTCTCGGCCACGGTGCTGTGGACTGCGCTGTCGGGTTTCGTCGCGGTGGCCGCGGTGGCGTTCTTTGCCATTTGGAGCGTGTTGTCGAACCTGTTGTGCGCCGTCTTGATCTACACCGTCGGCCCGTTTCGCCTGGGGGATGTGGTCGAGCTGGTGGACACTACTGACAAGCCCGGCATCAAGGGGCGCGTGGTGGCGATCAACCTGTTGTACACCACGTTGATCGAACCCGAGGAGCTCGGCACTGGCAGCGCCATGGTACAGGTGCCCAACAGCCTGTTCTTCCAGCGCTCGGTGCGGCGCTGGCGTGGTAGCGAGGCCTTTCCGGTCGGCGGCCTCGTCGAATAAGCAGGCCTTGGCCGATGGGCTGTCTTTGCAAAATAGCGGTAGTCAACTGCGCGGCGGCGCATTAGCTTAGTCGTTTCGACGAATCTGAGCCGAGGTGTGCAATGGTGCTGGAAACATGGCTGGCGTTTTTTGCCGCATGTTGGGTGATCAGTCTTTCCCCAGGCGCCGGTGCAATTGCATCGATGTCCAGTGGCTTGCGCTACGGTTTTTGGCGCGGTTACTGGAATGCCCTGGGCCTGCAGCTGGGCCTGGCGTTGCAAATCGTGATTGTCGCCGCCGGTGTTGGCGCGATCCTCACCGCATCGGCTACCGCGTTCTATGCGATCAAATGGTTTGGTGTGGCCTATCTGGTTTACCTGGGTATCAAACAGTGGCGAGCCATCCCCGGCGATATCAGTGATGAGGCCGTCGTGCGGCCTATCGGCAATCCATTGGCACTGGTGTTTCGCGGCTTGCTGGTGAACATCAGCAACCCCAAGGCTCTGGTGTTCATGTTGGCAGTGCTGCCGCAGTTCATCGATCCCCATGCACCCTTGGTCAAGCAATACCTGATCCTGGGCGTGACCATGATCTGCGTCGACCTCATCGTCATGGCCGGGTACACCGGGCTGGCGTCCAAAGTCCTGCGCCTGCTGCGTACCCCGCAACAGCAACGGCGGATGAACCGTACTTTTGCGGGCCTGTTCATCGGTGCGGCAGGTTTTCTGGCGACGATTCGCAGGGCTGCGGTGTAAAAACCGACTTTCACACAACACCTGTGGTGAGGGAGCACGCTCCCTCGCCACAAAGGCTTCCAGGTATCTACCCAGTGATGTGACTCAGCGCAGGATCACCGGCGCGCTATCGCGCGGCAGATTGTTGCGCTGTGCTGGCTCGCGGGGTTGTTCGTAGCTCGGGCCGCCGAGTTGCTCGCTCAGTTGCTGCGCTACGTCCTCACCCAAGGCCTTGGACACATCGCGCACGACCCGTGGCCGGTTGAGGCTGATGTGCACGTCACGGTGGTTCAACAGCTTGGTGTCCTGGCCTTCGCCCATGGCGGTGAAGGCCGAGGTGATTTCGTAGGTTTTGGTGTTGATCAGGCTGAAGTCCGCCACCAGGGTCAGCGCCAGCACTGCCGAGTAGCTGTCGGTGTTGGCCAGTTCGTTGATATCGCGGGTGAAATCGATGTCCGACACCGTGCCAAACAGCACGTAATCGGCACCCTTGAACTGTCCAGCCTTGATGCGCTTGATCACGTCATAGACATCGCCCTTGGACGACGCAGTGTGCGGGGTGCCCTGCACCAGCTGGAACATTCCGCTGCGCAGGATCTCGCCCTTGATGTCACCGGTGAACTTGCGCAGCTCGCCTTGCTCGATGTAGCTGCTGGTGGCTTCCATTTCGTCGTAGCTCGACGAGGCGCTGGCGCTGTACGTGTTCGCCTGGAAGTTGCTCTGGGCGGAAACGGTGTGGATGTATTCCTCCACTCGTTCCTGGTACGCCAGGTCCGTCACCGCGACTTTTGGGGCCGCCTGGGCGCCGAACGCGCAGGCCAGGGCCATGATGCCGATCCATGTGCGCATGGTTTAACGCTCCGTGGTCTTGCGGATTTCTTTCTCGTCCATCCACTCGGCCAGACCGCTTTCGACGTCGACCAACTGCAGGCTGAATTTGTAGAAGACGTCCTTGTAGTCGCTGCTGCGCTTGACGATCGAGCTGATGGAGCCCTCGATGCGGTATTTGGCCGCGATCATGTTACCGGTCTTGGCCACAGTGCTTTTCTTGTACAGGCCGCTCTGGTTCTGCAGCTTGAGCTGGTCGACCTGGCTGTCCATGGCGTTGTTGTCGCTGGCAAAACGCGCCGCACCGGTTTTCATCAGTTGGGTCTTGATGCTGGTGGTGATCTCGCGGGTGTCGATGTACTCGCTGGTCTTGTTCTTCACGTCATAGACCTGGACCACCGGGCGGCCCTGCAAAACGCCGGACTGGGCCAGGGAGCGGGTCATGGATTCGGCGATCATCTGCAGGTCGGTGGAGCCGAATTCGTTGGTCACGGTTTCCACAGCCTTGGTGTCGCCGTAGCTGATGTTCTTGTTGCCCAGGACCGGGGAGTTGTTGGCGCAGCCGCTGACCAGCAGGACGGCGAAGGCGATGGAGGAAATGCGTACAAACATGTAGGGGCTCTCGAAAGCTGAAAAAGGGATAACGCGTCACTCAGGTACTTTCTGTGGCAGCGAGCTTGCTCGCGATAGCCGTGTGTCAGTCACATCATGGCTGGTTGATCCAGCGCTATCGCGAGCACGTTCGCTCCCACAGTTTTTTGCGTCTCAAGGCGTGTTGATTTCCAACCGGAAGTCCACGGCCTTGGGTGTCGGGGCAATGGCCGGCAGGAAGCTGGTTTGTTCGCCGTACATCGTCAGGCTTTTCCAGGTTTCTTCCTCGGCGATCGGAAAACCTTCCGGCCCCAGCCAGGCAAAGCGGTAATACATCGTCTTGTTGTTGTAGCTGGTGTTGCTCAACTGGACATTGACGGTCATGTAGCCGTTTTCCCGGGCTACGCGCATGGCGCCGACCACGATGTTTTTCGTCTTGCCCATCGCCACGACCTTACTGGCGGCACTGCCCGGCTCCGGTGGCGGTGGGGTGGCGCAACCGGCCAGCAAGGCCAGGGCGCCGACGGCGATCAGTTTTAAACGCATGTGAACAAGACTCCGTTCTTAAGGTTGCTTGAGGGCAATGGCGGTCGGGTTGGCGCTGGGCATCACTTGGGCGGCCAGGCCACCGGCGAACACCTGGTTACCCACCGCCCGCAGGCTGATGACCTGGTAACGCTGGTCGACGGTGACCTTGACCACCGAGCCGCCTATGGCGCTTGGCAAGGTCACCTGGTGCTCGCCTTTTTTCAGGCGCAGGCGTACCACCTGGGTGTAGTCCGGCAGGGTGCGCCAGGTCCGGGTGTCGGCGCCTTCGAGCACGGCCGAGGTGAGGCCCACAGCCAGGCCGGCCAGGGGGTTGGTGTCGTTGATCTGCTTTTGTGCCACGCCGCGGCTGATGGCGCGCACGGTGGTGCGCAGGATGATGCCTGGCATATCGTCGCGCAGGGCCCGACGGGACATGGCGGTGGTGCTGTTGAGCTGGGTCAGGTCCATCTGGCGGCCGTCGACGCCGATCTGGGCGAAGGTGGCGGTGGAGGTGTCAGGCTTGATCAGCGGGAACGACAAGGGTGTGATGACCAGGTTGCCGCTGATAGGCAAGGGCAGGGGAATGCGGATCGAGTCCCGCGACGGCGCCAGGCCACTCTGGACCACGATCAGGATGTCGCTGTCTTCGTTCTTGGCGGCAGGCTTGTCGAGGTTGAGCAGCGCCTGTTCCAGTAATGGTGTGTTCGGGCGCAGTTCGGCGGCCTTGCGATAGCCCGGCGCGGCCAGGTCCTTTTCGCCGAGGGCTTCGTAGACGAAACCGGCCAGGTAATGGCTGAA
This sequence comes from Pseudomonas sp. G166, assembly GCF_037027455.2. NCBI lineage: Bacteria > Pseudomonadati > Pseudomonadota > Gammaproteobacteria > Pseudomonadales > Pseudomonadaceae > Pseudomonas > Pseudomonas sp. G166. The sequence continues at coordinate 6,339,686 of NZ_CP146985.1, read as the reverse complement.
CGCGCTCTGGTAACTGTTTTTGAGGCTGACCACTTCCGGGGCGTCGAGGCTGGCCACCGGGTAGCCCTTGAGGTCTTTGTACTCGGTCTTGACCCCTTGCTTCTCGGCGTCTTCTTCGCGCTTGAGGTATTCCTTGTCCCGCAGGTCGGCGATCACCGCTTCGCGTTCGTGGGTTTTCTTGATCTGGGTCCGCGCACCGTCGAAGTCGTTCACCGCCAGCAGGTTCAGGGCCATCTGCGTGGTCAGCATGACCTTTTCGTAGTCGTAGCCTTCGTAGCGGCGGACTTTATCGTTGACCAGGAAACTGCCGAACTGGGCCAGGTACTTGGCGGTGTCGAGCTTGACCGCGTCTTCCCACTGGCCGACCTGTTGGTCCGCGCTGGACCAGGCCTTCTGGCTGCCGGACAGATCGCCCTTGGCACGCAGCAGCTCACCTTTCTCGAAGAAGTACAGGAGGTCTTTGTCCTGGTTGCTGTTGTTCTTTTCCAGCAGGGTCAACGCTGCGTCGACGTTGCCGGAAGCCAACTGCTGGTTGGTCTGGGCCAATTCGCTGTCGTAGTTGCGAAAGGCCGAACAGCCGGACAGCAAGGTGATCGCACCGAGGGCGAGCGAAAAAGCGGCACGGGATGCCATGACTACATCTTCCCTGAGGTATCAGCCGGGGTGTGCGGGTCGGGCTGGGGCGATCCCACGGACAGGCATCGGAACGCTGTCAGTTCCTCATAAGAAGAGGAGCTTTTATGCCATCTGACAATAAGAAGGCGGCGCGATTATAAACAGGGCCCGGGGTTATGTAATGGCTTTTCAATGTCGAAGTGCCTTTTTTGTGACATCACCTCCAAAGCATGAAAATCCGATGAAAATGTACCGTCAACACACATCGCCTCTTGAGCCAAAGTCATTGGAAGTGAACAATGTGTTACTTCTTATTACCAACTGAGAGTCATTCATGACTGCCCCGTTTCGTATTCTGGCCTGGCTTGCACTGCCATTGCTGGCGTTGTGCAGCGCTCCGTTGCTGGCCGACACCGTTGAAGGCGCCCCCCAGGCGTTGCATTTGCTCGATTACATTGGTGCCGATTACCCGGTAACGGTCGAAGCGGGCAAGGTCGTCGATGAGTCGGAATACCGCGAGCAGCTGGAATTCACCCAGGCAGTGGAAGGCTTGATCGCCGGGCTGCCGGCCAAGCCGGAAAAGGCTGAGCTGACACAAGGCATCAGTGCCTTGCGCAGCGCGATCACCCAGCGTCAGGACGGCGGTGATGTTGCCCGCCTGGCCCGACAGCTTGGGGCCAGGTTGGCGGTGGCTTATGAAGTGAGCCAGGCGCCGGTCATCACCCCCGACCCTACACGCGGTGCGCCGCTGTACGCCCAGCATTGTTCGGTGTGCCACGGGGACAGTGGTGCTGGCGACGGGCCTGCCGGCGTCGGCCTGGAGCCGCCGCCGGCCAACCTGCGCGACGGTCAGCGCCTGGATCGCTTGAGTCTCTACGCGATCTACAACACCCTCGGCATGGGCGTCGAAGGCACCGACATGCCGGCCTTCGCCGATCAGCTCGACGATCGTCAGCGCTGGGACCTGGCGACCTACATCGCCAGCTTCAGCGCCGACCCGGCCGCTGCGAAAAGTGAGCAGATCTACAATCTTGCAGACCTTGCGCGGCAGACGCCGGCCGAAGTCCTCGCTGCGCAAGGTCCAGCTGCCGCGGCCACTTTCCGTGCCCAGCGTGCCCAGCCGCCGCAAGTGCAACGCGGCCCGGCACAGTTGCTTGATTACACCGCCGCCACCCTGGATAAAAGCATCGCGGCGTATCGTGCCGGTGACCACGACCAGGCCTACGACCTGTCGGTAGCGGCTTACCTGGAAGGCTTTGAGCTGGTGGAAAGCTCGCTGGATAACGTCGATGCCAACGTGCGCAAGGACACCGAAAAGTCCCTCATGGCCTACCGACAATCCTTGCAGGATGGCTTGCCGGTCGAGCAGGCCGAACAGCGCCTGGACGCGGCCAAGGCTAAATTGAAAGAGTCCGCCGGCCTGCTGGGCGGCGACGGCTTGAGCTGGTCGCTGAGCTACATCTCAGGGTTGTTGATTCTGCTGCGCGAAGGGTTGGAAGCGATCCTGGTGTTGGCGGCGATCCTGGCGTTCCTGCGCAATACTGGCCAGCAGTCGGCGGTTCGCAGCGTCAACGTTGGGTGGGGGTTGGCGCTGTTGGCCGGCCTGGCGACCTGGGGGCTGGCCGCGTATGTGATCGACGTCAGCGGTGCCCAGCGCGAATTGCTCGAAGGTGCGACGGCGTTGTTTGCCAGTGTGATGGTGTTGTGGCTGGGGGTGTGGATGCACGACCGGCGCCATGCGGCGGCCTGGCAGGATTACATCAAGAGCAGCCTGGTGGGCGGTGGCGGGCGTTTCGGTTTTGCGATCCTGGCGTTCTTCTCGGTCTATCGCGAACTGTTCGAAGTGATCCTGTTCTACGAAACCCTGTGGCTGCAGGCGGGCCCTGCCGGGCATAACGCGGTACTGGCTGGCGGCGCGACGGCGTTGGTACTGCTGGTCGGGTTGGCCTGGGTGATTCTGCGCGGCTCGGCAAAACTACCGCTGGCATTGTTCTTCAGCATCAATGCCGCGTTGCTATGCGCACTGTCGGTGGTATTCGCCGGTCATGGTGTGAAGGCACTGCAGGAAGCCGGGATCTTCGGCACCCGTCCGGTGGCGTTCTTCGATTTCGACTGGTTGGGTATTCATGCCGATGCCTATTCGCTGAGCGCCCAAGTGGTGGCGATCCTGGCGATCGTGGTGCTGTATGGGCGCAGTTGGGTGGTCGAGAAGCGTAGAGTTCAGGTTTCCTGAGAAAAGCATTCGCTGCGCTCATTATCGCGAGCAGGCTCGCTCCCACAGGATGTAGGCTGTCTTTGTGGGAGCGAGCTTGCTCGCGAAGCTTTTAAAGAGGAACAATCCCAATGCGCGTATGGATCGACGCCGACGCCTGCCCGAAGGCCGCGAAGGATCTGGTGGTCAAGTTCGCCCTCAAGCGCCAGTTCGAGGTGGTGCTGGTGGCCGGTCAGCCGCAGATCAAGCCTGGCCTGGCCTGCGTGAAGCTGATCGTGGTACCCAGCGGCCCTGATGCGGCGGACGATTACCTGGTGGAGCATGCGGTACCTGGCGAGTTGGTCATTTGCAGTGACGTGCCCCTGGCTGACCGGCTGGTGAAGAACGGCGTCGCGGCCCTCGACCCGCGGGGCAAGGAGTTCGATGCCCAGAACATGGGCGATCGGCTGGCGGTGCGCAACCTGTTCACCGATTTGCGTGAGCAGGGCCACATGGGTGGCGGCCCGGCGGCGTACAGCGAGCGGGACAAACAGGGGTTTGCCAATGCCTTGGACCGGATACTGACGCGGTTGGCCCGAATCTCCTGAGTCTTGCCCGATCCCCTGTGGGAGCGAGCTTGCTCGCGATAGCGGTGTGTCAGCCAATGCCTATGCCACTGAACTGACGTCATCGCGAGCAAGCTCGCTCCCGCAGCGGTGGGTCAGGCGTCGTTCTCGTGCGTCAGTTCCAACACCCGGTCCACCAGCTTGTTGATGCCCGAGGCCGCTTCGCTGATGTTCCGCGCCAGCATGTAGGCCGGGGTGCTGACCAGTTTGCGGGCGGTGTCTTCGACGATGTCGGTAACGGCACAGTCCTCGTGAGTGCCGCCCATCTTGACCACGGCGGCAGCGGTGTCGGCGTCGTTGCCGATGGTGCAGACCACGCCGGGGCCATAGATTTTCGCTGCCAGGGCCGGGGAGATGCAGATCAGCCCCACCGGTTTGCCCGCTTCGGCAAAGGCCTCGGCCAGTGCCAGGACTTGCGGCTGGACGCTGCAACCGGCGCCCTCGACAGCAAAGTTGGAGAGATTTTTCGCCGAGCCGAAACCACCCGGTACGATCAACGCATCGAAGTCTTCGGCCTTGGCGTCACGCAAGTCTTTCACGTTGCCCCGGGCGATTCGTGCCGACTCCACCAACACGTTGCGGCTCTCGGGCATTTCTTCGCCGGTCAGGTGATTGATCACATGCAGTTGGGCAATGTTGGGGGCGAAACACTGCACCTGTGCCCCGCGTTGGTCGAGACGCAGCAAGGTGATCACGCTTTCGTGGATCTCGGCGCCGTCATACACGCCACAGCCGGAAAGGATCACTGCAATTTTTTTGCTCATGGGTTTTTCTCCAGATTCATGGCGTTAAATGTCCACTAATTTGTCACTCGTTGCCATAGGGTTCTCCAGCAGCTACACCTAATCTGCCGGTTACCTCCAAGCTCGGATTGCGTCATGAATTTCATTCTGTATGCCGTGCCGTTCTTCTTCGTGCTGATTGCCGTCGAGCTGCTGGCTGATCGCTGGCGTGGCGTGAGTCACTACCGTGTGGCGGACGCGATCAACAGCCTGAGCACTGGTGTGCTGTCGACCACCACCGGCCTGCTGACCAAGGGCGTGGGGTTGGTGACCTACGCCTTCGCCCTCGACCACTTGGCCGTGATTGATCTGCCCGCCGACCGGGCCTGGACCTGGGTGTTCGCGTTTGTGTTCTACGACTTTTGCTACTACTGGCTGCACCGCATGGGCCATGAACGCAACATCCTCTGGGCCGCCCATTCGGTGCATCACCAGAGCGAGGACTACAACCTTTCCACCGCGTTGCGCCAGACCAGTACCGGGTTTGTGCTGAGCTGGATTTTCTACCTTCCATTGGCCGTGCTCGGCGTACCGCTGGTGGTGTTCGTCAGCGTTGCGGCGCTGAATCTGCTGTACCAGTTCTGGGTCCACACCCAGCACATTCCCAAGCTCGGCTGGCTGGAGTGGTGCTTCGTTACGCCGTCCAATCATCGTGCTCACCATGCACAGAACCCTCTCTACATGGATCGCAACTACGGCGGGGTGTTCATTATTTGGGACCGTCTGTTTGGCACCTTCCAGGAAGAAGACGATAACGAGCCGGTGATTTTTGGCGTGACCACGCCGCTGGCCAGCTGGAATCCGTTGTGGGCGAACCTGCAGTTTTATGCACAGCTGTGGGCGGATGCCCGGCGCGCCGAGCGCAGGTGGGACAAGCTGAGGATCTGGTTCATGCCCACCGGATGGCGGCCAGCGGATGTGGCCGCCAGGTTCCCGCTGAACAAGCCGGACTTGAGTCAGTTCCGCAAGTTCGACGTGCCGCTGGACGGGCATCAGCAGTGGTACGTGGCCTTGCAGTTCTGCGTCTACATCGCGCTGGGCAGCTACTTGATGAACCTGGAGAACAGCTTGCCAGTCGCTGCCCTGGCGCTCGGCTGGGGGGCGGTGGCCTTGGGCTTGTTCGTGCTGGGCGTGGCCCTGGAGAATCGCCCGTGGGCACTCAGGCTGGAGCTGTTGCGGTTGGTCTCGAACCTGCCGCTGGTGTGGCTGGCGCCGCTGGTCGGCTTATGGCCGGCAGGCCCTGTGGCCTGGGTCGGGCTGCTCAGCTACAGCTTGCTCAGCGGCATCGGCCTGTATTACTGCCGCCACCGGTTTACTCGGTGGGCGTCGTAGGTTCGCCGGACCTGGCTTGTTCCAGCCGCTCGGCTTCAAGGACCTTGCGGGCCAGCCGAGCGTTCTTGATGCGCCGCCGTAGCCACAGGCACAGGCCCAGCAGCAACAGGGCGCCGAGTACCCACAGCTCGTATTTCTTGATACTGCCAAGCATGCCTTCGAGCACCGCGCCGAAGTGGTACGCGGCAGCGGCCAACGCCGTGGCCCAGATCGCCGCGCCGATGCCGTTGAGCAGCAGGTAGCGGCCCGGCGGGTAGCCTGACAGGCCGATGGCCACCGGCATCACCGTGCGCAGGCCATAGACGAAGCGAAAGCTCAGGACCCAGATGTCCGGATGCTTGCGAATGTGTTCCAGCGCGCGATCACCCATCAATTGCCAGCGCGGCTTGCGCGCCAGCAGCTTGCGTCCATGCTTGCGGCCCAGGAAATACCACAGCTGATCGCCCGCGTAGCTGCCGCAGAATGCCACGACCACGACCAGGTTGATGTCCATGTAGCCACGGAACGCCAGGAAACCTGCGAGCACGAGGATGGTTTCGCCTTCGAAGAACGTGCCGATAAACAGGGCAAAGTAGCCGAAGTCATGCAGAAATTGTTGGAGCATTGTCTGGGTGCTGGCGAAATGAACGCGCAGCCTAACCCTTCAGGCACATTCAGGAAAGTATCGAAATGTGTCTCGACGTGAACAATTCCTACAATGACAATAACTGCGACGACAGGACGCAGGTGCACATATCTGTCATCTGTTGGTCATAATGGCCGCTTATAACTGTCACGCTCGCCCGTCAGCGCGGGCTCAGGAGTCTGCCGTGAGCTTTACCCCCGCCAATCGTCTGTTCCCTGCTACCCGCCTGCGTCGCAATCGCCGTGATGAGTTCTCTCGTCGGCTGGTGCGTGAAAACGTGCTGACCACCAACGACCTGATCCTGCCGGTGTTTGTGCTGGACGGTGAAAACCGTCGTGAAGCGGTGGCGTCGATGCCGGGGGTGGAACGCCTGACCATCGATCTGTTACTGGAAGAAGCCGCCCACTGGGTCGAGCTGGGCATTCCGGCGCTGGCGCTGTTCCCGGTGACGCCGCCGGCCCTCAAGTCGCTGGACGCTGCCGAAGCCTGGAACCCGCAGGGCATTGCCCAGCGGGCCACGCGTGCCTTGCGCGAGCGCTTCCCGGAGCTGGGGGTAATCACCGATGTGGCGCTGGACCCGTTCACCACCCATGGGCAGGACGGCATCCTTGATGAAGAGGGCTATGTGCAGAACGACATCACCGTCGATGCACTGGTCAAGCAAGCGCTGTCCCACGCCGAGGCCGGTGCCCAGGTAGTGGCGCCGTCGGACATGATGGACGGCCGCATCCAGGCGATCCGCGAAGCCCTCGAGGTGGCCGGTCACGTCAATGTGCGGATCATGGCCTATTCGGCCAAGTACGCCAGCGCCTATTACGGTCCGTTCCGCGATGCGGTCGGCTCGGCCCTGAACCTGGGCAAGGCCAACAAGGCCTCTTATCAAATGGACCCGGCCAACAGCCACGAAGCCTTGCACGAAGTCGCGGCGGACTTGTCAGAAGGCGCAGATATGGTCATGGTCAAGCCGGGCATGCCTTACCTCGACATTCTTTACCGGGTCAAAGACGAGTTCAAAGTACCGACCTTTGTTTATCAGGTCAGCGGCGAGTACGCCATGCACATGGCCGCGATCCAGAACGGCTGGTTGAGCGAAGGCGTAATCCTCGAGTCCTTGACCGCTTTTAAACGTGCAGGAGCTGATGGCATCCTGACTTACTTTGCCGTGCGTGCCGCTCAATTGTTACGAGAGCAGAAATAGCCTCCCAGGAACTTGCGATGAATACCGAAGGACTCTCTGAAGTTGCTGTAAAAGACGCTCAGCCCGTGGTCGAGCAAATTGCCGAGACACCGCCGGAAATGGAGCCTGCTCCACCGGCCGTCATCGAGCCTGCCCCGGCCCCGGCGATTGTCGTTCCCAACCTGGATGACAGCAGCCTGTACATCCATCGCGAGCTGTCGCAACTGCAGTTCAATATCCGTGTGCTGGAACAGGCGCTGGATGAGTCCTACCCGCTGCTGGAACGGTTGAAGTTCCTGCTGATCTTTTCCAGCAACCTGGATGAGTTCTTCGAAATCCGCGTCGCCGGCCTGAAAAAGCAGATCACCTTCGCCCGTGAACAAGCCGGTGCCGACGGTTTGCAGCCGCACCAGGCCCTGGCGCGCATCAGTGAACTGGTCCACGGCCACGTTGACCGTCAGTACGCGATCCTCAACGACATCCTGTTGCCGGAGCTGGAAAAGCACCAGGTTCGCTTCATTCGTCGCCGCTACTGGACCACCAAGCTCAAGACCTGGGTGCGCCGCTATTTCCGCGACGAGATCGCGCCGATCATCACGCCGATCGGCCTCGACCCGACGCACCCGTTCCCGTTGCTGGTCAACAAAAGCCTGAACTTCATCGTCGAGTTGGAAGGTATCGACGCCTTTGGTCGCGATTCCGGTCTGGCGATCATTCCCGCGCCACGCCTGCTGCCACGTATCATCCGTGTACCGGAAGACGTTGGCGGTCCCGGCGACAATTATGTGTTCCTGTCGTCGATGATCCATGCCCACGCCGATGATCTGTTCCAGGGCATGAAGGTAAAGGGTTGCTACCAGTTCCGCCTGACCCGTAACGCCGACCTGTCGGTGGACACCGAGGACGTCGAAGACCTGGCCCGCGCCCTGCGCGGCGAGCTGTTCTCCCGTCGCTACGGCGATGCGGTGCGCCTGGAGGTGGCCGATACCTGTCCGAAACACCTGTCCGATTACCTGCTCAAGCAATTCAACCTGCATGAGACCGAGCTGTATCAGGTCAACGGCCCGGTCAACCTGACCCGGCTGTTCAGCATCACCGGCCTGGACAGTCATCCGGAACTGCAATATTTGCCGTTCACGCCACAGATCCCGAAACTGCTACAGAACAGTGAGAACATTTTCAGTGTGATCAGCAAGCAGGACATCCTGCTGTTGCACCCGTTCGAGTCGTTCACGCCGGTGGTCGACCTGTTGCGCCAGGCGGCCAAGGACCCTCACGTATTGGCGGTGCGCCAGACCCTGTATCGCAGCGGCGCCAACTCGGAGATCGTCGACGCCCTGGTGGACGCGGCGCGAAACGGCAAGGAAGTCACCGCGGTGATCGAATTGCGGGCGCGCTTCGATGAAGAGTCCAACCTGCAACTGGCCAGCCGTCTGCAAGCGGCCGGTGCGGTGGTGATCTACGGCGTGGTCGGTTTCAAGACCCACGCCAAGATGATGCTCATCCTGCGGCGCGAAGCTGGTGAGATCGTGCGTTACGCCCACTTGGGCACCGGCAACTATCACGCGGCCAACGCCCGCCTGTACACCGACTACAGCCTGCTGACCTCTGACGATGCCTTGTGCGAAGACGTCGGCAAGCTGTTCAGCCAGTTGATCGGCATGGGCAAGACCCTGCGCATGAAGAAACTGCTGCATGCGCCATTTACCCTGAAAAAGGGCATGCTCGACATGATTGCCCGGGAAACCCAGTTCGCCCTGGAAGGCAAGCCGGCGCACATCATTGCCAAGTTCAACTCGCTGACCGATCCGAAAATCATCCGTGCGTTGTACAAGGCCAGCCAGTCGGGCGTGCGCATCGACCTGGTGGTGCGTGGCATGTGCTGCCTGCGGCCGGGCATTCCGGGGGTTTCCCATAACATCCATGTGCGCTCGATCATCGGGCGTTTCCTGGAACATACCCGGGTGTTCTACTTCCTCAACGGCGGCGAGGAACAGATGTTCCTGTCCAGTGCCGACTGGATGGAGCGCAACCTCGACAAGCGGGTCGAGACCTGCTTCCCGGTGGAAGGCAAGAAGCTGATCCTGCGGGTCAAGAAAGAGCTGGAAAGCTACCTCACCGACAACACCCACAGCTGGAGCCTGCAATCGGATGGCCGTTACATCCGCAACACGCCGACCGGCAACCAGAACCCGCGCAGCGCCCAGGCGACCTTGCTGGAGCGCTTGAGCAGCCCGGTGTTGGCGGTTCGTTGAGCGATTGGGCGGGAGCTGAACTCAGTCCTTGTGGCGAGGGAGGTTGCTGTGGCGAGGGGGCTTATCCCCTCGCCACAGAAGGTTTCAGGATTCAGTGAATATTCAGCACAATCCCAACCCGGGTTAGCCAGTCGGCTTCCTGGGCGAAGTCGGCCTGGGTCAGTTGGTTCTCTTCCAGCCAACCTTCGGGAAACAGCACATCCAGCTGATCGCCATTGGCGTGCAGGACCACCTGGGGCATTTCCTGGGTGCCGCGGATGTGGTGGAACAGGATCGCAAAGCGCAGCAGCACGCACAGGCGAATCAGTTTGATGCCGTCATCGCCGAACTCGGCAAATTTATCCTTGGGAATATTGCGTCGGTGACCGCGCACCAATAGCGCGAGCATCTGCTGGTCTTCCCGGGAGAAGCCCGCCAGGTCCGAGTGCTCGATCAGGTAGGCGCCATGCTTGTGGTAGTGATAGTGGGCGATGTCCAGGCCCACTTCATGCACCTTGGCGGCCCAGCCCAGCAATTCGCGCCAGACACCGTCGTTCAGATCCCAATCATCGGCCACCTGGTCGAAGGCATGCAGCGCCTTGCGCTCGACTCGTGCCGCCTGTTCCTGATCGACGTGATAACGCTCCATGAGCGAGCCCAGGGTGCGTTCACGGACGTCTTCGTGGTGATGACGCCCCAGTAGGTCATACAGCACGCCTTCGCGCAGGGCGCCCTCGCAGTGGTCCATGCGCTGCAATTCGAGAGCGTCGAAAATCGCTTCCAGAATCGCCAGGCCCGCCGGGAAAATCGCCCGGCGGTCAGGCTTGATGCCTTCAAAGTCGATCTTGTCCGCATCGCCGAGCTTGAACACCCGGCGCTTGAGCCAAGCCAGGCCCTCGGCATTGACTTCGCCACTGCCATGCCCGCCGGCCTTGAGCGCCAGGCCAATGGCGCGAATGGTGCCTGAGGAGCCGATGGCTTCATCCCAGGTCAGGCGATGGAGGGCGTGTTCGATACTCATGATTTCCAGGCGCGCCGCCGTATAGGCTTGGGCGTAGCGAGCCGGGGTGATCTTGCCGTCGCGGAAATAGCGCTGGGTGTAGCTGACGCAGCCCATCTGCAGGCTTTCGCGCAGCAGCGGCTCGAAACGCTGGCCAATGATGAACTCGGTACTGCCGCCGCCGATGTCCGCCACCAGGCGTTTGCCCGGGGTGTCGGCCAGGGTGTGGGACACGCCGAGGTAGATCAGGCGGGCCTCTTCACGGCCGGAGATGACTTCCACCGGGTGGCCGAGGATCTCTTCGGCACGGCGGATGAATTCGCCGCGGTTGCGCGCCTCGCGCAGGGCGTTGGTGCCCACGATCCGCACCGCGCCCAGGGGCATGCCGTTGATCAGTTGGGCGAACCGCTTGAGACAATCGAGCCCGCGCTGGATGGATTCTTCACTCAACTGGCGTTCTTCGTCGATACCGGCGGCCAGTTGGACCTTCTCGCCGAGCCGCTCAAGAATGCGGATTTCCCCGTTCTGGGCCTTGGCGACGACCATGTGGAAGCTATTGGAGCCCAGGTCTATGGCAGCAATCAGGGACAGATTCTTGGCTTGGGATGGCGGCATGGTCAAAAAGTCTCGGTCGATAACTTCGACATCCTGCCACGATCAACCGGTTACGCCAACGCAAAGGCGACCGCTTCGCGGTCAATCGCGAGCAAGCTCGCCCCCACAGGTGAACGAACCGCATGTGGAATGCGGTCAGGGTGGGAGCGAGCCTGCTCGCGATGAGTCCGGAAGCGGCACCGCAGAACCTCAGGCCGCAGGCTCGATTGTCCCAATGAAATTCGCCAGCTCGGCCGTCTGCGGCTCGGCGAACAAGACCTTGGGGTCGCCGACTTCATGCACCTTGCCCTGGTGCATGAACACCAGCTTGTCGCCGACTTCCCGGGCGAAACGCATTTCATGGGTGACCATGATCAGGGTCATGCCTTCCTTGGCCAGTTGCCGCACCACGCTGAGCACTTCATTGACCAGTTCCGGGTCCAGGGCCGAAGTGATTTCGTCGCACAGCAGCACTTTCGGCGACATCGCCAAGGCCCGGGCAATCGCTACCCGTTGCTGCTGGCCACCGGACAAACGGTCCGGGAAGGCATCGAACTTCTCGCCGAGGCCGACCCGTTCCAACATCTGCCGCGCCAGTTCGGCCGCCTTGGCCTTGGGGACCTTCTGTACAACCTGCGGCGCGAGCATCACGTTCTCGCCGACGGTCAGGTGCGGGAACAGGTTGAACTGTTGGAACACCATCCCGACTTTCTGCCGCAGGCTGCGCAGGTCGGCACGGGCGGCGTCGAGGTATTCGCCGTCCACCTCGATCACGCCGTCGTTGATCGACTCCAGGCCATTGAGGGTGCGCAGCAAAGTGGATTTGCCCGAGCCGCTGCGGCCGATGATCGCCACCACCTGGCCTTCCTCGACGGTCAGGTCGATGCCTTTGAGCACGTGGTGATCGCCGTAGTATTTATGCAGGGCGGAAATTCTAAGCAGAGGCATGCAGTCTCCTTTCCAGGTAGCGCGCACTGAGGGACAAGGGGTAGCAGAGCAGGAAGTAACCGAGGGCCACCAGGCCATACACCATGAACGGCTCGAACGTGGCGTTGGCGAGCATGCCGCCGGTCTTGGTCAGTTCGGTAAAACCAATGATCGAGGTCACTGCTGTGCCTTTGACCACCTGTACCGAAAAGCCCACGGTCGGCGCCACGGCGATGCGCAGGGCTTGGGGCAGGATCACGTAGCGCAACTGTTCCAGTGGGTTGAGGGCCAGGCTCGAAGAGGCTTCCCACTGGCCGTTGGGGATCGCTTCGACGCAACCGCGCCAGATCTCCGCCAGATAGGCACTGGTAAACAGCGTCAAGGCAATCGCCGCCGCCATCCACGGCGAAATCTCCACCCCGGCCAGGGCCACGCCGAAGAACACCAGGAACAACTGCATCAACAGCGGCGTGCCTTGGAACAGTTCAATGTAGGTGCGGGCGACGTTGCGGGGCAGGGCGTTTTTGGAAATGCGCAAGACCATGACCAGCAGGCCAATCAGCCCGCCGCCGATAAACGCTACCAACGACAAGGCCAGGGTCCATTGCAAGCCCGTGAGCAGGTTGCGCACCACGTCCCAGAAAGTGAAATCGCTCATTGGCTGCTCCTGGCAATGTAGCGGCGACCCACCCAGTTCAGGAACTGGCGGATCAACAGGGCCATGCACAAATAGATCAGCGTGGTCAGTGCATAGGTTTCAAAGGCGCGGAAGTTGCGCGATTGAATGAAGTTGGCAGCGAAGCTCAATTCTTCGGTGGCGATCTGCGAACAGACCGCCGAGCCGAGCATCACGATGATGATCTGGCTGCTCAGGGCCGGCCAGACCTTGCCCAGTGCCGGCAGCAGTACCACGTGGCGAAAGGCTTCGAAGCGGCTCATCGCCAGCGCTGCGGCGGCTTCCAGTTGCCCGCGCGGGATGGCCTGGATGCCGGCGCGAATGATCTCGGTGGAGTAGGCACCGAGGTTGATCACCATCGCCAGCACCGCCGCTTGCCATTCGGAGATCTGCAGGCCCAGGGACGGCAAGCCGAAGAAGATGAAAAACAGTTGCACCAGGAATGGCGTGTTGCGGATCAGCTCCACGTACACGCCGAAGATCGCCGCGAACGGACGAATGTTCCACGCCCGCACCACGGCCCCGACGATGCCCAGGCTGACCCCGAGCAGCGCGCCGATGGCCGTCAGTTCCAGGGTGAACAAGGCACCGCGCAACAGCAGCTCGGTGTTTTGTACCACCGGCAGAAAATCGAACTGATATGCCATGCTCAGCCTCTCAAGCGACGGTCAGAGGTCGGCCGGCAGTGGCTGTTTGAGCCAAGTCTGGGAATTTTTCTCCAGGCTGCCGTCGGACTTGGCGGTGGCGAGGATCTGGTTGACCTTGTCCAGCAACGCCGGCTCGTTCTTGTTCACGCCCACATACACGGGCGAGTCCTTGAGTTTCACCTTCAGCGCCGGGACACGCTTGGGGTTGCGTTCGCTGATGGCGACCATCACCACGTTGCCGCTGGCAATCAGGTCGACCTGGCCGGCCAGGTAGGCGGCGATGGTCGAATTGTTGTCTTCGAAGCGCTTGATGGTGACGCCTTCGGGGGCGACCTTGGTCAGCTCGATGTCTTCGATGGCGCCACGGGTGACGCTGATGGTCTTGCCCTTGAGATCATCCAGGCCGTTGATGGCTGCGTCGGGTGGGCCGAACACTGCCAGGTAGAACGGCGCGTAGGCGCTGGAAAAGTCGATGACTTTTTCCCGCTCCGGGTTCTTGCCCAGGCTGGAAATCACCAGGTCCACCTTGCCGGTGGTCAGGAACGGGATGCGGTTGGTGCTGTTGACCGGGGTCAGTTCGAGCTTGACCTTGAGCTGGTCGGCCAGCAGTTTCGCAGTGTCGATGTCCAGGCCGCGGGGCTTCATGTCCGGGCCTACCGAGCCGAACGGAGGAAAGTCCTGGGGCACGGCGACCTTGAGCGTGCCACGCTTGACCACGTCTTCCAGGCCATCGGCGTGGGCGGGTAGCTGGCAGAGCATCAGGCTGGCAAACAGGGCAGTGAGCAGGGCGCTGCAACGCTGAATCATGGCGAATCTCCGCAATCGGTGATGTGATTTCTGCGTTCGGACAGAGCACAGGCCATGCCAAACAAGCTTTTATTCAGTCAAAGCCACGGAATTGCTGGTGTTTGGCGGTCTTACTGGTCTGAACAGTTGCGGCACATTTCGCACCTTTATCGGGCGTCGGTATTTGTCGCCGAACCCTGCTGGGGCACGACTTGCCGGGCGCGGCGAATAGCTTTACAACTACCGGCTTCTTCACTCGGCTTGTCTGAAAATCCATGAATTCCATCTCTCGTGCCGTTCCCGAAGTGGCGCTGCAAGCCATCCGCAAACTGATCGCCGATGAAGGCTTCGGTCCCGGGGATGCGCTGCCGTCGCAACGGGATCTGGCATTGCAACTGGGTGTCAGCCGGGCGTCGTTGCGCGAGGCGCTTTCCTCGTTGAGCGCTTTGGGCATGATCAGCGTGCAGCCGGGCAAAGGTGTGTTCGTGCAGTCGTCGACAGAGATGCCACGCCACGAGTCGGCGCCGGGCTGGCCGTTCGCGGCCCAGGCTTCGCCGGTGGATATCTTCCAATTGCGCTACGCCTTGGAGGGCTTCGCGGCGGGGTTGGCGGCGGTGACGTTGAGCGCCGACGAGCTCGACACGCTGCAAGACAATATCGAAGCCATGCGCCGGGAGTTGAAAGTCGGGGATTTCGACGCCGCCGCTCGGCTGGATTTCGAATTCCATCGACGGATCCTGTTGGCCAGCGGCAATCAGGCAATGTTGAGCATCCTCACCGCCAGTGCCGATATCTTCCTGGAAAGCCAGAAACTACCGTTCATCAGGGCGGAGCGGGCGATGGAGACGTGGCAGGAGCATCGCAAAATCCTTCGCGCCTTGGCTCGCCGCGCTTCGGGGGCTGCGCAAAAAGCCATGCAGGAACATGTACGTAACGCTGCGTTGCGTACCGGAATTTCCTTCGTGGCACCTGCTGCCTCGTGACGTGGGCCATACTCAAATACATCTGCTGCCATAGCGAGACTCAATCAACTCAAGCTTCCTGAACCTTGGAAGGGCAGCTATGATGGGCCACGTTTTTTTGCTGATTACCCGGAGACTTCCATGAGCAACGAGCTTATCAAACACGTTAGCGACGCTAGCTTCGAGGCTGACGTACTCAAGGCCGAAGGCCCGGTACTGGTCGACTATTGGGCTGAGTGGTGCGGTCCCTGCAAAATGATCGCCCCGGTCCTGGACGATATTGCTACCACCTACGCAGGCAAGCTGACCATCGCCAAGCTGAACATCGACGAGAACCAGGATACTCCGGCCAAGCACGGTGTGCGTGGTATCCCGACCCTGATGCTGTTCAAGAACGGCAACGTCGAAGCCACCAAGGTTGGCGCGCTGTCGAAGTCTCAACTGGCCGCTTTCATCGACGCTAACATCTAAGCGTCGAATGCCATTGAAAAAGCCCCGCAAATCGCGGGGCTTTTTCGTTATTCAGGGCTAGACGCTCGCAAACGCAGGTGTTACATTCGGCCCCGCACTGGTTTCTCCATTGCCCCCTGCAAGCCGTCGCCGACGCTCTCCTTTCGAATAAGTACGCGATCCTGTCGCCTTCTCCGCGGCGCGGCCTCATTAAGCCAAAAGCTTAATTTCCCCCCTCCATAAATGATTACGTCATTCCTATATGAATCTGACTGAACTCAAGCAAAAGCCGATTACCGAACTGCTCGAATTGGCCGAACAGATGGGCATAGAAAATATGGCCCGTTCGCGCAAGCAGGACGTGATTTTCTCCCTGCTCAAAAAGCACGCGAAAAGCGGCGAGGAAATCTCCGGTGATGGCGTGCTGGAGATTCTCCAGGACGGCTTCGGCTTTCTCCGCTCCGCAGACGCTTCCTATCTCGCCGGCCCAGACGATATCTACGTCTCGCCGAGCCAGATCCGCCGTTTCAACTTGCGCACCGGTGACACCATCGTTGGCAAGATCCGCCCTCCGAAGGAAGGCGAGCGTTACTTCGCACTGCTCAAGGTCGACACCATCAACTTCGACCGCCCGGAAAACGCGAAGAACAAGATTCTCTTCGAGAACCTGACCCCGCTGTTTCCGACCGTGCGCATGAAGATGGAAGCCGGCAACGGCTCCACCGAAGACCTCACCGGTCGTGTCATCGACCTGTGCGCACCCATCGGCAAAGGCCAGCGCGGTCTGATCGTGGCGCCGCCGAAAGCGGGCAAGACGATCATGCTGCAGAACATCGCGGCCAACATCGCCCGTAACAACCCTGAAGTTCATCTGATCGTGCTGCTGATCGACGAGCGTCCGGAAGAAGTGACCGAGATGCAGCGCACCGTGCGCGGCGAAGTGGTCGCCTCGACGTTCGACGAACCGCCGACCCGCCACGTGCAGGTTGCCGAAATGGTGATCGAGAAGGCCAAGCGCCTGGTCGAGCACAAGAAAGACGTGGTGATCCTGCTGGACTCCATCACCCGTCTGGCCCGCGCCTACAACACTGTGATCCCGAGCTCCGGCAAGGTGCTGACCGGTGGTGTCGACGCCCATGCCCTGGAGAAACCGAAGCGTTTCTTCGGTGCTGCGCGCAACATCGAAGAAGGCGGCTCGCTGACCATCATCGCCACCGCGCTGGTTGAAACCGGCTCGAAGATGGACGAAGTGATCTACGAGGAATTCAAAGGCACCGGCAACATGGAGCTGCCTCTGGATCGCAAGATCGCCGAAAAGCGCGTCTTCCCGGCTATCAACATCAACCGTTCCGGCACCCGCCGCGAAGAGTTGCTGACGGCCGATGACGAACTGCAGCGTATGTGGATCCTGCGCAAGCTGCTGCATCCGATGGACGAAGTCGCTGCCATCGAGTTCCTGGTCGACAAGCTGAAGCAGACCAAGACCAACGACGAGTTCTTCCTGTCGATGAAACGCAAGTAATACCAAGCACGCTTCAAGAAAGGGCGCCCTGAACAGGGGCGCTCTTTTTTTTCGCGGCATTTGTATCAAAATAGACAACTTTCCCAGGCCGGTAGTGTCCGTGCTTGCATCAGTTCGTAAAACAACAAGGACCGTTATGCACACATTCGGCAGCCGTCGTGACATCGACGGCTTGAGGGCGCTGGCCGTTATTCCGGTGGTGCTGTTTCACTTCGGCTTCAGCACGTTCAGCGGTGGTTTTGTTGGTGTTGACGTTTTCTTCGTCATCTCCGGTTTCTTGATAACCGGCATCCTGTTCCGCGAGATCAACGCGCAGCGTTTCAGCTTCCTCGATTTCTGGGCCCGACGCGCGCGGCGCATCATTCCGGCCTTGAGCGTAGTGCTGGTGGCGGCGTTGGCCCTGGGCTGGTTGCTGCTGACGGCCAAGGATTTTTCCGAGCTTGGCCGGGCGGTTCGTTATCAGGCGCTGTTCATCTCGAACATCCTGTTCATGCGTCAGGACGGCTACTTCGAGCCCGCGTCAGACCTCAAACCGTTGCTTCATACCTGGTCCCTGGCGGTGGAAGAGCAGTACTACATCTTCTTTCCACTGCTGATGATGTTGTTGATGCGCCATGTTCGCCATTGGCGCTGGCTGCTGTTTGCCATGCTGCTGGTTTCCTTCGGATTGAACATCGCTTATCTGGAGCGCAAGCCTGACCTGGTTTTTTTCTCGCTGCCGACACGGGCCTGGGAATTGCTGTGCGGTGCGATGCTCGCGGTGTTGCCGGCGTCGAAACAGGCGGTGAAGCCATGGCTCTATCAGGTTGCCGGCGTGGTCGGGTTGGCGGCTGTGCTGGTGGCGGTTTTCACCTTCGACGAGAACACGGCATTCCCGGGTTGGGCAGCCTTGCTGCCTGTCCTTGGTGCTAGCGCACTGATCTGGTCCGGCGCACAAGGCTCGACCTGGGTCGCGCAGGTGCTCGGTACCCGGGCGCTGGTCTGGATCGGCTTGCTTTCCTATTCCCTGTACCTGTGGCATTGGCCGGTCTACGTCTATGCCAACGCCATTTCCATCGACGGTATCCAACATTGGGAGGCTGCTGGCTGGATGCTGCTGGCGCTGGGTCTTGCCTGGTCGAGCTGGCGTTTCGTCGAGCTTCCATTTCGTGAAAAGCGCGTGCTCGCTGGCCGCAAGCCGGTGCTGGTGGGAGGCTTGTTGGCCATGTTCGCCCTGGCGGTGACGGGGGCGGTGGTGCGATCGGCGGATGGATTTCCCCAACGCCTCACGGGCAAGGCACTGGAGTATGCACAGGCACGGGATTGGCGGGCCGGACAGATGAAATGCATGCTGGTGACCTCGGACAAGAATCTGGACAAGGCGTGTCTGGTTGGTGCGAACCAGGGTGAGCCGGCGACACAACTGTTCTGGGGCGACAGCCACGCTGCCGCGCTATTGCCGGCGATTGAAAATAACGCCGCCCGCCAGGGGCGCCCGGTGTGGCTGTACAGTATGAGTGCCTGCCCGCCGATCCTGAGCGATGAGCCGCGTCAGCGTTGCAAGGACTTTAACCAACGGACCATGGAGCAGATCCGTCGCCTGCAGATCAAGGACGTGGTGCTGGCTTCCAATTGGAGTCTTTACGTCTACGGTCGTGAGGACGGCGATAGGAAGGTGTTGCTCAACCCCCACGACAATGCCGCCGAGGCCGAGGCGCGTATGGCTGCAGCGCTCAAGGCGCGGGTGGCGGCGATCAGGGCGACGGGTGCGCAAGTCTGGTTATTCAAGGAAGTGCCGCTGCAGCGCAAGGGCACTATCAGTCGCTTGACCAGCCTGGCCCGGGTTGGGCGTTCGGCCGAGGGATTGGGGCGTCCGCTCCAGGAGCACTTGGCCCGCCAGGGTTTTCTGAGTGCCTTGTTCGCCTCGATGAGCGCCGCCGATCCAGGCGTGCATGTCATCGATCCGACCCCATTGATGTGTGCGGGCCAGGTCTGCAGCATCGAGGTCAATGGGCATTCGCTGTACCGGGACGAGGATCATCTGTCTGACATTGGCAGCGCCCGGCTAAGCCCGTTGTTTGCCCCGGTGTTGCTGGGTACAAGCGATAATTGATCGCTGCTGCGTATGCCCGGGCTGCTGTTTGGGCGTGAGAGCAGGTAGGATGTACGCCTATTTTCGGGGTGGCATCTCAATGAAATTCAAGGATCTTCGGGATTTCGTGCAGCAGCTTGAGCAGCGCGGCGAGTTGAAACGCATCCAGATTCCTATCTCTCCAGTGCTGGAGATGACGGAAGTCTGCGACCGCACGCTTCGGGCCAAAGGTCCGGCGTTATTGTTCGAGAATCCTACGGGCTACGACATCCCGGTGCTGGGCAACCTGTTCGGCACGCCTGAGCGCGTGGCCCTGGGCATGGGCGCCGAAGCGGTCAGCGAACTGCGCGAGATCGGCAAGCTACTGGCGTTTCTCAAGGAGCCCGAGCCACCGAAAGGTCTGAAGGACGCCTGGTCCAAGCTGCCGATTTTCCGCAAGATCATTTCCATGGCGCCGAAAGTCGTCAAAGACGCGATTTGCCAGGAAGTGGTGATCGAGGGCGACGATGTCGACCTGGCGATGCTACCGGTGCAAACCTGCTGGCCGGGCGATGTGGGGCCGCTGATCACCTGGGGCCTGACCGTCACCAAGGGCCCGAACAAGGATCGCCAGAACCTGGGGATCTATCGCCAGCAGGTGATTGGCCGCAACAAGGTCATCATGCGTTGGTTGAGCCACCGGGGCGGTGCGCTGGATTACCGTGAGTGGTGTGAAAAGCACCCCGGTCGGCCATTCCCGGTGTCGGTTGCCCTGGGCGCGGACCCGGCGACTATCCTCGGCGCGGTGACGCCTGTGCCTGACAGCCTCTCCGAGTACGCGTTCGCTGGCCTGTTGCGCGGCAACCGCACCGAGTTGGTGAAATGCCGTGGCAACGACCTGCAAGTGCCGGCTACCGCCGAGATCATTCTCGAGGGGGTGATCCATCCCGGTGAGATGGCGGATGAGGGCCCGTATGGCGATCACACCGGCTACTACAACGAAGTCGACAGCTTCCCGGTGTTCACCGTCGAGCGCATCACCCATCGGATCAAGCCGATTTACCACAGCACCTACACCGGCCGCCCGCCGGACGAACCGGCTATTCTGGGGGTGGCGCTGAACGAAGTGTTCGTGCCGATCCTGCAGAAGCAGTTTCCGGAAATCACCGACTTCTACCTGCCGCCGGAAGGCTGTTCGTACCGGATGGCCGTAGTGACCATGAAGAAGTCGTATCCGGGGCACGCCAAGCGGGTGATGCTGGGGGTCTGGTCGTTTTTGCGACAGTTCATGTACACCAAATTCGTTATCGTCACCGACGACGATATCAACGCACGGGACTGGAACGACGTGATCTGGGCCATCACCACGCGCATGGACCCCAAGCGTGACACCGTGATGATCGAGAACACGCCAATCGACTACCTCGACTTCGCCTCGCCGGTGTCCGGCCTGGGGTCGAAGATGGGACTCGATGCCACGCATAAATGGCCCGGTGAAACCACCCGTGAGTGGGGCCGGGTTATCGTCAAGGATGAAGCCGTTACCCAACGGATCGATGCCATCTGGAATCAGTTAGGAATAGATTGATGCGTGTAACCTTGCAGCCTTCCGGAGCGGTGCTGGAGATCCGGCCCGCCGAACGGATTCTCGATGGTGCTCGGCGCCTGGGCTATGAATGCCCGCAAAGCTGCCGCAATGGCAACTGCCACGTCTGTGGTGCGTTGTTGGTGGAAGGCCGTGTGGAACAGGCTGGCGAGGTGCGCGATCACGGTGAGATTTTCACCTGCATCGCCGAGCCTCTGGAAGACTGTGTGGTGTTGTGGGATGGCGTGCTGTCGCCGGGCGAGTTGCCGGTGCGCAAGCTGGCCTGCCAGGTCATCGAGTGCGCTGACGTGGGCGGCGATGTCTGGCGAGTACGCTTGCGCGCACCAGCGGGCAAGCCGCCGCGCTATCACGCCGGGCAGTACCTGATGATCGAGCGGGAGAACGGCGAGAAGTCGGCATTCTCCCTGGCTTCCGCGCCGCATTCGGGGCGTGACCTGCAATTGCACGTGTTGGTGCGCGAAAGCAGTGCGCAGGCACTGTTGGAACAACTGCGACGCAACCCCAACGTGCGTGTCGAAATGCCTTTTGGCGACACCCACCTGTCCGAGCTGCCGGACGGCCCCCTGGTGCTGATCGCCGCCGGCACCGGTATGGCGCAGATGCACAGCCTGATCGAGCATTGCCGCGCGGCGGGTTTCAAGCATCCGGTGCATTTGTATTGGGGCGTGCGGCGGCCGGAAGATTTCTATGAAATCGAACATTGGGACGAGTGGAAAAAGCTGCCGAACCTGTTCCTGCACAAAGTCGTCAGCGACGTATGTGGTTGGGAAGGACGTTGTGGGATGCTGCATGAAGCCGTGTGCGAGGACATCAGCGACCTCTCTGGCGTGCATGTCTACGCCAGCGGCTCGCCGGCCATGATCTACGCCACGCTTGATGCGCTGGTGGAGGCTGGAATGGACGCCCACCAAATGCGTGCCGATGTGTTTGCGTATGCGCCGCGGGCTTGATAGCGATTGAGCCCCTGTCTTGAGTCATGCGCTTTTGTGATCTGCAACCGTGCGTTTTGTGGCGAGGGAGCTTGCTCCCGCTCGGTTGCGCAGCAACCGCCTGTTTTGGGACGACTACGCAGTCCAGCGGGAACAAGCACCCTCATCACATGAGTGGATGCCACCTTCCATCGATATAACTCCATATATTTCGTTTCGATATTTAGCCTTGGGGCTAGATACCGATAACGTATATAGGGTGCGGACTGGCATTTAACTTGCCTTGATCCCGATAAACGTCAACAGCATGACGGGCAATCCCCATCCACCGACCCGCGAGGAGCCAAACGCTAACGGCCATGACCGCTATCGAATCTGCCATTCCCTGTGCACCGTATCCGCCACGCCTTGACCTGGGGCCGCAGTTGACCCGTGAACAACTGCTCGCCTCGATGCAATCGACCATGAGCCGTCACCAAGGCGGGCCGGTCTGGCTGTTCGCTTACGGTTCCTTGATCTGGCGGCCGGAATGCACGGCAGTGGAGCGGATGCGCGGCCGGGTCCACGGTTATCATCGCGGTTTGTATCTGTGGTCCCATGAACACCGCGGTACCCCGGAGTTGCCGGGGTTGGTGTTCGGTCTGGATCGCGGCGGTTCGTGCAGCGGGTTCGCTTATCGATTACCGCAGGAGAACCTCGAAGACTCGCTGTTTGCCTTGTGGCAGCGCGAGATGCCATTCCCGTCCTATCGTCCGCATTGGCTCAGTTGCCGTCTCGAAGATGGCAGCCGGGTGCAAGCCTTGGGGTTTGTGCTGGAGCGGCACCTGCCCAGCTATGCCGGCAACTTGCCGGACCATGTGCTGAGCCAGGTGTTCGAAAGCGCCTGCGGGCGTTACGGCAGCACCCGTGATTATGTCGAGCAGACCATTCACGCACTGCGTAGCCACGCCATGCCGGACCGGAATCTGGAGGCGCGGCTCAAGCGCTGCAAATCAGCCTTGGATCAGGCGATCGCTTCGCGGCTCTGACTGGCGATTTGCTTGTGCCACAGGGTTGGCGCGAGGAACGCCATCGACAGCAGGCAGGCTCCGACCAATAGAACAAAACCACCATCCCAACCGAAATGGTCCACGGTGTAGCCCATGGCGGCACTGGCCGCGACCGAGCCGCCGAGGTAGCCAAACAGCCCCGTGAAACCGGCGGCGGTACCGGCGGCTTTTTTCGGCGCCAGTTCCAACGCCTGCAAGCCGATCAGCATGACCGGGCCGTAGATCAGAAAGCCAATGGAAACCAGGGCGATCATGTCGACGGTCGGGTTGCCGGCCGGATTCAGCCAGTACACCAGGGTTGCCACGGTCACCAGTGCCATGAACACCATGCCCGTCAGGCCACGGTTGCCGCGGAAGATCTTGTCCGACATCCAACCGCACAGCAGCGTGCCGGGAATGCCCGCCCACTCGTAGAAGAAGTAAGCCCAGGAGCTTTTGTCCACGGTGAAGCCCTTGGCTTCCTTGAGGTAGGTCGGCGCCCAGTCCAGCACGCCATAGCGCAGCAGATAAACGAAGACGTTGGCCATGGCGATGTACCAGAGCATTTTGTTGCGCAGCACGTATTTGACGAAGATTTCCTTGGCGCTGAATTCGTTCTCGTGACTGGCGTCGTAGCCTTCCGGGTAATCGTTCTTGTATTTCTCGATGGGCGGCAGGCCCACCGATTGCGGGGTGTCGCGCATGGTCACGAAAGCAAACACGGCCACGGCAAGCGCCACGGCAGCGGGCACATAGAATGCGGCGTGCCAGTCGTTGAACCAGCCCATCCCCAACAGGAACAACGGACCGATCAGGCCGCCGCCGACGTTATGCGCCACGTTCCACACCGACACCACGCCGCCACGTTCCTTCTGTGACCACCAGTGCACCATGGTCCGTCCGCTGGGTGGCCAACCCATGCCTTGGGCCCAGCCGTTGATGAACAGCAGAATGAACATCATGGTCACGCTGGACGTCGCCCAAGGCGCGAAACCGAAAACGAACATCACCCCCGCCGACACCAGCAAGCCGAAGGGCAGGAAGTAGCGCGGGTTGGAGCGGTCGGACACCAGGCCCATCAGGAACTTCGAAAGCCCGTAGGCGATGGCGATGGCCGACATGGCCAGGCCCAGTTGCCCCCGGGTGTAACCCTCGTCGATCAGGTACGGCATGGCCAGGGAGAAGTTCTTGCGCAGCAGGTAATACCCTGCGTACCCAAAGAAAATCCCGGCGAAGATCTGCCAGCGAAGGCGTCGGTAGGTGCTGTCTATTTTTTCTTCAGGCAGGGACGCCTGGTGTGCGGCAGGACGAAAGAAAGCAAACATTCAAGGGCTCCAGGTTCTTGTTATGACTGCGAATGCGAATGTTACAGTTTCGTTACCGAAAATAGCATTGCTTGCTGGTCGATAAACAGAGAAAAAAGCCTTGGGTAATGTTCTTAAGTGAACACGTCGCTCAGGCATGCGCTGATGACGCTGTAGGAATTGTCTTGTCTGGATTTTTCGCACCCACATGTCGTGATGGCGGGACAGAACAGTGGGAAACGTCCTTCAACTAAACGGGAAGTCTCGCCATTTAGCCAATGAGGCCCGGTCTTTACCCTTCACCTTTCTGCCTGCGCTGGCATTCGGGTGAGGGGTAACGGTATGAAGTGGTGTGCTGTGATGCTGTTGCTGTGCTTGTCCGGTACGAGTTGGGCGACGGATGTGTTGTGGGTGCCTGAGCGTCCTTGGACGGTGGGCAACGAACATCGGGAGCAGACGCATGTCGTGGTGCCGTTCGAGTTCCGCCTGGATGACAGGCCTTTGGATGACCGTAAATGGATCCAGGCCTGGGAGTGCTCGGACATCAATGCGCTTGGGGCCAACTATGGGTGCAAGGTTTGCTCCCGTTCCATTCCACGCGCAACTACTTGTCCAATGTGTTTTTCGTCAAGCAGATGTCGGATGTCGAGCGTCTGGCCTTGATCGCCCGCTTGAACAGGCACATGCCCATGATCGTGATGCACTACGGGCGTTTTCCTGCGTCACGGTGTGTGCGAATGTTGCCCAAGGAGATTCGCGCGTTGTGCTAGTGCTTGCCAATAGCGGCCCGCAGCGTCAAACGCCCGGACCGCTGTGAAGCTTCAGCGCACCTGCACAACCACCTTCCCCACCGCCTTGCGCTGCCCCAGGTCATTGATCGCCTGGGCGGCATTGCTCAGTGGATACACCTGTGACACCAGTGGCTTGAGCTTGCCTTCGGCGAACCAGCCAAACAGTTGCTGAAAGTTGGCAGCGTTGTCCTGGGGCTGGCGCTGGGCGAAGGAGCCCCAGAACACACCCACCACGGCAGCACCCTTGAGCAGGGCGAGGTTCACCGGCAGTTCGGGGATGCGCCCGCTGGCGAAACCGACCACCAGCAGCCGGCCGTTCCAGGCGATGGCGCGCACGGCCTGGTCGAACAGGTCGCCGCCCACCGGATCGTAGATCACATCGGCGCCCTGGCCGTCGGTAAGGCGTTTGATTTCATCCTTGAGGCTGGTTTCGTTGTAGTTGATCAACTCGTCGGCGCCAGCTGCCTTGGCTACGGCGAGTTTTTCGGTGCTGCTGGCGGCGGCGATGACCCGGGCGCCCATGGCCTTGCCGATCTCCACCGCTGCCAGGCCGACGCCGCCGGAGGCACCGAGCACCAGCAGGGTTTCGCCAGGTTGCAGGTTGGCCCGTTGCTTGAGGGCGTGCATCGAGGTGCCGTAGGTCATGCTGAAGGCGGCAGCGGTGTTGAAGTCCATGGACGCGGGGATCGGCAACACGTTGTAGCCTGGCACTGCCACTTGTTCGGCAAAGCTGCCCCAGCCGGTCAGTGCCATGACCCGATCACCGACCTTCAGGTGGCTGATTTTTTCACCCACCGCACTGATGACGCCCGCCGCTTCGCCGCCAGGAGAGAACGGAAAGGGTGGCTTGAATTGGTATTTGCCCTCGATGATCAGCGTGTCAGGGAAATTCACCCCGGCGGCGTGCACCTCCAGCAGCACTTCGTTCTTCTTCGCGACGGGGCTGGCGACGTCTTCCAGCACCAGCGATTCGGCGGGGCCGAATTCTTTGCACAGCACGGCTTTCATCAGGGCTATTCCTTTGGGAGTGGTGGCCGATAAGTGTAGGTGTGAGAGTCAATGGGTCAACGAGCATGCCCCGCCCTGATAGCCAGCCATAAGCTTGTGCTTGAACGGTGGGACGGTATGCTGGGCCGCAAACCGGATGAGGAGTCACTTGTGAAAGCGTGGATCATGTTGATGCTGGCCCTGTCGTTGCCTGTGGCAGCGATGGCCGAAGAGGGCAAGGAAGCGAAGGAAGGCGAGGCGCCGAAGGTCAGTTACATCACCCTCAGCCCGCCCTTTGTCGGCAACTATGGGCTCGATGGTTCGGCGAAGCTGAGGGTCTACAAGGCCGATGTGGCCCTGCGCGTGACCGGCGATGCTGCCGTGGCGGCGGTGAAGGCCAACGAGCCGTTGATTCGCAACCAGTTGGTGGCGCTGTTCGCCCAGCAGACCACCGAGGCCATGAATAACCTGGAAGCCAAGGAAAAGCTGCGCCAGGAAGCATTGAAGCAGACTCAGCAAGTGATGAACGACGAAACTGGCAAACCAATGGTGGATGATCTGTTGTTCAACAACCTGATCATTCAATAAATCGCCAAGATCGCCGCCTTCGGCAATGCCACGACTGTGTCGGCGCTGCTGAAGGCGGCGCTTTTTTGATCAAGACGCCAGGCTTTTGCGAAACCGCCCCAGGGCGATGGCAAAGAACAATAGGCCGATCGCCACCAACGCCAGCATGTCCGGCCATACCACCGCAACGCCTGCGTCACGGAACAGGATCGCTGCGCTGAGGCTGACAAAATGGGTCGACGGCGAGCCTTGCATTACCCATTGCAACCATTGCGGCATGCTGTCCAGCGGCGTGCTGCCGCCCGATAAAAGCAGCATCGGGATGATCACCGGGATCGCCAGCAAGCCGAATTGTGGTGTCGAACGGGCCAGGGTGGCGAGAAAGATGCCCAGGGCGGTACTGGCGAACAGGTAGAGCGCGGTCACCAGCAGGAAGAGCAGCATGGAGCCGGCGAGCGGCACCCCCAGCGCGAACTTGACGATGATTTCCAGCGACGCCCAGGTACACAGCACCACCACCAACAGATTGCTCCAGATTTTCGCCAGCATGATTTCCAGCGCCGTCAGCGGCAGCACCAGCAGGTGATCGAGGGTGCCGTGCTCGCGTTCGCGCAGCAATGCGGTGCCGGTCAGGATAATGGCCAGGATCGTGATGTTGTTGACGATCTGGATCACTGCCAGAAACCACCCGCCCTCAAGGTTGGTGTTGAACAGCGAGCGGGTGGTCAGCCTCACGGGGGGCTGTTCGGTCGCTTGTGCCTGGCCGCTGTAGGTCAGCAGTTCCTGCTGGAAAATCCGTCCGATGTAGCCGGCGCCCATGAAGGCCTGGCTCATGGCCGTGGCATCGACGTTCAGTTGCAGCGCCGGCTCGCGTCCGGCGAGCAGGTCGGCCTGGAAGTTGGCGGGCACGTTAATGACAAAGGTGTAGCGGCCACTGTCCATGACCTTGTCCAGCTCGGCATAAGGCAGCGCCACTGGGTTCTGGAACTCCGGCGGTTGCAGGACCTGAGCCAGTTGGCGTGACAGGTGGCTCTGGTCTTCATCCACTATCGCCACGCTGGCGTTGTGGACACCGATCACCGAGCCCGCCGCCGGCATGTAGATCGCCACGGTAAAGGCATAGCCCAGAAACAGCAGCAGGACGGAGTCGTAGCGCAGGCTGGTCAGTTCCTTGAGCCCAAGACGCCAGATATGTGAGAGCTTGTGCATCAGGCCTCCTGCTTTTTCAGCATGACCAGGCTGAGCCCGGTGAACCCCAGGAAAAACCCGAACAACGCCAGGCATTGCGGCCACAGCTGGCGCAGATCCAGGGCCTTGGTGAAGGTGCCGACGGCGATGTCCAGGAAATAACCGGCGGGAAACAACTGGCCCATCACCGATGCGGCGCCTTCCAGGGACGAGCGCGGCACGATCAGCCCCGAGAATTGGATCGTCGGCAGGCTGGTGATGATCATGGTGCCGAGGATCGCTGCGATCTGGGTGCGAGTGAACGCCGAGATCAGCAACCCCATGCTGGTGGTCGCCAGCACGTAGAGCAGGCCGCCCAACGCCAGCGTCAGGCCACTGCCCTTGAACGGCACGCCGAACAGCCAGCGGTTCATCGCGGTCAGCAAGGCCAGGTTGACCAGGCTGACCGCCAGGTAAGGCGCTTGTTTGCCCAGGAGGAATTCCAGGCGGGTCAGCGGCGTGGCGTAGAAGTTGGTGATCGAACCCAGTTCCTTTTCCCGCACGATGCCCAGGGCGGTCAACATGGCTGGAATGAATGCGAGGATCAGTGCCATCACCCCTGGGCCGATGGCGTTCACACTGACCACATCCTGATTGTAGCGGAAGCGGGTTTCCAGCTTGGCCGCGGTTTGGCGGTTTCGCGCCGGGCTGCTCTGTTCGACCAACTGCTCGAGATTAGCCTGATGCACGGCCTGGACGTAGTTGCGACTGGTCTCGGCGCGAAACGGCATGCCGCCGTCCAGCCAGGCGCCAACGGCGGGCTGACGACCGGCATACAGGTCACGACCGAAGCCGGGCGGTATTTCCAGGGCCAGTTTGATTTCCGAGCGTTGCAGGCGCCGATGCAACTCGCTGGCGTCTTGGATAAGCGGCTGCTCGTCGAAGTAGCGCGAGCTGCGAAACGCTTCCAGATAAGCGCGACTTTGTGGGCTCTGATCCTGATCAAACACAGCGAATGCGAGTTTTTCCACGTCCAGGGAGATGCCGTAGCCGAAAATTACCATCATGAACAACGCTCCGAGCAAGGCGAACGCCATCCGCACTTTGTCTCGCAGCAGTTCCTTGCCTTCCCGGCTGGCGACGGCCCACAGTCGGCCGAGGCTCAGGCCACGCCGGTCCCGGGGGGCGTCGGCGGTGTCGAGGGTCACGGGGGCCGTGTCTTGCGGCGTCTCGCCCTGGGCTTGTTCCAGGCAGGTGACGAATGCCGCTTCCAGGGTCTGGCCGTTGAACTGCGCCTGCAAGGCTGCCGGTGTGTCACAGGCCAGGACTTTGCCGGCGTGCATCAGTGAAATGCGGTCGCAGCGTTGGGCTTCGTTCATGAAGTGCGTGGAGAGAAAAATCGTCACGCCTTGCTCGCGGGACAACTCGATCAGCAACCGCCAAAAGTCATCCCGCGCGGCCGGGTCGACGCCTGAGGTCGGTTCGTCGAGGATCAGCACTTCCGGGCGATGCAGCACCGCCACCGCCAGGGACAAGCGCTGGCGCAGGCCCAGGGGTAAGGCTCCGGAAGGTTGGTCGGCGAAGTCCTGGAGGTTGAAGCGCTGGATCAGCTCCTCGATACGGGTGCCGCTCTGGGCCTTGGGCAGGTCGAACAGCTCGGCGTGCAAGGCCAGGTTCTGTCGTACGCTCAATTCCCCATACAGTGAAAAGCTCTGTGACATGAACCCCACGCGTTTGCGGGTGGCCAGGTCCTTGGCGTCCACCGGCTTACCCAGCAGTCGGGCATCGCCTTCGCTGGCGGGCATCAACCCGGTCAGCACTTTCATGGTGGTGGTCTTGCCGCACCCGTTGGAACCGAGGAAACCAAAGATCTCACCGCGACCGATGGCGAAGCTGACTTTGTCGACGGCGGTGAAGTCACCGAAGCGCAGGGTAAGGTCATGGGCTTCGATAGCGATGTCGGCAGTGCCGTCGGTCCTGGGAGGGATCGTCAGCGGCTGGGCGTCGTGGCCGCTGTCGCCCTGGAAATGGGTGAAGGCCGAGTCGAGCTTGCCGTCGGGTGTGACGGCAGCCAGTTCGGCACTCAAACCCTTGGCGATCAAGCGACCGTTGTCGAGCATCAGGCAATGCTCGAATTGTTCGGCCTCTTCCATATACGCCGTGGCGACCAGCAAGGTCAGTTGCGGTCGTTGGCGGCGTACGTCTTCTATCAGTTCCCAAAAGCGCCGTCGGGACAGCGGGTCTACGCCGGTGGTGGGTTCATCGAGAATCAGCAGGTCCGGTTCATGGATCAGCGCGCAACACAGGCCGAGCTTTTGTTTCATGCCGCCGGACAGCTTGCCTGCCGGGCGGTCGGCAAAACGCTGTAGATCGGTAGCCAGCAGCAACTGGCCCATGCGTTGTTTGCAGTCTGCCCGCGACAGGCCGAACAGTGTGCCGAAAAAGCGGATGTTCTCGCGTATCGACAAGTCAGGGTAGAGGTTGCCCCCCAGCCCTTGAGGCATGAACGCGATGCGTCGATAGAGGGTATTGCGATGGCGCCGGTCCTCGATCGAGGCGCCGAGGACCTGCAGCTGGCCGCCCTGGAGTTTCTTGACCCCGGCGATCAGCCCCAGCAGGCTCGATTTGCCGGCACCGTCGGGACCAATCAGGCCGCAGCGAGTACCGGCGGGCAGGCTGAAGGTGATATCGCTCAAGGCCAGGTGCTGGCCGTAGCGATGTTCCAGGCCCGACGCCTGTAACGCCGTTTCGCCTTGGGTGGCGCTCATTGCAGGTTGGCCGGCCAGTCGATGGGGGCGGTGCGCACGTAGCCGGCGCCGGGCATGCCGGGTTTGGCCTGAGGCACTTCACCGGGTTGGGTCAAGCGCACTTTGACGCGAAACACCAGTTTCTGGCGCTCATCACGGGTCTCGACTTCTTTGGGGGTGAATTGGGATTTGGCCGCGACGAAGCTGACCTTGGCCGGCAGCGGTCGCTCGGGCAGGGCGTCGAGCAGCAGTCGTGCTTCATCGCCCACCGCCAGTTTCCCGGCCACGGATGCCGGCAGATACAGGTTCATGTATTGGTCGTTCGGATCGATCATCAGCAGCACCCGGCCGCCGGCACCCAACACTTCGCCCGGCTCGGCCAGGCGCAACTGGATCACGCCGTCGATGGGTGCGCGCAAACTGCTGTCGTCGATTTCGCTGGTCAGTTGGGCCACTTGGGCCTGGGTCGCGCCGATGGCGGCCGTTGCCGCCGATACCTGGGCCCGGGCAGCGTTAACCGCAGCGTTGGCGGTATCGACGCGGGCTTGCTGCTGGTCAATGACCTGGGCGCTGGCGTAGCCGCGCTTGAACAGTTCCTGGCTCCGTTTGAGCTCCTGGTGAGCGAGCAATTGTTCGCTCTGGCGCAGTTGCACATTGGCCTCGGCGGCGGCGAGGTTTTCCCGGGCCCGCACGACCTCGGCTTCAGCCTGGTTGCGCTGGGCCTCCAGGGTGCGGGTGTCCATGCGCGCGAGCAATTGGCCCTTGAGGACGTTGTCGCCTTCATCGACATGAACCTCGGCCAGGCGTCCGGGGGTCTTGCTGGCGATCTGGACTTCGGTGGCCTCCAGGCGCCCGTTGCCCATGCTCAGGCCTTCTGGCAAGCGATCATGGCGCGACTTCCAGTAGCCGAACCCACCGGCGGCCAGCAACACAGCCAGCAAGGCGAGGGCAAAA
Source organism: Pseudomonas sp. G166 (assembly GCF_037027455.2). Classification (NCBI taxonomy): domain Bacteria; kingdom Pseudomonadati; phylum Pseudomonadota; class Gammaproteobacteria; order Pseudomonadales; family Pseudomonadaceae; genus Pseudomonas; species Pseudomonas sp. G166. Next base: position 6,308,410 of record NZ_CP146985.1, on the reverse strand, counting down.
AAGCGAGGGGTACGATGGTTCGTCGACATGTACGGCGTCCTGCGGGCTGTAGCGTTACAGTCTGCTGGATCAGCGACCGGTCCAGCTTGATGTCCATCAACTCATGGGTGATCAGCGCAGGGCAATCACCGCCGCCCACTGCTCGGCTGTCACGGGCATCACCGACAGTCGGGAGCCTTTCTGCACCAGCGGCATCTCGGCCAGGGCGGTCTGCTGTTTGAGGTAGTCGAGCTTCAGCACGCGGGGGAAGGTCTCGACATGGGCCACGTCGATTGCAGTCCAGGGGTTTTTGTCCGGGCTGGCCTTGGGGTCGAAATAATGGCTGTCAGGTTCCAGTGCTGTCGGCTCGGGGTAGGCTGCCCGCACGATCCGCCCGATCCCGGCAATGCCTGGCTCCGGGCAACTGGAGTGGTAGAAAAAGAACGCGTCGCCCACCGCCATGGTCCGCAGGAAATTGCGCGCCTGATAGTTGCGAACTCCGTCCCAGCGCGTCTGGCCGAGCTTTTCCAGGCCCTGGATGGATAATTCGTCGGGCTCGGACTTCATCAGCCAATAGGCCATGATTTCTACTCCTGGGCGGTGTTGAGAAAAAAAGTTCAGCGATTTTATGACAAACCGACAGTCGGTTGACGCCAGAGTTTGCGTGTCGGAGCAGGTTGCCGCAAAATGCCGGCCTTCCAAGCTTGACGCTGCTGCACGGCCAATAAGAAAACCGCTGCTGTCATCGTGTGTGATCTGCCTTGAGGGGGGCAATCGATGAAACGCAAACCGGATTTGTTGTGGATCTTAGTCATTCTGTTCGGCCTGGGGGTCGTCACCACGGGTTACGCCCAGAGTTTATGGTCCAACAAGACCGACGCGCCGGTGGAAATCACTCAACCTGCGCCATCGATCAAACGCTGAAACTGTCTTCCGGGCGCCGCTGATTCTCGCGGCGTCTACTGCACCAGGTACCAATGCCTGTCGCTGACCGTTCCCTGCAGCGGTACGTCCCAGCTTGCCTGCGCCAAACGTTCGACCTTCTGACATTCATGGGCCAGCCCCAGCAGCGTCGGCTTGCGCCACTGCTTGCGTCGCGCCAGATACGCCAGGCTGCGGTCATAGAAGCCGCCACCCATGCCCAGCCGGCCTCCCGCATCGTCGAACCCCACCAGTGGCATCAACACCAGATCCAATGTCCAGACCTTGCGCTGCCGGGCGATATTCTTGCGCGGTTCAGGGATGCGGAAACGGTTGGGCTGCATTTTTTCGCCAGGGTGGATGCGTTGGAAAACCATCTTGGTCTGCGGCCATGGGCTGAGCACCGGCAGATAAGTGGCCTTGCCTCGGCGCTGGGCGGCGCGCAGCAGCAGGCGTGGGTCGATTTCGCCATCGTTGGGCAGGTAAAGGGCGATGTGTCGGGCGCGGCGAAACAGCGGGTGCTGGGCCAATTGCTTGTAGAGCCCTTGGGCGGCTTGCCGCTGCTGGGCGGGTGTCAGGGCACGGCGGGCCTGGCGCAGCAGGCGTCGAAGTTGCGGGCGGGGCAGCAGCGCAGGTTCAGTCATATCGAGGCTTCACGCAGTGGCGAGGGCAGCACAGCGTAACCGCAAAACAGGGTGCTCAGAAATGCCGGCGGCGCAAACAACAATGCCAGTCCACCTGGACTGGCATTGTTTGAAATCAGGCTCCCCGGATGAACCGCTGTCGGCTTAGCCCTTGAACCCGAAAGTTCAAGGTGGAAGTTGCAGGGGGCGTTAAGGCTTTCCGTCAAGCGGACATGCACACCGGCCCCAACGTGCAACCCCCGTGGTTGTGCGTATCGGCTCAGGGACATCACCAACTGGCAAGCACCCCAGGGAGTGAGGCGAGTATACCCCAGGCAGCCTCGCGAATCAGCCCTTGCTGACGTCCGGATCGGTGGCCAGTACCAGATCCACTCGATCGAGCAGGTCACGCACCTGTTCGCGGGTCGAGCCGCTGACCTGCAGGTCCGGCGTATCCTGGCGATGCAGCAGGTCGTGGGTAATGTTCAAGGCTGCCATCACGGCAATGCGGTCGGCACCGATGACTTTGCCGCTGCTGCGGATTTCGCGCATCTTGCCGTCCAGGTAGCGGGCGGCGCTCACCAGGTTGCTACGCTCTTCCTGGGGGCAGATGATCGAATATTCTTTATCGAGGATCTGCACGGTAACGCTATTGCTTGAACTCATGAGTCTTGCTCCAGGGCCTTGAGGCGCGAAATCATCGATTCGACCTTACGCCGGGCGATTTCGTTTTTTTCAATGAGGTGCGCGCGTTCCTCGCGCCAGGTTTTTTCCTGAGCTAATAGGAGTCCGTTTTGGCTCTTAAGTTGCTCGACCCGGTCAATTAGCAATTCGAGTCTGGCCATCAGCGCTTGCAGGTCGGTGTCTTCCATTGTGTCCACTGAAGATTGTGTCTGATGGGGGATAGGGGTCGCACAGCCTTTAATGGTCTTGGCGAGTCTGTCGATGTAGGATACAAGGCCTCCATTCTAGACATAGCGCCGTCTGGCGCCTAGCTGCCCATGCCCATTCAGAATTCTCCGTACCAAGCCTTCGCCACCCTGCTGAGCACCAGTGGTCATCCCGTCTCGCCTGCCGAACTGCACGGCCTGCTGCTCGGCCGTAGCTGCGCCGGCGCCGGCTTCGATGCCGACGGCTGGTTGGCCGATGCCGCCGAGCTGCTGGAAGGCGAGCCAGCGGACAACGTCCGCAACGCGCTTATCGGCCTGCAGGAAATGGTCAAGGGCGAGTTGACCAGTGACGACATGACTGTCGTCCTGCTGCTGCCCACCGACGACGCACCGTTGGCCGACCGCGCCGCGGCATTGGGCCAGTGGTGCCAGGGCTTCCTGGCCGGCTTCGGCCTGACCCGCCGCGAATACGCATTGAGCGATGAGGCCAAGGAAGTGTTGCAAGACTTGGCCGCGATCTCTCAGGTCCAGGATGCCCTGGAAGAGTCCGATGATGGTGAAAGCGACTACATGGAAGTGATGGAGTACCTGCGGGTCGCACCATTGCTATTGTTCACCGAGACCAAGAAAACCGATGCAGCGGCGACCAAACCGTCCTTGCATTGATTCTAGAGGGAACCCCGTCTGCCCATGATTCATATCCCGAAATCGGAATACAGCCGTCGCCGCAAGGCCTTGATGGCGCAGATGGAGCCCAACAGCATCGCAATCCTGCCCGCCGCCGCCGTTGCGATCCGCAACCGCGACGTCGAGCACGTCTACCGCCAGGACAGCGACTTCCAATACCTCAGCGGCTTCCCCGAGCCGCAAGCGGTGCTGGTGCTGATGCCTGGCCGGGCCCACGGCGAATACATCCTGTTCTGCCGCGAGCGCAACGCCGAACGTGAGTTGTGGGACGGCCTGCGGGCCGGCCAGGAAGGGGCGATCCGTGACTACGGCGCCGATGATGCGTTTCCCATCACCGATATCGACGACATCCTGCCGGGCCTGATCGAGGGCCGTGACCGGGTGTATTCGGCCATGGGCAGCAATCCTGAGTTCGACCGGCACTTGATGGAGTGGATCAACGTGATTCGCTCCAAGGCCCACCTCGGCGCCCAGCCGCCGAACGAATTCGTTGCCCTGGATCATCTGCTGCATGACATGCGCCTGTATAAATCGGCGGCAGAAGTGAAAGTGATGCGCGAGGCGGCACGGATTTCCGCCCAGGCGCACATCCGGGCGATGCAGGCGGCGCGGCCGGGGTTGTATGAATACAGCCTGGAAGCCGAGCTCGATTATGAATTTCGCAAGGGCGGGGCGAAGATGCCGGCCTATGGCTCGATCGTCGCGGCGGGGCGCAACAGTTGCATCCTGCATTACCAGCAGAACGACGCACTGCTCAAGGACGGCGACCTGGTGTTGATCGACGCCGGTTGTGAAATCGATTGCTATGCCAGTGACATCACCCGTACCTGGCCGGTCAACGGCAAGTATTCGCCCGAACAGAAGGCAATCTACGAAGTGGTGCTGGCGGCACAGGAAGCCGCATTTGCCGAGATTGCGCCGGACAAGCATTGGAACCAGGCCCATGAAGCGACAGTCCGGGTCATTACCGAGGGGCTGGTGCGACTTGGGCTGTTGGAAGGCGAAGTGGACGAATTGATCGCCAGCGAAGCCTACCGGGCCTTCTACATGCACCGTGCCGGTCACTGGCTGGGCATGGACGTGCATGACGTGGGCGAATACCGGGTTGGCGGCGAGTGGCGGGTACTGGAGGTCGGCATGACTCTCACCGTAGAGCCGGGCATCTACATCAGTCCGAACAACCGCAGCGTAGCGAAAAAATGGCGCGGCATTGGCGTGCGCATCGAGGATGACGTGGTAGTGACCAAAACCGGTTGTGAAATCCTGAGCCATGGCGTGCCGAAAACGGTCGCCGATATCGAGGCCCTGATGGCCGCTGCGCGGACGCAAGCGGCATGAGCCGGGTCAACCTGGCGATCGTCGGCGGCGGGCTGGTGGGTGCCAGCCTGGCGTTGGCCCTGCAAGCCGGCGCCAAGGCCCGGGGCTGGAAGATCATGCTGATCGAACCCTTCGCCCCCGGTGATACCTGGCAACCCAGCTACGATGCCCGTTCCTCGGCGCTGTCGTACGGGGCCCGACAGATCTATCAACGCTTGGGTGTCTGGCAGGAAATTTCCCGTCGCGCCGAGCCGATCAAGCAGATCCACGTGTCCGATCGCGGGAGATTCTCCACGGCGCGCTTGTCGGCCATGGAAGAAGGCGTGCCTGCCCTGGGCTACGTGGTGGAAAATGCCTGGCTCGGCCAGTGCCTGTGGCAAGGCTTGGACAAAGACGTGGTCAGTTGGCGCTGCCCGGCGCAGGTCACCCGGATGGAGCCGCTGGTCGGCGGCTATCGCTTGACCCTCAACGACGAAACCACCCTGGAATGCGACCTTGCCGTGCTGGCAGACGGTGGCCGCTCCAACCTGCGAGAGCAGTTGGGTATCGGCGTGCGCAATCGGCCTTATGACCAGAGCGCGTTGATTGCCAACATCACCCCCAGCGAAGCCCATAACGGCATGGCCTTCGAACGCTTCACCGACGATGGCCCGATGGCCTTGTTGCCCCTGCCGGAGAATCGCTGCGCGTTGGTCTGGACTCGCCAGGGCATGGACGCGCAACGGCTGGCTGCCCTCGACGAGCGCAGCTTCCTCAACGAATTGCAGAGTGTATTCGGGTATCGCCTGGGCACGCTGAAGCAGGTGGGGGCGCGGCATCTGTATCCGCTGGCGCTGGTGGAGGCCGAGGAACAGGTCCGTTCAAACCTGGCGATCCTGGGCAATGCCGCCCACAGCCTGCATCCGATTGCCGGGCAGGGGTTCAACCTGTCTCTGCGCGACGCCCAGGCCCTGGCCGACGCCTTGCTCGCCAGCGACAGCGAGCCGGGCGATTTTGCCGTGCTGCAAGCTTATCGCGAGCGCCAGCGAATGGATCAGACCCTGACCGTCGGGTTTTCCGACCAGGTCACGCGCCTGTTCAGCAGCAACCTGCCGCTGGTGTCCCTGGGGCGCAATCTCGGCCTGCTGGGCCTGGACCTGCTGCCGCCGGCCAAGCGCTGGTTCGCCCGCCAAGCCATGGGACTGGGAGTACGGCCCGATGCGTGAGGCATGGTTTGATCATTTTTCTCATGGGCGGCTCAGGTCGCCAGTACAACAGGCTTAAAGCATGGAATTGCGTGCAGATCTGCTGATTGTCGGCGCCGGAATGGTCGGCAGCGCCCTGGCGCTGGCGTTGCAGGGCAGTGGCCTGCAAGTGCTGTTGCTCGACGGCAGCCCGATGAGCGTCAAACCCTTCGATCCCCAGGCTGCGTTCGAGCCGCGGGTCAGTGCCTTGTCGACGGCCAGCCAGCGGATCCTCGATCGCCTGGGTGTCTGGGACGGCATCCTCGCCCGGCGCGCCAGCCCCTATACCGACATGCACGTCTGGGATGGCAGCGGTACCGGGCAGATTCATTTCTCGGCCGCCAGCCTGCATGCCGAGGTGCTCGGGCATATCGTTGAAAACCGTGTCGTGCAGGATGCCCTGTTGGACCGGCTGCATGACTGCGACCTGGGCTTGCTGGCCAATGCACGCCTGGAGCAGATGCGCCGCTCTGGCGATGACTGGCTGCTGACCCTGGCGGACGGGCGCACCTTGCGGGCACCGCTGGTCATCGCCGCCGATGGCGCGAATTCGGCTGTACGCCGCCTGACAGGCGTGGCAACGCGAGAATGGGATTACCTGCACCATGCCATCGTCACCAGTGTGCGCAGCGCCAAGCCCCATCGCACGACGGCCTGGCAACGTTTTACCGACAACGGCCCGCTGGCGTTCCTGCCACTGGAGCGCGACGGTCAGCACGATTGGTGCTCGATCGTCTGGTCCACTACCCCCGGCGAGGCGCAGCGCTTGATGGCGCTCGATGACACTGAGTTCTGCAGCGAGCTGGAACGGGCCTTCGAAGGTCAGCTCGGCACGGTGCTGAGTACCGACCCACGCCTGTGCGTACCGCTGCGTCAGCGTCACGCCAAGCGCTATGTGGCCGAGGGGCTGGCGTTGATCGGCGATGCGGCCCACACCATTCACCCGCTGGCTGGACAAGGGGTGAACCTGGGCTTCCTCGACGCCGCTGTGCTGGCCGAAGTGTTGTTGCAAGCGGCTGGGCGCGGCGAGCGACTGGCAGACGTGAAAGTGCTCAGCCGCTACGAGCGGCGACGCATGCCCCATAACCTGGCGTTGATGGCGGCGATGGAAGGTTTCGAGCGGTTGTTCCAGGCCGACCCACTGCCGGTGCGCTGGTTGCGTAATACCGGGCTGAAGCTGGTAGACCGCATGCCCGAGGCCAAGGCGCTGTTCGTGCGCGAGGCGCTGGGGTTGATTGGGGATTTACCGGATTTGGCCAAGGCCTAGATTTTTGTCGGGGCCAAAGGCCTCATCGCGGGCAAGCCTTGCTCCCACAGGTGTGCAATGTAGGACGAGCTTTTGTGGGAGCAAGGCTTGCCCGCGATTGCGGACGCAAAAAACAGCACATCTCAGAGCTGCAACATTTGGAAATGTGTCTGGCAACTGTTCGATTGAGATGCCAAATGTGAGTCCTTATCATTTGCGCTCGTTCATACATCGAGAGACCGCTCCTATGCTGGCACCCAAGCGCTTGCTGTCCGCCCTCGCCTTGACCCTGATCGGCACCACCGCCGCCCAGGCCGCCGATGAGGTGGTGGTCTACTCCTCGCGTATCGATGAGCTGATCAAGCCGGTCTTCGATGCCTACACCAAGAAAACCGGCGTATCGGTGAAGTTCATCACCGACAAGGAAGCGCCGCTGATGCAGCGGATCAAGGCCGAAGGCGAGAACGCCACCGCCGACCTGCTGCTCACCGTCGATGCCGGCAACCTCTGGCAGGCCGAGCAAATGGGCATTCTCCAGCCATTCACCTCCCCGGTGATCGACGCCAACATCCCATCCCAATACCGCGCCGCTTCCCATGCCTGGACCGGCTTGAGCCTGCGGGCGCGGACCATTGCCTACTCCACCGATCGGGTCAAACCCGGCGAACTGACCACCTACGAAGCCCTGGCCGGCAACGAATGGGAAGGCCGTCTGTGCCTGCGCACGTCGAAGAAGGTCTACAACCAGTCCCTGACCGCCACGCTGATCGAAACCCACGGCGCGGAAAAAACCGAGGAAATCATCAAGGGCTGGGTCAGGAACCTCTCCACTGACGTGTTCTCCGATGACACCGCGTTGCTCGAGGCGATCAACGCCGGCCAGTGCGATGTCGGCATCGTCAATACCTACTACTACGGTCGCCTGCACCAACAGAAGCCGGATCTGAAGGTCAAGCTGTTCTGGCCGAACCAGGCCGACCGTGGCGTGCATATCAACCTCTCGGGCATCGGCCTGACCAAACATGCCCCGCATCCGGAAGCTGCGAAACAACTGGTGGAGTGGATGACCACGCCTGAGGCGCAAAGCATCTTCGCCGACGTGAACCAGGAATTCCCGGCCAACCCGAAGGTGGAGCCCTCCAAGGAAGTTGCGGCTTGGGGCAAGTTCAAGGCCGACACCTTGCCGGTGGAAGTGGCGGGTAAGCGCCAGGCTGAAGCCATTCGCTTGATGGATCGCGCTGGCTGGAACTAGAAATCGGACAAAGCCTCTGTGGCGAGGGGATAAATCCCCTCGCCACGGGGCTTGTGGTCGGTCGGTCATTTAGGTTTAAACCTCTTCTTTACCCAGGCACGAACAGCACCACGCGTCATAAGATATGTGCCCGCGCCAACGCGCGGGCATCATCATTTAAACGAGAGCTCCCCTTGACCCACCCCGTCCAACGCCGCTGGTACCCTCTGGTCTTCGCCGTCGCCGCGCTGGTCCTGTTGCCCCTGAGTGTGTTGCTGTTGTCCTGGCAGAGCGTCGACCAGCAGATCTGGTCCCACCTGTGGGATACGCAGATGCCGCGTTTGTTGGGTAATACCCTCACGCTGATCCTGGGGGTGGGTTTCGGTGTGACGTTACTGGGTGTCAGCCTCGCCTGGCTCATCAGCTTGTGTGAGTTTCCTGGTCGACGTTGGCTGGACTGGGCATTGATGCTGCCATTTGCGATTCCCGCGTATGTGCTGGCGTTTGTCTTCGTCGGCCTGCTGGATTTCGCCGGCCCGGTGCAAACGCTGTTGCGTGAATGGTTCGGCAGCGGCTTGCGTCTGCCCCGGGTTCGTTCCACCGGCGGGGTGATCCTGGTGCTGGTCCTGGTGTTTTACCCTTATGTCTATCTACTGGCGCGAAGTGCATTCCTGGCCCAGGGCAAGGGGTTGATGGAAGCGGCCCGGGTGCTTGGGCAGACGCCATGGCAGGCATTCTGGCGAGTGGCGCTGCCGATGGCCCGGCCAGCGATCGGTGCGGGCGTGGCGCTGGCGCTGATGGAAACCCTGGCGGATTTCGGCGCGGTGTCGGTGTTCAACTTCGACACTTTCACCACCGCCATCTACAAGACCTGGTACGGCTTCTTCAGCCTCTCCAGTGCTGCGCAACTGGCCAGCCTGTTGCTGCTGGCGGTGATGCTGGTGCTTTACGGCGAACGCCGCGCCCGAGGCGCCCAGCGGGCCAGCAACGAGCGCCCCCGAGTCAAGGCGCTTTATCACTTGCGAGGTCTCAAGGCTGTGGCGGCCAGCGGCTGGTGCGCCCTGGTGTTTGCCTGTGCTTTCGTTATTCCGATGCTGCAACTGGTGGTGTGGTTCTGGCAGCGCGGGCGGTTCGATCTGGACGAGCGTTATGCCGGGCTGATCATCCATACCCTCTATCTGGGCGGGTTGGCGGCGCTGGTTACTGTTTGCGTCGCCTTGCTGTTGGCTTTCGCCCGGCGTCTGGCGCCGACCCGTCCCATTCGCGCTGGCGTTGGTCTGGCGAACCTGGGGTATGCCTTGCCCGGTTCGGTGTTGGCGGTGTCGATCATGCTTGCTTTCAGCTATCTGGATCGAGAGCTGGTCATCCCGTTGTCGACCTTGCTCGGTGGCGCGGGCAAGCCGTTATTGCTGGGCAGTCTGGCGGCGTTGTTGCTGGCGTATCTGGTGCGATTCCTGGCCGTGGCCTACGGTCCGCTGGAGAGCAGCCTGGCGCGAATTCGCCCGTCGTTGCCGGAAGCTGCTCGTAGCCTTGGGGTCAGTGGGCCGCGACTGTTTTTCAAAGTGTATCTGCCGTTGCTGTTGCCCGGGACCTTGAGCGCAGCGTTGCTGGTGTTCGTCGATGTGCTCAAGGAAATGCCCGCGACCCTGTTGATGCGCCCATTCGGCTGGGACACGCTGGCGGTACGGATTTTCGAAATGACCAGCGAAGGGGAGTGGGCGCGGGCTGCATTGCCGGCGCTGACCCTTGTGCTGGTGGGGCTGTTACCGGTCATCGGATTGATACGGCGTTCGGCCCATCGAAACAGCTAGGTGTCAGTCCTACGTCATGCGGCTACAATGCGCGGCATTCGGTGCGGTCCGTCTGTCGGACCGGGTAACTGAGAGTGGTTGAGAACGCCTTTTCTTCAAGGTGTCTACGCCGTGCAGTGCCCGTCCGCACCTTCGCCAAGCCCGGAAGGAGAAACCCATGGGACAGCGTACGCCTCTGTATGACCTTCATCTCGCCCTAGGCGCGAAGATGGTCGATTTTGGCGGTTGGGATATGCCTTTGCATTACGGTTCGCAGGTCGAAGAACACCATCAGGTGCGTCGCGACTGCGGTGTGTTCGATGTATCCCACATGACCGTGATCGACGTGGCCGGCCCTCAGGCCAAGGCCTGGTTGCAGCGCTTGCTGGCCAATGATGTCGATCGCTTGCAGGACACAGGACGTGCCTTGTACAGCACCATGCTCAACGAGCGCGGCGGCATCGTCGACGACATGATCATCTATCGGGTCGAGGACGGTTATCGTCTGGTCTTCAACGCTTCGACCCGCGATCAGGACCTGGCCTGGATGCAGGCGCAGTTGGGTGAGTACGACGTGCAACTGCATGAGCGTCCCGAACTGGCGATGCTGGCGATCCAGGGCCCCCAGGCCCGGCACAAGATCGCCGAGCTGGTCACGCAATCGCGTGGCCAGTTGATCCAGCAACTCAAACCCTTCGAAGGTCGCGCCGACGGTGACTGGTTCATTGCCCGAACCGGCTACACCGGTGAGGACGGGCTGGAAATTGTCTTGCCCGCCCACGAAGCCCCGAGTTTCTTCAATGATCTGGTGGGGGCCGGCATTTCTCCCATCGGTCTCGGGGCCCGCGATACCTTGCGCCTGGAGGCTGGCATGAACCTCTATGGCCAGGACATCCACCAGGGTGTTTCCCCGCTGGCCTCGAACATGGCCTGGAGCATAGCCTGGGAGCCGGCCAGTCGTCAGTTCATCGGTCGCAGTGCCCTGGAAGCCGAGCTCGCTGGCGGTGTGCAGCACAAACTGGTCGGCCTGGTGCTGGAGGAGCGGGGTGTTTTACGCGCCCATCAGGTGGTTCGCATCGCTGATGTTGGCGAAGGAGAGATCACCAGTGGTAGTTTTTCTCCTACGCTTAGCAAGTCGATTGCCTTGGCACGTGTTCCGATGGCGACCGCCGACCGTGCGGAGGTGGAGATTCGTGGCAAGTGGTACCCGGTGCGGGTGGTCAAGCCGACCTTCGTCCGCCATGGTAAAACCCTGATCTAACTTTTTGCGGCGGGCCGCTGGCCGCTGACACTTTCTCTTGAGGACACAGAGCATGAGTTTTATCCCTACCGATTTGCATTTTGCCGAAAGCCACGAGTGGGCGCGCCTGGAAGCTGACGGTACCGTCACCGTGGGCATCAGCGATCACGCACAGGAAGCTTTGGGCGATGTGGTGTTTGTCGAGCTGACTGAGGTCGGTAAGGTTTTTGCCGCAGGCGACCAGGCCGGCGTGGTGGAGTCGGTCAAAGCCGCTTCCGATATCTACGCCCCGATTGCCGGTGAAGTGATCGCGATCAACGAAGAACTGAGCGGTTCGCCGGAGCTGTTGAACTCTGATCCGTATGGCGCCTGGATCTTCAAGCTCAAGCCAAGCGACAAGGCCGAGCTGGACAAGCTGCTTGACGCAGCAGGCTACAAGACTGCTATCGGCGAGTAAGGCCGACTGTACCCTGTGGGAGCGAGCTTGCTCGCGATAGCGGTGGATCAGCAGCATTGATGTTGACTGACACACTGTTATCGCGAGCAAGCTCACTCCCACAGGGGGTTGGGGCAGCCTCTGGATATTCGCCAGGCAAAAAAATGCCGCTCAATCGAGCGGCATTTTTCATGGGCCTGGGGATCAGTCCTGGGCGACGGCGTTTTTCGCCAGGATCGCGTTGGCCAGTTCCATGTCGGTGGCTTGCAGGCCAGGGTTGTCGGCACGGACTTTCTGCATCGCTGCTTCCAGGTATGGACCACGGATACCGCCGTCACTGGCGACAAAGCTGCCGGCATCATCCTGGGCGGCGACGATCAGTTTGTGATCCTTGAAGGTCAGGTAGGTGGAACCGGTGGTCGCACCGGATGAGATGACGTTACGCCAAAACGTGTCGGCCATTGCCGAGCCAACAGGAAGAGACAGCAAGGCTAGGGTAGCGACAGCAAGTTTGAGACGCATGATAGGTGACTCCACTGGGTTAACTATGACTTTGGATTACCTGCGCCTCGATTCAGTTCCGTGACTTCTCAGTCAGCCCGCTCCACCTGCAGCACCGCGCCTTCCTGCGCGACCACCCTGACCCGCGTACCCACGGACGACTCGGGACCCTTGGCCAGCCAGACACTGTCAGCCACCTTGATCTTGCCGCGTCCATCGACAATCGCTTCATGAACCGGGAATACCTTGCCGATCAGCTCCTGTCCTCGCCGGTTGAGGTACGGTTGATCGCTTTCGCGAATGGCGCTGCGCTGGCGTCGCCACCAGTACAGTGCTGTCGCGATGGCGAACAGACCGAACAACAGGAACTGCAGCTCCCACGACATCTGCGGCAGGATGAAGGTCAGCAGGCCGACAGCTGCGGCGGCCATGCCGATCCACAGCAAGTAGCCGCCGGCGCCGAACACCTCAAGGATCAGCAGGATGACACCCAGCGCCAGCCAGTCCCAGTACGACATTTGTTGCAGGAACACCCACATACGCGCGCCTCAGGCTTTCTTGCTGTCAAAGGTGGCCTTGACGATCTCACCGATGCCGCCGACGGCACCGATGACCTGGCTGGCTTCCAGCGGCATCAGGATCACCTTGCTGTTATTGGCCGAGGCCAGGCGGCCCAGTGCATCGATGTATTTTTGCGCGACGAAGTAGTTCACGGCCTGGACATTTCCGTCGGCAATCGCCTGGGACACCACCTTGGTGGCCAGGGCCTCGGCTTCGGCCTGGCGTTCACGGGCCTCGGACTCCAGGAATGCGGCTTGGCGGCTGCCCTCTGCTTCAAGGATTTGCGCCTGTTTCTTGCCTTCGGCGGTGAGAATCGCCGACGCTCGCAGGCCTTCGGCCTCCAGGATCTGGGCGCGCTTGATTCGTTCGGCTTTCATCTGCCCCGACATGGCGGCCATCAGGTCGGCCGGTGGGCTGATGTCCTTGATCTCGATCCGGGTGATCTTGATACCCCACGGCGCCGTGGCTTCATCGACGGTGCGCAGCAGTTTTTCATTGATGCCGTCGCGCTGGCTCAGCATCGCGTCCAGCTCCATGGACCCCAGCACGGTGCGGATATTGGTTTGCAGCAGATTGCGGATGGCGTGTTCGAGGTTATTGACCTCGTAGGCAGCCTGGGCCGTATTGACCACCTGGAAGAAGCACACCGCGTCGATCTGCACCGTGGCGTTGTCGGCGGTGATGACTTCCTGGGGCGGGATGTCCAGCACGCTTTCCATGACGTTGATCTTGCGACCGATGCGATCCATCACCGGGATGATGATGTTCAGGCCAGGCTTGAGCGTATTGGTGTACCGGCCGAACCGTTCGACAGTCCACTGGTAGCCCTGGGGCACAACCTTGAAACCCATGAATAGAATGGCGATTACGAGGCCGACAAAAAGTAGAAGAACGCTACCGATCTGCATGACTGTTCCCTGTTCGGATTGAAATGACTTGCGAGCCCTGAGTGTAGGGCAAGCGGCCACTATCTTCCCTATGTAGGAACAAACCTATGTGGGAGCAAAGCTTGCTCGCGATGCAGGCGCCTCGCTTCCCCGGCAGACCGCGTCGTCTTCATCGTGGGCAAGCCCTGCTCCCACAGCGAGGATAGAGCTGCCGCTACTTCTGTTCGCTCTGTGGCGTCACGCGCAGGACCTCCTCGACAGTGGTCAAGCCAGCCGCCACCTTTTGTGCCCCCGAGAGCCGCAGGCTGCGCATACCCTCCTTGAACGCCTGGCGGCGCACCGCCAGCAGGTCGGTATCGGGGTGGATCAAGGCCTTGACGCTGTCGGTCAGTTGCATGATTTCGTAGACCCCGGCGCGCCCGCGATAACCGGTGTCGCGGCACTCCAGGCAGCCGACGGCCTGCTGGGCGTTGCTTGGCAATGGAGCCTGCCAGGGCCGGGTGAGGGTTTGCCAGTCGTCTTCGTCCAGGGTCAGGGGCGCCTTGCAATGCGGGCACAGGGTGCGCACCAGGCGCTGGGCCATGACCCCGAGCACCGTGGCCTTGATCAGGTAGTGGGGGACGCCGAGCTCCAGCAGGCGGCTGATGGCGCTTGGCGCATCGTTGGTGTGCAGGGTCGAGAGCACGAGGTGCCCGGTGAGGGCAGCCTGGATCGCCATTTCGGCGGTTTCCAGGTCACGGATCTCACCGATCATGATGATGTCCGGGTCTTGGCGCATCAGCGCGCGCACGCCGGCGGCGAAGGTCAGGTCGATGTTGTGCTGGACCTGCATCTGGTTGAAGGACGCCTCGACCATCTCGATCGGATCTTCGATGGTGCATAGGTTCACCTCCGGGGTCGCCAGCTTCTTGAGGGTGGTGTAGAGGGTCGTGGTCTTGCCCGAACCGGTCGGCCCGGTCACCAGGATGATGCCGTTGGGCTGGCGGGTCATGTCTTGCCAGCGGCGTAGGTCATCGGCGGAGAAGCCGAGTTGGTCGAAGTCCTTGAGCAGCACCTCAGGGTCGAAGATCCGCATGACCATTTTTTCGCCAAACGCCGTGGGTAAGGTCGACAAGCGCAACTCCACTTCGCCACCGTCCGGGGTCTTGGTCTTGACCCGGCCGTCCTGGGGTTTGCGTTTTTCCGCGACGTTCATCCGGCCCAGGCTCTTGAGTCGACTGATAATGGCCATCGTTACCTGCGGCGGGAACTGATAGACGGTATGCAGCACCCCGTCGATGCGAAACCGTACAGTGCCCTGTTCGCGACGCGGCTCGATGTGGATATCGCTGGCCCGCTGCTGGAAGGCGTACTGGAACAACCAATCGACGATATTGACGATATGCGCGTCGTTGGCGTCCGGCTCCTGGTCGCTGGCGCCCAGGTTGAGCAACTGTTCGAAATTGCTCAGGTTGCTCGGCTGCTGGTCGACTGTGTTGGCGCCGCTGACCGATTTGGCCAGGCGATAGAACTCCACGCTCAAGCGCTGGATATCCACCGGGTTGGCGACCACCCGCTGGACGGGCAGCTTGAGCACATGGGTCAGGTCCGCTTCCCAGCTGCTGACGTAGGGCTGGGCGCTGGCCACGGTGACGGCGTCGCGATCGACCGCCACCGCGAGGATTTTGTGGCGCTGGGCAAAGGCATAGGACATCAAGGGCGTCACGGCTGCCACGTTGATTTTCAGCGGGTCGATGCGCATGTAGGGCTGGCCGGCCTGCTGGGACAGCCACAGGGTCAGGCTCTCCAGGTCCAGGCGTTTGCCGGGGCGACTGAGATCGTCCAGGTGCTGGTTGGCGATGAACTCCAATGGATGCAACTGGGAATTGGCGCTATGGCGTCGGCGGGCATTGAGCGCGGTTTCGGCTGAATCCTGACTGATGAAGCCCTGGGCGACCAGTTGGCGCAGCAGATCGTTGAGGTCCAGCCAGCGGTCCTGAGTGGCGTGTTTGGTGGACATGTGGGTTCCTATTGGACAAATTGCAGCAAAGCCGCGATACAGACGCTTCGGCGTCCTGGCTCGGTCTGCAAAAGAATAGTCCCGACCCTATGGACCGTTGGGCCACTACCCGACCAATGCGTTTCGAATTCTTGCCTGGGCGCCTTCAGCCTGCCGCCTGGATCGGCTCAACCCGCGCAATAGCAGCGTCTTGCAGGTCCACCGAACACACGCTGATCAAGTTACGCAATTTTTCCGCGAGGACCTGGGCACGATGCCAGCTCAGTCCGTCCAGGATGACCTCCAACGACAGCAAGTCGTCGTGGCGCTCGACGTGCGCCCACTGCGGTGTCAGGCCCTGCAGGGCGAATAGGTTCAATGCCCGGCACAGCAGATCCGGTTCGGCTTCGGCCAGTAAATGGTATTGCACGCGGCAATGGGCATTTGCGCTGTGCCAGACGTCGGCGCGAGTCGGGGCCGTGGCAACGGCTTCGAATGGGGGCATGTTCGGTCTCCTTGGGTACGGGAGAAATATTTACATGCGCTGCCCGGTATTTCTTATCTAAGATGAGTGATTTAGCGATAAGCGGGAATTGTATGATTCTTGTAATGGCGTATTTGGGGTTTGTTAATGCATAGCGAGCTGGATAACTACGACCGCAGGATACTGGCACTGCTGCAAGAAGATGCTTCGCTGTCCAGTGCGCAGATCGCCGAGCAGGTAGGCTTGTCCCAATCGCCATGCTGGCGACGGATTCAGCGGATGAAGGAGGAGGGGATCATTCGTGGCCAGGTGACGTTGCTGGATCGCAAGAAAATCGGCCTCAATACGCAAATCTTCGCCGAAATCAAACTCAATGCCCACGGCCGGTCGAATTTCACCGAATTCACCGAAGCGATTCGCGGTTTTCCCGAAGTGCTGGAGTGTTACGTGCTGATGGGGTCGGTGGATTTCCTGCTGCGTATCGTCACGGCAGACATCGAGGCCTATGAGCGGTTTTTTTTCGAGAAGCTATCGATGGTGCCGGGGATCCAGGAAGTGAACTCGATCGTGGCGCTTTCGGAAATCAAATCGACGACGAGTTTGCCGGTGATGCGCTGAGCTTGTTTTTTCGGTGTCTGTGCCGGCCCCATCGCGAGCAAGCTCGCTCCCACATGGGGACTCTGACGTACACAGATAGTGTGTTCGCTGAAGATCCACTGTGGGAGCGAGCTTGCTCGCGATAGCAATATTACAGGCGCAGCAGATGCTGGAGGTTACAGACGCAGCAAAGTCTTCCAGGCCCGATTCTGGTAAACCGCAATCGCCTGTTGTTTACGCGCATCCAGCGCTTCGTCGGTGATCGGTGCGTTAGCCAACTGCGCCAGTTTATTCAGCTCACCGTAGAGGCGATCCATTTCCGGGATCTCCAGCACATGACGGGCGTGGTGGAGCCAGGCCTGGATGCGTTCGATGCGCGGCAGTTGCTCGGCGAGGTCTTCCGGCTGCTGCTGATAGCGTTGCAATTGCAGGGACGAGGATTCTTCGCCCAGCAGGCGTGGCAACCAACTGCCCAGTTGCGCGGCACCCTGGCGATTGCCGCGGGTGTTGCGCTCGGCGGCCCAGCTACGAGCCAGCAGCCAGCGTGAAGTGTTGAGGGAAAACAGGCCCCAGCGCGGGTCTTGCAGTTCTTCGAGGAACTGTTCTGGCGCAGCCTTGCGTACGTCTTCGTCGTCCAGGCCGGCCTGGACCAGCGGGCGCCAGTCTTCCAGCAGGGCGTCGAGTGCCACGCGCAAATCATGCGTCGATTGGCGCGGTGCGGCCTGGCCGAGGCTGCTGAGCAGGGCGCGCAATTCGGCGAGGTTTTCCACCCAGTCCTGCAACAGGCGCCAGTGGCCATTGAAACGATATTGCTCGGCCAGGCGCTGGCTGCTGCCGAGCAAATGCCAGCTCAGCGCGGCGAAGGCGTCGTCCAGCGGCGTTTCGGCGGTCAGTTGCGGGGCCGGCAGGCTCAGGGCATAGCTGCCCGCGTCATACAGGCGATAGCCACGCTCGGCCTTGCTGATGTCGCAGGGCATCAACGGCAGGGTCGCGGCCAGTTCAGCGGCCAGTTCCAGCAGCGCGGCGGGCTCGCCTTCGCGCAGCTCCAGCTCCAGCTCGCAGATTTCTTCCTTCTGCTTGCCGACCACCACGTGGCCCAGGTCCAGCGCGGCTTCGATAACCACTTTGCTCTTGCCACGACCCCAGGCGATTTCGGCGCGTTCGCGGACGAAATCGGTGGTGAAGATGGCCTTGAGGGTTTTCTTGTCCAGTTCGGCCAAGGTCTCGGGCCAGCACTCGCCGTCGAGCTTCTTCAGATCGAGCTTGGCCTTGGGCAGGTGCCAGTCGTATTCGTTGCGCTCGGACAGGCCGGCGATGCTCTGGCCACGGGTCTTGAGGGTCTGGATCACCTCTTCGCCGTCGCGACGCAGGCGCAGGGCAACCTTGGCCCGGGCCAGGTCACGCCCAGGCGTGTCGAAGTACTGGTTCATCAATTCATGGCGTTCCCAGCCACTCTTGTTGCGTTTTTTCAGCAGCGGGTGCTCGCGCAGGGCTGCCAGGGTCTCGCGGCTGACGCGGAGTTTGATTTCGGTTTCTTTCTGCATGGCCGGAAAATCCAGGGATCGGGTGCGCAGCCGGGGGAAGGTGTGGCTGCCAAGGCCGTGCAGTGTACAGGACTCACTCATCCTACGCGCCGTGGCGGTTTATTCCTTGCTCCAGATGGTTCTATGATGGACATCAACTTGTAAGCCCGGAGCCAGCGATGCCTTTGCCGTCCATGAAAGATCAGTTCGCTGCCCTGATCGCCGCGCCTTCGGTCAGCTGTACCCAGCCTGGGCTGGACCAGTCCAACAGTGCCGTGATCGAGCTGCTGGCGGGCTGGCTCAGCGACCTGGGGTTCTCCTGCGATATCCAGCAGGTCAGCCCTGGCAAATTCAACCTGCTGGCCAGTTTCGGCAGCGGTCCCGGTGGCCTGGTGCTGGCCGGCCATAGCGATACGGTGCCGTTCGACGGCGCGTTGTGGCAGACCGATCCGCTGAAACTCACCGAGGTCGATGGCCGCTGGGTTGGCTTGGGTAGCTGCGACATGAAAGGCTTTTTCGCCTTGGCGATCGAAGCGGTCAAGCCGCTGCTGGACCAACCGTTCAGGCAACCACTGCTGATCCTCGCCACCTGCGATGAAGAAAGCTCCATGGCCGGCGCCCGGGCCCTGGCCGATGCCGGGCGTCCATTGGGGCGCGCGGCGGTAATCGGTGAGCCAACCGGCCTCAAGCCTATCCGCCTGCACAAAGGCGTGATGATGGAGCGCATCGACATTCTCGGGCGTAGCGGTCATTCCTCCGACCCGAGCCTGGGCCACAGTGCCCTGGAAGCCATGCACGACGCCATGGGCGAACTGCGCGGCCTGCGCCTGCAATGGCAGCGTGAATTCCGTAACCCGCAATTCACGGTGCCGCAGCCGACCCTGAACTTCGGCTGCATCCACGGCGGCGACAACCCCAACCGGATTTGCGGCCAGTGCTCAATGGAGTTCGACCTGCGGCCCTTGCCCGGCATGGACCCGCAAGTGTTGCGGGCGGCGATCCAGCAGAAACTCGACCCCATCGCCGAACGCCATAAAGTCAAGATCGACTACGCACCGCTGTTCCCCGAAGTGCCACCATTCGAGCAGGCCGAAGACTGCGAGCTGGTACGGGTGGCCGAGCGACTCACCGGTCATCGTGCCGAAGCAGTGGCGTTCGGCACCGAAGCGCCTTATCTTCAGCGCCTTGGCTGCGAAACCCTGGTGCTCGGTCCTGGTGATATCGCCTGCGCCCACCAACCGGGCGAGTACCTTGAAATGTCACGTTTGCAACCTACCGTACAATTGTTGCGGCAGTTGATCGGACATTACTGCCTGACGCCGGCTACGGCTGGCTAAATTGCCCACATCCGGGCCCGTATTCTTGAGGAGAGCGCGCGTGTCGCCAAGCCTGTTCCGACGATAACCACCAGCCCGCTGTGCGTTCCGTTTCGTCTTTTTTCGGCTGTTATTTATTACAGGCCCAGGTTCATGCCCGAATACGTCAATTGGCTTCGTCACGCTTCGCCCTACATCAACGCCCACCGCGATTGCACCTTTATCGTCATGCTGCCCGGCGACGGGGTGGAACACCCTAACTTCGGCAACATCGTCCATGACCTGGTGCTGCTGCACAGTCTCGGCGTGCGCCTGGTGCTGGTCCATGGTTCGCGTCCGCAGATCGAAACCCGCCTCGCTGCACGAGGCCTCACCCCCCATTACCACCGCGGCATGCGCATTACCGATGCGGCCACACTGGAATGTGTGATCGATGCGGTCGGCCAGTTGCGCATCGCCATCGAAGCACGCCTGTCCATGGACATGGCGTCCTCGCCAATGCAGGGCTCGCGGCTGCGGGTCGCCAGCGGCAACCTGGTCACCGCGCGCCCGATCGGTGTGCTGGAAGGCGTGGATTACCACCACACCGGCGAAGTCCGTCGAGTCGATCGCAAGGGCATCAATCGCCTGCTGGACGAACGCTCCATCGTGCTGCTGTCGCCGTTGGGCTATTCGCCTACCGGGGAGATTTTCAACCTCGCCTGCGAAGACGTCGCCACCCGGGCGGCCATCGACCTGGCAGCCGACAAGCTGCTGCTGTTCGGTGCCGAGCAGGGGTTGATCGGCGAAGACGGTCGGTTGGTGCGTGAATTGCGCCCGCAACAGGTCCCGGCCCACATGCAACGGCTGGGCAGCGACTATCAGGCCGAACTGTTGGATGCGGCGGCACAGGCATGTCGTGGCGGCGTGGCCCGCAGCCATATCGTCAGTTATGTCGAAGACGGTGCATTGCTGGCCGAGCTGTTCACTCGCGATGGCAGCGGTACGCTGGTGGCCCAGGAACAATTCGAGGTGGTACGCGAAGCGGCCATCGAGGACGTTGGCGGCTTGCTGGACCTGATCAGTCCGCTGGAGGAGCAGGGGATCCTGGTTCGGCGTTCCCGCGAAGTGCTGGAGCGTGAGATCGAACAGTTCAGCGTGGTCGAGCGCGAAGGCATGATCATCGCCTGCGCCGCGCTGTACCAGATCGCCGATTCGGACGCCGGGGAGTTGGCTTGCCTGGCGGTGAACCCGGAGTACCGCCACGGGGGGCGCGGTGACGAATTGCTGGAGCGGATCGAAACCCGGGCCCGGGCCAAGGGGCTCAAGACGCTGTTCGTGCTGACGACGCGGACCGCCCACTGGTTCCGTGAACGTGGCTTTGAACCCAGCAGTGTCGAGCGACTGCCAGCGGCGCGGGCTTCGCTCTACAACTACCAGCGCAATTCGAAAATCTTCGAAAAGTCTTTGTAAGCGGCCTTAGGAAAGCTTGCGCTGGCGCGATCTTCTTGATTTCAGACAATGAGCAGCTAGTCTGGAACACGTCAAGATCGCGGCATGCGCGAGCTGTCGTGACAGGATCGAAGGCGCAGGAGGCGCGTAAACATATCTCGTCGCCAAGAATTCGCGGGCCTCGTAAATTCCCGACGAATCATCGTTCAGTAATTCCCTGCGTCGCCGATAAGTCATGTCACGGCTTGATGGTGCTGTGATGGCGACCATATGTCGAAATGAGCTGAAAACTATTGAAACAATTCTTTTTGGAATTATAAAGAATCCATTATCCTGCGGGCCGGTGTAGCAGGGTTAGACCATAGTCGTAGTCACAAATGGTTACGATTGACTTGTCAGTCACGGTCTGGCGCTAATCGCGCATCCGCGGAATCCGGGCGTTCGATCCGGAACCAAAGACACACAAGAATTAGAAAACGAGAGGAGCGAAGCATGAACAAGTCCACCTTGGCCCTGGCTGTGGCCGTTGGGGTTTTGGCGCAGCAGGCAGGCGCCGCCGGTTTTATCGAAGACAGCAAGGCGTCTGTCAGTTCTCGTACCCTGTACTTCAATAACGATAACCATGAAACGGGTAGCGAGGACCTGCGCGAAACGGGCACCGGCCTCAAGTTCGACTACAAGTCCGGCTTCACTCAAGGTGTTGTTGGCTTCGGTATCGACGCCCAGGCGCTGGTTGGTATTCGTCTCGATGGCGGCCGGGGCCGTAACAACGGCTCCTATATGCCAGCCGATACTGATGGTTCGGCGGTACATGATTGGAGCCGTCTGTCCGGTAACGTAAAAGCGCTTTTCTCCAAGACCGAGGCCCACCTGGGCGGTGCCCTGGCGCCTAACCTGCCGATCCTGGTCGCCAACGATAGTCGTCTGCTGCCGCAGACCTTTGAAGGTGGCACCATCACCTCCAAGGAAATCGACAACGTCACGTTCAACGCCGGTCAGTTGGAACACGCTACAGGTCGTGCATCGAGCAACAGCACCGGCCTGGCAGTGGCGGGCGGTACCCAGGACAGCAACCAGTTCCGCTTTGGCGGTGCTGACTGGAAGGTCACCAAAGACCTGACGCTGCAGTACTACTACGCCAACCTGCAGGATTACTACAAGCAACACTTCCTGGGCGCGGTGCATGTTTTCCCGATCAGCGAAGGTCAATCCTTCAAGACTGACCTGCGCTACTTCGACAGCAGCTCCGATGGTCGCAACGGGGACGCGGGTTATCGGTTCAGCAACAACGGCGGTTATGCCAAGCATGCGGGCGAGGTCGATAACAAGACCTGGAGCGCGATGTTCACTTACACCCTGGGCGGCAGCGCCTTCCTGTTGGGTCACCAGCAAGTCGGTGATGACGGTGGCTTCGTATACCTGAACCAGGGCAACGTGGTTAACGGCAACGGTCGTCCCGAAGGTGCCGGCGGCGCGAGCTTCTACCTGTTCACCGACAGCATGATCAACGGGTTTGTCCGTGCCGGTGAAAACACCACCTTCGGCCAATACTCCTACGACTTCGCTTCCTTGGGCGTTCCAGGCCTGAAAGCCTCGGTTGCCTACCTGCGTGGTGACGACGTCAAATCCGCCAGCGCCAGCGGAAGCGATTACTCCGAGTGGGAACGCGACATGCGTGTGGATTACGTAATCCAGCAAGGTGCGTTGAAAGGCTTCGGCACTACCCTGCGTCAGGGTACCTACCGCAGTAGCGGTGTAGGCGACAGCCAGGATCAGACCCGCCTGATCTTCAACTACACTTACAACTTCATGTAAGACGTAGCGAAGTAAAAAAAGCCCCGCCCGGCAACACGCCGGGCGGGGCTTTTGCGTTTTCGAGTCAGGCCCACCCCTGTAGCCTTTCTCGAAACCTCTCCTCTTTTCAGCAACTCGAGGCCTTCTCGAACCTCGCTGACGATCTTGGTCCCGCCGGCGATGTGATACCAGTGAACAGTTTTTTATATTTCTAATAGCTCTAAATAAATCAATATTTATTCTTTTTAAAGCCGTCGAAACCGGTGCACAGTTGAGCTCAACAAGACCTTATCCAGGAGCCGCACCATGAGTCTCAGACTGGGCGACATCGCCCCCGACTTCGAACAGGATTCCAGCGCCGGCAAGATCCGTTTCCACGAATGGCTCGGCGACAGCTGGGGTGTGCTGTTTTCCCACCCGGCGGATTTCACGCCGGTGTGCACCACCGAACTGGGCTTCACCGCCAAACTCAAGGATGAGTTCGCCAAGCGCGGCGTCAAGGCCATTGCCCTCTCGGTTGACCCGGTGGACTCGCATCACAAATGGATCGAGGACATCAACGAAACTCAGAACACTGTCGTCAACTTCCCGATCCTGGCCGACGCCGACCGCAAAGTGTCTGACCTGTACGACCTGATCCACCCCAATGCCAGCGATACCTTGACCGTGCGTTCACTGTTCGTGATCGACCCGAACAAGAAGATTCGCCTGACCATCACTTACCCGGCCAGCACCGGGCGCAATTTCCACGAAATCCTGCGGGTGATCGATTCCTTGCAATTGACCGATAACTACAAAGTTGCCACCCCGGCCAACTGGCAGGACGGTGATGAAGTGGTAATCGTGCCGTCGCTCAAGGACGAAGAGGAGCTCAAACAGCGCTTCCCCAAAGGCTATCGCGCCGTGAAGCCCTACCTGCGCCTGACCCCGCAGCCCAATCGCTGACGCAAAACCTGAACCTGTGGGAGCGAGCTTGCTCGCGATGACGTCGGATCTGCCAACGACGATGTCGACTGATACACCGCTATCGCGAGCAAGCTCGCTCCCACAGGGGAATCACTGTGCACCAAGGGTTTTGGCCGTTTTGACGGCCTTTTTTCATGCCCTGGATAAGGCAATTTGAATATATCTATAACGAATAACTAAATGAATAAATATGATTTAAAGATATATATGTCTCCCTGTTATGGTTGGCTCCATACCGCGAGATCGCCCACTGCGAATCGCACGTGACAGTTGAGGAATGGTAGGCATGTTGGTCGTCTCACTCGGTGGCAGTCCCAGCCAACGCTCCCGCTCCGGGGTGCTGCTGGAGCGCTCGCAACGCTGGCTGCAGCAGCAAGGTGTGGAAGTGGTGAGCTATCAGGTGCGCGATTTTCCGGCCGAGGACCTGCTCCATGCCCGCTTCGACAGCCCGAAGGTGGTTGACCTGCTCCAGCAGATCGAAAACGCCGACGGCCTGTTAATCGCTACACCGGTCTACAAAGCATCTTTTTCCGGAGCGCTGAAGACCGTGCTGGACTTGCTGCCTGAGCGAGCCCTGGCCCATAAGGTGGTGCTGCCCATGGCCACTGGCGGCAGCATCGCCCATATGCTTGCGGTGGATTACGCCCTCAAGCCGGTGCTGTCGGCGCTCAAGGCCCAGGAAATGCTCCACGGTATTTTTGCCGAAGACAGCCAGATCGCCTACGGCGAAGGCAGCGCCCAGGCGCAGTTGACCCCGGCCTTGCAACAACGCCTGAACGAAGCGCTGGAACAGTTTTTCAGCGCCATGGCCCGTCGGCCCAAGCCGTTGGACCCCAGCGTGTTGAACGAACGTTTGTTGAGTGCTCGCTGGAGCATTTGAACCGTAACCCCAGATTCAACTCACCTTACTCAGCCGCTAACGGCCAAGCAGGTGCAGCCAAACCCCCACAGCAAAAAGAAGAGGCGCCATGCGCACTGTCATTTTGCGTCGCGGGCTGGTCGCTCTGTTTGCTGCGGCTGTGTCCTTCGGCGTCATTACCCAAGCCCAAGCCGAGACCTTGCGGATCGGTTATCAGAAATACGGCACCCTGGTGCTGCTCAAGGCCAAGGGCTCGTTGGAAAAACGTCTCGCTGCCCAAGGCGTGGATGTGCAATGGACCGAATTCCCCGGCGGCCCGCAGTTGCTCGAAGGCTTGAACGTCGGCTCCATCGACTTTGGCGTGACCGGTGAAACCCCGCCGGTGTTCGCCCAGGCGGCGGGCGCCGATCTGCTCTACGTCGCTTACGAACCGCCAGCGCCCGCCAGCGAGGCCATCCTGGTGCCCAAGGGTTCGCCCATCCAGTCGGTGCAAGACCTCAAGGGCAAGAAAGTCGTGCTGAACAAAGGCTCCAATGTCCACTACCTGCTGGTGCGGGCGCTGGAGGATGCGGGCCTGAAATATTCCGATATCCAGACTGTTTTCCTGCCGCCGGCCGACGCCCGCGCGGCGTTCGAGCGTGGCAGTGTCGACGCCTGGGTGATCTGGGATCCGTACCAGGCTGCCGCCGAACAACAGTTGCAGGCGCGCACCCTGCGTGATGGCAAGGGCATCGTTGACAACCATCAGTTCTACCTCGCCACCAAACCTTATGCGCAAAAAAATCCCCAGGTCATCACCACCCTGGTGGAAGAAGTGCGTGCGGTGGGCGAGTGGTCCAAGGCCAACCCTGAAGATGTGACCAAGCAGGTATCGCCGCTGCTCGGCCTGCCTGCCGATATCACGCTCACCTCGGTGAAGCGCCAGGGCTACGGAGCACTGTTCCTCACTCCGGACGTGGTGGCGGCGCAGCAGAAGATCGCCGACAGCTTCTACCAGCTCAAATTGATCCCTAAGCCCTTGAGCATCAAGGACGTGATCTGGACGCCGCCGGCGGCCGTTGCGAACGCGCAGTAATTCGATTCCTTTAGGAGACCACTCCATGAGCCTCAATATTTTCTGGTTCCTGCCAACCCACGGCGACGGCCATTACCTTGGCACCGCCGAAGGCGCCCGCGCGGTCGATCACGGCTACCTGCAACAGATCGCCCAGGCGGCGGATCGACTGGGTTTCGGGGGCGTGCTGATTCCCACCGGGCGCTCCTGCGAGGATTCCTGGCTGGTGGCCGCGTCGCTGATTCCGGTGACCCAGCGCTTGAAATTCCTCGTCGCCCTGCGCCCCGGGATCATTTCCCCGACGGTAGCGGCGCGTCAGGCCGCGACCCTGGACCGCTTGTCCGGCGGACGTGCGTTGTTCAACCTGGTGACTGGCGGTGACCCGGACGAATTGGCCGGCGACGGCTTGTTCCTGAACCACGAAGAGCGCTATCAGGCGTCGGTGGAATTCACCCGCATCTGGCGCCGGGTGCTGGAAGGCGAGACCGTGGATTACGACGGCGAACACATCAGTGTGAAGGGCGCCAAGCTGCTCTATCCGCCGATCCAGCAGCCGCGTCCGCCGCTGTATTTCGGCGGCTCGTCGGAAGCCGCCCAGGATCTGGCCGCCGAGCAGGTGGAAATGGTGCTGACCTGGGGCGAGCCGCCCGCAGCCGTCGCGGAAAAAATCGAACAGGTACGGGCCAAGGCGGCGAAGCTCGGTCGCACCGTACGCTTCGGCATCCGCCTGCATGTAATTGTGCGCGAGACCAACGCCGAAGCCTGGCAAGCGGCCAACCGATTGATCTCCCATCTGGACGACGAGACCATTGCCCGTGCCCAGGCCTCTCTGGCGCGCTTCGATTCGGTAGGCCAGCAACGGATGGCCGCGTTGCACGGTGGCCGACGCGACAAGCTGGAAGTCAGCCCCAACCTCTGGGCCGGTGTCGGTCTGGTCCGTGGCGGTGCCGGCACGGCGTTGGTGGGCGATGGTCCGACTGTGGCGGCGCGGGTCAAGGAGTACGCCGACCTGGGGATCGACACTTTCATCTTCTCTGGTTATCCACACCTGGAAGAGTCCTACCGCGTGGCCGAGTTGTTGTTTCCGCATCTGGACGTGGAGCGCCCGGAACTGCCGAAGAGCCAGGGTTATGTGAGCCCGTTCGGTGAAATGGTCGCCAACGACATCCTTCCCAAAGCCGCGTCCCAGAGTTGAGGCGGCCATGAAGAAAATTATCCACAACCTTGCGCCTTGGGCGGTACCGCTGCTGTTGCTGACGGTATGGCAACTGTCGGTGTCGGCGGGTTGGTTATCCACGCGGATCCTGCCGGCACCCGTGGCGGTGGTCGAAGCTGGGGTCCATCTGGTGCGTAGCGGCGAGATCTGGACGCACCTGGCCATCAGCAGTTGGCGGGCTGCGGTCGGTTTCCTGATCGGCGGCGGCATTGGCCTGGCCCTGGGTTTCATCACTGGCCTGTCGAAATGGGGCGAGCGCCTGTTGGACAGTTCCGTGCAGATGGTCCGGAACGTGCCGCACCTGGCGCTGATTCCGCTGGTGATCCTGTGGTTTGGTATCGACGAGTCGGCGAAGATTTTCCTGGTGGCCCTGGGCACGCTGTTTCCGATCTACCTCAATACCTACCACGGGATTCGCAACGTCGATCCGGCACTGGTGGAGATGTCTCGCAGCTACGGCCTGTCCGGTTTCAGTCTGTTTCGCCAGGTGATTCTGCCCGGGGCCTTGCCTTCGATCCTGGTGGGCGTGCGGTTTGCCCTGGGTTTCATGTGGCTGACACTGATCGTGGCGGAAACCATCTCCGCCAGCTCCGGTATCGGTTATCTGGCAATGAATGCCCGGGAGTTCCTGCAGACCGATGTGGTGGTGCTGGCGATTCTCTTGTACGCCGTGCTGGGCAAACTGGCCGACCTCGCCGCCCGCGGGCTTGAGCGGGTCTGGCTGCGTTGGCACCCGGCCTATCAAGTGCACAAGGGAGGTGCCGCATGACCGCCCAACAACCTCCGCGCCTGCTGCGAGGCATTCCGTTGGCAGTGCGCAAGCTGCAAAAAACCTTCGGCTCGCGCCAAGTGCTGCGGGACATCGACCTACACGTTCCGGCCGGGCAGTTCGTGGCCGTAGTCGGTCGCAGCGGCTGTGGAAAAAGTACCTTGCTGCGCTTGCTGGCCGGCCTCGATCAGCCCTCGGGCGGCCAACTGTTGGCCGGCTCGGCGTCGTTGAGTGACGCCCGGGAGGACACGCGGCTGATGTTTCAGGAAGCTCGTTTGCTGCCCTGGAAAAAAGTCATCGATAACGTCGGCCTCGGGCTCAAGGGTAACTGGCGGCCGCAAGCGTTGCAGGCATTGGAAGCCGTGGGCTTGGCCGACCGCGCCCATGAATGGCCGGCGGCATTGTCCGGTGGGCAGAAACAACGGGTGGCCCTGGCCCGCGCCCTGATCCATCAACCACGCCTGCTGTTGCTCGACGAACCCTTGGGAGCGCTGGACGCGCTGACCCGAATCGAGATGCAGCAACTGATCGAACGCTTGTGGCAGCAACACGGTTTTACCGTGCTGCTGGTGACCCATGACGTCAGCGAAGCGGTGGCAATCGCTGACCGGGTGATCCTGATCGAGGACGGCCAGATCGGCCTCGACCTGGCTATCGACCTGCCACGTCCACGGGTTCGCGGCTCACATCGCCTGGCGGCCCTGGAAACCGAAGTCCTCAACCGTGTGCTGTCCTTGCCCGGCCAACCGCCGGAACCCGAACCCGTTTCACCCTTGCCCACGCAGTTGCGTTGGGCGCAATAACTTCATCCAGACAGGAATCGACACCATGACTATCAAAGCCATCAACGTACGCAACCAGTTCAAAGGCACCATCAAGGAAATCGTAGAGGGCGACGTACTGTCGGAAATCGACGTGCAGACCGCCTCCGGCATCGTCACCTCGGTCATTACCACTCGCTCGGTCAAGGAGCTGGAGCTGGCGATCGGCAGCGAAGTGATCGCCTTCGTCAAATCCACCGAGGTGTCTATCGCCAAGCTGTGAGCGATGCTTTACCCACAGCCCCGGACGGCGCGAGCCCTTCGGGGCTTATCGTTCCCACGCTCTGCGTGGGAATGCCTCTACGGACGCTCCGCGTTCGGCTCTTGGGGACGCGGAGCATCCCTGGCTGCATTCCCACGCGGAGCGTGGGAACGATCACCGATCAATCAGAGCGCTTGGGCAAATACGGCGGCAGATACAACCCCAGGTACGCATCGAATACCCGCATGCCTTCCTCCGCCATGCGCGGGGTGATCTGGTTGTGTTGTTGCACCGAGCGGGCGTAGACGCGGTCGCCCAGCTCCATGGCCAGGGCGAACACGTCGACGTCTTTAGGCAGCGTTGGCAGTTCGAAATGGCGGTCGAACAATTTATGCATCAGGTCGCCCAGCTCGAGGTCGTGTTGACGGTCGGCCTGGGTGACTTCGGTCAGGCCATGCTGGGCCAGGATCAGTTGGCGGGCGGCGGCGTCCTGGCCATAGATGGTGAGCATGCGCTGCTCCACCAGCCGCGACAGGTCGTGCCAGTGGTTCAGGGCTTGATGATCGATTGGCGCCTGCAGGCAGGCGCGAAAGGCTGCATGGACGTCGGCGGTCAACGCTTCAAGCAACGCCGGGACGCTGGCGAAGAAGTGGTAGACGGAGGAGGGCGGGATCCCCGCGCGTTCGGCGACGCTATAGATCGACAGGCTGGCCACGCCTTCGGCGGCAAGCAGCGTACGGGCGGCATCAAGGATGGTGTCGATCCGGGCCTGGCTGCGTGCGCGGGGTTTGCGAGGGGTGGCGATGCGCGTCATGGGTGTCTCCTGCGGGGCTGCCGGGCATTGTACGAGCCGGGTCCGGTGTTGTCTTCCCGGCCGCCATCGCGAGCAGGCTCGCTCCCACATTGAGTGTGTGGTGACCCTCAAAGCATGCGCACCGCAAATCCCCTGTGGGACGATCTTGCTCGCGATCCGCCGAAGGCGGCCATCCACCCAAACACATAAAAAACGCCGCAGCCCTGAAGGCCTGCGGCGTTATTTTTCACTGCAACCCACTTACACGGTATGCAGGTACCAGTTGTACTCAAGGTCGGAGATGGAGTGTTCGAACTCCTCCAGCTCACTTTCCTTGCAAGCCACGAAGATATCGATGTATTTCGGATCGATGTACTTGGCCATGACTTCGCTGTCGTCCAGTTCGCGCAGGGCATCGCGCAGGTTGTTCGGCAGGCTTTGCTCGTTCTGCTCGTAGCTGTTGCCTTCCACCGGCGCACCGGGCTCGATCTTGTTGACCAGGCCATGGTGCACGCCTGCCAGCACTGCCGCCATCAGCAGGTACGGGTTGGCATCGGCGCCGGCAACACGGTGTTCCAGGCGCACGGCATCGGCGGAACCGGTGGGCACGCGCAGGGCCACGGTGCGGTTGTCCAGGCCCCAGGTCGGCGAGTTCGGCACATAGAACTGGGCACCGAAACGACGGTAGGAGTTGACGTTCGGGCAGAGGAAAGCCATCTGCGCCGGTAGGGTCTCGAGCACACCGCCGATCGCGTGACGCAGTGCGGCGTTCTGCTCGGGATCCTCGCTGGCAAAAATATTCTTGCCATCCTTGTCCAGAATCGAAATGTGAACGTGTAGACCATTGCCCGCCTGGCCCGGATACGGCTTGGCCATGAAGGTGGTATCCATTTCATGGTCGTAGGCGATGTTCTTGATCAGACGCTTGAGCAGGACCGCGTAGTCGCAGGCCTTGATCGGATCGGCGACGTGGTGCAGGTTCACTTCGAACTGCGCCGGAGCACTTTCCTTGACGATGGCGTCGGCGGGAATGCCCTGCTCCTTGGCCCCTTCCAGAATGTCCTGGAGGCAATCGACGTATTCGTCGAGGTCGTCGATCAGGTAGACCTGGGTCGAATGCGGGCGTTTGCCGGAGATCGGTGAGCGGGGCGGTTGTGGGCGGCCATTCACGTTCTCCTGGTCGATCAGGTAGAACTCCAGCTCGAATGCGGCGCAGATGGTCAGGCCCAGCTCATCGAACTTGGTCACGACCTGGCGCAGGACTTCACGAGGGTCGGCGAAGAAAGGCTCGCCTTCGAGTTCGTGCATGGTCATCAACAGTTGTGCGGTAGGACGCTTCTGCCAGGGCTCATTGCACAGGGTGTCAGGAATTGGATAACAGATTCGGTCAGCGTCGCCGATGTCCAGGCCCAGGCCGGTGCTTTCCACCGTCGAGCCATTGATATCCAGAGCAAATAGAGAGGCCGGCAGGTTGATGCCTTTCTCGTAAACCTTGTGGAGGCTGGTGCGTTCGATGCGCTTGCCGCGCACCACACCATTCATATCCGCAATCAGAAGGTCAACGTACAGAACCTCAGGATGTTCCTTAAGGAACGCGTTCGCTTCGTTAAGCTGAACGGCACGCGGGGGTACCGACATGATGCAACACCTTTGTTGTTAAAAATATCAATCATTGATCTCTTCGAAAGCCAGTCAACCCGAACGGCATGCCGAAGTCAAGCAGGGCCTTTTTTGCCCTAAAAAAGCACCTGTGGAGCTTTTTTGAGGCAATTTAGGGCGTTTTTTTCCCTTTGCCGGGCTTGGCGCCCGCAGGCTTGAGCGGGCCGTGTTGTATTTTTTACGGGGGTGTTGTGTAAAAAAATGAACAAGGCTAAGCTCGATTCAAACCCATAACAGCAATAATACCGGGGTGCTTCATGTCTCGCCTGCCGTTAATCGGCGTCACCACCTGCTCCAAGCAGATTGGTCTGCATGCGTATCACATCAGTGGCGATAAATATTCCCGGGCTGTCGCGACAGCCGCCAAGGGCCTGCCAGTGCTGATCCCGTCCCTGGCGGATTTATTCGCTCCGTCCGATATTCTGGACAGCCTGGACGGCATTCTTTTTACCGGCTCTCCTTCTAATGTAGAACCTTTTCATTATCAGGGCCCCGCCAGCGCGCCGGGTACTGCTCATGATCCTGCACGGGATGCCACCACCCTGCCGCTGATTCGCGCCGCGGTCGATGCGGGTGTGCCGGTGCTGGGCATCTGCCGCGGCTTCCAGGAAATGAACGTAGCCTTTGGCGGCAGCCTGCATCAAAAAGTTCATGAAGTCGGAACCTTCATCGATCATCGTGAAGACGACACACAATCGGTAGACATTCAGTATGGCCCGGCTCATGCCATGCATATCCAGCCTGGTGGCGTCCTGGCGGGCCTGGGCTTGCCGTCGGTGATTGAAGTCAACTCGATCCACGGCCAGGGCATTGAGCGCCTGGCTCCTGGTCTGCGGGCCGAAGCGGTGGCGCCGGACGGCCTGATCGAGGCGGTCTCAGTGACACAAGGCAAGGCTTTTGCTTTAGGTGTGCAGTGGCACCCTGAATGGGAGGTAAGCTCCAATCCGTACTACCTTGCGATTTTCCAGGCATTTGGCGATGCCTGCCGGGCAAGGGCAACACAACGCGACGCCGATGCGTCAAACAACGCCTGACTACTAATAGCAGCCAGGAAACTCACGCCTAGAGGCATTTATGAGTAACAACCTCGACCAGCTCACCGATTGGTTGAAAGACCATAAGATCACAGAAGTCGAATGCATGATTGGCGACCTGACCGGCATCACCCGGGGCAAGATCTCGCCGACCAACAAGTTCATTGCCGAAAAAGGCATGCGCCTGCCCGAGAGCGTCCTGCTCCAGACCGTTACGGGCGACTATGTCGAAGACGACATCTATTACGAACTGCTCGACCCTGCCGACATCGACATGATGTGCCGCCCGGACGAAAACGCAGTATTCCTTGTGCCTTGGGCCATCGAGCCCACCGCCCAGGTTATCCACGACTCCTACGACAAGCAGGGCAACCCTATCGAGCTGTCGCCGCGCAACGTGCTCAAGAAGGTGCTCAAGCTTTATGCCGACAAGGGTTGGCAGCCGATCGTCGCACCGGAAATGGAGTTCTACCTGACCAAGCGCAGCGACGACCCGGACTTTCCGCTGCAACCGCCCGTTGGCCGCTCCGGTCGCCCGGAAACCGGTCGCCAGTCTTTCTCGATTGAAGCGGCCAACGAATTCGACCCGCTGTTCGAAGACGTCTATGACTGGTGCGAACTGCAGGAACTGGACCTCGATACCCTGATCCACGAGGACGGTACGGCGCAGATGGAAATCAACTTCCGTCACGGCGATGCCCTTTCCCTGGCCGACCAGATTCTGGTGTTCAAGCGCACCATGCGTGAAGCGGCGCTCAAGCACAACGTGGCCGCCACCTTCATGGCCAAGCCCATGACGGGCGAGCCGGGCAGCGCGATGCACCTGCACCAGAGCATCATCGACAAGGAAACCGGCAAGAACGTCTTCTCCAATGAAGACGGGACCATGAGCGAGCTGTTCTTGCACCATATCGGCGGCCTGCAGAAATTCATCCCCGAGCTGTTGCCGCTGTTCGCCCCCAACGTCAACTCGTTCCGCCGCTTCCTGCCCGACACCTCGGCGCCAGTGAACGTGGAGTGGGGTGAAGAGAACCGCACCGTGGGCCTGCGGGTGCCGGATGCCGGGCCGCAGAACCGCCGGGTGGAAAACCGCCTGCCGGGTGCCGACGCCAACCCGTACCTGGCCATTGCCGCCAGCCTGTTGTGCGGTTACATCGGCATGGTCGAAGGCATCAACCCGAGCGCACCGGTCGTGGGCCGCGGGTATGAGCGCCGCAACCTGCGCCTGCCGTTGACCATTGAAGATGCCCTCGAGCGCATGGAGAACAGCGCGACCATCGAGAAGTATCTGGGCAAGAAATTCATCACAGGCTACGTCGCGGTCAAGCGGGCCGAGCATGAAAACTTCAAGCGCGTCATCAGTTCGTGGGAGCGGGAATTCCTGCTCTTTGCCGTCTGATGCGCCGGGCGGGGCTGCTTCGGGCAGCCTCGCTCCCACCGATATAAAGGAGAATTCGCATGACCCGCAACAACCCGCAAACCCGTGAATGGCAGGCCCTGAGCAACGATCATCACCTGGCGCCGTTCAGCGACTTCAAACAGCTCAAAGAGAAAGGCCCGCGCATCATCACCCACGCCAAGGGCGTCTACCTCTGGGACAGTGAAGGCAACAAGATCCTCGACGGCATGGCCGGCCTCTGGTGCGTGGCGGTCGGCTACGGCCGCGATGAACTGGCCGACGCCGCCAGCCGCCAGATGCGTGAACTGCCTTATTACAACCTGTTCTTCCAGACCGCCCATCCGCCGGTGCTGGAACTGTCCAAAGCCATCGCCGACATTGCCCCTGAAGGCATGAATCACGTGTTCTTCACCGGCTCCGGCTCCGAAGGCAACGACACCATGCTGCGGATGGTCCGTCACTATTGGGCGATCAAAGGCCAGCCGAACAAGAAAGTCATCATCAGCCGCAAGAACGGTTATCACGGTTCGACCGTGGCCGGCGCGAGCCTGGGCGGCATGACCTATATGCACGAACAAGGCGACTTGCCGATCCCGGGCATTGTCCACATCGCCCAGCCGTACTGGTTCGGCGAAGGCGGCGACATGAGCCCCGAAGAGTTCGGCGTCTGGGCGGCCAATCAACTGGAAGAAAAGATCCTGGAGCTCGGCGTGGACAACGTCGGAGCCTTCATCGCCGAGCCGATCCAGGGTGCGGGCGGCGTGATCGTACCGCCGGACAGCTACTGGCCGCGCATGAAGGAAATCCTCGCCAAGTACGACATTCTGTTCGTGGCCGACGAAGTGATCTGCGGTTTCGGCCGTACCGGTGAGTGGTTCGGTACCGACCACTACGGGTTGAAACCGCACATGATGACCATTGCCAAGGGCCTGACCTCCGGCTACATCCCCATGGGTGGCCTGATCGTGCGCGATGATGTGGTCGCGGTGCTCAACGAAGGCGGCGACTTCAACCACGGGTTTACCTATTCCGGTCACCCGGTAGCCGCTGCGGTGGCCTTGGAAAACATCCGTATCCTGCGCGACGAAAAGATCATCGAGCGTGTCCATGCCGAAACGGCACCCTATTTGCAGAAGCGTTTGCGGGAACTGAATGATCATCCGCTGGTGGGTGAAGTACGCGGGGTCGGTTTGCTGGGGGCCATCGAGCTGGTTCAGGACAAGGCCACGCGCAAGCGCTATGAAGGCAAGGGTGTAGGCATGATCTGCCGGCAGTTCTGTTTCGATAACGGGCTGATCATGCGTGCGGTGGGCGACACCATGATCATTGCGCCGCCGCTGGTGATCAGCAAGGCCGAGATCGATGAACTGGTGACCAAGGCGCGGCAGTGCCTGGACCTGACCCTCAGTGCGTTGCAAGGCTAAGTGCTAGGCTCTGAGCGAGGTGCCCGAAAGGGCCTCGCCCGGCGTGAACAAAAGGCTGGGCTTTTGTTGAAAGCCTGCCCTGTAACTTGCCAGACTACCGCCTGTTCAAGTTGCCAGAGAGTCGGCTACTGAACTGTGGCTAAGAAGAATAACTGGAGCACTTTTTCATGAAGGCATTAGGCATGAAGACATTAGGTATGAAGATAGCTGGCAAGACCCTCCTCGCCATGTCCCTGATGGGCGTGATGGCGGGTGCCGTTCAGGCGGACGATAAAGTGCTGCACGTCTATAACTGGTCCGACTACATTGCGCCGGACACCGTCGCCAAGTTCGAGAAAGAGTCGGGGATCAAAGTGGTCTACGACGTATTCGACAGCAACGAAACCCTGGAAGCCAAGTTGCTGGCCGGCAAATCCGGTTATGACATCGTGGTGCCGTCGAACAACTTCCTGGCCAAGCAGATCAAGGCCGGGGTCTACCAGAAACTCGACAAGTCCAAGTTGCCCAACTGGAAAAACCTCAATACCGACCTGCTCAAGGCCGTTTCGGTCAGCGACCCGGGCAACGAACACGCCTTCCCGTACATGTGGGGCTCGATCGGCATCGGATTCAACGCCGATAAGGTCAAGGCCGCGCTGGGTGCCGATGCACCGACCAACTCGTGGGACCTGCTGTTCAAGCCGGAGAACGCGGCCAAGCTGAAATCCTGCGGCATCAGCTTCCTCGACTCGCCGACCGAAATGATCCCGGTGGCGCTGCACTACCTGGGCTACCCAACCGACAGCCAGGACAAGAAACAACTGGCTGAAGCCGAGGCGCTGTTCCTCAAGATCCGTCCTTCGATCGGCTATTTCCACTCGTCCAAGTACATCTCTGACCTGGCCAACGGCAACATCTGCGTAGCGGTCGGCTACTCGGGCGATATCTACCAGGCCAAGTCCCGTGCTGCCGAAGCCGGTGGCAAGGTAAAAGTCAGCTACAACATTCCGAAAGAAGGTGCTGGCAGCTTCTTCGATATGGTCGCCATCCCTAAAGATGCCGAAAACGTCGAAGGTGCCTACAAGTTCATGACCTTCCTGCAAAAGCCGGAAATCATGGCTGAAATCACGGACACCGTGAGCTTCCCGAACGGCAACGCGGCCGCTACGCCGCTGGTCAGCAAGGAAATCACCAGCGACCCGGGCATCTACCCTCCGGCGGACGTGCAAGCCAAGCTCTACGCGATTGCCGACCTGCCAGCCGCGACCCAGCGGATCATGACCCGCAGCTGGACCAAGATCAAATCCGGTAAATAAGCCGGCCTGAAGCATCTTCCTGTTGTCGCCGTCATCGCGACGGTGACAACAGGAGCAATTAAATGACTAAAAGTTTTGCTGGATCGGTTTATCGAGGGTAAGTTGCGCGCCGGTTTTGTTGCAGGGCCTTTGCGGTCAGGTAACGGGGGCAACTTGGGCCCAACTATTTAAGAGGACCTCCACGTGCCTGTTTTTTCTTTGCTACGCAATGCCCTGTTGGTCGGCGCTGGCCTGACGCTTGCCGTCAGCGTCCAGGCGGCGTCCACCGTGCATATTTATAACTGGTCGGACTACATCGGCGAGACCACCCTGGCGGACTTCGAAAAAGCCACGGGCATCAAGCCGGTGTATGACGTGTTCGATTCCAACGAAACCCTGGAAGGCAAGCTGCTGGCCGGGCGTACCGGTTACGACGTGGTCGTGCCGTCCAACCACTTCCTGGGCAAGCAGATCAAGGCCGGGGCGTTCCAGAAACTCGACAAGGCGCAGCTGCCCAACT
Source organism: Pseudomonas sp. G166 (assembly GCF_037027455.2). Taxonomy (NCBI): domain Bacteria; kingdom Pseudomonadati; phylum Pseudomonadota; class Gammaproteobacteria; order Pseudomonadales; family Pseudomonadaceae; genus Pseudomonas; species Pseudomonas sp. G166. The sequence goes on along the minus strand of NZ_CP146985.1, from coordinate 6,271,765 downwards.
ACGCCAACCTCGACCCTGCGCTGCTCAAGCGCCTGGAGAAGAACGACCCGGGCAACCAATACGCCGTGCCTTACCTGTGGGGCACCAACGGCATCGGCTACAACGTCGAGAAGATCAAAGCGGTCCTGGGCGTCGACAAGATCGATTCGTGGGCCATGCTGTTCGAGCCGGAAAACATCAAGAAGCTCTCCAGCTGTGGCGTTTCGTTCCTCGACTCGGGCGACGAGATGATCCCGGCGATGCTCAATTACCTGGGCCTGAATCCCAACAGCGAAGACCCTGAAGACTACAAGAAGGCCGAGGCCCAGCTCCTCAAGATCCGGCCTTACGTGACTTATTTCAATTCCTCCAAATACATCTCCGATCTGGCCAACGGCGAGATCTGCGTGGCCGCCGGTTTCTCTGGCGACATTTTCCAGGCCCGGGCACGTGCCAGCGAAGCCGGCAAGGGCGTCGAAATCGCCTATGTGATTCCCAAGGAAGGCGGCAACCTCTGGTTCGACATGCTGGCGATCCCGCGAGACGCCACCAACGTCAAGCAGGCCCACGCGTTCATCAATTATGTGCTCAAGCCTGAGGTGATCGCCCAGGTCAGCGACACCGTCGGTTATGCCAACCCCAACCCGAAGGCTGGCGAACTGATGGATCAGAAAGTACGCACCGACGAAGCGGTTTACCCACCGCAAGCGGTCGTCGACAAGCTTTACGTCAACTCCGAGTTGCCGCCCAAGATCCAACGACTCATGACCCGCAGCTGGACCAAGGTCAAGTCGGGTAAATAGCGTTAAGCGCGCTCTAACTATCCAAGGTTCGCCCGCATGGGGCGAACTGCAAATTCTGTGGGAGTTTCGTAAATGGCAGTTGCCTCCGGCGCCTATAAGAAAGCCCTCGAGGGCGACCAGACACCCAAGCAGGTGTTGGTCAAAATCGACCGGGTCACAAAGAAGTTCGACGAGACGATTGCCGTGGACGATGTGTCCCTGGAAATCAAGAAAGGCGAGATATTCGCCTTGCTCGGCGGTTCGGGATCGGGCAAATCCACCTTGCTGCGCATGCTGGCTGGTTTCGAACGGCCCACGGAGGGGCGCATTTTCCTCGACGGTGTGGACATCACCGACATGCCGCCTTATGAGCGGCCGATCAACATGATGTTCCAGTCCTACGCCTTGTTTCCCCACATGACCGTGGCGCAGAACATCGCTTTTGGCTTGCAACAGGACAAGATCCCGAAAGCCGAGATCGACGCCCGTGTCGCCGAAATGCTCAAGCTGGTGCAGATGAGCCAGTACGCCAAGCGCAAGCCGCACCAGCTCTCCGGCGGCCAGCGTCAGCGCGTGGCCCTGGCCCGTTCCCTGGCGAAGCGGCCAAAGCTGTTGCTGCTCGACGAACCGATGGGGGCCCTGGACAAGAAGCTGCGCTCGCAAATGCAGCTTGAGCTGGTCGAGATCATCGAGCGGGTCGGCGTGACCTGCGTCATGGTGACCCACGATCAGGAAGAGGCCATGACCATGGCCGAGCGCATCGCGATCATGCACCTGGGTTGGATCGCCCAGATCGGCAGCCCGATCGACATCTACGAAACCCCGACCAGCCGGCTGGTCTGCGAGTTCATCGGCAACGTCAACATCTTCGAGACCGAGGTGGTGGACGATGCCGAAGGCCACGCAGTACTGACCTGCAAGGACCTGGACCGCAACATTTATGTGGGCCACGGCATCAGTACGTCGGTACAGGACAAGTCCGTCACCTACGCCATTCGCCCGGAAAAACTGCTGGTCACCGCCGAGCAGCCGACCTGCGAAAACAACTGGTCCAGCGGCAAGGTCCATGACATCGCTTACTTGGGCGGCCATTCGGTGTTCTACGTCGAATTGCCGAGCGGCAAGCTGGTCCAGTCCTTCGTCGCCAACGCCGAACGTCGTGGCCAGCGGCCGACCTGGGGCGACCAGGTGTACGTCTGGTGGGAAGATGACAGCGGCGTGGTGCTTCGCTCATGAACATGCGCAAACTCAAACGCCGACTCGACCGAATAACGCCCGGTGGCCGTCAACTGGTCATCGGGGTGCCCTTCATCTGGCTGTTCCTGTTCTTCATGCTGCCGTTCTTCATCGTCCTGAAGATCAGTTTCGCTGAAGCCGATGTGGCCATTCCGCCGTATACCGAGATCTACAGCTACGTCGACCAGAAGCTGCAGCTGCTGCTCAACTTGAGCAACTACGCGATGCTGGGCGACGACGAGTTGTACATTGCCGCCTACCTCGGCTCGCTGAAAATGGCCCTGATCAGCACGGTGCTGTGCCTGATCATCGGTTACCCGATGGCCTACGCCATCGCCAACGCCCGCAAAGAGCTGCAGACGGTGCTGGTGCTGTTGATCATGATGCCGACCTGGACCGCGATCCTGATCCGCGTCTACGCGTGGATGGGCATCCTCAGCAACAACGGTCTGCTCAACGGCTTTTTGATGAGCATGGGCTGGATCGACGAACCGCTGCAGATCCTCAACACTAACCTGGCGGTGTATATCGGGGTCGTTTACTCCTACCTGCCGTTCATGATCCTGCCGCTGTACGCCAACCTGGTGAAACACGATCCAAGCCTGCTGGAAGCCGCGTCCGACCTGGGCTCGAGCACCTTCAACAGCTTCTGGAAAATCACCGTGCCGCTGTCCAAGAACGGCATCATCGCAGGTGCAATGCTGGTGTTCATTCCGGTGGTGGGGGAGTTCGTGATCCCGGAACTGCTGGGCGGCCCGGAAACCCTGATGATCGGTAAAGTGCTGTGGCAGGAATTCTTCAATAACCGTGACTGGCCGGTGGCATCCGCCCTGGCGGTAGTGATGCTGGCGATTCTGATTGTGCCCATCATCCTGTTCAACCGCAGTCAGGCCAAAGAAATGGAGGGCAAGGAATGAAGCGCTTCAGTTTTTCAAGCCTGATGCTGGTGCTGGGTTTGCTGTTCATCTACGCGCCGATGCTGATCCTGGTGATCTACTCGTTCAACGCCTCGAAGCTGGTAACGGTGTGGGGCGGCTGGTCGATCAAGTGGTACGTCGGCCTGCTGGACAATACTCAGTTGATGGGGTCGGTGGTGCGTTCGCTGGAAATCGCCTGCTATACGGCGGTCGCTGCGGTGGCCCTGGGCACGTTGGCGGCTTTCGTGCTGACCCGCATCACCCACTTCAAGGGGCGCACGTTGTTCGGTGGCCTGGTCACCGCGCCATTGGTGATGCCGGAAGTGATCACCGGTCTGTCGCTGTTGCTGCTGTTCGTGGCCATGGCACAGATGATCGGTTGGCCCCAGGAGCGTGGCATTATCACGATCTGGATCGCTCACACCACATTCTGTGCGGCTTATGTAGCAGTGGTGGTCTCGGCGCGCTTGCGTGAACTGGACCTGTCCATCGAAGAGGCGGCCATGGACCTCGGTGCGCGGCCATGGAAGGTGTTCTTCCTGATCACCATCCCGATGATCGCGCCGTCGCTGGCGGCGGGGGGCATGATGTCGTTCGCGTTGTCCCTGGATGACCTGGTGCTGGCGAGCTTTGTCTCGGGCCCAGGCTCGACGACATTGCCGATGGAAGTCTTCTCGGCGGTGCGCCTGGGGGTGAAACCGGAGATCAATGCCGTGGCGAGCCTGATCCTGCTGGCCGTGTCGCTGGTGACATTCCTGGTCTGGTTCTTCAGCCGCCGCGCCGAAGAGAGCCGTAAGCGGGCGATCCAGCAAGCTATCGAAGAAAGCGCCGCCGACTCCTGGAAACAACCGGAAGTACGCCGGACCGTGACCGCGCCGGTCTAACCTGACACTGGCGCAAATGTGGGAGCGGGCTTGCTCGCGAAGACGGAGGTACATCCAACTTTCATGTTGGCTGATGCACCGCTTTCGCGAGCAAGCCCGCTCCCTCAGTTTTTTGTTCGCCTACAAATTCGCGGCCGAACGCAGATCCCCTTGTGGGAGCGAGCTTGCTCGCGATAGCGGTGGGGCGTGCTGGCTACGAATGCCAAGGCGAAGTGCGGATTACCTCCACGAAGTTCATCGGTTTGAACCCGGGTTCCTGATCCACCAGCACGTCGGTCTTCACGTTGCCAAAGGTGGTCTGCGGACGATGCCGCAAGCCGTCGGCGAAGGCGCAGATGATGCACTCCTTGAAACCTGCTCCGCGGGGGTGAGCGTGCACCACGGCGTCGCGTTGCGCTGCCGGGAACGCGGCGTAGTCCATTCCCAGCACGTCCATCTCCACTCCGGCCGTCACCAGCGCCACCGTGGGACGCAGATGTTTGGGCACGCCCGGCGTAGTGTGCAGGGCAATCGACAGCCACACCTGCTCAATGTCGTCATCGCTCAACCCGTAGGGCTTGAGAAACGCTGCGGCCGCGTTTGCACCGTCTACTTCGAAGCGCTCGTTGTCGCTGCGATAACCCTCCACCAGACCCAGATCGTGGAACATCGCACCGACATACAGCAACTCCGGGTTATAGGCCAACTGCCGACGCTGGCCACTCAAGGCGCCGAACAGAAATACCCGGCGAGAGTGGTGGTACAGCAGGTCGGGCTCGATATCGCGGATGTACTCGGTGGTGGCGCGGGCGAGGGTGCTGTCGGGGATCTTGATGCCGGCGATGCTGTTCATGCTGTTCTCCTCTTGACGATGGGCCAGTGCGGCGCCGAGGAGGTCAGTCTGTTCGCCGCAAGGTACCGGAACAATGTTCCCATGGCTGCGATCCTTGCCAATAAGCCTGGGTTTCGTGCCAGATGGCTTCCGGGGCGCGAATTGGCTAGGGTGCTGGAGTCGTTCGACTCGAAGGCAAGCAAGCACCATGCAGAAAATCGTCGCCGTCGTGGTATTCCCTGGTGTCCAGTCGCTGGACGTTACCGGGCCCATGGACGTGTTCAGCGAAGCCAATCGGTTCCTGGTCGCCGAGGATCACTATCGACTTGAAGTGATCGGCGCCGAGCGAGGCGCGATGTCCTGTTCCAACGGTTTGTCCCTGAATGCCCATCGGCATTTCAGCGAGGCTCGGCAGGCCTACGACCTGCTGTTGGTCGCGGGCGGGCCGCAGTTGCCGTTCATACACCTTGGCGCAGAATTCGATGCTTGGCTGCGGGAGGCCTGTGGTCGGGCCCGGCGCTTTGGGTCGATCTGCAATGGCGCTTTCATGCTGGCCCGGGCTGGATTGCTGGAGGGGCGGACTGTTACCACCCATTGGGGTGACGCCGCGGCGCTGGCGCAGCTGTGTCCCTCGACCCGGGTCGAAGCGGATCGTTTGTACGTGCAGGACCGCCAGCTCTACACCTCCGCCGGGGTCAGCGCTGGCATCGACCTGTCGTTGTTCCTGCTGGCCCAGGACCATGGCCCGGACGTTGCCCTGAGTGTTGCCAAGCGGCTGGTGGTGTTCACCCAGCGCGCGGGCGGGCAGTCGCAATTCAGCCCTTTTCTTGCCCCCACGCTGAACCGACATCCACCGTGGCCCAGGTCCAGGCCTATGTACTGGCGCACCTGAACGGTGACCTGACCATCGCCGATCTGGCCAAGGCCGCGAGCATGAGCCAGCGTAACTTCTCTCGGGTGTTCACCCGGGAAGCGAAGATCACGCCCGCGGAGTTCGTCGAGCAGGCCCGGGTGGACGCGGCGCGGGTGATGCTCGAAAGCACCCGCGCCCCGCTCAAGACCGTGGCTTGGCAATGCGGCTTTCGCGATGCCCAGCACATGCGCAGCGTATTCAATCGCAGGCTGGGCGTAACGCCGCAGCAATTCAGGCTGAATTTCGGCGCGCTGGCGTAGGTGTCAGCCGGTCACTTCTTCAACGCGTCATGGGCCTCCAACGCACGCAGAGAGTAGATGTACGCCGCGCCGGCGTTCAGCGACACCGCGGTGGCCAGGGTGGCGGCGATTTCTTCGCGGGTGGCGCCGGCCTTGATGGCGGCGTCGGTGTGCACGCCGATGCAGCCGTCACAGCGGGTGGTGATGGCCACGGCGATGGAGATCAGCTCACGGGTCTTGGCATCGAGGACGTCGTTTTCGGCAGCGGCTTCATCCAGGGCCATGTAGGCCTTGACCATTTTCGGGTTGCTCTTGCCCAAGGCGCCAAAGGCACTCTTGATGGTGGGCAGCAGTTCGGACCAGTTGTTGAACATTGCGTTGACTCCTATGAAGGGGGACGGGGTGTTGAACCCTAGTAGTCTTGACCATCCATGACGATCAAGCCTGTTGGCGATGAAAAAATACCCCACAAACTCAGGGCGCGGCCCTGGCCGGCAACAGCTTCAGGGTTGCGCGGGTATTGGCCACCACTTCTTCCTCGGCCAGGTGCGCCTGGTGATACACCCCTTCGATGTAGGCCTCGGCCTGGTCTTCGTAATGCTTGTCGAACGGCACGCCGCTCTGGCCCACCGGATTGATGGTGACGCTGTGGGCCGGGTCGGCGAAGTCGATGATCCGTCGGGTGGACGGGCCGTAAGTCACTGGCCAGGGCGCCGGGCCGATTTTGGCCGAGAGGTTGTTAGGCACTTCGTGGGTGCCCGGCGCAGCGAACGGGCCGACATTGAAGATCCGATCCAGCGGCTTTTGCATGCCCAGCGGATGGCCGTGGGTCAGGGTGTGGGCCTTGCCCCACTGCCATTGCGTGGCATCCTCGCCGAGGGTGGTCTTCAGGTGCGCCAGGCTCTTGCTCCAGGCTTTTTTCACGGTGTCGGCCCGGGTTTGCGTACCCAGTGTCGAGCGGTCGTCCCACCACGGTGAGTCTGCCGCAGCCGCCAGGCGTGGAAGGGCCGCGTCGATCACCCGGGTCGACAGCGCGGTCTCGAAGAAGCCGTCGCCCAGCTCATCGTGCAGGGCCGCGTCAGCCAGGTTGAACAAGAACTGGTTGAACAGCGTGGCGCTGGTGGAGTCCAGCGGGTAATCGCCTTGCCATTGGGCCAGTTGCTCCACCCATTTGCGCTCCTGCGGATCGCTGACCACTTCACGCAGCACCGGCAGCAAAGGTGCGAGCAAGCGCGGGCCGTAGGCGGTGGTGGTGCCCAGTTGCAGTTTCTGGGTGGTCTCGATGTCCCATTTCGCCTGTTTGTCGCTGAGCTGGAGGTTGAGCTGCTGGCCACGGTCGGGGAGGTTGTAGTAACCCGGGATCTCGATGCCACTGGCCGGCACCGGCTGGAAGTTGGCCGAGATGATGTAGCCCCGTGGCGGGTTCTCTTCCTGGGGGTTGCTGCTGAAAGGGTAGAAGCCTTCTTTTTCCGCCTCCGGACTGCTGCCATCGAGTATGAATCCGGGCTTCACGCCGGCCGGCCTCTTGGGTAATTGCGCCGCCGCCCACCAGCCGATATCGCCCTTGGCATTGGCCCAGACGACATTCAGCCCAGGTGCATGGATCTTGGCTGACGCGCTGCGCGCCTTGGCAAGGCTGTCGGCGCGGTTGAGCTGGTAGAAGGCGTCGAGGATCGGATTGCGACTTTCCAGGAACCCCCACCACATGGCGATCGGCGTCTCGCCGGCGTTCGCGCCGAGGGCATCGTTGACGATCGGACCGTGGGGCGACTGGCGCAGCACCAGGGTCACCGGCGCCTGGCCCTTGACCGCGATCTGCTGTTCGCTGCGGGTCATGTCCACCCATTGGCCGCGATACCAGACCTGCTCAGGGTTGTCCGGGTTGACCTTCTCGGCGATCAGGTCCAGGTCGTCGTTCTGGAACATGGTGACGCTCCAGCCGAAATCCTTGTTCATGCCCAGCGTCGCAAAGGGCATCAGCGCCTGGTAATGCCCGTAGAGTTCGAAACCCGGCGCCGACAGGTGCGCTTCATACCATACCGAGGGCGCGGAAAAGCGAATATGCGGGTCGCCCGCCAGCAAAGGCTTGCCACTGTGGGTTCGGTTGCCGGAGACCGCCCAGGCGTTGCTGCCCTCGAACTGCGGCAGGCCATTGTCGGCCAGGGCCTGCTCGCTCAGGCGAGCCAGGGCGTTGAGGTCCTTCCAGGCGCTGGCGGCCAATGGCAGGGCGCTCTTGCGACTGGCGGCCAGTACGCCTTGAGGCTGCCAGTCGAGGTCGAAAATATTCAGGTAGTTGGCGCCCAGTTGGTCGCGCACGTAGGTCAGCAGTGGTTCGGTACGGAACGCGGCGGCGAAACTGTAGGCCATGTAACCGGTAATGCTCACGGTATCTTCGGTGGTGAAGGGGCGCTTGGGAATGCCCAGCACATCGAACTCCACCGGTCGGGTGTGGCTGTCCTGGTAGGCGTTGATGCCGTCCAGGTAGGCCTGCATCGCCATCCAGGCCGGGGATTGTGGGTCTTGTTCGGTGACATAGGTCGCGGCGCGCTCGCGGATACGCAGGCTGCGCATCAGCTTGTCGGTGTCGAGCAGCTTAGGCCCCAGCACCTCGGCCAGTTCGCCACGGGCGAGGCGGCGCATGATTTCCATCTGGAACAGCCGGTCTTGGGCGTGGACATAGCCGAGGGCGCGGTACAGGTCGGTTTCGTTCTCGGCGCGGATGTGCGGCACGCCGCGCTCGTCGTAGCGCACGGTCACTGAACCGTGCAGTCCTTGCAGTTGCACCGTGCCCTGGCGGGTGGGCTGCTTGCTGTAGAGGTAGCCACCCGCGACGATGATGGCGGTGACGACCAATGACAGGAAGGCGATGAGGGTGCGTTTCATGGAGATTCCTTATTGAGTGACAGCGACCCCATGGTCTCGCTGTTTATTCCCTGTTTAACATGCCGCTGCTTCCCTGCGCATCGCTCCTCGGAGGGATTTCCCCCGGCTGGCTATTCTTTGGCTGATGTGTCCTGGCCCCACGGGCAATAACACCCCACCGCCAGCGTGTGGGTGGCATCGAACGTCCGGCCGATGCTCAATGCTTCGAGGATCGGCTCGATGAAGCTATTGCTCGAGTTGCATGTCAGCCCTTCGCTGTAGGGGCCGAAATACGCCAGTTTGCCGCTGCGATCCCAGATCGCCACGGCGGGGCTGGCTGGAATCTGGCTCGAGCCGGGGAGTACCGCAAGGGACTTGAGGCTGCTCAGCGTGGTCGGCAGGCGACCTTGGCTGCCGGCCTTTTGCACCGTGTAAAACTCGACGCCTTGCGGCACATATTTATCGATCAGTTCAGTCAGGTGTTGCTGATTGCCGACGTTGCACGGGCACGCCGGATCCCAGAAATGCACCAGGCGGATCGCGCCGGGGCCGGCCAGTTCGGTCGGCAGGCGCAAAGGGTCGCCGGAAAACACTGCCGTGTGCTGGCTGAACGTGCGCAGAAAACGTCCCTGGAACCAGTCGTAGGCGACCCACAACACGGCGGCACACCCGAGGGCAAGCAGGCTGGCAAGCAAGGTCGTGCGGTGGGGCGAACGCATGGAGTCGATCCTCTGAGACCGCGTAGCTTGCCATGCCTGCCGCGACAGATGAATATCGCAGGCCTATAAAGTCCGTTTCGCGCGCTGCGCCTTGCCTGGAAATAGTGATGCCTGCCACTTTCGACCCCGATCACCTGCGTGCCAGCCTGCAACCCTTGGCGCAGTGGCAGCCTCTCTCGGAGCAAGCGCAGGCCTATCAGCGGTTCTATGGGCTGGATTTCCCCCAGCGCCCGTTGCGCAAGGGACTGGGGCGTTTCGAGATAGACGGGTATGAGGTGGTCGCTCAGGTCTGGTGGCCGGACAAAGCCGTGGCGACGATGTTTGTGTTCCACGGTTACTACGATCACATGGGACTGTACCGACACTTGATCGAGTGGGCCCTGGAGCAGAAATTCGCGGTGATCGCCTGCGACTTGCCGGGGCATGGCCTGTCCAGCGGCGAACGCGCCAGCATTGGCGATTTCGCCGAGTACCAGGCCACGTTGCAGGGCCTGCTGAGCGAGGCCGGGAAGCTGGACCTGCCGCAACCCTGGCATCTATGCGGACAAAGCACCGGCGGGGCCATCGTGGTCGATCACGTGCTCAACCAGGGTGCCAACAGCCCGGCCCAGGGCCAGGTCATTCTGCTGTCGCCCCTGGTACGGCCGCGGGCCTGGGGCTGGTCGCGCCTGAGTTATTACCTGCTCAAACCCTTCGTGACCGGCATCGCCCGGCGTTTCAGCGAAAACTCCAACGACCCGCAGTTCCTGTCCTTCCTGCAAGCCGATCCGCTGCAACCGCTGCGCCTGCCCACCGCGTGGGTGGGGGCATTGGGGCAGTGGATCAAACGCATCGAAGCCGCCCCGAGCAGCCCGCGCCAGCCATTGATCGTACAGGGGCAGGCGGACATGACGGTGGACTGGGCGCACAACCTGCAGGTGCTGCGCAGCAAGTTCGACCGGCCGCAGGTATTGATGTTGTCTGAAGGCCGGCATCACCTGGCGAACGAGACGCTGGCGATACGGCAGGAGATGTTTGGGTTCCTGACCAAGCGGATGAGCCGGGCGCGGCGGTGACTGGGCGATTGCTATCGCGAGCAGGCTCGCTCCCACAGAGGCTTGAGTGAACTCAGGTTTGACGAGCGCCAAAGGTCCAATGTGGGAGCGAGCTTGCTCGCGATAGCGGTGCCATGGACGCTGAAGATCTACTGCCCGAGATTCTGCCCCACCGCCAACCCCGCCCGAATCGCCGCCAAGGCCGCTTGATAATAAGCCTGGCCCTCGGTCGACTCGGCGAAGGTGGAAAACTCTTCCAGCTCGGTATCCGTCAGGTCGCGGTAGACGTACAACAACGTGTTGTTCAGGTCGGTGCCGATCTGTTCCATCAGGCGCTGGCGCTGACCATTGAGCATGCCCTGGGCCTGGCCGCCGCCCAGCAGGCCGGGGATCATCGAACTCAGGCTATCGGCCGCCACGCCGGCGATCGCCAGGCTGACTTCAGCGCCAGCCTCGCGGGCCGGCAGGGCCTTGGCCAGGTGGCCGATGATTAACAGGCGGTTGTCGCTGGCTTGCATCTTCGGCAGGCCCTTGGCGTTTTTCGCCAGTTGATCGCGACGGGTCGCCAGTAGCTCGGCGGCCACGACTTTGCGGCCCAAAGGCGATTGGAAAAAGCTCAGGGCTGGCTGAGGGTCGCGAAGATTCTTGCGCATTTGCGCTTCGGCCCGCTGGTCCATGGCCTGGGGGGCGAAACGTTGATTGCTGTTGTTCACCAGTGCCTGGAACACCGCTGGCGGCAGGCTGTCCTGGTAACGCTGCTGCGCGGCGCTCAAGGCGTCATTGAAATGCGCCCGCTGTTCCGGCCAGCCGGCGACCTTGTACAACTGGTCATAGCTGTCTGCCCAGGCAGGCAATACGCAGAACATCAACAGTGAGAAAAGCAAACGGCGCATAGGGACTCCTGTCAGCAGCCGACTATTCTCCGTGGGGTGTGGGGTCTTGTCGAGAATTCGTATCAAGTTCGTACGGCGGTGCTATCTGGCAGCAAAAAACCTGCTGAGCGTCGCTGTCGGTTTTACGGGCACAGGAATACTATGCGCGCCATGCAAATACCTTCTGATCACCCCCTGTTGTTACGTATCGTCGACGACCTGGCCGAGCGCGGCTGGTCGCAGCAGAACATTTTCCTGCCGGATGCGCTGACCCGTGCCCTGGCGGCTGAATGTCGCCAGCGTGCCGCCGAGGGCGAGCTGGCGCCGGCCGCGGTCGGGCGCGGGCCGTTTTCGGAAATTCGTGAAGGCATTCGCGGTGATCGTATCCAGTGGATCGAACCCGGCCAGGCGCAGGCCTGCGACCGTTACCTGGGGCTGATGGACAGTCTGCGCGAGGCGATGAATCGGGGGTTGTTCCTGGGCCTGGAAGATTTCGAAAGCCATTTCGCCCTGTACCCGCCCGGCGCGTTCTACCTCAAGCACGTCGACCGCTTTCGCGACGACGACCGGCGCATGGTGTCGGCGGTGCTCTATCTCAACGACGCTTGGCTGCCGGAACATGGCGGTCAGTTGCGCATGTACCTGGACGACGGCGTGGAACATGACGTGGTGCCCTCTGGTGGCTGCCTGGTGGTGTTCCTGTCGGGGGAAATACCCCATGAAGTCCTGCCTGCCACGCGCGATCGCCTGTCCTTGACGGGATGGTTCCGGCGCCGTGGCAACGAGTTGTTCTGAGCATGGAAAAGATCCTGGTCAGTCGCTGCCTGCTTGGGCACCGCGTGCGCTACGACGGTGGCGCCAGCGGGCCGTTCGATCAGTTGCAGCAATGGCTCGACGAAGGCCGGGTCGTGCCGTTGTGCCCGGAAGTCGCCGGCGGCCTGCCCACGCCACGCGCGGCGGCAGAGATTCCCGGTGGGCAGGGCGGGCAAGTGCTCGATGGTCGCGCAGCGGTAATCACCTCGGACGGCGAAGATGTCAGCGCGCAGTTTTTATCAGGTGCGTATCAAGCGCTGGCGTTGGTGCGTGAGCACGGCATCCGGATCGCTGTGCTCAAGGCCAACAGCCCGTCGTGCGGCAACCTGCTGACCTATGACGGGACGTTCAGTGGCGTGAAAGTCAGTGGCGAAGGCGTGACGGCAGCGTTGCTCAAGCGCCATGGGGTGCAGGTGTTCAGTGAGTTGGAGTTGCCGGAGGCCGCTGCGGCGCTCAGGGCTTTGATCGATGAGTAACTACGGGGTAGCGCTGCTTTCCTGTGGCGAGGGAATAAATCCCCTCGCCACAGGGGGCACCATGTGCCCAAGCAGGGATTGTGTCATCTAGAGCTGCTCGGCCAACTGCTCGATCTGCTCCTGCCGCTCCGCCTGGCTCAACCGCGCCTGAGGATTCAACGACGACCATTGCGGATACGCCCGCGCCTTGCCCAAGGCGTCGGGCAGTTTGCCTTCGCGCCAGGTCTTGTCCTGGGGCATGGCGATGCGGATGCTGTCCATCGCCGCGTGGCCACGCTGGTTGAGGGCTTGCAGCAGTTGGCGTTGGCGTAGTGCCAGCAGGCGCAGCACGTTGTCGTCCACCGTCAGTTCCCGCTGCCCCTTGAGCTTGCCCATCAGCCGGTTGCCGTAGCCGCGTGCGGTTTGCAGGGCACCGCCGGCAATGGCCCCGGCCAAGGCGGCGGCACCGAGGGTCAGGCCACCCACCAGCAAATCCACACCGGCACCGGCCGCCGCGCCCGCCGCGATCCCGCCACCGACCCGCACGCCCAGTTGCTTGAGGGTTGCAGGGTTGAACAGGTCATCGCCCCAGCGGCCGTCGAGCAGCGGCAGGTCGCTGGCCGCCGCATCCTGCGGCCGGAACGCGTAGAGCTTGAGCAGCGCTTCGACGCAGCGCTGTTCACGCTGACGCACCGCGTTGCGTAGCTCGCTGATGGCTTGGCGTTCCAGTTCAGCATCGCTGGCCACACTGCGACGGCAGGAGGCGCAGTCGATCAGTAACTCGGCGATCAAGCGCACCGCACTCTGTTGGCGAGCCTGGCGTTGGGCCTGTTGATCGGCGACCAGTCGTTCCAGTTGCCCCCGAGCGCTTTCCAGCAACAATGCAAGGCTTTCATACAGACGTCGTTCACCGTCCTCGGGCGGGGCGACGCTGTCAAAGCGCACCAGGGCGTGCAGCCCCAACCGTGCCAGGGCTTCGCGCCAGTCGGGCTCGCGGTGATTGGCGCTGCTGACGAAATTCAGCACCGGCAGCAGCGGCTTGCCGCAACTGGCGAGCACTTGCAACTCATCGCGATACTTGGCCAGCACCGGTTCCCGAGCATCGATCACATAGAGCCCGGCATCGCTGGCAAGCAGTTGCCGCAGCACTTTGGCCTCCTGCTCGAAGCGTTGCCGCGCCTCGCTGCCCTCAAGGAAGCGGGCCAGTCGCGCCGGGCCGTCCAGGCGTTCTCCAGGGCGTTCGAGGCGATCGAGGTAGTCGAGCAGGGCGATGGCGTCTTCCAGGCCCGGCGTGTCGTACAGCTCCAGCAGCGCTTCGCCGTCCACCGACAGACGCGCGCCCTCGACATGTCGAGTAGTGCTCGGACGGTGGGACACTTCGCCGAAGCCGACATCCCGGGTCAAGGTACGCAGCAGCGACGTCTTGCCCACGTTGGTGTGGCCGACCACGGCCAGTTTCAGCGGCTTCAGGGGCTCAGTCATGGCCGGTCTCCAGCCAGTTCAGGGGCGCACAGTCGGCGAAGGGCAATTGCAACTGCTGCAACGCGTCGTGCCAGTCGCCCAGGCGCTCGGCGTCCAGCGCTTCGCCGGGCGGTGCTTGCAACAGCCAGACACGGGTGGCGCTGGCGCTGCGGGCCAGCTCGGCGATCAACGCGAGGCTGCCACGGTCAGGGGAGCGGCGTGGGTCGCAGGCAATCGCCAGTCGTGCCGGGGGAAAGCGTGACAGTTGTTCAAGGAGTTTGTGGCGCGACTCGCGGCTGTCGAGGATGCCAGCGTTCTTCACGGTGTCTGGCAGTTTCGGTGGCCAGGGTCGATTGTCCAGTTCGATGGCCACCAGCAATGCGCCATCGCTTTGCATTGCGCCGACCGCGCTTTCGATGTGATGCAACTGCGCAGGCGCGGCGTCGTTGACGCCCAGGCGTTCGCTGCTGGGCATCAGCCGTTCGCGCAGTTGTGCGTAGCCCGGCAGGTTCAAGTCCAGGCGCAGCGTGGCCCGGCCACGCCGCCAGCGCCACAGGCACAGCAGCGCCAGGCCCAGGCGTGGCACCACACCATAGACCAGCAGCACGCCCACCAGCCAGGCGGCCCAGGCCTGCCGGGCGCTTTCGATGTTCAGGGCGCCGTCGCCGCTGGCGCGAATCATCTCCGCGGTCGGTACGCTGAACCCCAGCAGTGCGGGCAGCGCGCCTAGCGCCTGGGTCATGGCGACGAAGGTCTGGCCGCCGAGAATCGTGGTTTCCCAGACGAAGCCATAGCGCCGGGTCGCCATCAGCATCAATACGATGACAAGGGCGCTGAGCATCGCCAGCAGCCACAAGCCGTTGACCAGCGCGCCGAGGACCCAGCGATTGAGCTTGTGCCGTTGCAGCAACAGCAGCAGGGCCGGTGCCAGCTGGGCGGCCTTGGCATCGCGGGCGAGTTTTTCGCTGAGCCACAGCCACAGGCGCCCCAGTGCGGCACCTTGCTCACCGGCGAAGATCAGACCCAGGGTCCAAGAAATGAGCAGAATCAGGTTCAGCCCCAAAAGACTGCCCAAGGCCCAGAACACATTGACCGGCGTTTGCCCGTCGCCGAGGGCGGCAAAGCCCAGGCCGGCGCCGCTGATAATAGCGAGCACCGCCAATACCAACAGTGCCAGGCGCGCCCCTTGCAGCCAGTGGCGCAGGGCTTGGGTAAGGCCATCGCGTTCGGCCAGCCAGTGGGCGCGGTGGCGGATGCGGGTGGATAAGTCGCCCCCTGCCGCACGGGCCAGGCGATTGGCTTCCTGGTCCTCGAGCGGGCCGGCGTGCTCTTCACGCAGGCGTACCGTCTCGGTCAACCAGAGGTTCTGCAGTTCTGTCACGGGCGCTTCCGTTGCTCGAATGAGGGTTGAGCATAACCGCTGTGGCGCTTGTCGGGGTACGTTGCCAGGCGTCGAGCCTCTGGTATCCTCGCCGCCATGAACAAAACTCTCCCCCTAAGCCTGATCGCAGCCCTCGGTGAAAACCGTGTGATCGGCGTCGACAACAGCATGCCCTGGCACTTGCCGGGGGATTTCAAATACTTCAAGGCCACTACCCTGGGCAAGCCGATCATCATGGGGCGCAAGACCTGGGATTCCCTCGGTCGCCCCTTGCCGGGGCGTCTGAATATCGTGGTCAGCCGACAGCCTGGCCTGGTGCTGGAGGGCGCGGAAGTCTTTTCCACGCTGCAGGCTGCGGTGGCGCGAGCCGAGGCGTGGGCGCTGGAACAAGGCGTCGATGAGCTGATGTTGATCGGCGGCGCCCAACTGTACGCCCAGGCCTTGGAGCAAGCGGATCGGTTGTACCTGACCCGCGTGGCCCTGAGCCCGGAAGGGGATGCGTGGTTTCCAGCGTTCGATTCGAACCAGTGGACATTGGTGTCGAACCAGCCGAACCCGGCCGAAGGGGACAAACCGGCCTACAGCTTTGAGGTGTGGGAAAAGCGCTAAGCCATGTGGGAGCAAAGCTTGCTCGCGATTCAGACGACGCAGTGCTTCAGTCCAACCGCGTCACCGTTCTTCGCGAGCAAGCTTGCTCCCACAGGTATGAGGCCATCAAGCGTGCACCAACTCCCCATGCTCCTCGGCATCCAACAACGCCTTGTCAGTCTGTGACATCACCTGGCTGGTGATCGCCCCGGCGGTGATCGAGCCGCTGACGTTCAACGCCGTACGCCCCATGTCGATCAGCGGCTCGACGGAAATCAGCAGCGCCACCAGCGCGACCGGCAAGCCCATGGCCGGCAGCACGATCAACGCGGCAAACGTCGCGCCGCCACCGACACCGGCCACCCCGGCCGAACTCAACGTCACGATCGCCACCAGCGTCGCGATCCATAGCGGATCCAGCGGGTTGATGCCCACCGTTGGCGCAACCATTACCGCGAGCATGGCCGGGTAGAGGCCGGCGCAACCATTCTGGCCGATGGTGGCGCCGAATGAGGCACTGAAGCTGGCAATTGCCCGCGGGATACCGAGACGGCTGGTCTGGGCTTCGATGCTCAACGGGATGGTCGCGGCGCTGGAGCGGCTGGTAAAGGCGAAAGTCAGCACCGGCCAGATCTTGCGGAAAAAACGCAGCGGGTTGATCCCGGCGGCGGATACCAGCAGGCCGTGGACCACGAACATCAGGCCCAGCCCCAGGTACGACACCACCACGAAGCTGCCGAGCTTGATGATGTCCTGCAGGTTGGAGCCAGCCACGACCTTGGTCATCAGGGCCAGCACGCCGTACGGGGTGAGTTTCATCACCAGGCGTACCAGGCGCGTCACCCAGCTTTGCAGGGTATCGATGGCGTTGATCACTTTCTGACCTTTCTCTACGTCATCCTTGAGTAGCTGCAACGCCGCAACACCGAGGAACGCTGTGAAAATCACCACACTGATGATCGAGGTCGGCTTGGCCCGGGCCAGATCGGCAAAGGGGTTCTGTGGAATGAACGACAGCAGCAATTGCGGGATATTCAGGTCGGCGACCTTGCCGGCGTAGTCGCTCTGGATCACCTGCAGGCGCGCCAACTCCTGGGTACCGGCCACCAGGCCTTCGGCGGTGAGGCCGAACAGGTTGGTCAGGCCGATGCCGATCAAGGCGGCGATGGCGGTGGTGAATAACAGCGTGCCGATGGTCAGGAAGCTGATCTTGCCCAGGGACGAGGCGTTATGCAGGCGGGCCACGGCGCTGAGGATCGAGGCGAAAACCAGCGGGATGACGATCATTTGCAGCAACTGCACGTAACCGTTGCCCACCAGGTCGAACCAACCGATCGAGGCTTTGAGCACCGGGTTGCCGGTGCCATAAATCGTGTGCAGGGCAAGACCGAACACCACGCCCAGCACCAGTGCCAGCAGTACCTTCTTGGCCAGACTCCAGGTGCGGTGACGGGTTTGCGCCAGGCCGAACAGCAAGGCGAGGAACACCAACAGATTGAGGATCAGCGGCAGATTCATTAAAAAAAGACTCCGATAAGACGTGCCAGTCGCCCGAAGCCGCGACTGCGAGGCGAGAAGCCTAACAGCCTGATAACTAATGAATTAATACTAAAAGAGCATGTAGATTGTCGTTTATGGAATAAGGGTGTGGCGTTTACGGATATGCCGCTGGCGCTATCAAGACGCAAGCGGTCGCGGGCAGGCGAGGACTGTCACACGCATTTGTTAGCGTCGGGTTCTTTGAACCTGGGAGAAATGCCGATGAAGCTCGTACCTCGTTTTCTCGCTGTCGCCTTGAGCCTTGGCCTTGCTGGCCAAGCCCTTGCCACCGATCTCAAGCACTGGCCGGCGGAACAGGCCAAGGCCCTTGAAGCGATGATCGCGGCCAACGCCAACAAAGGTAACTACGCGGTGTTCGACATGGACAACACCAGTTACCGCTACGATCTTGAAGAGTCGTTGCTGCCGTTCATGGAGAACAAGGACCTCATCACCCGTGAAACCCTGGACCCTTCCTTGAAGCTGATGCCGTTCAAGGACACCGCCGATCACAAGGAAAGCCTGTTCAGCTATTACTACCGCCTGTGCGAAGTGGATGACATGGTTTGCTACCCGTGGGTTGCCCAGGTGTTTTCTGGCTTTACCCTCAAGGAGCTCAAAGGCTACGTCGACGAGCTGATGGCTTCTGGCAAGCCAGTGCCGACCACGTATTACGACGGCGACAAGGTGGTCAACTACAACGTCAACCCACCCAAGGTCTTCACCGGCCAGGCTGAGCTGTACAACAAGCTGATGGAAAACGGCATCGAGGTCTATGTCATGACCGCGGCGTCGGAAGAGCTGGTGCGCATGGTCGCCGCCGATCCGAAGTACGGCTACAACCTCAAGCCGCAAAACGTCATCGGCGTGACCACGCTGCTCAAGGATCGCAAGACTGGCGAACTGACCACCGCACGCAAGCAGATCAGCGCTGGCAAATATGATGAGAAGGCCAACCTCGGTCTGGAGTACACGCCTTATCTGTGGACCCCGGCGACCTGGATGGCTGGCAAACATGCGGCAATCCTGACCTACATCGACGAATGGAAAAAACCGGTGCTCGTGGGCGGCGACACACCCAGCAGTGACGGCTACATGCTGTTCCATGATGTGGACGTAGCCAAGGGCGGCATTCACCTGTGGGTCAACCGCAAGGACAAATACATGACCCAGATTAACGGCATGATGGCCAAGCATGCCGCCGCCCAGGCCAAGGAAGGGTTGCCGGTGACGGCGGATAAGAACTGGGTGATCGTCAAGCCGGAAGACATTCAATAAGACCCACGACCCCTGTGGGAGCTCGTTCCCACATTTGATTTCGGTGTTCTCGGGATCTGCGTTCACCCCAATAAAAATGCCCCGCACTTGGCGGGGCATTTTTATTGCGGCTAACGACGCTTACAGGCCGTCGAGCATCGCCTTGTTCCGCACCGCGCCCTTGTCGGCGCTGGTGGCGAGCAGGGCATAGGCCTTGAGGGCCGTGGTGACTTTACGCGGACGCACTTCCACCGGTTTCCAGCCTTTCTTGTCCTGCTCGACGCGGCGCGCGGCCAGTTCTTCATCGCTGATCAACAGGTTGATCGAGCGGTTCGGAATGTCGATCAGCACCTTGTCGCCATCGCGCACCAGGCCGATGGCACCGCCAGCCGCCGCTTCGGGCGAGGCGTGGCCGATGGACAGGCCTGAGGTACCGCCGGAGAAACGACCGTCGGTAAGCAGGGCGCAGGCTTTACCCAGGCCCTTGGACTTCAGGTAGGACGTGGGGTAGAGCATTTCCTGCATGCCCGGGCCGCCTTTCGGGCCTTCGTAGCGAATGATCACGATATCGCCAGCTTTAACTTCGTCGGCGAGGATCCCGCGCACGGCGCTGTCCTGGCTTTCGAAAATCTTGGCGTTGCCTTCAAACACGTGGATCGACTCGTCGACGCCGGCGGTTTTCACCACGCAACCGTCCAGGGCGATGTTGCCGTACAGCACGGCCAGGCCGCCCTCCTTGGAGTAGGCGTGCTCGACGCTGCGGATACAGCCGTTTTCGCGGTCGTCATCCAGGGTTTCCCAACGGGTCGACTGACTGAACGCGGTTTGCGTCGGGATGCCCGCCGGACCGGCCTTGAAGAAGTGATGCACGGCCTCGTCGGTGGTCTGGGTGATGTCCCACTTGGCGATGCCTTCGGCCATGGTCTTGCTGTGCACGGTCGGCAGGTCGGTGTGCAGCAGGCCGCCACGGGCCAGGGAACCGAGGATGCTGAAGATCCCGCCGGCACGGTGCACGTCTTCCATGTGGTACTTCTGGATGTTCGGCGCGACCTTGCACAGTTGCGGCACGTGACGGGACAGGCGGTCGATGTCGCGCAGGTCGAAATCGATCTCGGCTTCCTGGGCCGCCGCCAGCAGGTGCAGGATGGTGTTGGTGGAACCGCCCATGGCGATGTCCAGGGTCATGGCGTTTTCGAACGCCTTGAAGTTGGCGATGTTGCGCGGCAACACCGACTCGTCGTTCTCACCGTAGTAGCGCTTGCACAGTTCGACGATGGTCCGGCCGGCCTCCAGGAACAGCTGTTCGCGGTCACTGTGGGTAGCGAGGGTCGAACCGTTACCCGGCAACGCCAGGCCCAGGGCTTCGGTCAGGCAATTCATCGAGTTGGCGGTGAACATGCCGGAGCACGAACCGCAGGTCGGGCAGGCACTGCGTTCGTACTCGGCAACCTTCTCGTCAGAGGCGCTGGAGTCGGCGGCGATGACCATGGCGTCCACCAGGTCCAGGCCATGGCTGGCGAGCTTGGTCTTGCCGGCTTCCATCGGGCCGCCGGAAACGAAGATCACCGGGATGTTCAGGCGCAGGGCAGCCATGAGCATGCCAGGGGTGATCTTGTCGCAGTTGGAAATGCACACGATGGCGTCGGCGCAGTGGGCGTTGACCATGTATTCGACGGAGTCGGCGATGATCTCGCGGCTCGGCAGCGAATAGAGCATGCCGTCGTGGCCCATGGCGATGCCGTCATCCACGGCGATGGTGTTGAATTCTTTCGCTACGCCGCCGACGCGTTCGATTTCCCGCGCGACCAGTTGGCCGAGGTCCTTGAGGTGAACGTGGCCCGGTACGAACTGGGTGAAGGAGTTGGCAATGGCGATGATCGGCTTCTTGAAGTCGTCATCCTTCATCCCCGTGGCGCGCCACAAGGCACGGGCGCCGGCCATGTTGCGGCCATGGGTGGATGTTTTCGAGCGGTAATCAGGCATGGAGCACTCCGGGCGGCTAATCAGGTACTTATCAGGTATCAATGGGGAAGTGAGCTTCTGTCGACGTCTGGAACACCCGGGTTTGGCGGTGTGTCCGGACGTTGCCGATGACTTTGCAGGATCGCTGCGCGCCTCAGCATGAGCTCATAAACCCGCCGGGGATGAATGGCGATGAATGTCGCGATTCTACACCGCTGGCGCCAGGATGAAATGACGCAAAGCGCCGATCGGACGCCAATGTCGCGCTTGGGATGACGACTGGCAGCGTTCAGCCGGGCAACAGGCCCCTGTGACGATGCCGCACCAGGGTATTGAGTCCCAGCCCCAGGAGGCTGAGCAGCATCAGGCACAGGGCCAGGGTCACTTGCAGGTCCAGTGGTGTAAGGCTGATCGCGGCACTGGTCAGGCCACCGACGACGAAGATCAGCACACTGCCGGCCGAGGCGGACGTACCGGCTTGTTCCGGGAATAGGTTCATGGCCCGGGTGTGGGCCGCCGCCCGGGCAATGGTCGTTCCGGTGGTGCATACGATCATGGGCAGCAACAGGGTGGTGACCGACAAGCCAAAGTGACTGGACAGCCCGAGCATCAAGGCTCCCGCCGCCAGGATCAGGCCCAGGCCTGTGATGATTTGCGTCTGTGGGTCGATCCGCGTGCTCAGTACGGTCGCCACCGCTCCCCCGCCGATATAGGCCAGTCCGTAGCCCAGCAGCGTCCACGAAAAGGCCTCGGGCGAGAGTTGCAACTGGTCGATGAGCACCAATGGCGAAATGACGATAAACGAGAAGTGGCAGGAAAAGGCCAGGGCCGACGTCAACCAATAGGCCATGAAGCTGAAGTCACTGCAAACCTTTCGATAGGCTGCGATGAAATCCAGGCGCTTGCGTTGGTGGCCCGTCGCGCAAGGCTTGAGTAAAAGGCGTGCGCTCATGAACACGCCGACGGCCAGGACGATGAACACCAGGAAGCTGCCACGCCAGCCTATCCAGCTCTGTAGCCCGGTGCCGGCCAGGGGCGAAACGGAAATGAAAATACCGCCGCAAGTGACCAGGAAGATGCGCAGTCGCTGCTGCTCGCGGCCGGTGAACAGGTCTTGGATCAACGCCTGGGACAGTACGAAACAACCGCAGCCCAAGGCCTGGACGACACGAAAGAACAGAAAGGCCCCGTAGCCGTCGGCGAGCACGCAGCCTGTTGCGCCGAGGGCCGAAACGGTAATCCCGATCAAGAGCAGGTTTTTTCGCCCCATGACGTCGGAGAGTGGGCCGATCAGCAGCTGCGAAAGGGCGATACCCACCGCGAACAGGCTGACAGACAGGGCGATATCGGACGATGGGCGCTGGAAGTGTTCGGACAGTGCAGGGAACGAGGGCAGCACCACATCGATCGGAAATACACCGAGCAAGGTCAGCGTCAGCAGCAAACCGACGACGGCGGGTTTTCGGGTGTGCAAAAGGTCCTTGGTGTCAGCCATCGATAAACCCCGCTTGAGAGAAAAGCTGCCGGTTGTGCTCGTTGTCGAAAAAACTCGCTTTCGTCATGGCCGCGAATGTCGATACCGCGCCGCAGCGAACCCGTCGGGCATGGGCGTCCGGTTGCCGGAGTTCGGCAATGATCTGCAGCGATGACTGCTCGTCGAAGCCGCCGCTGGAGAGGCTGCGCATCAGCCAAGGCAGGTCTGGCTCGAAGTAAAGGCCGATGATCTCCAGCAGCATCCTTGCGGCCCGATCGCGTTGGGTCGGGGGCAGGGCGGCCCACAGAAACTGGAACACCTCGCAGAAGTAGCGACTGTGGCGTGCTTCGTCCTCGAGATGATTCCTGAGCATCTGGTACACCGTGGAAACCAGGCGTTCACGGGTGATGGCCAACAGTTCTTTGGCGATGATCGTTTCGGAGACGAACCCCAACAGGAACCACGCCAGGGGGCGATCGGCGGGGCTCGCGGCTTCGATCACACCCAGCAGCCGATCAATGCGCCTGGGGCGTGGGCGGTCGCGAATGTCATACAGGGCGGCGATCTGTTCGGCCACTTCATTGGAAAACAGAGCGTGATAACCCTCGTCCGTGTAGAGCTGCAGGGCCGCGGTTTTCATCGGCCTGGGGATCGCTGCGGCCAGTTCGCCGTGAACGATGATTTCCACCGCGCGATTGACGACCTGATGTTCGAGCATGGTGGTGTAGTCGAGGAAATACACCAGGTGATTAGCCGCCAGGCGCAGGGCAACGGCGCGTCCCGCCTTGTCGATCAGTGGGTGCGCGATATAGGGAATGAAGGCTGGCGGAAACCAGTCCCGAGTCGCCAGTTGTCGCTCCAGGTCGTCGGGCAGGCGGTAGTCGTTTTTTTTCACGCGTACTGCTGCCTTGTTATCCCAATCACCCAAGGTGTAACGAGGCGTTTGCGTAGAGGCTGGGCCCGTCATGGTGTGTTGTCCTGGCCATTGACCAGAGCCATCAATTCCTTGCAGTGCACCTGTCCGTCGCCATGACCACAGCCAACAAAAAACAGCGGTTGCTCGGGTGCGCCTTCAAGGCCAAGCAGGCGTTCCACTTGCTGGTCGGACAGTGCCCCGGTCAGCCAGGTCTTGAGGCCCAGTGCGGTTGCCACCATCAGGAAGGTCTGGGACACGTGACCTGTTTCGACAAAAGCCATCCGGTAGGCGCGGGAGTGTTCGTACTTCCACCAGAGTTTGTCGAAGCGCGAGGTGATGAACAGGCCGAACGGTAATGGATCGATGAAGTGCTGGCCGCATAGCAATTGGCCCAGGGGTTCATCCGGTAGCGGCCGTATCAGGCTCAAGGCATGTTCGTCAGCATGATAGGCATAGATGCCCGGTTCCAGGCCGACGACGTTGCGCACGTAGAGATAGCCCTCGCAGGCGTTCAGGCCGCCGCCCGAGGGGCTGCTGCGACGCGCGTCCAGTGCGTCGGGAAGGCTGGCGGGAATGACCGAGCGTTCGTTCAGGTAGCCCAGGGTCAGGTACAGGAGGGTGCTGGCTTGCTCGATTGAAATGGCGTGCCCACTGAATGAGCGAGAAGTGCTCCGACTCAATAGTGTCTGCGTCAGCGAAACGTCCTGCAGGTTAACCAAGGCGCAGGGGGCAAGGGCAATCCGCTCGACCGGGCACGGCTGTATCCGGGTGGGAGGCGTGGGTGAGGAAAGTATTTCGCTGCAATGTTGCAGGTACGAGGCTGCCCATTCATTCACATCTTGGGGAACACATTCACACGGTATATTTTTTGTGCCGATATGAAATATTTTCGACAACTCATCCCAGTTCCAGGTAATGGGTTTGATGGGTGTTTTGATCAGTATGTCGGCGTTTGCAAGTTCAATATCAATGGTGTTGCTGGTGTCGAATTGTGCAGGGTCGTTTATAAGTTGTGCCAGGCGTAGCGAATAGTTGAGGTTAAGTTCGAATTGAGTATGGTTTTCATAGTTCCATACGATCTGGTGTGGCGGGCGCGCAAGTATGAAAAGGCACGGATTTATATGCATGAAAATTGATTCCGCTGGGCGAAGAGTCTGGATGGGGTCGAAGCGCCGGCACTCCTCGGCCCCATCGGTTACTTACTTAGCGGCTTTGGGAACAATCAGGCCCGCCAGATTAGCGATTTTGTCAGCTTCCAGATTGATTGCTTTCATGATGCAGCTCCTTTGTTTGAAACAAGTGTTGTGCTTCTAATGGTCGTCACTGCCATGTGACAGCTCAATCATAGTTTGTAATGGGGGCTTGGCAAGTGAGTATTGAGTAGGAAAGCTCCAGTAATAATGTGGGAGAGTTCATACAAGATTCGCCAGTGTCGGTATTAACTTCGGTGCTCGGTAACTTTTCATACGCGCAAAAAAAATCGCAGCCAAGGCTGCGAATCACATCGTATGTCAATGTACGGGGCACAGAGCGGTCGCTCCGGCCCCGCCAGGGACTCAACTGTTGGGCAACAGCCGGCAGGTAATGCTCTTGATGTAGCGGGTTTCGGCAATCGCCGGGTGCACTGGATGATCCGGCCCCTGGCCGCCGCGTTCGAGCAATTGGATATTGCGGTCCAGGTGGCGGGCACTGGTCAGCAGGATGTTCTGCAGGTCGTCTTCGGGCAGGTGCATCGAGCATGAAGCACTGACCAGGATGCCGTCCTTGCTGAGCAGGCGCATGGCTTGTTCGTTGAGACGGCGATAGGCGCCTTCACCATTTTTCAGGTCTTTCTTGCGCTTGATGAAAGCGGGTGGGTCAGCAACGATCACGTCGAAACGTTCTTCGCTGGCCTTGAGCTCCTTCAAGGCTTCGAACACGTCGCCTTCGATGCAAGTCAGTTTCTCGGCGAAGCCATTGAGCGCCGCGTTGCGCTCGACACCGTCAAGGGCGAAGGCCGAGGCGTCGACGCAGAACACTTCACTGGCACCGAACGCCGCCGCTTGCACCCCCCAGCCGCCGATGTAGCTGAACAGGTCCAGGACGCGCTTGCCCTTGGCATATGGCGCCAGGCGTGCGCGGTTCATGCGGTGGTCGTAGAACCAGCCGGTTTTCTGGCCTTCCATGACCGGAGCCTCGAACTTCACGCCGTTCTCTTCCAGGGCGACCCATTCCGGCACCAGGCCGAACACGGTTTCGACGTAGCGGTTCAGGCCCTCGGCATCGCGGGCGGCCGAGTCGTTCTTGAACAGGATGCCGCTGGGCTTGAGCACCTGGGTCAGGGCGGCGATCACGTCGTCCTTGTGGGCTTCCATGGTGGCAGAGGCGATCTGCACCACCAGGATATCGCCGAAACGGTCGACCACCAGGCCCGGTAACAAGTCGGAATCGCCATAGACCAGGCGATAGAACGGCTTGTCGAACAGTCGCTCGCGCAACGACAGCGCGACGTTGAGGCGATGCACCAGCAGGGATTTGTCCAGCGGCAGCTTCACGTCACGGGACAACAGACGAGCACAGATCAGGTTGTTGGGGCTCATCGCGACGATGCCCAACGGCTTGCCACCGGCGGCTTCGAGGATGGCCTGGTCGCCGGCCTTGAAGCCGTGCAGCGGAGTGGCCGCCACATCGATTTCGTTACTGTAGACCCACAGGTGGCCGGCGCGCAGGCGACGGTCGGCGTTGGCTTTGAGGCGCAGGCTAGGCAGGGACATGACGTCGCTCCGGAAAAAAGAGCGGGAGTATACCGTGTTGCAGGGGATGGCGGGCTTGAAGGACGATAGGTGGGCGGCGGTGTATCGGATCCATCTTTAAGGGTTAGAATCCCCGCCTGACCCGGAGTGTGTACTCATGTCCAAAGAACTTTCCGCCGAACAGATCCAACAGTCCCTGCAAGGGATCAGTGTGCCGCCCCAGCCGCAGATCATGGTGGATCTGCAGATGGAACAGTACATGCCCGACCCGGACCTGGAGACCATCGCCAAGCTGATCTCCCACGATCCCGGCCTTTCCGGTGCCTTGCTCAAGATCGTCAACTCGCCGTACTACGGCCTGCGCAACAAGATTACCTCGATCCAGCGCGCGGTGAACCTGCTGGGCAGTCGTTCGATCATCAACCTGATCAATGCGCAGTCGATCAAGGGCGAGTTGCACGATGACGCCATCGTCACCCTGAACCGTTTCTGGGATACCGCCCAGGACGTGGCGATGACCTGCCTGACCCTGGCCAAGCGCGTCGGCCTGGAAAATGGCGACGAAGCCTACGCGTTGGGGTTGTTCCACGATTGCGGCGTGCCGTTGATGCTCAAGCAGTTTCCCGATTACATGGGCGTGCTGGAGGAGGCCTACGCCAATGCCAATGCCGAGTGTCGGGTGGTGGACACCGAGAACCGCGTGTTCAACACCAACCATGCGGTGGTCGGTTACTACACCTCCAAGTCCTGGCGCCTGCCGGATCACGTCAGCCAGGCCATCGCCAACCACCACAACGCCCTGGCGATTTTCAGCGACGAGTCTTCGCGCAACAACAGCCAGCTGAAAAACCTGCTGGCGATCCTGAAAATGTCCGAGAACATCTGTGCTTCCCACCGGGTGCTCGGCAATCAGGCCGAAGATCATGAGTGGGATAGTGTCGGCAGCCTGGTGCTCGATTACATCGGTTTGTCGGAATACGACTTCCAGACCCAGAAACAGGAAATTCGCGACCTCGCCACTCGTTGAGTGCCGGGCTTGCCTGACTCGAGAATCCCATGCCAGAACTGCCGGAAGTCGAAACTACCCGCCGCGGAATCGCGCCACATCTAGAAGGGCAGCGGGTCAGCCGCGTGGTGGTACGCGACCGCCGCCTGCGCTGGCCGATTCCGGAAGACCTCGATGTGCGGCTCTCGGGCCAGCGCATCGTGCAGGTGGAGCGGCGGGCCAAATACCTGCTGATCAACGCCGAAGTCGGCACCTTGATCAGCCATTTGGGCATGTCCGGCAACCTGCGGTTGGTAGAAGTCGGCATGCCCGCCGCCAAGCACGAGCACGTGGACATCGAGCTGGAATCCGGCCTGGCCTTGCGCTACACCGACCCCCGGCGCTTTGGCGCGATGCTCTGGAGCCTCGACCCACTCAACCATGAACTGCTGATTCGTCTCGGTCCCGAGCCGTTGACCGAGCTGTTCGATGGCGAGCGATTGTTCCAGCTCTCCCGTGGGCGCTCCATGGCGGTCAAGCCGTTCATCATGGACAACGCGGTGGTGGTGGGTGTGGGCAATATCTATGCGACCGAAGCGTTGTTTGCCGCCGGCATCGATCCGCGTCGGGAAGCGGGAGGTATTTCCAGGGCGCGTTACTTGAAGCTGGCGGTCGAGATCAAACGCATCCTCACCCATGCCATCGAGCGTGGCGGTACCACGCTGCGGGACTTTATCGGTGGCGATGGCCAGCCCGGTTATTTTCAGCAGGAATTGTTCGTCTACGGTCGGGGCGGGGAGCCGTGTAAGGTCTGTGGCACAGGGCTGCGGGAAATTCGCCTGGGCCAGCGCGCCAGTGTCTGGTGTCCGCGCTGCCAGAGCTGATTCGGCCTACGGTCTATAGTCAGTAGTCATACTGCTACTTTGCCGAAGGATCGCCACATGAAGCTGTTTCGACCTGTCGTTCTTGCGCTGTTGCTGAGTGTCGGTTTGCCTGCCTGGGCGAACGATGGCAGCGGCGACCCGCGCTACACCATCCAGAATCCGCCTGCCTTTGCCATGATCGGCGACCTGCTGATTGCTCGCCCGCTGTTACTGGCCGCCACCGTGATTGGTGCCGGCGCATTTGTGGTGTCCCTGCCGTTTACCGCGCTGGGCGGTGGGGTTGGCGATGCGGGGAAGGCGCTGGTGGTGGACCCGGCGAAGGCCACGTTCGTGCGGTGCCTGGGGTGTGTGGGGGAGGGGTTTGAGCGGCAGGAGTGAAGCGTTCGGTGCGGCGGATGGCCTCATCGCGAGCAAGCTCGCTCCCACAGGGATCTGCAGGATTTACACCATTTGTGTCTGAAGCCAATCACTTGTGGGAGCAAGCTTGCTCGCGATAGGGCCCGTATCGGCGCTACAAAATGATCTGGCTCAAGCCTTGCCAGTAATCTTGCGATATTTCGCCATCAACTGTTCTGCAGTCTCCGGGTGGGCTTCATCCAGGGGGATGCAATCCACCGGGCAAACCTGCTGGCACTGGGGTTCGTCGTAGTGGCCGACGCATTGGGTGCACAGGTTCGGGTCGATGACGTAGATCTCTTCACCCTGGGAAATGGCTTCGTTCGGGCACTCGGGTTCGCAGACGTCGCAATTGATGCAATCGTCGGTGATGATCAGGGACATGCAGGCTCCTGCCGGGGCATAAGGCCCGGGCATCTGAAAACGTATGTGCGCAATTGTGCCGCATTGGCGAGCGCAGTGCACGCGGGCGCGATGGACTGCGTTGTGCCAGGCTGCGAAGAGGATCGCAGCCGGCGGCTTATTTCTTGAAGCGCAGGGTCAGCGCATCGGCCACGGCTGGGTGGACGAACTTGGTGATATCACCGCCCAAGGCCGCGATTTCCCGCACCAGGGTCGACGAGATGAAGGAGTAGCGCTCCGACGGCGTCAAGAACAGGCTTTCGACGTCGGGGGCCAGTTGGCGGTTCATGTTGGCCAGCTGGAACTCGTACTCGAAGTCCGAAACCGCACGCAGGCCGCGCAGGAACACATTGGCGTTCTTCTCCTTGGCAAAGTGCGCCAGCAGCGTCGAGAAGCCGACCACCTCCACGTTCGGCAGGTGCTTGGTGACTTCACGGGCCAGTTCCACACGTTGTTCCAGCGGGAACAGCGGGTTTTTCTTCGGGCTGGCGGCGACGGCAATGATCACATGGTCGAACAGGCGCGAGGCGCGTTCGACCAGATCGCCATGGCCCTTGGTAATAGGGTCGAAGGTACCTGGGTACAACACTCGGTTCATCGCGTCGTCCTGGCGGGTGTCCGTTGGGGAGTCGGATGGTATCGCAGCCTTCTCGGTCGGCCAAGTCGGCTGTTGGGTAAGAAAGCACTATAGACGCTGCGAATAACCCGCATATTCATGATTTCTTCAGACGTTCGGCCAGGGAAGTCGCCAGTTGGGCCGTCAGGCCGTACACCGATAATTGTGGGTTGGCGCCGATGCTGGTGGGGAACAGTGAACCGTCATGGATTGAGAGATTGTGCAGTTGGTGATGACGACCAAGGCTGTCGGTGACGGCAGTTTTGGGATCTTCACCCATGGCGCAGCCCCCCATCACGTGAGCGCTGCCCAGGCGCGTGCGGTACAAGGCAAGGTCAAGGCCGTCGATCTGCGTGCGGGCTTCGGCCAGGGTTTTCACATAGCGGGCATCGCTGTGCATGGGCATGACCGCCCTGGCGCCACCGGCGAACTGAATCTCGGCCATGCTGTGGAAGGCCCGGCGCAAACCGTCCCAGGCGTACGGCGAAACGTGATAGTCGAGCACGGGTGTGCCGTCGCTGCGCAACTCGACGCTGCCGCCGGGGCTGTCTGGATGAAAACCATCGCGCAACAACGCCAGCATGGCGTGGGTGTGGGGCAGTTGCGCCATGTGCAGGGCGTTCTCGCGCCCCAAGCCGCCGAGCAACGTGGCGGCGAGGGCTGGGTGCAAGGGCGGCACCTCAAGCTTGTAGGACATTTTGCCAGCAGCACCGTCCAGCCATTGGAAATGATCGGAATAAATCGATTGCGGGGCGCCGTAGAACGGGTTGATGACCTCGTCGAATTGCCCGGCGGACATGTTCACCAGATGCAGGAAAGTGCGCTTGCCCAGGCGTTCGTGCGGATCCGGCGCATCGGAGCGTAGCAGTAGGGCTGGGCTGTTGATGCCGCCGCCGGCCAGTACATAGTGTCGAGCCTTGACGGTGATGCGTCGCCCGGTCGGTGTCACGCAACGCTCGTCCATGGCCAGGCACTCCAGGCCGGCAATTCCATCGTTCTTGATGATCAGGCGCTCGGCCCGCGCCAGGTAAAGCAGCGCGCCACCCTTGTCCAGCGTGGCCGGGATGGTGGTGACCAGCATCGACTGCTTGGCGTTGGTCGGGCAGCCCATGCCGCAATAGCCCAGGTTCCAGCAGCCGCGTACGTTGCGCGGGATAACGTGCCAGCTGTAGCCCAATCGTTCACAGCCCTTGCGGATCACGTCGTTGTTGGCATTGGGTGGAATCAGCCACGGCGCCACACCCAGGCGTTGCTCCATCTGTTCGAACCAGGGCGCCATCTCGGCGGGGCTGTGGCCCTTGACGTTGTGCTCGGTGGCCCAGTGGTCAAGGGTTTGAGCGGGGGTGCGAAAGCTGGAGGTCCAGTTGATCAGCGTCGTGCCACCCACCGCCCGGCCTTGAAGAATGGTGATGGCGCCGTCCTTGCTCATGCGCCCGAGCCCTTCCTGGTACAGGCTGGTGTAGGCCTGGTCCTCAAGCATCTTAAAGTCGTTGCTGGTCTTGAGCGGGCCTTCCTCGATCAGCAGCACGCGGTAGCCGGCAGCGCTGAGAATTTCGGCCGTGGTGCCGCCACCGGCGCCGCTGCCGATGATCGCCACGTCCGCTTCCAGGCTCAGGTCCTGGGTCAACTGCGCGCCGTTGTGGGTGGTCCAGCCACGGGCGAGGCCTTCGCGGAAGGGATCGGGTACGGGCATTCTGGGGGTCTCTTATTATTTAAAGTTTACGATGTCCCTCAGGACCACCTGGCTTTCAGACTGTTGGTGGTCCCGGATACCCGCAATGTGCCCAGGCCTCGGCCCGGCTGTACCACGCCATCATCACCATCTGCAGCAACGAGCTATGGCCTTGTCGCAGAAGGTCCAGTGAGCTGTTTTCCCAGCGATCGAGGAATTGACGGATGTCATCGGCGCTGGCGTTTTCCCACGCGCCCCAGACCCCGGTCAGCGGCCCACGGGTAATGCCCAGGGTGAGGACGTCGAACAGTTGGCGAGTGAGCTTGAGCATGGACGGCGACAGATGAGCCAGGCCGGTATCCAGGCTTTGCAGGGTGGCGCCGGTGGCTGCGGCGATCTTTTCGACGGCCACGGCGCCGTCCAGCATCACGGGGATGACAGCGCGCAGGAACGGCAGGTCGCTGTCGCGCAGGGCTGCCAGCCCGCTGGCCGGTTGGCTGGGCGAGCACCCGCCCAGGCTGGCTGCCAACCCGACGCTGGCCAGGAACGCGCTGGCGCCGAGGCTGAATTTCAGCAGGTCGCGCCGTGACAGTGTGGGTGTATCGGTCAGGCTTGGGTTCATTATTGTTATTGCCCGGG
Organism: Pseudomonas sp. G166; assembly: GCF_037027455.2. Classification (NCBI taxonomy): domain Bacteria; kingdom Pseudomonadati; phylum Pseudomonadota; class Gammaproteobacteria; order Pseudomonadales; family Pseudomonadaceae; genus Pseudomonas; species Pseudomonas sp. G166. The sequence goes on along the minus strand of NZ_CP146985.1, from coordinate 6,240,345 downwards.
AAGATGCGTGTTAACGGACGAACAGCTTCTGGATCAGCTTCTGCAGAGGCTTGCCGTAAGGCGGATAAATCAGTTTCGCGGCGTTGAAGCGCTGCTTGGTCAGCACGCCCTTGGCCTTGCTGAAGGTCAGGAAACCCTCGTGCCCGTGGTAGTGCCCCATCCCCGAGGCGCCGATGCCGCCGAACGGCATGTCATCCTGGGCAACGTGCAACAGCGTGTCGTTCAAACAGACACCACCGGAATGGGTTTCGTGGAGCACGCGATTCTGTTCGGCCTTGTTGTAGCCAAAGTAGTAGAGCGCCAGCGGGCGAGGCCGCTGATTGATGTAGGCAAAGGCCTGGTCCAGACGCTCATACGGCACGATGGGCAGCAGCGGACCGAAGATTTCATCCTGCATCACGGTCATGTCGTCGCTGACATTGAGCAACAGGCTGTGGGCCATGCGCCGCCCCTGGCTTTGGTCGAACAGCTCGATCAGCAGTGCGCCCTTGCTGGTGGCGTCGCTGATGTAGCCGTTGAGCCGTGCCAGTTGTCGTTCGTTGATGATCGCGGTGTAGTCCGGATTGTCAGCCAAAGTCGGATAAAACCCGCGAACCGCCTGGCGATACGCTTCAACGAATTCACCGACGCGGCTCTGCGGTACCAGCACGTAATCCGGTGCGACACAGGTTTGTCCGGCGTTCAGGGTTTTGCCGAAAGCAATGCGCTCGGCGGCGTCCTTGAGGGGAACGTCGATGGACACGATGGCCGGCGATTTTCCCCCCAGTTCGAGGGTGACTGGGGTCAGGTTTTCGGCGGCGGCACGCATCACGTGCTTGCCAATGCTGGTGGCACCGGTGAACAGCAGGTGATCGAACGGTAGTTTGGAAAACGCCATGCCGACCTCGGCCTCGCCGAGCACCACGCAAACCAGGTCCTGGGGGAAAATCCGGGCCAGCAATTGCTTGAGCAGCAACCCGGTCGCGGGGGTCGCTTCGCTGAGCTTGAGCATGACCCGGTTGCCCGCCGCCAACGCCCCCACCAACGGCCCAATGGCCAAGAACAACGGGTAGTTCCACGGCACGATGACCCCGACCACTCCCAGCGGCTGATACACCACTTTGGCCGACGCCGGTTGGAAGGCCATGCCGACCTTGCGTCGGGAAGGTTTCATCCAACCCTTGAGGTGCCGGCTGGCGTAATGGATGCCGTGCAGGCTTGGCATCAGCTCGGCCAACAGCGTTTCGTCGGCGCTGCGGTGGCTGAAATCCTGGCTGATGGCATCGATCAACGCCTGTCGTTCGTTGCTCAACAGTTCCCGCAATGCCTTGAGCCATTGCCGGCGCTGTTCGGCCGGTGGCATCGGATGGGCGGCGTAGGCCTGGCGCTGGGCATCGAAGAGCGCCCGCAGTTGGCCTGGTTGCTGTTGAGACTCGTGCAAGTAAGCAACGTCGGCAGGCATTGTCGGGCACCGGATATTATTGGAATGGGTGTTTTCTAGAGCTTGTACTCTAGAAAGTCAATGACATCCGCAACGGCTTTGGGTTTTTCCTGTGACCGATAGGTCGTAAGATGCCGATCAATGCCTTCGTCGAATTAAAGCCCAAACCATGGCCCCACGAATGAAAACCAGCGAGCGCATCGTGCAAAACAGCCTCGAACTGTTCAATCAGCAGGGCGAGCGCAGTGTGAGCACCAATCACATCGCCGCCCACATGGACATGTCCCCGGGCAACCTCTATTACCACTTCCCCAACAAGCAGGCGATCATCGCCGTGCTGTTCAGTGAATACGAAAACCTGGTGGACAGTTTCCTGCGGCCTCCCCAAGGCCGGGCGTCCACGGTAGACGACAAGCGCTTCTACTTGCAGGAACTGCTGTCGGCGATGTGGCGCTACCGGTTCTTGCACCGGGACCTGGAACATCTTCTGGACAGTGACCCGGACCTTGCTGCCCGTTATCGTCGGTTTTCCCAGCGCTGCCTGATCCACGGCACCGCCATCTACGAGGGTTTCGTGGCGGCCGGTATCCTGAAGATGGACCGGGTGCAGATCGAGTCCCTGACGCTTAACGCCTGGATCATCCTCACATCCTGGGTACGATTCCTGTGCACTACGCGAGAAAACTCCAGCCATCTGAGTGAACAGGCCATCAAGCGTGGCGTCTATCAGGTGCTGGTGCTGGAGGCCGGCTTCGTGACCGATCAGGCTCGCGAAGCGGTGGATGCACTGTTCAAAGAGTATTACGTCCCCCTGGCCCAGACCCTGGAGGAAAGGCCGTAGGATAGGACCCTTGATTCAGCCACAGGAGCTCAGCATGTCCATCGCGCAACTCATCAGCCCCCAAGCCCTCGAGCAGCAAAGATCACAGCCCGGGCTGGTGATCCTCGATTGTCGTTTTGCCCTGGAGGACCCGGACTATGGTCAGCGCAGTTACGCCGAGGGCCATATCGCCGGTGCCTCGTTCGCGGATCTTGAGCGCGACCTGAGTGGACCGGTGATCAAGGGCGTGACTGGGCGTCATCCGCTCCCGGAGCCTGATGCCTTGGTCGAACGCCTGCAGGCCTGGGGCATCAGCAACGACAGCGACATCGTGCTGTATGACGACGGCCCCGGTGCCTATGCGGCTCGGGCCTGGTGGTTGCTGGCCTGGTTGGGTAAGCGCGATGGCGTGTTCATCCTCGACGGCGGGCTCAAGGCTTGGCATGCCGCCGGCCTGCCCCTGAGTCTCGACCCACCGCAGAGCCGTCGCGGGACCTTCAGCGGTGCGCCAGACAGCGCCTTGCTGCTCAGTGCACAAGCACTGCAACAGCGCCTTGGCCAGTTGGACATGACCCTGCTCGATGCCCGGGCGTTGCCGCGGTTCAAGGGCGAAGTCGAGCCGATCGACCCGGTGGCCGGGCACATTCCTGGCGCCCAATGCGCAGCGTTTACCGACAACCTGGGCGCCGATGGGCGTTTTTTGCCGCCGGATCAACTCAAGCAGCGCTTTGCCGAAAAGCTCGGAGATCGTTCGCCGACTGAACTGGTGGCCTACTGCGGCTCCGGCGTGACGGCGTGTCACAACCTGTTTGCCTTGTGCCTGGCGGGGTATCCGTTGGGCAGGCTGTATGCCGGTTCGTGGAGTGAATGGATCAATGATCCACAGCGCGGGGTGGCGAAGGGCGAATGACGCTCAGGCTCTAAAACAATGGGAGCGAGCTTGCTCGCGATGGCGTCGGATCAGCAGCACCTGCATTGACTGACATACCGCAATCGCGAGCAAGTTCGCTCCCACAGGGATGGTGGTGGTCATGAATCGCCACCTCGCCACGGTTCATCCCCGGCCCAGGTTGGCCAGCCATGTCGGAATCCGCCGCTCCAGATAATACCCCGGGCACCGCAAGGATCCGTCGACAAATCCCACATGCCCGCCCTGAGCGTGCAACTCAAGTCGGGTCGAGGCGGACAATTCAGCGGGTTCGGGCAGGCTGTGGGGAAACACGAAAGGATCGTCGGCGGCCTGGATGACCAGGGTCGGTGTCTTGATCCCGCCCATGAAATAACGACTGGAGGCGCGGCGATAATAGTCCGCCGCATCCGAGAAACCGTGCAGCGGCGCGGTTATCCGGCCATCGAAGTCCCAGAAAGTACGCATGTTTTCCAGCGGGCCCAGCGCCGTCAGGGTCGCCAGCCCTTCGTGGCGTCCGTCGTGCTGGAACTGGCGTTGCTTGTTGCGCACGTAGGCGACCATTTCACGCATGAAATGCGCCTGGTAGAACTTGGAAAACCCTTGGTCGATGCGGTCGGCACACTGGTCGAGCCGAAATGGCACCGAGACCGCCACCGCCCCCTGCAACTGGCTATCGCTGCCCGTTTCCCCCAAATGCTTGAGCAGTACGTTGCCGCCCAGTGAATAACCCACAGCAAACAGCGGCGCCAGGGGGCGACACGCCCGCAGGTGAACGATAGTGGCGGCCAGGTCTTCGCTGACGCCGGAGTGATAGCTGCGGGGCAACAGGTTCGGCTCGCCCGAGCAGCCACGCCAGTTCAGCGCCACACTGGCCCAACCCTGGCGACCGAGGGCCTGCTGCAGGCCGGCCACGTAAGGCGAGTTGGAAGAGCCGGTCAGCCCGTGCAGCACCAGCACCAAGGGTGCATCGGCACTGTGGGGGCCATGCCAGTCGAGGTCGAGGAAATCGCCGTCGTCCAGCCATAGCCGTTCACGTTTGCGATCGATGTGGTTGGTCTTGCGCCACAGGGGGCCCCACAAGGTTTGCAAGTGCGGGTTGCCAAGCCCCAAGGCGGGGACGAAACGTTCAGATGCCGCGGACACTTTTATTATTCTCGAATGCACTGGCCAGCCGTTCAGCCAACGTCCTCTGCCAAACGCTGCCACAACGCGTAATACACCCGTCCGGATTTCTGCTCGCGATGCAAACGCCAATTGCCAGGCAAGCCCAGGGTGGACGGGGCAGTCTCGCTTTCAGTGTAGACCCAGGCATCCTCGGCCAGCCACTGGCGTTGCTCAAGCAAGGCACACACCGCTGGCAGCAGGTTCTGGTTGAAAGGCGGGTCGAGGAACACCAGGTCGAAGGGGGTCGCCGGTTGACTGTCCAGGTATCGTAGCGCGTCGGCCGTCTGCACCTGGCCGACGGTGCAGCGCAGGGTGCCCAGGTGTTCTTTCAGGCTGGAGACTGCCAGGCTGCTGGCATCCAGCGCCTGGCCCATGGCGGCGCCACGGGACAGGGCTTCGAGAAACAGCGCGCCGCTGCCTGCGAACGGGTCGAGTACCCGGGCGCCCGCCACGTAGGGTGCGAGCCAGTTGAACAGGGTTTCACGCACCCGGTCCGGGGTCGGACGCAGGCCCGGGGCGTCGGGGAAACTCAGGCGCCGGCTGCGCCATTCGCCGCCGATGATGCGCAATTGATTCACACCGTTGTGCACGGGTTTTTTACTGGAATTCGATGGGCGGGCCATTAGTGCTCCGGAACCCCGAGCGGCTGCTCGGCAGGTTTGTCAGTGGGGGCCGGTAATGGCTTTTGCGCCACGGTCGGGCCGGCGGTGACGATGATCATTTTGTCCGTGCTCAGGTGTTTGTTCAGCGCGGCCCGGACCTGTTCGACTGTCAGGGCCTGGGATTGACGCATGAAGTCTTCCAGGTAGCTCAGTGGCAAGTCATAGAAGCCCATTGCACCAAGCTGGCCGACAATGTCGGCGTTGCTGGCGGTGGACAGGGGGAAACTGCCGGCCAGCTCACGTTTGGCGTCATCGAGTTCTTTCTGGGTCGGGCCGTTCTTGAGGTAATCGGCGAACACGTCCTGCACCAGTTTCAACGTGCCTTCGCTCATCTCGGCACGGGTTTGCAGGTTGATCATGAACGGGCCGCGACCTTGCATCGGCGTGAAGCCGGAATACACGCCGTAGGTCAGGCCGCGCTTTTCCCGCACTTCGGTCATCAGTCGTGTGCCAAAACCACTGCCACCGAGGATCTGGTTGCCCAGGGACACTGCGGCATAGTCCGGATCGTCCCGGTCGATGCCCAGTTGCGCGAGCATCAGGTTGGTCTGCTTGGACGGAAATTCGATATGGGTAACGCTCGCCTTCGGTTCCACCGGTGCCGGGGTCTTCGCCAGGGCCGGGCCCTTTGGCAATGCCGCGGACACCTGGCTGGCAATCGCCTCGGCCTCGGCCCGGGACAGATCGCCGACCAGCGCAATCACCGCGTTGCCGGCGGCATAAGCCTTGGCATGGAAGGCGCGAGCCTGAGCCAGGGTGATCGGTGGAATACTTTCTGCGGTACCGTCACTGGAGTGGGCGTAAGGGTGGTCACCGTACAGGCGCTTCATCAGCTCCAGGCCCGCCAGTTTGCCGGGATTCTGTTTCTGGTACTCGAAACCGGCCAGCAGCTGGTTCTTGATGCGTGCAAAAGAGTCGGCAGGGAAGGTCGGTTTACCGACGACCTCGGCAAACAGCTTCAGCGCCGGTTCGCGCTTGTCCACTGCACTGAGGCTGCGCAGCGAGGCCACGGCCATGTCCCGGTAGGCGCCGTTGCCGAAGTCCGCGCCGAGGCTTTCGAACCCTTGGGCAATGGCACTGACATCCTTGCCGGCCACGCCTTCGTTAAGCATGGCGTTGGTCAACTGCGCGAGGCCGGGGGCGTTGCCGTCCTGGCTGCTGCCGGCGGCGAAGGTCAGGCGCAGGTCGAACATGGGCAATTCCCGGGCTTCGACGAACAACACCTTGGCGCCGTCAGCGGTTTTCCAGGTCTGTACGTCGAGCTTGCGGTGGCTGGGGGCTTTGCCGTCCAGTTCCGCCAGCGACTGCAGCTTGTTGCCGGACTTGGCGTTATCCAAGGCCTGGCTGGCAGTGACGCCGGTGGTGGGGGACAGATAGAACGCCAGGGAGCCGGCCAGGGCGATGAACACCAGGCCAATCAGCACCCGACGCGGTGTTTTGCGCTCACTCATGAGCTTTCTCCTCGGGCAGTACATGCGCAACGCTCAGGCGTGAGCGGGTGAAATACAGCTGGGCTGCCTTCTGGATATCTTGCGGGGTCACGCTTTGCAGTTCGGCGAGCTCGGTGTCCATCAGCTTCCAGGACAAACCGACGGTTTCCAGCTGGCCGATGGCGGTGGCCTGGCTGGTGATCGAATCGCGCTCATACACCAGGCCGGCGATGACCTGGGCGCGCACGCGTTCCAGTTCTTCGGCCGTCGGAGGGGTGTTTTTCAACTGTTCAAGCAGGCGCCACAGACCGGCTTCAGCCTGGGCGATGGTTTTGTTTTTCTGCGTGTTGGGCGTCGCCGACAAAGTGAACAGCGTATCGCCACGGGTGTAGGCGTCGTAGCTCGACGAACCGCCGGACACCAGCTCTTCGCCGCGCTCCAGTTGGGTCGGGATACGGCCGCTGTAGCCACCGTCCAGCAGGGCCGAGATCAGCCGCAGGGCGTTGACCGAAGTCTTGTCCGTGGCGGTGGCGATGCTGGGCACATTGAAGGCCAGCATCAGGCTTGGCAGTTGGGTCTGCACATGCAAGGTGATCTGGCGCTCGCCCGGTTCGGCCAGCTCCAGGGGGATTTTCGCCACCGGCACGTTGCGCCGGGCAATCGGGCCGAAGTAGCGCTGGGCCAGGGTCTTGACCTCGTCAGGCGTCACGTCGCCGACCACCACGAGGGTGGCGTTGTTCGGGGTGTACCAGGATTCGTACCAGTGACGCAGCTCTTCGACGGTCATCCGGTCCAGGTCGGCCATCCAGCCGATGGTCGGCGTGTGGTAACCGCTGGCCGGATAAGCCATGGCCTTGAAGCGCTCGTAGGCCTTGGACATTGGCTTGTCGTCGGTGCGCATGCGGCGCTCTTCCTTGATCACCTCTATTTCGCGGCTGAACTCTTGCGGCGGCAGGCGCAAGCTGGCCATGCGGTCGGCTTCGAGTTCGAAGGCCACGCCCAGGCGGTCCCGGGCCAGTACCTGGTAGTAAGCGGTGAAGTCATCGCTGGTGAAGGCGTTCTCTTCGGCGCCCAGGTCGCGCAGGATCAACGACGCTTCGCCAGGGCCGACTTTCTCGCTGCCCTTGAACATCATGTGTTCCAAGGCGTGAGACAAACCGGTCTGGCCCGGCGTTTCGTAACTGGAGCCAACCTTGTACCAGACCTGCGACACCACCACCGGCGCACGATGGTCTTCGCGCACCACGACCTTCAGACCGTTGTCGAGGGTGAATTCGTGGGTGGGTTGTGGATCGGCAGCCAAGACTGAAAAGGGCAGACAAACTGTGCTGAGCAGCAGGCCTGCAGCGCGGCGGGCAAGAGCATTCATTCGTGTTTAAACCTGTTGGGTTGCCCGCTTGGCCTTAGCCTCAGCAGGCGAGGAGGTGCTAGGATACTGATCCGTTTTACTGGCGGCCACGCCTATCGGGTCTTTTATCGACCCCTGGCTGTTTGGGTTCCTCGGAGAAGCCTTGGGATTGTCTGTCGATCCCGGCGTTTTCGCCGACGATGCCGTACCAGTCCTTCGAAAAAATCGACCTTGAGATGTCCTGGGACACCTCGACAAAATGTTGCGCGTGAACAAGCTGGATGAAACGCAGTCTGTTCAGCATCGAATATTTATCACCGAGGCGCCTCCTTGGCGCGTCGCTACCGTGAGATAGCCGTCCTCCATGTTTGGTTCCAACGACGACAAGAAGACCCCAGCTGCGGCTGGCGAGAAAAAAGGCCTGTTCGGATGGCTGCGCAAAAAGCCGCAGGAAACCGTCGTCGAACAGCCACAACCGCTGCCTGAGCCCGATGCCGAGGCAGTGGCCCAAGAAGCTGCGCCCATTATCCTGCCGATGGCCGAGCCGGTGCTGCAACCGGTCGAGCTTGAGGTCGCTGCCGAACCGGTGGCCGAACAGCCGCTGACCCCGTCCGTCGAACAAACCCCCTGGCTGACCTTGCCGGTGGCGGAAGAGCCGGTCGCGCTGGTCGAGGACACCGCACCGCATATCACCCCGCCGATTCCGGCGCCGACCCATGCTGTCGAGGCGCCAGTCGTCGAACCGGTCATTGAGCAGCCGGCCGCCATCATGCCCCCCGTGGTTGCGCAATCTGCACCCCAGCCAGAACCAGCCCTGCCGGATGCGATGGCTCCCACCGAGCCCGTACGCAGCGCCGAGGAAAACAAGGTAGGTTTCTTCGCCCGCCTCAAGCAAGGCCTGTCCAAGACCAGCGCCAGCATCGGCGAAGGCATGGCCAGCCTGTTTCTGGGCAAGAAAGTCATCGATGACGAATTGCTCGAAGACATCGAAACCCGCCTGCTGACCGCCGATGTCGGCGTCGAGGCCACCTCGGTGATCATCCAGAGCCTGACCCAGAAGGTCGCGCGCAAGCAACTGACCGATGCCGACGCGCTGTACAAGTCCCTGCAAGGCGAGCTGACCAACCTGCTCAAGCCGGTGGAAAAACCGCTGGTAATCGCCTCGCAAAACAAGCCGTTCGTGATCCTGGTCGTCGGCGTCAACGGCGCCGGCAAGACCACCACCATCGGCAAGCTGGCGAAGAAGCTGCAGCTCGAGGGCAAGAAAGTCATGCTGGCCGCCGGCGATACCTTCCGCGCCGCCGCGGTCGAACAGCTGCAAGTGTGGGGCGAGCGCAACAAGATCCCGGTGATCGCCCAGCACACTGGCGCCGACTCCGCTTCGGTGATCTTCGACGCGGTGCAGGCGGCGAAGGCCCGTGGCATCGATGTGCTGATCGCCGACACGGCCGGCCGCCTGCACACCAAAGACAACCTGATGGAAGAATTGAAGAAGGTTCGCCGGGTGATCGGCAAGCTTGACGCCGACGCGCCCCACGAAGTGCTGCTGGTGCTGGATGCCGGCACCGGCCAGAACGCCATCAATCAGGCCAAGCAGTTCAACCAGACCGTCGCACTGACCGGGCTGGCCCTGACCAAGCTCGACGGCACCGCCAAGGGCGGGGTGATTTTCGCCTTGGCCAAGCAGTTTGGCCTGCCGATTCGCTACATCGGCGTGGGTGAAGGCATTGACGATTTGCGCACCTTTGAAGCCGAGCCCTTTGTCCAGGCACTGTTTGCCGAGCGGGAGCATTCATGATTCGTTTCGAACAGGTCGGTAAACGCTATCCGAACGGTCACGTCGGCTTGCATGAGCTGAGCTTTCGGGTCCGTCGGGGCGAGTTTCTGTTTGTCACAGGCCATTCCGGTGCCGGTAAAAGCACCTTGCTGCGCCTGCTGCTGGCGATGGAACGGCCCACCACCGGCAAACTGCTGTTGGCCGGCCAGGACCTGAGCACCATCAGCAATGCGCAGATCCCCTACCTGCGGCGGCAGATCGGCGTGGTGTTCCAGAACCACCAGTTGCTGTTCGATCGCACCGTGTTCAATAACGTGGCGTTGCCGTTGCAGATCCTTGGACTGTCCAAGGCCGAGATCAACAAGCGCGTGGATTCGGCCCTGGAGCGTGTGGCCCTGTCGGACAAGACCGACCTGTACCCGGGCGACCTGTCCACCGGCCAGCAACAGCGCGTCGGCATCGCCCGCGCCATCGTCCATCGCCCGGCCTTGCTGCTGGCGGACGAACCCACGGGTAACCTCGACCCGCGTCTGGCTGCGGAAATCATGGGCGTATTCGAAGACATCAACCGTTTAGGCACCAGTGTGCTGATTGCCAGTCACGACCTGGCATTGATCGCGCGTATGCGTCATCGCATGCTCACCTTGCAGCGCGGTCGTTTGATCGGTGACGGGGAGGCTGGCGTATGAGTGCTACCCGCAGCCCGAAAGTGGCCGAACGCGTGGCCCCGAAAGCCTCCGATCCGCAGCCGCAGAAGAAAAAACGCGACGATGACGACGGCCCGGATTTCGCCACGCTGTTGCGCGCCTGGATCGAAAGCCACCGTGCCAGTTTGCTGGACAGCCTGCGGCGCCTGGGCAAGCAGCCCATCGGCAGCTTCTTTACCTGCATGGTGATGGCAGTGGCCCTGAGTTTGCCCATGGGCCTGTCATTATTGCTAAGTAATGTCGAGCGCCTGGGTGGTTCCTGGCAGCGCGCAGCGCAGATTTCCCTGTACCTGCAACTGGAGGCGACCCCGGGGGAAGGTCAGGCTCTGCGCGAGCAGATCAAAGCCATGCCGGGTGTGGCCGATGCCCAATACATCAGCCGCGAGCAAGCACTCGAAGAGTTCCAGCAGCAGTCCGGCCTGGGCGAAGCCCTCAAGGAACTGCCGGAGAACCCGCTGCCAGGCGTGGTGCTGGTGACGCCGAATGAAGTCGACAAGTCGACCCTTGAAGCATTAAGACAAAGACTTTCCGAGCTGCCGAAGGTACAACAGGCACAACTTGATCTAGTCTGGGTCGAGCGTCTGGCGGCGATACTCAAGCTCGGCGACCGGTTTGTCTTCGGTCTGACGGTGCTTCTGGTTTCTGCATTACTTTTGGTGATAGGCAATACCATTCGTCTTCATATTGAAAACCGCCGCACCGAGATAGAAGTGATTAAACTCGTCGGCGGTACGGACAGTTATGTACGCAGGCCCTTCCTTTATATGGGGGCGCTGTATGGCTTCGGAGCCGGGATTCTGTCCTGGGGTGTGTTGGCGTTTGGCCTGGATTGGCTGAATGACGCGGTAGTGGGGCTGGCCGGTTTGTACGGCAGTGATTTTTCCCTGGCCGGAGTGCCAGTTGCCGACGGTCTGTCGCTCTTGCTTGGCGCGGTGCTGTTGGGTTATATCGGTGCATGGATTGCGGTAGCACGCCACTTGCGTGAGCTTGCGCCAAAATAGGGTTTTTTGCGCGTATTGACCTTTCAGTTTTTGTGGGAACTTGTCTTACGGTTCCCGGTCAATTTTCGCAGTGCTGAACTGCACGAGTTATGTGAGTCGGAGGTTTTTTCGTATGACCACTTCTTTGCAACCTGCTTATGCTCTGGTCCCGGGTGCGAACCTGGAGGCCTATGTGCACACGGTTAACAGCATTCCATTGCTGACGCCCGAGCAGGAGCGTGAACTGGCCGAGAGTCTCTATTATGAGCAGGATCTTGAGGCGGCTCGGCAGATGGTGCTCGCCCACCTGCGTTTTGTCGTACATATCGCCCGCAGCTATTCCGGCTACGGGCTGGCCCAGGCCGACCTGATCCAGGAAGGCAACGTTGGCCTGATGAAGGCAGTCAAGCGTTTCAACCCGGAAATGGGTGTGCGCCTGGTGTCGTTTGCCGTGCACTGGATCAAGGCGGAAATCCACGAGTTCATCCTGCGCAACTGGCGCATCGTGAAAGTGGCGACCACCAAGGCCCAGCGCAAGCTGTTCTTCAACCTGCGCAGCCAGAAGAAGCGTCTGGCCTGGTTGAACAACGAAGAAGTCCATCGTGTGGCCGAGAGCCTGGGCGTAGAGCCTCGTGAAGTGCGCGAGATGGAAAGTCGCCTGACCGGCCATGACATGGCCTTCGACCCGGCCGCCGAGGCGGACGACGACAGCGCCTTCCAATCGCCGGCCAACTACCTGGAAGACCACCGGTACGACCCGGCGCGTCAACTGGAAGACGCCGACTGGAGCGACAACTCCAACACTAACCTGCACGAAGCCCTGGAAGTACTGGACGAACGCAGCCGTGACATCCTCTACCAGCGCTGGCTGGCCGAGGAAAAAGCCACGCTGCACGACCTGGCACAGAAGTACAACGTGTCGGCCGAGCGGATTCGCCAGCTTGAGAAAAGCGCGATGAACAAGCTCAAGGTGTCGATCGCGGCTTGACCTGCGGTAGCGACAATAAAAAACGCCCCGATCAGTGATGATCGGGGCGTTTTTGTTCGTGCGGTGCACCCCTGTGGGAGCGAGCTTGCTCGCGATGGCGGTGGGTCAGCCACCTTGAGGTTGACTGATACACCGCCATCGCGAGCAAGCTCGCTCCCACAAGGGGTCTTCAGGGTCTTGGTTATTGCGCCCAAGGCGCCCGTCGTGAGTTATTAAGCTCCAGCAGATAACTGTCGCCCCCCAACTGGCTCATCTGCTGGCGAATCCAGTTCGCCCGTCGTAGCACGTAAGGGCTAGGCCGACCGGCGCTCCATACCCGCGGGTTGGGCAGTACTGCCGCCAGCAGGCTCGCCTGTTGCCGGGACAAGGCGTCGGCTCCGACGCGAAAATGATGGCGCGCTGCGGCTTCGGCACCGAACACTCCGTCATCCCACTCGACGCTGTTGAGGTACACCTCAAGGATCCGTTGCTTGGGCCAGAACACTTCGATCAGCGCAGTGAACCAGGCCTCCAGCCCTTTGCGCAGCCAGCTGCGACCCGACCACAGGAACAGGTTCTTGGACACTTGTTGGCTGAGGGTGCTGGCGCCACGAATCGAACCACCGCGCCCGTTGTGGGCGAGGGCGGCCTGGATCGCGCCGATGTCGAAGCCCCAGTGCTCAGGGAATTTCTGGTCTTCGCCAGCGATCACCGCGACCTTGAGGTTGTCGGAAATCTGCTCCCAGGGCTGCCAGGTGCGTTGCAGGTCAATCGGTTCGCCGCCGAACCAGGATTCAACCTTGCGTTCGATCATCAGTGCCGTGAAGGGTGGCGGCACCACGCGAAACAACAGCACGAGCACAACGCTGCCGACGGCGAACCAGAGCAGGGCTTTAAGGAATCGTCGAAACAATAAACGCAGCATAGAGATGGCTTGGCCGAACCCGTCGAGCGGGCCATTATACAGACCCTGTCCCCCGAGTCTGATTGGAGTTCTCATGCTGCGTAGCTTTCTGATGCTGGCTGCTTTTTTCGGCTTCACAGGCGTGGCCCTGGGGGCGTTTGCCGCCCACGCCCTGAAAAATCGCCTGAGCGCCGAGTACCTGGCGATTTTCCACACCGGCGTCACCTATCAATTGGTGCACACCCTGGCACTGCTGGGCGTCGCGCTGCTGGCCACGCACATTCCCGGACGCATCGTCACCTGGGCCGGGGTTTCCTTTGTGGTGGGCATCCTGTTGTTCTCCGGCAGTCTGTACCTGCTGACCCTCACAGGTATCAGCAAGCTGGGCATCATCACGCCGTTTGGCGGCGTGGCGTTCCTGATCGGCTGGCTGTGCCTGGGGCTTGCCGCCTGGCGGCTGGGCTGACCGGGCAGTCCATTTCATGACGAATGGCTTGGGTCGTCCAGACTGATCGGGCTAGAATGCCAGCCCCTAAAAATGATGGCGGCATCCGGCATGCGCATTCAGTTGAACGGCGAACCCCTTGATCTGCCCGATGGTGAAACCGTCGCGGCCCTGCTGACCCGTCTGGAACTCACCGGACGCCGGGTCGCGGTGGAGCTCAATCTGGATATCGTCCCGCGCAGCCAGCACGCCGAAACCACGTTGAACGACGGCGACAGTGTCGAAGTGGTCCACGCCATCGGCGGCGGCTGATACTCCGGCTTCACAGCATTTCGCAAGAACCTCACCCCAACAGAGGATTTCCCATGAGCATCGTTCGTAGCGACAAGCCCTTCGTCCTGGCCGGTCGTACCTACCAGTCGCGCTTGCTGGTAGGCACCGGCAAATACCGTGACATGGAAGAAACCCGCCTGGCCATCGAGGCCTCGGGTGCCGAAATCGTGACCGTCGCGGTACGCCGCACCAATATCGGCCAGAACCCGGGCGAACCGAACCTGCTCGATATCTTGCCGCCGGATCGCTACACCATCCTGCCAAACACCGCTGGCTGCTTCGACGCCATCGAGGCCGTGCGCACCTGCCGCCTGGCCCGTGAGCTGCTTGATGGCCACAACCTGGTGAAGCTGGAAGTGCTGGCGGATCAGAAAACCCTGTTCCCCAACGTGATCGAAACCCTCAAGGCCGCCGAAACCCTGGTCAAGGAAGGTTTCGACGTGATGGTCTATACCAGCGATGACCCGATCATCGCCCGTCAACTGGCGGAAATCGGCTGCATCGCGGTCATGCCGCTGGCCGGCCTGATCGGCACGGGCCTGGGGATCTGCAACCCATACAACCTGCAGATCATCCTCGAAGAAGCCAAGATCCCGGTGCTGGTGGATGCCGGTGTCGGCACCGCCTCCGACGCCACCATCGCCATGGAACTGGGTTGCGAAGCGGTGCTGATGAACTCCGCCATTGCCCACGCTCAGCAACCGATCCTGATGGCCGAAGCCATGAAGCACGCCATCGTGGCCGGTCGGCTGGCGTACCTCGCCGGCCGCATGCCGAAAAAACTCTACGCCAGCGCCTCCTCGCCGCTGGATGGTCTGATCAAGTAAGAGCCATTGATGACTGAATCGAACGACACGCCTGTCCTGCCGGAAGAAGGCGAAGAGCGCCAACACCGCCGCATCAAGAGTTTCGTGATGCGCGCCGGGCGTATGACCGAAGGCCAGCAACGCGGCCTGGAGCAGGGCGCGCCCCTGTTTGTACTGCCCCTGGCCGATGCGCCGGTGGATTTTGACCAGGTGTTCGGCCGCTCGGCTGCGCGCTCGCTGGAAATCGGCTTCGGCATGGGCCACTCGCTGCTGGAAATGGCCGCCGCGGCGCCGGAGCAGGATTTCATCGGCGTGGAAGTCCACCGTCCCGGCGTCGGTGCGCTGCTCAATGGCGTGCTGACCCAGGGGTTGACCAACCTGCGGGTCTACGATTGCGACGCCATTGAAGTGCTCAACCGCTGCGTGGCCGACAACAGCCTCGACCGGTTGATGCTGTTCTTTCCGGACCCATGGCACAAGAGCCGTCACCACAAGCGCCGTATCGTCCAGGCTTCGTTCGCTGAACTGGTGCGCAGCAAGTTGAAGGTCGGCGGTGTGCTGCACATGGCCACCGACTGGGAACCCTACGCCGAGTACATGCTGGAAGTGATGAACGTCGCCCCGGGCTACCGCAACCTGGCCGAAGACGGTAAATGCGTCCCACGCCCGGCCGAACGGCCGATCACCAAGTTCGAGCGCCGTGGCGAACGCTTGGGGCATGGGGTTTGGGATTTGAAGTTCGAGAAGGTGGCTTAAACACCAGAAGATCCTGCTGAAATGGGATCCCCTGTGGGAGCGAGCTTGCTCGCGATGAGGCCATGACATTCAATATCAATGTTGACTGTCAGGCCGCCATCGCGAGCAAGCTCGCTCCCACATTTCGTTCTGTGCTACATCGAAAATCAGCGACGGTCAGCGACCACGCCAATCAACACCAGCACCACCAACAACACCGGCGCCAGGCTGTAGTTGTTGAACTGGCTCAAGCCTCGGACGACCCACGGCGTGGCGTAGATCAGCGCTGCGCCGCTGCCGATCATGCACAGCAGGGCGATCAGTGGCACGCGCAAGGCGCCAGCGATGCTGCCCAGGCGTTGTTCGACCCAGCCCTTGATGTCGGCGCCAAACAGCACCAGCAGGCAGCCGACCAATGCCAGGGAGATTTCCGACAGGTTGCTGCGGCTCCAGCGGGACACGGTGGCGAGCAGGTCGAGTACCAGATCCATTCGATTTCCTTGTTTGGGTAATTAGCTCAAAAATTTCTGCAGCAAGTCGTTGAGGAACAGCTGGCCGCGCTCGGTGGCCGCCAGACGTGACGGTTCGACCTGCAACAAGCCACTTTGTTCGGCCTCGCGCCGGCCTTCGGCCAGGCTGTGCAGGGGCAGGCCGGTGCGCTCCGGATACAGCCGCGCTTCCACACCTTCGGTCAGGCGCAGGGCGTTCATCAAGAACTCGAACGGCAGCTCTTCGTTGGCCAGGGCTTTTTCGCCGGCCAGGAAGCGTTTGGCCGGGTTGAGGTAGTCCTTGGGCAGGCGCGTCTTCCAGGTGCGCACGATGCGCCCGTCCGGATGGCTGAGCTTGCCGTGGGCGCCGGCGCCGATGCCGATGAAGTCGCCGAAGCTCCAGTAGTTGAGATTATGCCGCGCTGCCCGACCGGGTTGGGCGTAGGCCGAGACTTCGTACTGGGCGTAGCCGTGCTCGGCCAGCAAGGCTTGCCCGGCTTCCTGGATGTGCCACAGCGTGTCGTCTTCCGGCAATGTCGGTGGCTGGTTCCAGAACACCGTGTTCGGCTCCAGCGTCAGCTGGTACCAGGACAGGTGAGTCGGCTTCAGCGCGATGGCCTGGCGCAGATCGCTCAGGGCATCATCGAGGGACTGGTCGGGCAAACCATGCATCAGGTCGAGGTTGAAGTTATCGAACCCGGCCTGGCGGGCCATACCGGCGGCGCGTACCGCCTCGTCACCATTATGGATTCGGCCCAAGGCTTCGAGCTTGGCCTGCTGGAAGCTTTGGATGCCGATGGACAGGCGATTGATGCCCAAGGCCCGGTAAGCAACGAACTTCTCTTGCTCGAAGGTGCCGGGGTTGGCTTCCAGGGTGATTTCGATGTCATGGGCGAAGGGTATGCGCGCCTCGACACCCTTGAGCAGCCGGCCCAGGGCCTGGGCGCTGAACAGGCTCGGGGTGCCGCCGCCGAAAAAGATCGAGCTCAACGGGCGACCATAGGCTGCATGCAGATCCTGATCGAGGTCGGCCAGCAGGGCGTCGACATACTCTTCTTCCGGCAACTGCGGGCTGGCAGTGTGGGAGTTGAAGTCGCAATACGGGCATTTGCGTACGCACCACGGGATGTGGATGTACAACGCAAGGGGCGGCAGCATTGGCAGCGGCGCCCGAGGTGTTTGTGCACCGCCGTGAATCAGCGGCGCGGGAGAATCGATGCTCATTGCAAGCCCAAGCGTTGCCGCAGCAGGGCCATGGCGCGGGCGCGGTGGCTCAGTTGGTTTTTCTCCACCGGGCCCAGCTCGGCGCTGGAGCAGTTACGCTCCGGCACCCAGAACAGCGGGTCGTAGCCGAAACCGTGTTCGCCGCTGGCTTGGGTGAGGATTCGCCCGTGCCACAAGCCTTCGCAGAGGATCGGCAACGGATCGTCGGCATGGCGGACCAGGGCCAGCACACACACGAACTGCGCGCCGCGCTCGGCCTCAGGTACGTCCTTGAGGGCTTCGAGCAGCTTGGCGTTGTTGGCCGCGTCCCCTTTGCCGTCCGCGTAGCGGGCCGAGTAAATGCCTGGCGCGCCGCCGAGAAAGTCCACTGCCAGCCCGGAATCGTCGGCCAGCGCCGGCAGGCCGCAGATGCGCGCGGCATTACGGGCCTTGAGGATGGCGTTCTCGACGAACGACAGGCCGGTTTCTTCCGGTTCCACCTGGCTGAACTCGCTAATCGAGTGCAACTGCACCGACCCGCCGAGCATGGCCTGCAGTTCCTTGAGTTTGCCGGCGTTGTGGCTGGCCAATACGAGTTGGGTAAGGTTCATCATTCGCCGGGGAACAGTTCCTGGTTGAAGTTGATGGTGTTGATCTTGTCGCCGGTTTTCACCTTGATTTCGAAGGTCCGGACTTCCTGTTGGTCCACCGGGTACTGGGCGATGTAGTAGATCGCGCCTGTCTCGGTAACTTCCTTGAACTTCAGCGGGACACTCTGGCTGGTGAGGTCTTTCACTGTGCCGCTGACCTGGGCCATCAACGGCTTGCCATCCTTGAGGACCGAGACGTTGATCACGCCCTGTCCCTTGCTGCGGATCAGCTCTGCGGCCTTGGCAATGTCCGGCGTCAGGAAGGTGGAATTGAACGTGTTGTAGTGCACGGTGACGTCACCGAACACTTCCTTGCGCTCGCCCTTGATGACATCGGCGGCCATGGCGCCAACGCTCAGGCAGGCGGTGATGAGAAACAACGCTAGACGTTTCATGTCGTGCTCCTGGGTAAGGCCGGGGTTCACACCGCGACCTGGTAATCGGCAAGGCCTGGGCTGCTGACCCGATAGATGCCTATCTCACCTAACAGATTAGGCCATAGCTTGCTCGCCCACCCGTGCCGGTGCTGCTGGTCCACCGCCAGGCGATCGATGACCTTGGCTTCGCGTTCGCGACACAGCGCCTCGAAGTCGGCGAAGGTGCAGAAGTGAATGTTTGGCGTGTTGTACCAGGTGTAGGGCAGGAACTCCGACACCGGCATGCGGCCCTTGCTCGCCAGGTACCAGCGGCAGCGCCAATGCCCGAAGTTGGGGAAGGTGATGATGCACTGGCGCCCGACCCGCAGCATTTCGTCGAGGATCTTGTCCGGGTAGTGCACCGCTTGCAGCGCCTGGGTCATGACCACGACGTCGAAACTGTTGCTGGCGAAGTTGCCCAGGCCCTTGTCCAGGTCCTGCTCGATCACGTTGATGCCCTTGGCCACGCACTCGGCGATGTTGTCCGGGTCGTTTTCCAGGCCGTAGCCGGTGACTTGCTTGTTGTCCCGCAGCCAGGTCAGCAGCTCGCCGTTGCCGCAGCCCAGGTCGAGCACGCGGCTGCCGGCGGGGATCCATTCCTGGATGATTTCCAGATCGGCTCTCATGGCGTCCTCACAGGGTTATACGGTTCATGTAGTTGCCGAACGCCTGCAGGTAGCGCGGGATCGGGATCAAAAAGGCGTCGTGGCCCTGGGGTGCGTCGATTTCCAGGTAGCAGACGTCCTTGCGCGCGGCCATCAGCGCGTCCACCAGTTCCCGTGAGCGTGCCGGGGAGAAGCGCCAGTCGGTGGTGAACGACATCACGCAGAACTTGGCGCTGGTATTGGCGAAGGTTTTCGCCAGGTTATCGTCGAAGTTCGCTGCCGGATCGAAGTAGTCCAGTGCCTTGGTCATCAACAGGTAGGTGTTGGCGTCGAAGCGCCCGGAAAACTCCTCACCCTGATAGCGCAGGTAACTCTCGACCTGGAACTCGACGCTGTGGAAGTCGTAGTTGAGCTTTTCGCTCTTGAGGCCTCGGCCGAATTTCTCGCCCATGGAGTCGTCGGACAGGTAGGTGATGTGCCCGACCATCCGCGCCAGCATCAGCCCGCGCTTGGGGATGACGCCGTGTTCCTGGAACGAACCGCCATGGAATTCCGGATCGGTGAGGATCGCCTGGCGCGCCACTTCGTTGAAGGCGATGTTCTGCGCCGACAGCTTGGGGGCCGAGGCGATTGCCAGGCAATGGCGCACGCGGTCCGGGTAGGTGATGGTCCATTGCAGGGCCTGCATGCCGCCCAGGCTGCCGCCGATCACCGCTGCCCACTGGGCGATGCCGAGGCGGTCAGCCAGACGCGCCTGGCTGTGGACCCAGTCTTCGACGGTCAATACCGGGAAATCGGCGCCGAAGGGCTTGCCGGTGTCCGGGTTGAGGCTGCTGGGGCCGGTGGAGCCGTTGCAGCCGCCGAGGTTGTTCAGGCTGACCACGAAGAACTTGTTGGTGTCGATGGGCTTGCCGGGGCCGATGCAACTGTCCCACCAGCCGGGTTTGCGGTCGTCGACGCTGTGGTAGCCGGCGGCATGGTGATGCCCCGACAAGGCATGGCAAATCAGCACGGCGTTGCTGGCCGTGGCATTGAGGGTGCCGTAGGTTTCGAAAATCAGGTCATAGGCTGGCAACGAACGACCGCAGGCCAGGGCCAGGGGCTCGCTGAAATGCGCCATTTGCGGCGTCACCAGACCAACGGAATCGGGGGGAAAGGCAGTTGGCATCGACCCTGCTCGCGTTGAAATGAGGCGTAAGTCTAAAGACCGCTGTGGCAGGCGGCAAGCAAAGGCGCGGCACGGTTTTTCCGAGCGTTCCCACGCTTCGCGTGGGAATGCTGCCAGGGACGCACCGCGTTCCGCTCAGGGTGTGACGCAGAGCGTCACGGGATGCATTTCCACGCGGAGCGCGGGAGCGATCATTGGCGGGGGACGAGGTCAGGCAAATCCGGCAGCTTCTTTGGCGAATGAATCCGCACCCGCTTTTGCCGGTTCAATTCGCCGCTGACCAGGCTGACCTGGCTCTTGGACACGCCAAACGCCTTGGCCAGGAACGCCATCAGGTAGGCATTGGCCTTTCCCTCGACCGGCGGGGCGGTGAGACGGATCTTGAGGCGGTCACCGTGCAGCCCGGCGAAATCATCGCTGCGGGCTGCCGGTTGCAGGTGACATTCCAGGATCAGGTCGTCGCCGTCCCAGCGAAAGTAGCTCACCGGGCTCAGATCAGCAGGCGCAGGATTTCCGGCATCATGGTCATTGCCGCCAGATTGTTGATCACCAGCATGTCGATCAGCTTGAGCACCATGAATGCCAGGATCGGCGAGATATCCAGGCCGCCAAGGTTCGGCACGATACGACGGAACGGCGCCAGGGCCGGTTCGCAGATCTGGTTGACCAGTTCGGCGCCCGGGTTGTGGCTGCCCGGAGCGACCCACGAGAGAATCACGCTGATGATCAGGGCGAAGAAAAATATCTTCAGGAACAGCGCAGTCACGCCGATGATCGACCAGATCAGCAATTGCAGCGGGTTGCCGGTGGTGCCGTAGGTCAGCAGCAGGGTCAGGGCCATCAGCGCCAGTTGCACGAGGATCGCCAGGACCAGCGACGACATGTCCAGGCCGAACAGGCTTGGGATGATCCGGCGCAGGGGCTTGAGCAGCGGCTGGGTGGCCTTGACGATGAACTGGCAGAGCGGGTTGTAGAAGTTGGCGCGTACCAGTTGCAACACGAAGCGCAGCAGCACGATCAGCAAGTACAGGCTGCCGAGGGTTTGCAGCACGTAGACCGCTGCAGTGTTCAATCCAATCATGAATGGCTCCTTATTGGCCCAGTTGTTCGGCCATTTCGGCCGAGCGGTGCGCGGCGGCGCCGAGTGCTTTTTCCACCAGGGCTTCGAAGCCCCCGGCCTGGAACGATTTGATGGCCGCTTCGGTGGTGCCGGCCGGTGAGGTCACGCGGCGCCGCAACTCGGCGGCGTCGACGTCGCTGGACACTGCCATGTGCGCGGCGCCCAGGGCAGTCTGCAACGTCAGCTTGGCGGCGATGTCCCGCGGCAGGCCGAGTTTTTCGCCAGCGGTGGTCATGGCTTCGATCAGCAGGAAGAAATACGCCGGCCCGGAGCCGGAGACGGCGGTGACGGCGTCCAGTTGTTGCTCGGTTTCCAGCCACAGCGCCAGGCCCACCGCCGACAACAGCTCTTCGGCCTGCTGGCGTTGTGCGGCGCTTACCTGTGCGGTGGCGAACAGCCCGCTGACGCCCTGGCGCAGCAGCGCCGGGGTGTTGGGCATGCAGCGTACGATCGGTTGCTCGCCGAGCCAGTTGTTCATGCTGGCGCAAGTAATGCCGGCGGCAATCGACACCACCAATTGATGGGGCTTGAGGCTGGGGCGAAGGGCTTGGCACACGGTTTTCATCGCTTGCGGCTTGACCGCCAGCACGATGACGTCCACGCCGTCGATGGCCTGGGCGTTGTCGGCGAAGGTTTCGATGCCGTGCTCGGCGCTTACCCGGGTGCGGGTCTCTTCACCCGGATCGCTGGCGCGAATCTGCGAAGCGTCCAGGCCCTTGGCCCGCAGGCCGCCGATCAGGCTGGCGGCCATGTTGCCGGCGCCAATGAAGGCAATACGCGTGTTGCTCATGACAGGTCCTTGATTAGAGAGTGGGGTCGGCATGGCTTAGCTATAGTCGCGTGCGCCAAACAGGGCAGTACCGATGCGCACCCAAGTGGCACCCTGGGCAATAGCTGATTCGAGGTCATGGCTCATGCCCATGGACAGTGTGTCCAATGGCAGCTTCAGGCTGGCCTGCAGCTGTTGAACGGCGGCGAAGGCCGCGTCCTGGGCCGCACGATCGTCGGTCGGCTCGGGAATCGCCATCAACCCGCGCAGTTTCAGGCGGGGAAGGGCGCTGATGGCATTCGCCAGCGCAGGCAGGTCCGTGGGCGTGCAACCGGACTTGCTGGCTTCGCCGCTGACATTGACCTGGATGCAGATGTTCAACGGCGGCAGTTCGGCGGGGCGTTGCTCGGACAGGCGTTGTGCAACTTTCAAGCGATCCACGGAATGCACCCAGTCGAAATGTTCGGCAATAGCGCGCGTCTTGTTCGATTGAATGGGGCCGATGAAGTGCCAGATCAAGGGCAGGTCGGTCAGTTCGGCCTGTTTGCCCAGTGCCTCTTGCAGGTAGTTCTCGCCGAAGTCCCGCAGGCCGGCGGCATAGGCTTCGCGCAGGGCCTGGGCGGGCTTGGTCTTGCTCACGGCCAGCAGCTGGACGCTGTGTTCGGCGCGCTGGGCGGCCTGCTCCGCAGCGCGGATACGCGATCTAACCTGAGCGATGTTGTCTGCTATCGTGGACATAAAGAAGCGCCAGCGGTGAGGTTCGCGGCATTCTACTGGAATTGAGGAGCGCTATGGATATCACTGAGTTACTGGCGTTCAGCGCCAAGCAGGGCGCGTCGGACCTGCACCTGTCCGCCGGGCTGCCGCCGATGATCCGCGTCGATGGCGATGTGCGACGTATCAACCTGCCGGCGCTGGACCACAAGCAGGTCCATGAGCTGATCTACGACATCATGAACGACCGGCAACGGGTGGATTACGAGAAGTTTCTGGAAACCGATTTTTCCTTTGATGTTCCAGGTGTGGCGCGGTTTCGGGTCAACGCCTTCAATCAGAATCGCGGTGCGGGGGCGGTGTTTCGCACCATCCCGTCGAAAGTCCTGACCATGGAAGACCTGGGGATGGGCGAAGTGTTTCGCAAAGTGACCGAAGCGCCGCGCGGGCTGGTGTTGGTGACCGGGCCGACCGGTTCAGGCAAGTCCACCACCCTGGCGGCGATGATCGACCACTTGAACAACCACAAGCACCATCACATCCTCACCATCGAAGACCCCATCGAATTCGTCCACGAACCGCGCAAATGCCTGATCAACCAGCGCGAAGTGCACCGCGACACCCAAAGCTTTTCCACGGCCCTGCGCTCGGCTCTGCGGGAAGACCCGGACGTGATCCTGGTGGGGGAGATGCGCGACCTGGGGACCATCCGCCTGGCCCTGACCGCCGCTGAAACCGGGCACCTGGTGTTCGGCACCTTGCACACCACGTCGGCGGCCAAGACCATCGACCGGGTGGTGGACGTGTTCCCGGGGGACGAGAAGTCCATGGTTCGCTCGATGTTGTCGGAATCGTTGCAGGCGGTGATTTCCCAGACGCTGGTCAAGAAAATCGGCGGTGGCCGGATCGCCGCTCATGAAATCATGCTGGGGACCTCGGCGATCCGGAACCTGATCCGCGAAGACAAAGTGGCGCAGATGTACTCGTCGATCCAGACCGGCGGTTCGCTGGGGATGCAGACGCTGGACATGTGCTTGAAGGATTTGGTGAGCAAGGGCTTGATCAGCCGCGAACATGCCCGGGAGCGGGCGCGTACGCCGGATAACTTCTAGGGAGCTTGCAGCGTTTTTGCAGGCCCCATCGCGAGCAAGCTCGCTCCCACATTTGGTCCGAGGTGTTCACAAATTATGTGGCCACTGAAGATCAAGTGTGGGAGCGAGCTTGCTCGCGATGGGGCAGTCAGCCGCGACACAAATGCCGGATCAGCGCTGAACCACCCGCAAACCACCCGGCTCTTTCGGCAGAACCCGCTTGGCCACCACATAGTGGGTGTCCCAGTACGGTTTGTTCAAGGTATCGATGCTCACCGACTTGCCACGGCGTGGGGCGTGGATGAAGCGGTCGTTGCCCAGGTAAATGGCCACATGATTGACCCGGCGGCTCTTGAGCTTGAAGAAAATCAGGTCACCGGGCTTGAGGTCCTTGCGATCGACTTTCTCGCCATGACCGGCAGCCATCGCATTGGAGGTGCGCGGCAGGTCGAAGGTGGCGTCATTGAAGGCGTATTTCACCAAACCGCTGCAATCGAAACCTTTACTTGGGCTGCTGCCGCCCCAACGATAAGGTGTGCCCAGTACATTCACGGCACGGCTCAGCACGTTGCTGCTCGCTTTGGTCGCCATCGGTGGGACCAGCTTGCTGTTGGCGGAACCCAGGCGCTCGGCGCTTGGCTTGTTCTTGCTTAAAGAAGCAGAAACATGGGATTTCGGGGTGTAGCCGTTGACGTTGGGAAGACGTTGCTCACGGTTGGTGGCGTGGGCGGCCAGGGGCAATAATAGGCAAATGGTCAGCCATGTCTTGAAAAATGGACGCATTAGGCAGGGCTCTTAAAGGTTAGCGCGCAACTTTATAACAGCTTTTTTCGCTGTTCCGAGGCCGTTTGTCGATTCGAAACCTGGCGCGAACCCCGCATGATTGCGACAAATTGACCCGATTGTCCGACAGAACCCCGACACCACGGGGGTTTCCTTGGTTCAAAGTCGCTCAGGACCGCCTGTCGGCGAGACACAAAAAAGTCACAAAAAATCCGAACAAATTTATCTATCGAGGCAAAAGAGGCCATTCATGAACAGCTATCAGCAGGGCGTAACCGGCGATACCCACAGCAAAGTCATCGGCTACTTGCTGTGGATTTTCGGTTTTACCGGGGCTCACCGCTTCTATTACGGCAGGCCGGTCACCGGCACGATCTGGTTTTTCACCTTCGGCCTGCTGGGCATCGGCTGGTTGATCGACCTGTTCCTGATCCCGGCCATGGATCGCGAAGCGGACCTGCGGTTCACCCCGGGGCCCATCGAGTACACCGTGGCGTGGATCCTGCTGACGTTTCTCGGCGTATTCGGCGTACACCGCATGTATCAGGGCAAATGGCTCAGCGGGATCGTTTACCTGCTGACCGGCGGGGTGTTTTTCCTGGGGGTGCTGTATGACTTCTGGACGCTGAACGATCAGATCTCGATTCGCAATGCGCAGAAGCGGGGGGCGTTCCAGTAAGACCGAGTCGCCTGTATCGCGAGCAAGCTCGCTCCCACATGGATCGAGGTGTTCACAGATCATGTGTTCACCGAAGATCCCCCTGTGGGAGCGAGCTCGCTCGCGATAGGAACGACGCGGTATCAGGCCTGGTGGGTGATCCGCCCATCCATCAGGGTATAGCGCACCACACCCGGCAGGCTGTGGCCAAGGAACGGGCAGTTGTCGCCCTTGGAGCGCCAGGCTTCGCCGGCCACGGTGGACGCGCTGGGGTCGAACAGCACCAGGTCCGCCGCTGCGCCAACCGCCAGTTTTCCCGCCGGCAATTGCAGCGCCTGGGCCGGGCCGGCACTCAGGCGCGCCAGCAAGGTCGGCAGGTCGAGCAGGCCGTCTTCCACCAGGGTCAGGGCCAGCGGCAGCAGCAACTCGACGCTGCTGATGCCCGGCTCGGTGGTGCCGAACGGTGCCAGCTTGGCATCGCGTTCGTGGGGTTGGTGATGGCTGGAGATGGCCGAGATCACCCCGGACTTCAGCGCCTCGCGCAAGCCATCGCGGTCGGCGCGGGTGCGCAGCGGCGGCTGGACGTGATAAACGCTGTTGAAGTCGATCAGCGCTTCGTCGGTCAGGATCAGTTGGTACAGCGCCACGTCGGCGGTCACCGGCAGGCCACGGGCCTGGGCCTGGGCGATCAGCGCCGCGCCACGGGCACTGGTCAGTTGGCTGAAGTGCGCGCGCACGCCGCTTTGTTCCACCAGCAGCA
Organism: Pseudomonas sp. G166; assembly: GCF_037027455.2. Lineage (NCBI taxonomy): Bacteria > Pseudomonadati > Pseudomonadota > Gammaproteobacteria > Pseudomonadales > Pseudomonadaceae > Pseudomonas > Pseudomonas sp. G166. The sequence continues at coordinate 6,214,512 of NZ_CP146985.1, read as the reverse complement.
GGTCCCGGGCCAGGGCCACGGTCTCGGCGGTTTCCGGAATGCCCGGCAGGCCGAGGAAACTGGCGGTCGGGCCTTCGTGGGCCAGGCCGCCTTCGGCCAGGTCGTGATCCTGGGAGTTGAAGATCACCGTCAGGCCGAAAGTCGCCGCGTATTCCAGGGCGCGGCACAGGGTGCGGGTGTTACGGAAGCTGTTCAGGCCGTTGCCGAACGCCACGCAACCGGCGTCGCGCAGGGCAATGAGCTCGGCCAGTTGCTCGCCATCCAGACCCTTGCTCAACGCGCCAATGGGGAAGACCTTGGTGTTGCCGGCTTCGCGGGCGCGGTCGAGGATCAGTTCGGCCACGGCCGAGGTGTCCAGCACCGGTTTGGTCTGTGGTGGGCAGCACAGGCTGGTCACGCCACCGGCGGCGGCGGCGCGGGTTTCGCTGACAATACTGCCCTTGCGGCTGTAACCGGGTTCGCGCAGGGCGACGTTCAGGTCCACCAGGCCAGGGGCGGCCACCAGGCCTTGGGCGTCGAGGGTCTGGACCGCGACGAAACCGGCTGGCGCGGCGCCCAGGGCGACGATCTTGCAGGCATCGATATGGATATCAGTCACTTGATCCAGGCCACTGGCTGGATCGATCACGCGTGCGCCGAGAATGCTGAGCTTCACTGGGCGTTCTCCTGGTCGAATTGGCGCTGGGCCGTTTGCCCGCTCATGGCCATGGACAGCACGGCCATGCGGATGGCGATGCCGTAGGTCACCTGGTTGAGGATCACTGAGTGTGGCCCGTCAGCCACCGCTGATTCGATTTCCACGCCGCGGTTGATCGGCCCCGGGTGCATGACGATGGCGTCCGGCTTGGCCCCGGCCAAACGGGCGGTGGTCAGGCCGAACAGGCGGTAGAACTCGCCTTCGCTGGGCAGCAGGCCGCCGGTCATGCGTTCACGCTGCAGGCGCAGCATGATCACCACGTCGACATCCTTGAGGCCTTCGGTCATGTCGGTGTAAACCTTCACGCCGTATTGCTCGACGCCGATGGGCAGCAGGGTTTTCGGCGCGATCACGCGGATGTCCGGGCAGCCGAGGGTCTTGAGGGCCAGCATGTTCGAGCGGGCCACTCGTGAGTGCAGGATGTCGCCGACGATCGCCACCGAGAGGTTCTCGAAGCTGCCCTTGTGCCGGCGGATGGTCAGCATGTCCAGCATGCCCTGGGTTGGGTGGGCATGACGGCCGTCGCCGCCGTTGATGATCGCCACTTGCGGGCACACGTGTTCGGCAATGAAGTGCGCCGCGCCGGAATCACCGTGACGCACGACGAACATGTCGGCGGCCATGGCTTCGAGGTTGCGCAAGGTGTCGAGCAGGGTTTCGCCCTTGCTCGCCGAGGACGTGGAAACGTTCAGGGTGATCACGTCCGCCGACAACCGCTGGGCCGCCAGTTCGAAGGTGGTGCGGGTACGGGTGGAGTTTTCGAAGAACACGTTGCACACGGTCTTGCCGCGCAGCAACGGGACTTTCTTCACCGCCCGGGCGCCGACCTCGAGGAATGAGTCGGCAGTGTCGAGGATTTCCGTCAACAGCTCGCGGCGCAGGCCGTCGAGGGACAGGAAGTGCCGCAGCTGGCCCTGATCGTTGAGCTGCAGCGGGCGCTTGGTTTCGAGAGGCGTCATCGCGATGGACTCTTACAAGGGCAGTTAAAGGGCAAGGTCTTGCAGTTCGAGTTGCAGCGGCGAGGGGCCGGAGAGCTTGACTCGCTCGTGGGCCGCCAGCGTCAGCGTCGCGCCGACCACGTTCGGACGGATCGGCAGTTCGGCAGCGTCCAGGTCCAACAGGCATACCAGGGTCACGCTGGCCGGGCGGCCGTAGTCGAACAGTTCGTTCATGGCGGCGCGGATAGTCCGGCCGCTCATCAGTACGTCGTCGATCAAGACCAGGTGCTGGCCTTCGATCTCGAACGGCAGGGCCGAGGGACGTACTTGGGGGTGCAGGCCGCTCTGGCTGAAGTCGTCGCGATAGAAGGACACGTCCAGGATGCCCAGCGGCGATTGGCTGCCCAGTTCATCGAGCAAGGCCTGGGCGACCCAGACGCCACCGGTGCGAATGCCGATGTAGCGCGGTTCGCTGATGCCGCGTTGTTCCAGGTGTGCCGTGAGACGGATCGCCATCTGGCTGATCAGTTCGGCAGGATTGGGCAGGCTCATGCTGGCTCCTTCAGGTTCCCGGGCCGGTGGTGAGTGGCGCGGCTTATCGCTAAAAGAAAGCGCCTTGGCGGCGCTTTGTAAAAAATCAGGTTTCAAACAGGGCGGCGTTGGCGTCGAGCCAACCTTGCAGCAGCAAGGCGGCAGCGATGGCGTCCACCGGGTTGTCGCGGTAACTGCCTTTCTGCCCGCCGCGCACCAGGCGTTCACCCTTGGCCTCGAAGGTGGTCAGGCGCTCGTCATGGGTATAGAAGGGCAGGTTGAAGCGACCATTGAGCCGGCGGGCGAACTTTTCAGCGCGCAGGCACATATCGCTGGGCGTGCCATCCATGTTCAGCGGCAGGCCGACCACCACGGCGTCGGGCTTCCATTCCTTGATCAGCGCTTCGACCTGGTTCCAGTCTGGAACGCCATTCTGCGCCTTCAATGTGCACAACTCGCGGGCCTGGCCGGTGATGACCTGGCCGACCGCCACGCCGATCTGTTTGGTGCCGTAATCGAAGCCCAGCAACAAGCGCAGCGCCATCAGGCGTGCCCTGCCTGGCTGGTAAGCAGACTGAGGTTGACCCCCAACCGGCTGGCCGCCGCTTCCAGGCGCAGTTCGCTGCTGGTGTTGAACAGGATGTCGATGTCGAATGGGCAGGTCAGCCAGGCGTTATCGGCCAGTTCGGCTTCCAGTTGCCCAGGTTCCCAGCCGGCATAGCCGAGGGCGATCAGGCTCTTTTCCGGGCCGACGCCGTCGGCGATGGCGAACAGCACGTCTTGGGAAGTGGACAGTGACACACCGTCCAGATCCACCGTGGCCTGGTATTTGGGGCCCGACGGGTGGAGCACGAAGCCACGGTCGGTCTGCACCGGGCCGCCGATGAAAATCGGCACGTGCTGGCACAGGAGTGGCGGTTCTACGTCGGGGCGCAACTGCTCAAGAATGTCCGCCAGGTTCAGCTCCTGCGGGCGATTGATCACCAGCCCCATGGCCCCATTGGCCGTGTGCTCGACAATGTAGGTCAAGGTATGGGCAAAATTCGGATCGGCCATGTGCGGCATGGCGATCAGGAAGTGATGCTTGAGGTAGGTGGGGCTGACGTTTTTCATAGGCGCTAGTGTGGCGCTGGGCGGGCCGGCTGACAAGCGGTGTCGGCAGCTTGTCCGGCAGGCAGCACGCGGATCGGTAGGTACCGCCTTGTCGAGCTGACAAGGGCGCGCGCCTCGAAGGAGTGTGTTTATAGACGTTAACCCTGTTGTCAAGAATGGCGTACTTTATCTCTCAGTTCATGCAACCGATCAAGCTTCGCCACTGCTCTATCGTAGAGTTCGCGATGTGGAGTTGATATGTTTTTGGCTATCCATGCAACGTCTTGTGCGCTGACGTCCTCAATCATGGAGCTGGTTGATTGAGGAGAGTCTAGGAGATCTTGGAGTTCCAAGGACCACGTCTTTGCAGGCGGGCGTGGCTGTGGCTGTGGCTGTCTTTTTATTAGATGCGATTCTAGACGATAGATTTTGGCTTTTACCCAGCTGCTAGAGCCACGGTAGACGTCGTATTTTTGTATACTGGTTTCAACTTTGTTATTGATTTCAACTCGCATTGGCACTGGGTATTTTTCAAGTTGATCCCCATATGCATGACGGGTTAAATGAAATTTTTTCGCGGCTAAATCCTTAAGGGATATTCCTGGGTGGGCTCTTTCAACGACGCCGGGTATACCTTCGTTAATAAGCTTCTGTAGTGCTTCATTTGCGGACTTTTTGTACTCGCTGAGTGTGTGGATCGCATTTGTAGTTGCGCGATTGATTTTCTTGGTTAAAAAATGAAGTTTAATTTTCCTGAATGGAATTCTCATTATCCATGTTGTTGGAAGATGGCCATTATCATCCCTCCTGTTTATTGGGTCTCCCAGGCAATAGGCATAGCTGTTCAGGATGCCAGGCCCGAAGGGGCTCCAGTTGTCCGGGCTGTTGAAACGCATCAGTACCGGGTTGAAAGCCCGGTAACCATTGCCCAATAGATAGTGGCCTGTTATGCCATCCGGACGTTCGCCGTTGAAGCCGAGCAGGCTCAGCAGGCTGTTTTCCGCAGGGCGATGACCATAGGCCGAATAGGCAATGGAGGGGCGCTGACCGGTGCTGCCAAGGCTATGCAGGACCGAGCGTTGTTGGTCTGTTGCCAGCAGGCGCGTCTCGCCTGGCTGGCGCTGTTGCGCCAGGAGCAAGTCTGCGTGCTGGACCAGCGAATACCGCAGGGCGCCCTGGATTTCGGTGGCCAGGCGGTGTCGACAGTAGAAGTGTTGTAGGTCGGGGTAGCCTGGCAACTGCTGGACGACCAGTTTGTCCAAGGGGTCGTGGTGATAGCGGCAAAGCAATTGCCTTTCGGCCGTCGACATGACGTGTGCCTCGGTTGGCATTTTCAAGCATTGTGCGGGCGGCCATCATCGGGTGCTACTGACAGAACTGTTAGGTTTTCCTCCTCGCCCGACCCGCTCAATGCATGCAGTTGCGCGAGGCACGCTGCTCTCGTTCAATTGCTGGAAAGTTTGTCGCCCCGGGCGAATTTCCAGGTGCGGATGATTTCCAGCCGGTCGATGTCCGACAGATCGCCGGTAAACGGTGCGAATGGCGCGGCCAGGCGCACGATCCGCTGGGCGGCCTGGTCCAGCAGCGGTTGGCCGGAGGATTCCAGCACCAGCACTTCATACAACGAGCCGTCGCGGTTGATCGAGACCATTAGCCGCAGGTTGCCATAGATCTGTTTGCGCCGGGCTTCGTCGGGGTAGTTGAGGTTGCCGATGCGCTCGACCTTCTTGCGCCATTCGTCCTTGTACCAGGCGCCCTTGTCGCGCATGGTCGAGGCGGCGCTCAGGCGGTGGATGCGCGGGCGTTTGGCGTACAGCTGCTGTTCCTGGGCCAGTTCGGCTTCCAGGCTGGCGATGTCGCTGGACAACTGGGAACTGTCGAAAGTCGGTGCCGGGGCCTGGGGCTTGGGGTCAGGCTTGACCTCTTCCTTGGCCGGGGCTTTTTTCGGTTTTGGCGCCACGGTGGTCACGGCAGCCTTGGGCGCCGTTTCCTGCACTTCGGGCTTGGCGGCCGGCGGCGGGGTGACTTTCTGCACCGTGTTGTCCTGGAATGGCGCGATCTCGGTGGTCTTGGGAATCGCCTTTTTTTCCAGGGTGCCACTGCCTTGCTGGTTGTCCTGGGCCAGGAAATCCGCCTTCTTGGGCTTGGTTTCGCTCTTGAAGGTGGCCAGGGTGATTTCCAGGGTCTGGCTGATCTGCTTGGGCTCGACCGTGGCAAACCCTACACCCAGCAGCAGGGCCAGGTGGATCAGCGCCGCCAGGAACAGGGTAAAACCGAGGCGATCAGCCGGGCGCACGCCACGATGGGCGAGCTCTTGGGGCAGATCGGACGGGAAAGTCATGACAAGGAAACCAACATCGCGTTTTTTTCAGGCCGGGCATGATAACGCAATGTGGGTTTCCTTCAGCAGGATCTGGATCAACGAGCCTTGAGCTTCTGATCGATGGCATCCATCAGCATCCCGCCGATGTCGGTGCCAAAGGCATTGTCGATCTCGCGGATGCAGGTCGGGCTGGTGACGTTGATTTCGGTCAGGTGCTCGCCAATCACGTCCAGGCCCACGAACAACAGGCCTTTCTCGCGCAGGGTCGGGCCGACCTGGGCGGCGATCCAGCGGTCCTTCTCGGTCAACGGACGGGCTTCGCCACGACCGCCAGCCGCCAGGTTGCCGCGGGTTTCGCCGGCTGCCGGAATGCGTGCCAGGCAGTAATCCACCGGTTCACCGTCGATCATCAGGATGCGCTTGTCGCCATCGACGATGGCCGGCAGGTAGCCCTGGATCATGATCTGCTGCTTGCCGTGCAAGGTCAGGGTTTCCAGGATCACCGAGAGGTTCGGGTGGCCAGCGGTGTGACGGAAGATCGAGGAACCGCCCATGCCGTCCAGAGGCTTGAGGATCACGTCGCCGTGGTGGTCGGCAAATTCACGCAACACATCCGGGCGACGGCTGACGATGGTCGGCGGCGTGCACTGCGGGAACAGCGTGGCGAACAGTTTTTCGTTGCAGTCGCGCAGGCTCTGGGGCTTGTTGACCACCAATACACCGGCATTTTCGGCCTGCTCCAGCAGGTAGGTGGAGTAGACGAACTCCATGTCGAATGGCGGATCCTTGCGCATCAGGATCACGTCCAGGTCGCTCAGCAGCGCATCGCTTTCTTTGCCCAGTTCGAACCACTTTTCGGGGTTGGCGAAGACTTTCAGCGGCTTCATTCGCGCCCGGGCCTGGCCTTCGGCCTGGTAGAGGTCGCGCTGCTCCATGTAGAACAGCTCCCAGCCGCGCTTTTGAGCGGCCAGCAGCATGGCCAGCGAGCTATCCTTTTTATAGGAAATGCTGGCGATAGGGTCCATGACAATGCCGACGCGTACGCTCATGGCTTGGTTCCTCGAAAATTTGATAGGCACAAATGGCGTGAAAAAGTGGCGTCAGAGTGGCGCCCGGAAGATTAGCGGTCAAGGAAAAACCACCGCACCGCGCAGCCGATAGATCGGCGATGGAGACTGTGCTAAAAAGGCTGCCATGTGACGTGCGGGCCTTGAACATCAAGGGTTTGCGCTGTCGTTCACTCTTAAGCGTTAAAAACCGGTCCGCAGCGGCAATGGCAGAGCATCCGACGCAACAGCAACCCAGCGCCTTGAAGGTCATGGTCATCGACGACTCGAAGACCATCCGCCGCACCGCCGAAACCTTGCTGCGCAACGTGGGGTGCGAGGTGATCACGGCCATTGACGGCTTCGATGCGCTGGCCAAGATCGCCGATCATCACCCGGGCATTATCTTTGTCGACATCATGATGCCGCGCCTGGATGGCTACCAGACCTGTGCCCTGATCAAGAACAACAGCGCGTTCAAGGCCACGCCGGTGATCATGCTGTCGTCCCGGGACGGGCTGTTCGACAAGGCCAAGGGGCGCATCGTCGGTTCCGATCAGTTTTTGACCAAGCCGTTCAGCAAGGAAGAACTGCTGGGTGCGATACAAGCCCATGTTCCGGGCTTTACCGCTGTCCAGCCGCACCAGGCACATTAATGACGCTTGGCCACCAGGCCAGGGGTCGACAAAAATGGGGAACACCATGGCACGTATTCTGATCGTCGATGATTCGCCGACTGAAATGTACAAACTGACTGGCATGCTGGAAAGGCACGGCCATCAGGTCCTGAAGGCCGAAAACGGTGCCGACGGCGTAGCCCTGGCCCGCCAGGAAAAGCCCGATGCCGTGTTGATGGACATCGTCATGCCCGGCCTCAACGGGTTCCAGGCCACGCGCCAGTTGACCAAGGACCCGGACACCGGCCATATCCCGGTGATCATCATCACCACCAAGGACCAGGACACCGACAAGGTCTGGGGCACGCGCCAAGGGGCGAAGGATTACCTGACCAAACCGGTGGACGAAGAAACCCTGATCGCGACCCTGAACAAAGTGTTGGCGGGTTGACGACGCGGTCATGAGCCAATCCCTGACGGCCTTCGAGCTGCTGCTGCAGATCGATCGACGCTGCCGGTTGCTGGGGGCGGACCTGCCGTCCCAGCCGATCCATCGCGCCGGTTGGAGTGGCATCGGCTTTCGCCTGGGCGATCATTGGTACGTGGCCCCCATGAGCGAAGTCAGTGAAGTGCTGCACGAGCCGCGTTACACGCACTTGCCCGGGGTCAAGCCATGGGTTCGTGGCGTGGCTAACCTGCGTGGGCGGTTGTTGCCACTGATGGACTTGTGCGGCTTCTTCGGTCATGAGCTGTCGTCCGTGCGCAAGCAGCGTCGGGTACTGGTGGTGGACCATGACGAGGTGTTCACCGGGTTGCTGGTGGATGAGGTGCTCGGGCTGCAGCATTTTGCCCAGGACAGCCTGGAAACGACGTTTGCGGACGGCCTCGACGGCCCGGAGTCGGCTTTCGTCAAGGGTCGGTTTCGCGGCGAGCGACAGTGGCAGATGTTCAGCCCGTTTGCCTTGACGCGCTCGCCGGGGTTCATGGATGTGGCAATTTAACAAGATGCAACATAGCCCCTTGTGGGAGCGAGCCTGCTCGCGATTGCGGCGGTACAGCTTGCATCAGTGTTGAATGTGTCGCGGCCATCGCGAGCAGGCTCGCTCCCACATTGGTGCGGCGTTGAGTTGGTTGGATTGGGCAGTACAGGCGAGAACCGATGATCAAAGCAAAAACAGGCAAGCCACTGGAAGCGTCGCGCAGTCGTTCGCAGATCATCGTGCTGTTCGTCGCGTTGATTGTCTTCATCATGCTGCTATTCGCCAACTTCGCTTACCTCAACACGCAATCCACCTACGACAAGCAGTACATCGGCCACGCCGGTGAATTGCGCGTGCTGTCCCAGCGCATTGCCAAGAACGCCACCGAAGCCGCCGCGGGCAAGGCTGCGGCGTTCAAGCTGTTGAGCGATGCACGCAACGATTTCGCCCAGCGCTGGAGCTACCTGAAGCAGGGCGATCCGGTGACCGGCCTGCCACCGGCGCCCGCCACCCTGCGTCCGCAGATGCGCGCCGTGCAGCTGGATTGGGAGCGTTTGCTGAAAAATACCGATGCCATCCTCTCCAGCGAGCAGACCGTCCTGTCGCTGCATCAAGTGGCGGCGACCCTGGCCGAAACCGTGCCGCAGTTGCAGGTCGAATACGAAAAAGTCGTCGAGATCCTGCTCCAGCGTGGCGCGCCCGCCACGCAGGTGGCCATGGCCCAGCGCCAGTCGCTGCTGGCCGAACGGATTCTCGGCGCGGTGAACACCGTGCTGGCCGGGGACGAAAACGCCAGCCAGGCCGCCGACACCTTTGGTCGCGATGCCGCGCGCTTCGGCCAGGTGCTCAATGGCATGTTGCAGGGTGACCCGGCCTTGAAGATCTCCCAGGTCCAGGACCGCGACGCCCGGGCGCGCCTGGCTGAAATCAGCGAACTCTTCGAATTCGTCTCCGGTTCGGTGGACGAAATCCTGGAAACCTCCCCGGAGCTATTCAAGGTCCGCGAATCGGCGGGCAACATTTTCAACCTGTCGCAAACCCTGCTCGACGAAGCTTCGCACCTGGCCACGGCTTTCGAGAACCTGGCCGGTGGGCGCGCCGCCAACAGCATTGGCGGCTATGTGCTGGGGCTGCTGGCGCTGATGTCGATCATCCTGATCGGGCTGGTGATGGTCCGCGAAACCAACCGCCAGTTGCGCGAAACCGCAGAAAAGAATGAGCGCAACCAGAACGCGATCATGCGTCTTCTGGACGAAATCGAAGACTTGGCCGACGGCGACTTGACCGTCACCGCGTCGGTCACCGAAGACTTCACCGGCACCATCGCCGATTCCATCAATTACTCGGTGGATCAACTGCGCGATCTGGTCGCCACCATCAACCTCACTGCCGGGCAGGTCGCCGCTGCGGTGCAGGAGACCCAGGCCACGGCCATGCACCTGGCCCAGGCTTCCGAGCACCAGGCCCAGCAGATCAGCGAAGCATCGACTTCAATTAATGAAATGGCCCAGTCCATCGATCAGGTCTCGGCCAATGCCGCCGAATCGTCGGCGGTGGCCGAGCGCTCGGTAGAGATCGCCAACAAAGGTAACGAGGTGGTGCACAACACCATTCATGGCATGGACAACATTCGCGAGCAGATCCAGGACACCGCCAAGCGCATCAAGCGCCTGGGGGAGTCGTCCCAGGAAATTGGCGACATTGTCAGCCTGATCGATGATATTGCCGACCAGACCAACATCCTGGCCCTCAACGCCGCCATCCAGGCGTCCATGGCCGGTGATGCCGGGCGCGGGTTCGCGGTGGTGGCCGATGAAGTGCAGCGGCTGGCGGAGCGCTCCTCGGCGGCGACCCGGCAGATCGAGACCCTGGTGCGGGCGATCCAGGCCGACACCAACGAGGCGGTGATCTCCATGGAGCAGACCACCACCGAAGTGGTACGCGGCGCACGACTGGCCCAGGATGCCGGTGTGGCCCTGGAAGAAATCGAAGGGGTGTCCAAGACTCTGGCGGCGCTGATCCAGAGCATTTCCAACGCGGCCCAGCAACAAACCACTTCGGCGGGGCAGATCTCCTTGACCATGAACGTGATCCAGCAGATCACCACGCAGACCTCGTCCGGTTCCACCGCCACTGCCGAGAGCATTGGCAACCTGGCGAAAATGGCCAGCCAGCTACGCCGTTCGGTGTCGGGGTTTACCTTGCCGGCGGGGCCGGTGGCGGATGAGGAAAAAGGGTGACTGGTTTGACCTGTCTGGTGGTGAAGATCATTTGTGGCGAGGGGGGTTATCCCCGCTGGACTGCGAAGCAGTCCCAAAATAGCCAGTCTGGGACATAGATGGTGGATTCAGCATTTTTGGGGGCCGCTTCGCGCCCCAGCGGGGTGGTGCGACGTTTCGCTAAATCCCCTCGCCACAGGATTTGGAGTGGTTATGGGTGATCGGCACGATTATGTGGCCCTGGAATGGGTCAAGGGCGAGATTGCCGAAACGCTGAAGCAGGCCCATCAGGCCCTCAACCGCCTGGTGGACGATCCGCAGGCGTCGGATGCCCTCGGGCAATGCCTGGCCTGCATTCACCAGGTCCACGGCGGCCTGCAGATGGTCGAGTTCTACGGCGCGGCATTGTTGGCCGAGGAAATGGAGCAGCTGTGCGCCGCCCTGCAGGACAACCGCATCGTTCATCGCGACGAAGCCATCAGCCTGTTGAGCCAGGCTCTGGGGCAATTGCCGATCTACCTGGACCGCATACAGGGCGCGCGCCGCGACCTGCCGCTGGTGGTGCTGCCGCTGATCAACGACCTGCGCAGCGCCCGTGGCGAGAGCCTGTTGTCGGAGACCAGCCTGTTCAGCCCCGAGTTGCCAGAGATTGCACCACTCAGCGACGAGGCCTTGAAGCGCCTCGAACCGCCGGACTTGCCAGGCACCCTGCGCAAATTGCGCCAGACCCTGCAAATGGCTCTGGTGGGCCTGCTGCGCGAACAGGATGACGCCACCCACCTCGGTTATCTGGCCAAGGTCTTTCATCGCCTGGAGGGGTTATGTGCCGGAGCGCCGCTCAATGCCCTCTGGCAGGTGGCATCGGCCCTGGTCGAAGGCATGCGCGAGGGGCGCATCGGCAACAGCCCGGCGCTGCGCAGCCTGTTCAAGGAGGCCGACAAGGAACTCAAGCGGCTGTTGGACCAGGGCATGCCGGGTATCAATCAACCGGCGCCGCCACACCTGCTCAAGAGCTTGTTGTTCTATATTGCCAAGGCCGAACATCCCAGCGGGCAGATGCAGATCATGAAAGAACGCTACTCACTGGACGATGCGCTGCCGGACAGCGCCATGGTCGACGAAGAACGGGCGCGCCTGGCCGGGCCCGACCGCGATGCCATGCGCTCGGTGCTCACTGCGCTCTGCGAAGAGTTGGTGCGGGTCAAGGAGCGGCTCGACCTGTTCGTGCGCAGCGACCGCCAGCACGCCTCGGAACTGGACAGCCTGCTGGCGCCCCTGCGACAGATCGCCGATACCCTGGCGGTGCTCGGTTTCGGCCAGCCGCGCAAGGTCATCATCGATCAACTGGCGGTGGTGTTGAGCCTCGCCCAGGGCCAGCGCGAGCCCGATGACGCGACCCTCATGGACGTCGCCGGCGCCTTGCTCTACGTCGAGGCCACCCTGGCCGGCATGGTTGGTACTGTCGAACCCGAGAGCCGCGAAGAAAGCCACCTGCCCACCACCGACCTGACCCAGATCCACCAGATCGTCATAAAGGAAGCCCACACCTGTCTGCAGCAGGCCAAGGACATGATCGTCGACTACATCGACGCCGACTGGAACCGCGAGCAACTGCAGGCCTTGCCCGCGTTGTTGACCCAGGTTCGTGGCGCCCTGGCGATGATCCCCCTGAGCCGTGCCGCCAGTCTGGTGGAGGCGTGCAACGCTTTCATCCGCGAACATCTGCTGCTGGACCAGGCCCAGCCGGGCTGGGAGGAGCTCGACCACCTGGCCGACGTGATCACCGGCTTGGAGTACTACCTGGAGCGTTTGAGCGAAGACCCGGAAACCCCCGGTGAACCTTTGTTGGACGCGGTTGAGCGTAGCCTCGCCGCCCTCGGTTACTTCCCCGACGAAGCCCGGGTGCCATTGCTTGACGATGTGCTGAGCCCCAACGAAGCCCTGTTGATGCAGGACTTGCAGGAGCTCAATGACCCACAGACGGTGCAATCCTTGGCCGAAGTACTGGCCAGCCCGGTCTCGGCGGTCAACCCGCCAGCCAGGACTACCCCGGGTAGCCTGCTGCCGCCGCCGCTGGATGAGCACCCGGTGGACGATGAGCTGCGCGAGGTCTTTCTCGAAGAAACCGGTGAAGTGCTGGATATCCTGCGTGAGTACCTGCCGCGCTGGACGGCTTATCCCGACGACCGTGGCGCCCTGAGTGAATTGCGCCGGGCCTTCCATACCCTCAAGGGCAGCGGTCGGATGGTCCGGGCGCTGGTGCTCGGTGAGCTGGCCTGGGCCGTGGAAAACCTGCTCAACCGAGTGCTGGAGCGCAGCGTCGAAGCCGATGCGTCGGTGCGGCAGTTGATCGAGGAAACGGTGCAATTGCTTCCCGCGCTGGTCAGCGAGTTCGCCGCCCATCGCCAGCGTCAGCGTGACGACGTCGACCGCCTGGCTGTCCGCGCGCATGCCCTGGCCAAGGGCGGTGACGAGGAGGATGAAGACGAGCAGGATGTGGTCGCCCTCGATCCGTTGCTGCTGAAGATCTTCGACAACGAAGCCCAGGGCCATCTCGCCAGCCTCAATCGCTTTCTTGACCAGGCTGCCGAGCACCTGCCGCTGCAGGCCAGTGATGAATTGCAACGGGCCTTGCATACCCTCAAGGGCAGTGCCTCCATGGCCGGCGTGCTGCCGATTGCCGAACTGGCCGGCGCGATGGACGAACTGGCCCGGGAATACAAGGCGCACCTGATTGCCCTCGACCTGGATGAAGTCGAACTGTTGCTGGAGGCCGAAGGCCTGCTACGCCTGGGCCTGCGCCAGTTACACAGTGAACCGTTGGCGCCGATCCCAGGTGCCGAGGATCTGATCCAACGAGCCCAGGCGCTGTTGGCCGGGCGCCTGCAAGCGGCCCTCAGTGCACCGGACAAAGGCTTGCGGACCAGGCGGGATCCACAACTGATCAACAACTTCCTCGCCCAGGGCATGGACATCCTGCTGGACGCCGAAAGCCTGTTGCAGCGCTGGCAGCAGCACCCTGGCGAAGGCCAGGAACTGAGTGCGCTGCTGGATGAGTTGACCACCCTTGGCGAAGGCGCGCACCTGGCCGACTTGCACCCGGTAGACGAACTCTGCGAAGCCTTGCTGGACCTTTATGGCGCGGTGGAAGAAAGCAGCCTGACGGTCAGCGACGGGTTTTTCCAGGAAGCGCAACGCGCCCATGAAGCCCTGATCGACATGCTCGATGAGCTGGCCGCCGGGCAACATGTGCGTCCGCAACCCGAACGCGTGCAAGCCTTGCGCAGCCTGCTCGAGACCAGCCTCGACCCATCGGCCACCGGCCTGATCCGCAGCGATGGCAGCCGCACCCTGAGCATCCGCGAATTGGGCAGTGCGACGGCCGAACTCGAACGCAGCGCCCCGGCCGATACCAGCGTGGACGACGACATCGCCGCGATCTTCCTCGAAGAGGCCCAGGACATCCTCGAAAGCGCCGCCCAGGCGCTGCAGCGCTGGTTGGCCGATCCGGAGAACGGTGCGCCGCTGTCTTCGTTGCAACGTGACCTGCACACCCTCAAGGGCGGCGCGAAGATGGCAGACGTGCGGCCAGTGAGCGACCTGGCCCAGGAGCTGGAAAATCTTTACGAAGGGTTGGTGGACCGCCGCTACAGCTATAGCGAGGAACTGGCGCAACTGCTCAACAGCAGCCACGAACGCCTCGACCTGTTGCTCGGGCAGTTGCAGCAGGGTCAGCCGTTGGGCGATCCCGTTGCACTGATCGATGCCATTCGCCGTTTCCGTCAGGACAAGCCCAATCCTATGGAGTCGGCCGACCCGAACCGGGGCGAAGGGGCCGGGCATGATCCGGAACTGCTGGAAATCTTCCTTGAGGAAGGCTTCGACATCCTCGACAGCTCGGGCGCGGCGTTGCTGCGCTGGCAGGAAGATCCGTCGAACCGCCAGGCCGTAGAAACCTTGCTACGGGACTTGCACACCCTCAAGGGCGGCGCGCGGATGGTGGAAATCGTGCCCATCGGCGACCTGGCCCATGAGCTGGAGAACCTGTATGAAGGCCTGTCGGCGGGGCTGTTGCAGCCGACTCCGGCGCTGTTCGCCTTGTTGCAAAGCAGCCATGACCGAATCGCCCAGATGCTCGACGCAGTGCGCGCCGGCCAACCGTGTCCGTTGGCGGACCGGCTGATCGCACAGATCCAGGCGGTGAACCATCCGCAGGAGCGCGAGGCGCCCGAAGCCGTCTCTGCCCCGGAACCGGCTCCGGCCCCGTCGCCTGCACCTGCCAGAACCGAGCCCGCGGCACCGGGCGACGGTGCGGACATGGTCAAGGTCTCCGCCGAACTGCTCGATGACCTGGTGAACCTGGCCGGTGAAACCTCGATTTTCCGTGGACGCATCGAACAGCAGGTCAACGACGCGCGCGTGGCGTTGAGCGAGATGGAAACCACCATCGAACGGATGCGTGATCAGTTGCGTCGTCTCGATACTGAAACCCAGGGGCGGATCCTCAGCCGTCAGCAGGTAGAGGCCGAGCGCCTGGGCTATGAAGAGTTCGATCCACTGGAAATGGACCGCCATTCCCAGTTGCAGCAGTTGTCCCGGGCGCTGTTCGAATCCGCCTCGGATCTGCTCGACCTCAAGGAGACCCTCGACCGCAGCAACCACGATGCCGAGAATTTACTGCAACAGCAGGGGCGCATTAACACCGAACTCCAGGAAGGTCTGATGCGTACGCGCATGGTGCCGTTCGAGCGCATGTTGCCGCGCCTCAAGCGCATCGTCCGGCAAGTGGCCCAGGAACTGGGCAAGGACGTGGAGTTCGTGGTCGGCAACGCCGACGGCGAGATGGATCGCAACGTGTTGGAGCGCATGGCTGCGCCTCTGGAGCACATGCTGCGCAACGCCGTCGACCATGGCCTGGAACCGGCCGATGTGCGCATTGCCGCCGGCAAACCGGCCCGTGGGCGCATCAGCCTCGACCTGTCCCGGGAAGGTGGCGACATCATTTTCGACATCCGCGACGACGGCGCTGGCGTACCGCTGGATGCGGTGCGGCGCAAGGCGATCAAGCGCGGCTTGCTCGCCCCTGACAGCGACATGAACGACCGCGACGTGCTGCAGTTCATCCTGCAGCCGGGGTTTTCCACCGCGGAAAAAATCACCCAGATCTCCGGGCGCGGCGTCGGCATGGACGTGGTCCATGAAGAGGTGCGGCAACTGGGCGGCAGCATGGTCATCGACTCCACGCCGGGGCAGGGCGTGCATTTTCGCATCCGCCTGCCGTTTACCGTGGCGGTCAACCGGGCGTTGATGGTGCAGTGTCATGAAGACCAGTACGCGATTCCGCTGAACACCATCGAAAGCATCGTCCGGGTGCTACCCGCCGAGCTGGATGGCTATTACCAGCTCGACCCTCCGAGCTACACCTACGCAGGGCAACGCTATGAGCTGTGCTACCTGGGTGAGCTACTGAAAACCGGCGCTCGTCCGAAACTGCTGGGCCAGAGCCAACCCTTGCCAGTGCTGCTGATGCAGTGCAACGAACGACATATCGCGGTGCAGGTGGACTCGACCGCCGGTACCCGGGAGATCGTGGTCAAGAGCCTCGGCCCGCAGTTCTCGGCGGTGCAGGGCCTGTCTGGGGCGACCATCCTGGGGGATGGCCGGGTGGTATTGATCCTCGACCTGCTGGCGCCGATCCGCGCCTTGCCCCACCAAGTCCCGCGCCACTCGGCAGCGACGCAAGGCGAGGGCGAACATCAGCGGCCGCTGTTGGTGTTGGTGGTGGACGACTCGGTGACGGTCCGCAAGGTCACCAGCCGCCTGCTGGAGCGCCATGGCATGCACGTGCTCACCGCCAAGGACGGTGTGGACGCCATGGCGTTGCTGGCCGAGCACTCCCCGGACCTGATGCTGCTGGACATCGAGATGCCGCGCATGGACGGCTTCGAAGTGGCCACACAGGTGCGCAATGACCCGCGCCTGGCGCACCTGCCAATCATCATGATCACCTCCCGCACCGGCCAGAAACACCGCGACCGTGCCATGGCTATTGGCGTCAACGACTACCTGGGCAAGCCGTACCAGGAATCGGTGCTGCTCGACAGCATCGCCCACTGGAGCAAGACCCATGCATGAGCACCGCACCAGCCACCTCACCGGCCTGTTGCTGCCCCTGGCCGACCGGCATCTGATCCTGCCCAACGTGGCCGTGGCTGAACTGATCGACTATCAAAGCAGCGCCTTCGATATGGACACCCCGCCGTGGTTCCTCGGTTGGGTGAGCTGGCGCGAGCGACAAATCCCACTGCTGAGCTTCGAATCGGCCTGTGGCCAGAAAACCGTGATTGGCGAGCGAGCACGCATTGTCATCCTCAACGCCTTGGGCGGGCGCCCGGAGCTGCGCTTCATCGCGCTGCTGGTGCAAGGCATCCCGCGCTCCTACAAGCTCGACACTCAGCTGAGCTACGTCGATGTACCGCTGTGCGGGCTGGAACAGGCGGCGGTGCAAGTGGGCGAGCATGTGGCGAAAGTGCCGGATTTGTTGGCGTTGGAAGAATTGGTGGTGGCCGCGGGGTTGGTTCAACACCACAAACCCTGAGCCATGCACATCTCCACTGTGCGCGAGCTTGCTCGTGAAGCGGCCTTATAGCCGACCTGTTTCTCCCGGTTGTACTCCGATCAAACTGTGGGAGCGAGCTTGCTCGCGATGGCGGCGGCACATTCAGCATTGATGCAATTAGACCCACCGCTATCGCGAGCAAGCTCGCTCCCACATTTTGATTTGTGTTTATCGCAAACCATTACTCCAACCGTAACGATCCGCCGCTAAGCTTGATTGATGCCCTCGCCCCAACACTCCTAATGTGACCTCCACGACAGCGAACCCGTGGAGTGGTCATGACAACAACAATATCCCCCGACTCGCGCTGGACGCGGCGGCGCGGCGAAAAGCAGCGGCGTCTCGAGCTGGTGAAGGGGCTTGCCGACGGTGTGGTGTTGCCCACCGACAAGATCGTTGCGGCGTTGGAGGCGTTGATTCTGCCCGGCGACCGTGTGGTGCTGGAGGGAAATAACCAGAAGCAGGCGGATTTTCTGTCGCGCTCACTGGCTAAAGTCGACCCGGCGAAGCTGCACGATCTGCACATGATCATGCCCAGCGTCGGCCGGTCCGAGCATCTGGACCTGTTCGAACGTGGCATCGCCCGCAAGTTGGATTTTTCCTTCGCCGGCACCCAGAGCCTGCGCATCAGCCAGTTGCTCGAAGACGGGTTGCTGGAGATCGGCGCGATCCACACCTACATCGAGCTCTATGCCCGATTGGTGGTGGACCTGATTCCCAACGTCGTGCTCTCGGCCGGTTTCATGGCCGACCGCGCCGGCAATATCTACACTGGCCCCAGCACCGAAGACACCCCGGCGCTGATTGAGCCGGCGGCCTTCAGCGATGGCATCGTCATCGTTCAGGTCAACCAGTTGGTGGACGACGTCAGCGACCTACCACGGGTCGATATCCCGGCGTCCTGGGTCGATTTCGTGGTGGTGGCCGACAAGCCGTTCTATATCGAACCGCTGTTCACCCGCGACCCGCGTCACATCAAGCCTGTGCACGTGCTGATGGCAATGATGGCGATCCGCGGGATCTACGAAAAACACAACGTCCAGTCCCTCAATCACGGCATTGGTTTCAACACCGCCGCCATCGAACTGATCCTGCCCACCTACGGCGAATCCCTCGGCCTGAAGGGCAAGATCTGCCGCAACTGGACCCTCAATCCCCACCCGACCCTGATCCCCGCCATCGAAAGCGGCTGGGTTGAAAGCGTGCATTGCTTTGGCACCGAACTGGGCATGGAAAACTACATCGCCGCCCGACCCGATGTGTTCTTCACCGGACGTGATGGCTCGCTGCGCTCCAACCGCATGGTCTGCCAACTGGCCGGGCAGTACGCGGTGGACCTGTTCATCGGCGCCACTTTGCAAGTGGACGGCGACGGACATTCTTCGACGGTTACCCGTGGTCGCCTGGCCGGTTTTGGCGGTGCGCCGAACATGGGCCACGATCCGCGCGGTCGCCGTCACGGCACGCCAGCCTGGCTCGACATGCGCCACGGCGACGGCGAGGCGCCGCTGCTTGAGCGTGGCAAGAAACTGGTGGTGCAGATGGTCGAGACGTTCCAGGAGGGCGGTAAACCGACTTTCGTCGAAACCCTCGACGCGGTGGACGTGGCGAAGAAGGCTGGCATGCCCCTGGCGCCGATCATGATCTACGGCGACGACGTCACCCATCTGCTGACCGAGGAGGGCATTGCCTACCTGTACAAGGCCCGCTCCCTGGAAGAACGGCAGGCAATGATCGCCGCCGTGGCCGGGGTCACCGCCATCGGCCTGCGTCACGACCCGAAAGACACCGCGCGCATGCGCCGCGAAGGGCTGATCGCGCTGCCCGAAGACCTCGGTATCCGTCGCACCGACGCCACCCGCGAGCTGCTCGCGGCCAAGAGCGTGGCCGATCTGGTGGAGTGGTCTGGTGGCCTCTACAACCCGCCCGCCAAGTTCAGGAGCTGGTAAATGCACGCCTTTAACCTGCAACCTGAAAGATTGTCTTTGGCCGAGCGTCTGGCCGATATCGCGGTGGATGCGCTGATCGACGAAGCCGACCTGTCGCCGAAACCGGCCCTGGTGGATCGTCGCGGCAATGGCGCCCACACCGATCTGCACCTGGGTCTGATGCACGCTTCGGCGCTGTCGCTGTGGCCGGCGTTCAAGGAAATGGCCGACGCCGCCCTTGGCTGTGGCGAGATCGGCTTGCCGTTGCGCGAAGCCCTTGGGCGGATCGGACGTGAGGGGGAAGCGGCGATGCTCGCGACTACCAACGGCGTGAATACCCATCGGGGGGCGATCTGGGCCTTGGGCCTGTTGGTGGCTGCGACGGCGTTGGAGCCTCAAGCCAGTGTCGCAAGCTCCGTCACTTTACGTGCCGCCCGCCTGGCCTTGCTCAACGACCGTTACGCGCCCCAACCCTTGAGCCACGGCGCCCAGGTAGCCCAACGCTACGGCGTGCGGGGAGCTCGGGAAGAAGCGCAACTGGCGTTCCCGGCCGTCACCGGTCTGGGCTTGCCGCAACTCAAGCGCAGTCGCGCGGCGGGCGCCGGTGAACAGAACGCCCGGCTCGATGCCTTGCTGGCGATCATGACCACCCTGGCCGACACCTGCGTGCTTTACCGTGCCGGCGAGCCGGGTTTGCAGGCCATGCAACAGGGTGCCAAAGCGGTGCTCGACGCCGGTGGCAGTGCGAGCCTGGGCGGTCGTCGCCAGTTACACGCGCTGGACCAACAACTGATTGCCTTGAACGCCTCGCCCGGCGGCGCTGCCGACTTGCTCGCCGCCTGCCTGTTTCTCGACCGTATCGAACGCGGCGATGGCCTCTTCCCTGGAGTGTGCTGATGGAAACCTTATCCTTTGAATTTCCCGCCGGGCAGCCGCCACGGGGCCGGGCGTTGGTGGGCTGCGTCGGCTCGGGTGATCTGGAAGTGCTGATCGAACCGGGCCTGGCGGGCAAACTGACCATCCAGGTGCAGACCTCGGTCAACGGCAGCGAACAACGCTGGCAGCACCTGTTCGCCCGCATGTTCGATGGTCAGACGCCGCCAGCCCTGTCTATCGACATCCACGATTTCGGCGCCACCCCCGGCGTGGTGCGCTTGCGCCTGGAACAAGGCTTCGAGGAGATCGGCCATGACTGACAGTGCAGCGTTGCTCAACAAGCACAGTTTCGTCGAACTCGGTGCTCGGCAACGGGCCAAGGCCCTGCTCGATGACGGTACCTTCCGCGAACTGCTCGACCCGTTCCAGCGGATCATGTCGCCCTGGCTGTTGCGCCAGGGCGTGGTGCCGCAAAGCGACGACGGCGTGGTGATCGCCAAGGGTTCGCTCGATGGCCTGCCGGTGGTGATCGCTGCCATCGAAGGCGCCTTCCAGGGTGGCAGCCTCGGTGAGGTCGGCGGCGCGAAGATTGCCGGTGCGTTGGAGCTGGCCGCCGAGGACAACCGCAAGGGCATCCCGACCCGCGCTGTGTTGCTGCTGGAAACCGGCGGCGTGCGTTTGCAGGAAGCCAACCTCGGGTTGGCGGCGATTGCCGAGATTCATTCGGCGATCGTCGACCTGCGCCAGTATCAGCCAGTGGTTGGTGTGGTGGCCGGCAGCGTCGGTTGCTTTGGCGGCATGTCCATCGCCGCCGGGCTGTGCAGTTATCTGCTGGTGACCCAGGAAGCGCGGCTTGGCCTGAACGGTCCGCAAGTGATCGAGCAGGAAGCGGGGATCGACGAATACGACTCGCGAGACCGGCCGTTCATCTGGAGCCTGACCGGCGGTGAACAGCGTTTCGCCACGGGACTGGTGGACCGTTATGCGGCCGATGATGTGACGCAGATCTGCCAACAGGTGAGCCAGTTGCTGCACCTGGGCGTGCCCGCCGAACACCGCAGCGGCCAGGCCGAGCTGTTCTTGCAGCGCCTGGCTCGATTGGACACGCAAGTGCAAATCGAACCGGCAGCGGTTCGCCAGTTGTATCAGGGAGAACGCCCATGAGTGCGTATTCATTAAGAGGCTTGCGCTGGTTCGAGGCATTGAGTGACGGCGCCAAACCGTTGGAAGGATTGCCCGCTTCGTTGAAAGTCGCCGATACCAAGCTGGGTGAGCACAATGTGCGCCTGCTGGCGGTGGTCGCTGATCCCGACAGTCGTTTTCCCCGCGCTCGTAATGGTGAAGTTGGCCTGCTGGAGGGCTGGGGCCTGGCCAAGGCGGTGGATGACGCCATCGACGCCGACCGCGATGCCCCCCACAAGCGTGCGCTGATTGCCATCGTCGATGTGCCGAGCCAGGCCTATGGCCGGCGCGAAGAAGCGCTTGGCATTCATCAGGCACTGGCTGGCGCGGCGGACAGTTATGCTCGCGCCCGTTTGGCCGGGCATCCGGTGATCGGTTTGCTGGTGGGCAAGGCGATGTCCGGGGCGTTCCTTGCCCACGGCTACCAGGCCAACCGACTGATTGCCCTGCGCGACCCGGGCGTGATGGTCCACGCCATGGGCAAGGCCTCGGCGGCGCGGGTCACCCTGCGCAGTGTCGAAGAGCTTGAGGCGTTGGCCGCCAGCGTGCCGCCGATGGCCTATGACATCGACAGCTTCGCCAGCCTGGGGTTGCTGTGGGAAACCTTGTCGGTGGAGCAGGTTGAACAGCCGTTGGCGGAGGATCTGGCGCGGGTGACGGAGTGTCTGCTCCAGGCGATTGAAGATGTAGAGGCGGGGTCGCGTGATCTGAGCGGCCGTCTGGGGGCGTACAACCGCGTCGCGTCGAGCCGGGTTCGCCAACTGCTGAGAGAGCAGTGGTGAGTACGTATCTGGCCCATGACCTGCTGTGGGGGATGACTGCGCAGCAGTTGCCAGCGGATGCGCCGGCGTGGGTCATCGAGTCGATCACCGCCGGTCAACCGGTGGTGGTTCGGCGCGCGCTGACGGCACCGGATCAAATCGCGGTCGGCGTGCGCGGGCGCTTGCGCGAGCAGCGCTATGCAACGTCGATGGCGATCGCGGCGATTGCCCGTCGCGTCAGGCCAGAAGACCTTTGTCACGTTGCGTCGACTCGCGACTTGCCGGCCTTGCAGGCGCTGTCCCGACTGCGCCCGCTGCTCGACGCCAGCGGCTGCGTCTGGGGCGTCAGTGGTAGCGCAGGATTCGAGCTCGCCAGTGGTATCGAGGCGTTGCATGAGCGCAGCGACCTCGACCTGATCTTGCGTGTGCCCCGCAGGTTGGGCCGTCTTCAAGCCAAGGCGTTGCTGGCGCAATTGCAGGCTTCGCCGTGCGCCGTGGACATGCAGCTGCAAACGCCTTTCGGCGCCGTCGCCCTGCGCGAGTGGGCGGGTTCGGCGCGCCGGGTCTTGCTCAAGGATGATCTTCAAGCGCGGCTGGTGAGCGATCCTTGGCAGCCGTCGCTGGAGCAGGTCGCGTGAGCAGTCTCTTGGTGTTTCCCGGCCAGGGTGCGCAGCGAGCAGGCATGCTCCATGGCCTGGCGCCGCAAATCCTGGGCGAGGCGGGTGATGTGCTCGGCGAGGACGTGCTGCAACTGGACAGTGCCGAGGCGTTGCAATCGACCCGTGCGGTGCAACTGTGTTTGTTGATCGCTGGCGTGGCGGCGTCTCGGCAACTGTTGGAACAGGCACCTGCGCCGGACTACGTGGCGGGGCTGTCCATCGGCGCCTATCCGGCGGCGGTGGTGGCCGGTGCGCTGGGGTTTGACGAGGCGTTGCGGCTGGTCAGCCTGCGGGGTGAGTTGATGCAGCGGGCCTATCCGCAAGGCTACGGCATGACCGCGATCATCGGCCTCGACCTCGCGGCAGTGGAAGCCCTGCTGGCGCAAGTGCACAGCGCCCGCACACCGGTCTACCTGGCCAACATCAATGCCGATAACCAGGTGGTCATCGCCGGCAGCGACCAGGCCATGAGCACCGTTGCCAAGCAAGCGCGAAGCCAGGGTGCCGGGAAGGCCTGTCGGCTGGCGGTGAGCGTGCCGTCTCATTGCCCGTTGCTGGAGATCCCGGCGCAAGCATTGGCCCAAGCGTTTGCCAATGTGCCGTTGAAAGCGCCAACTCTTGGCTATCTCAGCGGCAGCCGCGCCCGGCCGATGATCAGCCCCGAGGCCCTGCGCGACGACCTGGCGTTCAACATGTGCCGCGTCGTCGATTGGCGTGGCACGGTGCAAAGCGCCTACGAGCGCGGCGTGCGGCTACAGATCGAACTGCCGCCCGGTGCGGTGCTGACCGGGCTGGCGCGCCGGGTGTTCGAGCAAGGCACCGTCATGGCCTTCGACGGTGCTCGACTCGATACCTTGCAAGCGCTGTTGCGTGAGGAGGGAAGCCGCCAACCCTAAACCACCGACTCAAGCTGGCGAAGCACAAAAACAACAACTTCGACGATGCACTTTGAGGACTACAACAATGATTATCTACGGTGTGGCATTTTTGGCCTTTTGTACCCTGACGGGTATTTTCATCGGCGAGCTGCTGGGCAAATTGATCGGCGTGCCGGCTAACGTTGGCGGCGTCGGCATTGCGATGCTGCTGTTGATCGGTCTGGGCAGCTACCTGAGCAAGCGCGGCTTGTTCAAGGGCAAATCCGAGGCCGGTGTGGAGTTCTGGAGCGCGGTCTACATTCCCATCGTGGTGGCGATGGCGGCGCAGCAAAACGTCTACGGTGCGCTCAAAGGCGGGCCGATGGCGATCCTGGCCGGGACTCTGGCAGTGGTGATTGCCTTTGCGCTGGTGCCGGTGCTGGTGCGCATTGGCAACAAAGGGCCTCAAGCCGACATTTCCGTGAAGACGGTCGGGTGATTGCCATGTACGAATCCATGATGAAAGTCATCACCGGCTACGGCCTGATCAGCGGCTTCGCAATTGTCGGCATCACCATGTGGGTGTCCTACTGGATCAGCAACACGTTCACTAAAGGCCGCCTGCACGGCTCGGCCATCGCTATCTTGCTGGGGTTGGTGCTGTCGTACATCGGCGGTGCGATGACCGGCGGGCAGAAGGGCGTGGTGGACATTCCGTTGCTGTCCGGGATCGGCTTGCTCGGCGGCGCCATGCTGCGGGACTTTGCCATTGTCGCCACGGCGTTTGGCGTGAGTGTCGAGGAACTCAAGCGCGCCGGCTTCGTCGGGGTGCTGGCGCTGTTTGTCGGGGTGGGCACGTCGTTCATTGCGGGCGTGGGCGTGGCGATGGCCTTCGGTTACACCGACGCGGTGAGCCTGACCACCATCGGCGCCGGGGCGGTGACCTACATCGTCGGGCCGGTCACCGGCGCGGCGATTGGCGCCAGTTCCGAGGTCATGGCGCTGTCCATTGCCGCGGGATTGATCAAGGCAATCCTGGTGATGGTCGCGACACCTTTCGTGGCACCGCTGATTGGCCTTAACAATCCGCGAAGTGCGGTGATCTTTGGTGGCTTGATGGGCACCTCCAGCGGTGTGGCCGGCGGGCTGGCGGCCACCGATCCGAAGCTGGTGCCCTATGGCTGCCTGACGGCGGCGTTCTATACGGCGCTTGGGTGTTTGCTCGGGCCTTCGTTGTTGTTTCTGATCATGCGGGGGTTGATGGGGTAGGGCTTGGTCTCTTTGCTGACAGGACTGGCCTCATCGCGAGCAAGCTCGCTCCCACACAGGTTTTGTGTCGCACTCAGGTTTTGGGGACGACACAAATCAATGTGGGAGCGAGCTTGCTCGCGATGATGGCGACTCGGTTTCAAGCCTGGCGATTGGCGTACATCCGGCATTCGGCCAACAGCGCCAGCAGATTCGGGTCACGCTCCTTGGCCTTGAGAAACACCACGCCGATGTGCTGCTGCAACCGGTATTTTTCCTGCAACGGGATCAGTTTCACCCGATTTTCATACACCGCCGCAATCCTGCCCGGCAGCAACGCATAGCCCACCCCGGAGCTGACCATGCTCAACAGGGTGAAGATGTCGTTGACCTGCATCGCCACCTTCGGCTCGAACCCCGCCTGCTTGAATACCCGAATACCGTCCTGATGCGTGGCAAAACCCTGGGTCAAGGTGATGAACGTCTCGTCGCGCACCTCGGCCAGATCGACTTCGGTGCGTTGGGCAAAGGGCGAATCAGCTGGCGTGGCGAGGAAGATGTCATCGGAAAACAGCGCGATATGTTCGCAGTCCGGATCGTTCACGCTGTCATCTAGGGAAATCAGGATCGCGTCCACTTCCATGTTCTTGAGTTTGTACAGCAGGTCGATGTTCGAACCCAGGATCAGGTCGATATTGAGTTCGCTGCGGCGGATTTTCAGGCCCATGATCAACTGCGGCACGGTCTTGACCGTCAGCGAGTACAGCGAGCCGAGCTTGAAGCGCTCGGCGGAGAAACCGGCTGCTTCACGGGTCAGGCGCACACTTTCGACCACATCCTGGATCAGTTTCTGCGCCCGTTCCTCCAGCACATAGGCGCTTTCCAGCGGCGTGAGGTTGCGGCCTTCGTGCTTGAACAGCGGGCAACGCAAGGCGCTCTCCAGCGAGTGAATGGCCCGGTGCACGCTGACGTTGCTGGTCTGCAACTCGGCCGCCGCCCGCGCCAGGTTGCCGGTGCGCATGAAGGCCAGGAACACCTCGAGCTTCTTCAGGGTCAATTCTTCGTCGATCAGCATGGGGCAGACTCTTATTCGTATCGCTCGATTGTGCCCTGTGGGCGCAAAGCTTGCTCGCGAAGCAGGCGACTCGGTTGTGTAGAAACCGCGTTACCTTCATCGCGGACAAGCCTTGCTCCCAGCAAGCAAAACATTGCACTTTGTAGCGCCAAGCCTGAGCCTTGGCGTCTGTTCTGGAATGTGAGGTGGGATGGGATGTATCACGGCGAACGACTCAACGCCTGGACGCACCTGGTCGGGGCGGTGGCGGCTTTCATCGGGGCGGTGTGGCTGCTGGTGATTGCCGGGATGGCTGGCGATCCGTGGAAGATCGTCAGCGTGGCCATCTACGGTTTTACCTTGCTGGTGCTCTACAGCGCTTCGACGGTTTACCACAGCGTGCGCGGGCGCAAGAAAGCGATCATGCAGAAGGTCGATCACTTTTCCATCTACCTGCTGATCGCTGGCAGTTACACGCCATTCTGCCTGGTGACTTTGCGCGGGCCGTGGGGCTGGACGTTGTTCGGGATCGTCTGGGGACTGGCGCTGATCGGGATTCTGCAGGAGATCAAGCCACGTTCCGAAGCGCGGATCCTGTCGATCGTGATCTATGCGGTGATGGGCTGGATCGTGCTGGTGGCGGTCAAACCGCTGTTGGCGGCCCTGGGCAGCGCCGGGTTTGCCTGGCTGGCCTCGGGCGGCGTGCTGTACACCGTGGGCATTATCTTTTTTGCGCTGGATCACCGGCTGCGCCATGCCCATGGGATTTGGCACCTGTTCGTGATCGCCGGCAGCCTGCTGCACTTCGTGGCGATTTTGCTCTATGTGCTCTGACGCCTGAACACCGTTGATCCATTGTGGGAGCGAGCTTGCTCGCGATGGCGGTGGATCAGTCGGCATCCGTGTTGGATGTTAAACCGCAATCGCGAGCAAGCTCGCTCCCACATTGATCTTCAGTGGACGCAGGAAGCTAGAAATCCCCCCACAACTGCTGCGCCACCGCCAGCGCCACCACCGGTGCGGTTTCCGTGCGCAGCACGCGGGGGCCGAGGCGGGCGGCGTGGTAGCCGGCGGTCTTGGCCTGTTCGACTTCGGCGTCCGACAAACCGCCCTCGGGGCCGATCAGGAACGCCAATGCCTGCGGCTTGGCATGGCTGACCAGCGGCTCGGCCACCGGGTGCAGTACCAGCTTGAGCTCGGCCTCGGTCTGCTTCAGCCAGTCAGCCAGCAGCAGCGGCGGATGGATCACTGGTACGGTCGAACGCCCACATTGCTCGCAAGCGCTGATCGCCACCTGGCGCCAGTGCAGCAGGCGCTTGTCGGCGCGTTCGTCCTTGAGGCGTACTTCACAGCGCTCGCTGAAAATCGGCGTGATCTCGCTGACCCCCAGTTCCGTGGCTTTCTGTATCGCCCAATCCATGCGCTCGCCCCGTGACAGGCCTTGGCCGAGATGGATGTGCAACGGCGATTCAACCTGCCCGGCGAACTGCTCGTCCAACTGCACCCGTACGCGTTTCTTGCCAACTTCGGCCAACGTGCCGCGAAACTCTTGGCCGGAGCCGTCGAACACCTGCACCGCATCGCCCTCGGCCATGCGCAGCACACGGCCGATGTAGTGGGCCTGGGCTTCGGGCAACTCGTGCTCGCCGAGGCTCAGGGGCGCGTCGATGAAGAAGCGGGACAGTCTCATGTTTTTTCTCTCGATCGTTCCCACGCTCCGCGTGGGAATGCCGCCATAGGACGCTCTGCGTCCGCTGTGGATGTGACGCGGAGCGTCACGGGATGCATTCCCACGCAGAGCGTGGGAACGAGAAGTTCAGGGCTCAGCCGGGGTCACGATAGCCCGGATGAAAATCCTTCGGCACCGCCACGCTGACTTTGTCCCGGGTGGCGATGTCGATGCCTTCGCTGGCCACTTCTGCCAGGAAATCGATCTGCTCCGGGGTGATCACATACGGCGGCAGGAAATACACCACGCTGCCCAGCGGGCGCAGCAACGCGCCGCGCTCCAGGGCATGCTGGAACACCGTCAGGCCGCGTCGCTCCTGCCATGGGTAGGCGGTCTTGCTGGCCTTGTCCTTGACCATCTCGATCGCCAGTACCATGCCGGTCTGGCGCACCTCGGCGACGTTCGGATGGTCGGCCAGGTGGGCGGTGGCGCTCGCCATGCGCTGGGCCAGGGCCTGGTTGTTTTCGATGACGTTGTCTTCTTCGAAGATATCCAGCGTCGCCAGGGCCGCCGCACAGGCCAGGGGGTTGCCCGTGTAGCTGTGGGAGTGCAGGAAGGCGCGCAGGGTCGGGTAGTCGTCGTAGAAGGCGCTGTAGACCTCGTCGGTGGTCACGCACGCCGCCAGCGGCAGGTAACCGCCGGTCAGGGCCTTGGACAGGCAGAGGAAATCCGGCGTGATGCCAGCCTGCTCACAGGCGAACATCGTCCCGGTGCGGCCGAAGCCGACGGCGATTTCATCGTGGATCAGGTGCACGCCGTAGCGGTCGCAGGCTTCGCGTAGCAACTTCAAGTACACCGGGTGGTACATGCGCATGCCGCCGGCGCCCTGGATCAGCGGCTCGACGATCACCGCCGCGACGGTGTCGTGGTGCTCGGCGAGGGTCTGCTCCATGGCGGCGAACATGTTGCGTGAATGCTCCTCCCAGCCCATGCCTTCAGGGCGGTGGTAGCAGTCAGGGCTGGGCACCTTGATCGTGTCCAGCAGCAGCGCCTTGTAGGTTTCAGTGAACAGCGGCACATCGCCCACCGACATCGCCGCGATGGTTTCGCCGTGGTAGCTGTTGCTCAGGGTGACGAAGCGTTTTTTATCCGGCTGGCCGCGATTGATCCAGTAGTGAAAGCTCATCTTCATCGCCACTTCGATGCAGGACGAGCCGTTATCGGCGTAGAAACACCGGGTCAGGCCCTCGGGCGTCATCTTCACCAGGCGCTCGGACAGTTCGATCACCGGTTGATGGCTGAAGCCGGCGAGGATCACGTGCTCCAGCTGATCGACCTGATCCTTGATCCGCTGGTTGATGCGCGGGTTGGCGTGGCCGAACACGTTGACCCACCAGGAACTGACGGCATCGAGGTAGCGCTTGCCTTCGAAGTCTTCCAGCCACACGCCTTCACCGCGCTTGATGGGGATCAGTGGCAGGCGTTCGTGGTCTTTCATCTGGGTGCAGGGATGCCACAGCACCGCGAGGTCGCGTTGCATCCACTGGTTATTCAGGCCCATGTACAGTCTCCTCGAGGCGGCTCGCGGCGGGCGCGGGCAAAACAATCGCGCAAGCCTATGCAATGGCGGCCCTGGGGACAACCCATTGTGTCGTTCGCGCTACTTTGAGCAAGGCGATAGACGCCGCTGGCGGCGCTTTGATGGCTGACGTATTCTTCGCCGTCTCTGAGCCGACTGGCTCGAAAAATCGAGAGCCGCCTGGCTCGAAAAACTGAAATTACCTACGTTTACTCCGGAGTTCGTTGAATGTCTGCTGGTTGGCTGCGCGCCTGTGCGCTGGTGATGATAGGGCTGTTCAGCGTTTCGGCGCTGGCCAAGGACAAGCAACCGACGGCCATCGTCGTCGGAGGCGGCCTGGCGGGGCTCACGGCGGCTTATGAGCTGCAGAACAAAGGTTGGGCCGTGACTCTGCTGGAAGCCAAACCGAGCCTGGGCGGTCGTTCGGGCATGGCCACGAGCGAGTGGATCGGCAACGAGAAGACTCAGCCGGTGCTGAACAAGTACGTCTCCACATTCAAGCTGAGCACCACGCCGGCCCCGGAATTCGTGCGCACCCCCAGCTATCTGATCGACGGTACCTACTACACGGCCGCTGACCTGGCGACCAAGCAGCCGGCAACGGCCGAAGCCCTCAAACGCTACGAAACCACCCTGGACGATCTGGCGCGCTCCATTGAAGACCCGCAGAACCCGGCGGCCACCAGCACCTTGCATTCGCTGGACCAGATCACCGTGTCCAATTGGCTCGACCGCCTGCAACTGCCGGCCACTGCGCGTCAGTTGGTGAACCAGGAAATTCGCACCCGCTACGACGAACCTTCGCGCCTGTCACTGCTGTATTTCGCACAACAGAACCGGGTCTATCGTGGCGTGTCCGACCGTGACCTGCGGGCTTCTCGCCTGCTCGGCGGCAGTCCGACCCTGGCCCAGGCCTTCGTCAAACAGCTGAAAATCATCAAGACCAGCTCGCCGGTATCGGCCATCTCCCAGGACAAGGACGGCGTCACCGTCAAGGTCGGCAGCGTTGGTTATCAGGCGGATTACGTGGTGCTGGCCGTGCCGTTGCGCGCGCTGAACAAAA
Organism: Pseudomonas sp. G166; assembly: GCF_037027455.2. NCBI lineage: Bacteria > Pseudomonadati > Pseudomonadota > Gammaproteobacteria > Pseudomonadales > Pseudomonadaceae > Pseudomonas > Pseudomonas sp. G166. Next base: position 6,184,574 of record NZ_CP146985.1, on the reverse strand, counting down.
TCCAGCTGACCCCGGCCCTGGACGCCCAGCATCAAGGCGCGATCAAGGGCACCAACTACGGCTGGCGCGACCAGATCATGCTCAAGTTCAAGACCCCGGTCTGGGACAGCAAGGCGCGCATGTCGGGTGAGATCTACAGCAACACCGGCCTGGGCATGATGTGGATCGAGCCGGCCATGAAGGGCGGCGCCAACGTGGTCATCAACCTGTCCGGCGACAACGCCCGGGTGATGCAGGCCTTCGGCGACAAGCAGATGGTCGATCAGGTGCTGATCCGCCTCCACGCGTTTTATCCACAGGCACGTGGGGCGTTCACCGGTTATGAAATCCGCCGCTACAGCACCGACCCGTCCATGGGCGGCGCATACCTGGCCTTTGGTCCGGGCCAGATCAGCAAATACTGGCGCCTGTGGGAAAAACCATTGCAGCGCATAGCCTTTGCCGGCGAACACACCGACACTTTGTACCCGGGCACCCTGGAAGGCGCGTTGCGCAGCGGTCAGCGGGCAGCCAGCCAGGTTGAAGACCTGGCGGCGGGCAAGTCGTTTGAACCGGCCAAGGTCGCGCCAGTTGCAACGGCAGCAGCGGCCGGTGCGGTGGCGGCGAAGAAAGGCAACTTCTTCAGCAACCTGTTTGGTGGCTCGGATGACGACAAGAAGCCGGAGCCGGTCAAGGCACCCGAGCCGGTAGCGCCGCCAGCCCCGACACCTGCTCCAGCGCCAACCCCGGCGCCTGCGCCGGTAGAAGCGCCGAAGCCCGTGGCCCCAGTAAAAGCCGAGCCTGCCAAGAAAGCACCGGCGAAGAAACCGGCAGCCAAGACCCCGGCAAAAAAAGCCCCGGCCAAGGCACCGGTGAAAAAGGCTGAACCGGCGAAGAAGCCAGTGGCCAAACCGGCGACGACTACTGAGACCCAGGCTCAGTAACGTTCAGGCGTAAAAAAGCGCGGCCCAAGGGCCGCGTTTTTTTATCCGGCATTAGGCGTGCACTGACGCTGCGGCCCAGAGCCCGGGGTTGCGCAACGAGCGCTAACGTCCTACACGCCTCGGCGACATATCGGAAACTTCCCACCAAACAAGGGGATGGAAGTGATAGAGCACACCCGGTCATCGGCTTTAGGCTCCTCAAAAAACTGGAGCGTTTATGAAAATTCTAATAGCGATGATCATGTTGGTAGCACTTTCAGGATGTGTATCTGGCGAATGCCGGGACCCTTTAACAATTCCGATGATCCCAAAGAGAGATCCGCAGCTAGCGTACAAGTGCACAATCGACCCATTTAAGCCTGAGTGCTCGGTGAATTAGTACTTCAAGCTCTCCGGCTCTCCCCGGGTGTACCTATCGCCCATTACGCACCGTATTGCCTTTAATCTTTCCTTAACTCACCCCCTCCAGACTGATGATCGTATTTCTCGATATTTCAAAGCGAAAATTTCCGCTTTAAATCGATAGATAACTCGCTAGTCTTGATCGCAGTTTTTACAGGATATGAGCAATGCAGCTACGCAACTCTTCTTCTCGCTATGGCTGGGTCAGTATCGCTGTGCACTGGGGCGTTGCGCTGGCAGTGTATGGGCTGTTCGCCCTGGGCCTGTGGATGGTCGGCCTGGATTACTACAGCACCTGGCGCAAAGACGCGCCGGACCTGCACAAGAGCATTGGCCTGGTGCTGCTGGCGGTCATGTTGCTGCGGGTGATCTGGCGTTTTGTCAGCCCGCCGCCGCCGACCCTGCAAACCTACGGGCGTCTCACCCGTATCGGCGCCAAGCTTGGCCATAGCGCCCTGTATCTCGGGTTGTTCGCCGTGATGATTGCCGGTTACCTGATTTCCACCGCAGACGGTGTCGGGATTCCGGTGTTTGGCCTGTTTGAAGTACCCGCGCTGGTGTCCGGACTGCCCGATCAGGCAGACGTCGCTGGCCAGATTCACCTGTACCTGGCGTGGGCGCTGGTCATTTTTTCCGGCCTCCACGCGTTGGCAGCATTGAAACACCACTTTATCGACCGTGACGCGACCCTCAAGCGCATGCTGGGACGCCAAGCCTGATGTTCAACCTCGACTCCAAAGGAATAGAAAGCATGTTGAAAAAGACGCTCGCCGCCCTGGCAATCGGTTCTGCACTGCTGTCGGCCGGCCAGGCCATGGCTGCCGACTACGTAGTCGACAAGGAAGGCCAGCACGCCTTCGTCGACTTCAAGATCAGCCACCTGGGCTACAGCTACATCACCGGTACCTTCAAGGACATCGACGGCAAGTTCAGCTTCGACGCCGCCAAGCCTGAAGCCAGCAAGATCGAGTTCAACGTACGTACCGCCAGCGTGTTCACCAATCACGCCGAGCGCGACAAGCACATCGCCAGCAAGGACTTCCTGGACGTAGGCAAGTTCGCCGATGCCAAGTTCGTGTCCACCAGCGTCAAGCCCACCGGCAAGAACGCTGATGGTAAAGACACCGCAGACGTGACCGGCGACCTGACGCTGCACGGCGTGACCAAGCCAATCGTGGTCAAGGCCACGTTCCTGGGTGAAGGCAAGGATCCGTGGGGCGGCTACCGTGCTGGCTTCGAGGGCACCACCAGCATCAAGCGTTCTGACTTCGGCAAGATGATGGACCTGGGTCCACAGTCCGACGCCGTTGAGCTGTACATCTCGTTTGAAGGTGTCAAAGCGAAATAACTTTGGCACTGACAAAAAAACGCCCCTGGTCTTGGCGATCAGGGGCGTTTTTTATTGCGCTGATTATGGCAACGCAGTGCCCCCTGTGGGAGCGAGCCTGCTCGCGATGAGGCCGGCACATGAAAAGAGCGGTGACTGACCCACCGCTATCGCGAGCAGGCTCGCTCCCACAGGGTTAGATCAGAGTCCCATCAAACAAAAATGCCCCTGATCGCGAGACCAGGGGCATTTTTCAAGGCTTGGAAAAACTCAGCGATTGCGGGTCAGGAGCGCTGGCTTCTCGCCCCGTGGACGGCTTGGCAGTTGATCCAGTTGCTCAGGCGTCGGGAAGCGATCGGCTTTCGATTCCTTGTGCATGATCTTCGGCTGGTTGCCACGGGGAGCCTGCACGGCCGGTTCCTGACGAGGCTGGTCGTCACGGGCAGGGCGGCGCGGGCGGGTGTCTTCGCGACGGGCCTGGCCGTCACGGGGAGCACCGTTGCGCGGGCCGTTGCGCTTGGCCGGTGGGGTGCCGGTGGACGAGCCGTTGCTGTTGCGTGGACCGTTCTGGCGACCTTGTGGCTGGCTGCTACGCGGTGCACCTGCGCCAGCGCCTTGTGCCGGGGCGCCCGGACGGCGACCGCGACCCTGGGCCGGTTTCTGCTGGGGCACGTAGTCGACGCGGTTACCGAAGTTATCGATATCGTCGTCCAGGAACTCGTCCGGGGCGCGATCGGCTGCGGCGCGTGGAGCTGGGCGCTGCTGTTCACGGGCTGGCGTGCCTTCGCGAGGCTTTTGCTCGCGGGCCGGACGTTCGCCACGGCTGTTGCTGGCCGGTTTTTCCTTGCCTTTGTCCTTGCCTTTGTCCTTGCGGCCACCGCCACCACCGCCGCCATTCGGACCGTCGCCACGTGGGCCACGGGCGTTGCGCGGGTTGCGCACGTCCGGACGTTCACGCACTTCAGGCTTCTCGGCCTCGATGGTGCTGGCATCGAAGCCCATCAGGTCGCCGTCGGCGATTTTCTGCTTGGTCATGCGCTCGATGCTTTTGAGCAGTTTTTCTTCGTCCGGCGCGACCAGCGAGATCGCTTCGCCCGAACGACCGGCCCGGCCGGTACGGCCGATACGGTGCACGTAGTCTTCATCGACGTTCGGCAGCTCGAAGTTGACCACGTGAGGCAACTGGTCGATGTCCAGGCCGCGGGCGGCGATGTCGGTGGCGACCAGGATGCGTACTTCGCCAGCCTTGAAATCGGCCAGGGCCTTGGTGCGGGCGTTCTGGCTCTTGTTCCCGTGGATCGCCACGGCCGGCAGGCCATGCTTGTCCAGGTACTCGGCCAGGCGGTTGGCGCCGTGCTTGGTACGGGTGAACACCAGGACCTGTTCCCAGGCGCCAGCGGTGATCAAGTGCGCCAGCAAGGCTCGCTTGTGGCTGGCCGGCAGGCGGAATACACGCTGTTCGATGCGCTCGACCGTGGTGTTGGGCGGCGTGACTTCGATGCGTTCCGGGTTGTGCAGCAGCTTGCCGGCCAGGTCGGTGATGTCCTTGGAGAACGTCGCCGAAAACAGCAGGTTCTGGCGCTTGGCGGGCAGGCGAGCCAGGACTTTCTTCACGTCATGGACAAAGCCCATGTCGAGCATGCGGTCGGCTTCGTCCAGCACGAGGATTTCCACGTGGGACAGATCGACACTGCCTTGGCCTGCCAGATCCAGCAGCCGGCCGGGGCACGCCACCAGAACATCGACGCCACGGGACATGGCCTGGACCTGGGGGTTCATGCCGACGCCGCCAAAAATGCAGGCGCTGACGAACTTCAGGTCACGAGCGTAGACCTTGAAGCTCTCGTGGACCTGGGCTGCCAGTTCGCGGGTAGGGGTCAGGACCAGTACGCGCGGTTGGCGCGGGCCGTGACGCTGGGATTTGTCTGGGTGACCGTTGGGGAACAGCCGCTCCAGGATCGGGAGGGCGAAACCACCGGTTTTACCAGTACCTGTCTGTGCCGCGACCATCAGGTCGCGACCTTGCAACACGGCGGGAATGGCCCGCTGTTGCACCGGGGTAGGCTCGGTGTAGCCGGCGGCCTCGATGGCGCGGACTAAAGCCTCGGAGAGACCGAGGGAAGCAAAGGACATGAGTAATCCTGTTTTAGTGAGGGCCTGGCCCAATGGGATAGTCTTGCCTGGCGCGAACGACGTTCAATAAAAAAGACGTCATCCCGTCCGGTCCTGCCGAGTCTCAAAGGCGGGTCCGGACAGGGCTCGCGCGGGCTGGAAGCTGCGCTGTAGCGGTGTCGGGATGCCTTTTGCAAGACCGGGCGTCCGGGCGTAAGCCTGGCGGGAAGGCCGGAGTATAACAGAGCAAACGCTGTGCGCCGCTTTCCTGCTGCTCAACGGTTTATTTCAGCGTTGCGTCGGGTAGGGCGCCGCCGCCTTGGTTACCAGGTCGGCGCCGTAGCGGGCGCTCAGCTCGGCGTAGGCCGGTTCGCGCTTGAAGCGCTTGAGTTCGGCACCGAAGCGTTGCACCAGCAAATCCATCCCGGCGCTGCGCCGTACCGCCAGGTATTGGCTTTGACGGCTCACCACCGTTGGGTTTTCAGTGATCTGGTCGCTCAGTTGCATTTGATTGAGCACGTGCCGGCCTACCCGGCGGTCAGTGATGAGCAGGTCGATCCGGCCCAGTTGCAACTTGCCGAAGTTGGCTTCGTGGGTCGGCGCTGTTTCACGCTTGAACAGGGGCGATTCACTGAAGGCCTGGCTGTACAGATAGCCGGGAGATGTACCGACGGTCAGGCCGCCCAGGTCATCGAGCGTGCTAAACGGATGGGGCCGGGCGTTGGCGTAGAACATCACGAACTCCACCTCCGACAGGGGTTCGCTGGGATAGAGCAGCATGGCGTCGCGCTCATCGCTGTGAAAAATATCCAGCGCCCCGTCCGCTAATCCCTGTTCCAGCATCGCCAGGCAACGCTTCCAGGGCAGGAGTTGCCATTCCACGTCGATGCCCAGGCGTTTGAACACAATCGCCGTGGTTTCGTAGTCGAGTCCGAGGATTTTGCCGTTCTCTTCATAGACGTAAGGCGCCCAGGCTTCGGTGACAATGCGCAACTTCTCCGCCCGGGCAGCCAGGCTCAGGCACAAGAGGAGAAGGGCGGTCAGTAACTGGGCAATAACGGGCATGGCCTGAGGTTACGACGAGAGCTCATCAAATAGCTAGAGCGCTCTGGACCGCGCCTTAGTTGCCTTTGGCCTGCATCAGGTGCTGATAGATGGCTTCGCGGCGTTCGCCCAGCACCAGGCGAATCAGCGGATGGTTGAGCCAGTGTTTGAGTTCATGGTCTTCCAAGGGCTTTTTCAGGCGGTGTTCAAGGTTCTCCAGGGCCTTTTCCCACCAGACCGGGGCGCAGGCCTGGTCGAACTGGTTGGTATGGCGATAGCAGCCGTAGAGGATTTCGCGCATGAATTGCCGCTTGTGACCGGGCAATGCCAGGGTGATGAATTTATAGGCCAGACGCTGCAATGTGGGAGGGCGGGGCAGGACAGCGGTCACTTGCCGGGTTTCATCCAGGGCTTGCGGGCAGATAGGGGCGGCGCGATGTTTGTCGAGCCAGGCTTTGGTCTTGGCCCGGAACAGCTGTTTACGGCTCCAGTAGTGGTGGATCAGGTCCGGGCATTCACGCACCTGCACTGAGCGGTAGGCGGCCACTGACAAGCAGAGCTCTTCCAGGGTGTAGGCACCATTTGCCAGAGGATAAAACTCATCCATCAGGGCAATCGAGCGATCCAGAACCGCCGCGTCCGCGCAGTTGAGACCAATGACACCTGAGTTCAGCAAGGGCATGTCGTCGTCCGCCAGCTGCCGCTGGCGCATGACGTCGGCCAGGGTCAGATAAAGCGTCGAGTCCTTGTTGGCGCCATAAGTCAGACCGAAAGCATTGCACAGCAGCGTGCCTGGCTGAACACGACGGAACAGTTCAAGGGGCGAGCAATGAAAGAACGTGTCGGTGTCGATCAGCAGTGCCAGTTCAGCTTCTTCAAGCACCTTTTGCATCACCACATGCTTGGCACGGAAGTGATACCCATGGGGCTCGATCCAGGCCTGGCGGGTTTCGTTGTCCAGGTGGCGTAACCGTACCGGTAGCCCCTCGTAGGGCAGGAGGTTATCCGTGAACACCTGGATGTCCAGCGCTTCGCCCGGTGTTTCACGCAGACCGGCCAGGGCACTGGCGATGCTGAATAGCGCTTCCTGATGATAGGTCTCGGCCCCGTAGACCAGATAAATGAGTTGTGGGGTCGTTGACCTTTGACCAATAGGCATCTACTGCAGTCCTCCAGATGTCTTGGCTATAAAAAAGCCCTGGTTTTCGCCAAGGCCTTTTTGTATCACGGCATATAAGTCGTTAACGCGGCAGCTTGAGATTGTTCCATACCGCCAGGCTGGCCTCGGCCTGGTTCAGGGTATAGAAATGCAGTCCCGGTGCACCACCTTGCAACAAACGCTCACACATTTGCGTGATGACTTCTTCGCCGAAGCTTTGGATGCTGGATGTGTCGTCGCCATAGGCTTCCAGCTGCTTGCGGATCCAACGTGGGATTTCCGCACCGCACGCGTCGGAGAACCGCGCCAGCTTGCTGTAGTTGGTGATCGGCATGATCCCCGGCACCACAGGAATGTCGACGCCCATCTTGCGGATGCGCTCGACGAAGTAGAAATAGCTGTCGGCGTTGAAAAAGTACTGGGTAATCGCACTGTTGGCGCCAGCCTTGGCCTTGCGGACGAAGTTGAGCAGATCGTCTTCGAAATTGCGCGCCTGTGGGTGCATTTCCGGATAAGCAGCCACTTCGATGTGGAAGTGCTCGCCGGTCTCTTCACGAATGAACTCAACCAGGTCATTGGCGTGACGCAGCTCGCCGCTGGCCATGCCCATGCCCGAGGGCAGGTCACCGCGCAGGGCAACGATACGCTTGATGCCTGCGGCCTTGTACTGGGTCAGCAGGCTGCGCAGGTCGTCCTTGCTGTCGCCTACGCAGGACAGATGCGGGGCGGCCGGGACTTTGACTTCGCTTTCGAGCTGCAACACGGTGTTCATCGTGCGGTCACGGGTCGAACCGCCGGCGCCGTAGGTGCAGGAGAAGAAATCGGGGTTGTAGCTGGCCAACTGACGGGCAGTGGCGATCAGTTTTTCATGCCCAGCATCGGTCTTCGTCGGGAAGAACTCGAAGCTGTAGCGACGTTCTTGGGACATGGTCATATCCTTGGAAACTCGTAGGGCTGGAAGCCTGGCGCATCTCAATGTGGGAGCGGACCTATGCGGGAGCGAGCTTGCTCGCGATGAGTGTCACCTCGGCCCGAAAGTTAGATCGAGGTGCCAGCATCGCGAGCAAGCTCGCTCCCACAAAAAGCCCGCTCCCACAGGGAGAGCAGGCAATAGCCGATCAGTAGCGGTAAGCGTGTGGCTTGAACGGGCCTTCGACGGTGACGCCGATGTAGTCAGCCTGTTGCTTGGTCAGCTTGGTGACCACGCCGCCGAAACCGCGGACCATTTCCAGGGCCACTTCTTCGTCGAGTTTCTTGGGCAGTACTTCCACGGTCAGGCGCTCGGCTTTCTGGGCCGGCGACAGGTCGGCGTATTTCTGGCCGAACAGGAAGATCTGGGCCAGGACCTGGTTGGCGAACGAACCGTCCATGATGCGGCTTGGGTGACCGGTGGCATTGCCCAGGTTCACCAGGCGGCCTTCGGCCAGCAGGATCAGGTAGTCGTCGTTCTGCGGGTCGAAGCTGCCAGTGCCAGTGCGGTGAACCTTGTGCACTTGTGGCTTCACTTCTTCCCATGCCCAGTTCTTGCGCATGAAAGCGGTGTCGATTTCATTGTCGAAGTGACCGATGTTGCAGACCACGGCGCGCTTTTTCAGGGCCTTGAGCATGTTGGCGTCGCAGACATTGACGTTGCCAGTGGTGGTCACGATCAGGTCGATCTTGCCCAGCAGTGCCTTGTCGATGCTCGCTTCGGTGCCGTCGTTGATCCCGTCGATGAACGGCGAAACCAGTTCGAAACCGTCCATGCAGGCTTGCATGGCGCAGATCGGATCGACCTCCGACACCTTGACGATCATGCCTTCCTGACGCAGGGACTGGGCCGAACCCTTGCCCACGTCACCGTAGCCGATCACCAGCGCCTGCTTGCCCGACAACAGGTGGTCGGTGCCACGCTTGATGGCGTCGTTGAGGCTGTGACGGCAGCCGTATTTGTTGTCGTTCTTGCTCTTGGTCACCGAGTCGTTGACGTTGATGGCCGGGATCTTCAGTTCGCCCTTGGCCAGCATGTCCAGCAGGCGGTGTACGCCGGTGGTGGTTTCTTCGGTCACGCCGTGGACTTTTTCCAGCACGGCTGCGTATTTCTTGTGCAGCAGCTCGGTCAGGTCGCCGCCGTCGTCGAGGATCATGTTGGTGTCCCATGGCTGGCCATCCTTGAGGATGGTTTGCTCCAGGCACCACTCGTACTCTTGCTCGGTCTCGCCTTTCCAGGCGAATACCGGGATACCGGCGGCGGCGATGGCGGCAGCGGCCTGGTCCTGGGTCGAGAAGATGTTGCAGGACGACCAGCGCACTTCGGCACCCAGGGCAACCAGGGTTTCGATCAGCACGGCGGTCTGGATGGTCATGTGGATGCAGCCGAGGATCTTGGCGCCCTTGAGCGGTTGCTCGCCGGCGTACTTGCGACGCAGACCCATCAGGGCTGGCATTTCGGATTCGGCGATGATGATTTCGCGACGGCCCCAGGCGGCCAGGGACATATCGGCGACTTTGTAATCGGTAAAAGCGGCAGGCGTAATAACAGCGCTCATGAAGAGCCTCCATTCGTAATGTATGCGAATGGGCGCCGTTGTGCGTTTAGTGTCCGTGCGGGGAGCCCCATACGAACAACGCCCCATCCGAGCCTGACAGGTCGAGCCTGCTGCAGCGCCCCTCGGACAGGTGGCGGGAACGGTCCAAAGCGTGGACCGGGTAAAGCGGGGGCGATTATAACGGGCTAATCGGATCTTCCAAAAGGGTTTCTGTCGGCAAATCAAAATTGCCGATGATCGTTATAGGGGCCGCGATGTAGAGCCTGCCCGCCCGGTCTGCCATGATGCAGCCATTCATCGGCCAGACGCTCAGGAGTGAACATGAATTTCCACACCCGAAAATGGGTCAAGCCCGAAGACCTCAACCCCAACGGCACGCTGTTCGGCGGCAGCCTGTTGCGCTGGATCGACGAAGAAGCGGCGATCTACGCCATCGTCCAGTTGGGCAACCAGCGCGTGGTCACCAAGTACATCTCGGAAATCAACTTCGTCAGTGCTTCGCGCCAGGGCGACATCATCGAACTGGGCATCACTGCCACCGAATTTGGCCGCACCTCCATCACCCTGACTTGCGAAGTGCGCAACAAAATCACGCGCAAGAGCATCCTGACCGTGGAGAAGATGGTTTTCGTCAATCTTGGTGAAGACGGCTTGCCAGCGCCTCATGGCCGGACCGAGATCAGGTACGTCAAGGATCAGTTCCAGGATGACATTACCAGTCAGTGAGATCGGCGGTGTCTCCAATCGCGAGCAGGCGCGCTCCCGCACTGGCTGGCGCTGCACTTGAGGTCACACAATCCCTTGTGGGAGCGAGCTTGCTCGCGATGACGGCTTTACTAACGCCTCAAATCTGAAGTCGCGATGAACAGCAGGTCTCGCCACTGAACAGCTCCGAACGCCGCGTGTCGTAGGTACATCACGCCACCGGTTCAGGAGCTGTATGGACACCCACGAAGAAGGCAAGACCCCTGATCTTTCGGCGCAGGAACAGCACGAAGTCGACCGTAACCAGCCGCCGCGGGCTGCGGTGCTGCATGAAATCATCCGCACCCAGGGCAACCAGGAACTGGAACGCAGTATCGCCGCGCTCTGGTGGTCGGCCCTGGCGGCGGGGTTGACCATGGGCCTGTCGCTGATGGCGATGGGGTTGCTCAATTCCCGGTTGCCGGACCACGAAGGCTTCAAGGTCATCGCCAGTTTCGGTTACTGCGCCGGCTTTCTCGCGGTGATCCTCGCCCGCCAGCAACTGTTCACCGAAAACACCCTGACTGCCGTGCTACCGATCATGAGCAAACCCACCCTGGGCAATTTCGGCCGGTTGATGCGGCTCTGGGGCGTGGTGCTGGTGGGCAACCTGTGCGGCACCGTGTTGGTGGCCTACGTGATGCTGCACCTGCCGATTTTCGACCAGCGCACCGACCAGGCTTTCCTGGAGATCGGTCGCAAAGTCATGGAAAACGACACCGGCCAGATGTTCGCCAAAGGCATCATTTCCGGCTGGATGATCGCCACCATGGTCTGGATGATCCCCTCCATGGAAAGCGCCAAGATGTGGATCATCATCCTCATCACCTACCTCATGGCGCTGGGGGATTTCACCCACATCGTCGTCGGCTCGGCCGAAGTCTCCTACCTGGTGTTTGCCGGCCAGTTGTCGTGGGGGGACTTCTGGATGGTGTTCGCCGGGCCGACGTTGGCGGGCAATATCGTCGGCGGGAGCTTTATCTTCGCCTTGATCAGTCATGCGCAGATTCGTAGCGAAGTGGGCCCGCCCAAAGATAAACGCCTAGATAAGCCTACGCAGCGCAAGGGCTCGGAGTAGGCGGGAACCTGACCCCAGGCTCCCGGCGCGAGTGGACGGTTATTTGAACTGCATGTTGCGCAGTGTCCTGCGGGTTGTCGATTCCGGATTAAGCATCCCCGTGTAGCGCGATCTGTAGTTCGCGATGACTCGTTCAAGTGAGTTGTTGAACGTGATCTTCTGCTCCAGTGAGTTGTTGGATTCGTTTGGCCCCTGCACTTCCTGCAGTTCTCGGATGGCTCCTTTGAGCAGCTTGATGTTCGCCTCTGGCTGGCCGCCGAGAAAGCACGCAGGATTCAGCACGTGTTGCGTGGCGTAACGGATGCGCGTGGCAATGTCTTGCAAGTGCATTTGCTCGACGGCGTGACGGGTGACCTCGGAAATGGCGCGGGGCGCGCCTTTGTCCCACTCGGCGGCGGCCTGCAGGAACTGCATGAAGTCCGGGTCATTGCCGTGATTTAGGCGTTTTGCCAGCCATTCCAGCCTGCCAGGCTGGTCCGCAAGCTGGTCGAGGGCCCAGATGGCCATGTGCATCTGTGGGGTGGGTTCAAGCTTAGCGGGCGTTTCGTTGGCTGCTTGGATCGCTTCCTTCAATTGCGTCAGCGCCAGTTGCGCGTGCCGCCTGAAGGCGATCACCTCGGCGCAGGTTTCGTCGCGCTCCAGTTCTGCGCTTAACTGCTCTAACGTTTGGTCGTCCAAGGCCAATAGGGCGTCCTCGGTCGAGGCAAACGAAAAGGTTTGTTGAGTGGCGTTGCGCTCGTCCAGATGGATCTGGACCGCCTTGCGCAGATCTTCCTGGAGATGATTCTTGATGTCCTCGGACATGCTGAAATTGATCGTTCCATTCAGGCCGCGGAAATCGCCCTTTTTGCTGTTCATCGGCACGATGACGGTCTGGTCGGCAAAACGCTTTAGTTGTTCGGCGTTCCATGCAGAGCTAGCCGTATGGGGGGCGTTGAGGAATCTGTCGATCAGGGCCGAGATGCCCGTACCTCGGTGGTTTTCCTGGTCCGATTCTTCAGCCTCGAATACCAGGATCAAATGCTCGCCGTCCGGGATCGGGGGATTGTAGAGGGCACGTATCGGTGTGTTGTTCAGGATGCCGCCATCGGCAAATGCCGTGGTTTCAATGCGCTTCTCATCGTTCTGTTGGAATGGCAGCTTTTGCTGGGTTGGCTTGCTGAATACGACTGGCAGCGACGCGGAAATATGTGCTGCCACGGCAATGTCCATATTGGGGGTCAGGTCCGCGCTGAAGACCACCAATTGCGCGCCTTCCTCGAACATGGCGGTGCCGGTGATTTCCACGGTCTTGATCTGATCGATCTTCTCGCTCAGCGTCGCCAGGTCAGCAAAGGTGACGTACTGATTTTCTTTCACATTGGCAACGGCTTGTTGCGCTTTCTCGGGAAGAGGTCCCCGATGATCCTCACAATGCTTCAAAAACGCCTTGCAGGATTCCTTCCGGATCAGATCTTCCAGCGGCATTCCCTTGGAACCCAGGCGTGGCAACAGATCACACAGCAATTGCGCCAACGGAAGGTTTTTCAGCATTTCGCCCAACTTCGACAATCTGTCCTGCCAGATTGAAACACCAGGCTCGGCGCTGTTAAGCAAGGAAACGAGGGAAATCTCGTCAGAGATCTCGTCGAAGCGCTCATGATCCATGCCGCTGGCAAGTAGTGCGGCCGATATGGCTCCTGCGGAGGAGCCATAAAACGTTTGGATGGAATTCATGACTCCGGTGGCTTCGAGCGTATGGACGAGTCCCGAATAAGCTACCCCCTTGGCGCCACCGCCGCTCAGGACCAGATTAGTGATGGGGGGGCGCTTCATGGTGACATCAACGCTACCGTCGCCATGCCGAGTGATGGATATCGACCGTTCTGTCGGGCGGTCTACCAATAGGCGGTCATTTTCAGGATTCGCCTGTTTTACGGTCTGGTCTCTGTTCTCGAAAGAGAGAGGTTGAAGGGGCGCGCGCGAGATGGGGGCTAGCATTCTGGTTCGTTCCTTGTACCTAAGGGGGGGACCGAACTCTAAGCAAAATCCGAGGGCTTATTGCGTTGCGACTCAATTGGACAAACATCCGCCGACTGCAAACAGCACTCGGCGGATTTCAATGAAAAGCGCTCTGGAACAAGGCTTCTGGAAGGTAGGTAAAACATCTCGCACAGATGGGGACAAAGTCTTACTGAAAGCGTCGCCCATTCGCTCACGGGCAGGGCAGATTTCTCAGGCCCTCAAACAGCGACTGCCGCCAAGCGTCGTTGTCGTTGGATAAAGAACAAGGCGGTCAGTACCGTGAGGCCTCCGACCGCTGCCCCGGTCCACGGTAGATCCGCCAGATCCGCACCACTGGCCACCACCAACCCACCAATCCACGCCCCAGCCGCGTTGCCGAGATTGAACGCGCTCTGGTTCAGGGTCGAGCCGAGGTTCGGCGCCTCAAAGGCCTGGTCGATGATCAGCAGTTGCAGGATCGGGCATAGGGCGAAGGCGAAGATGCCCCATAGCACCAGGGTAATCGCCGCCGGAATCACCGACTGGCTGGTCTGGCTGAACGCGGCCAGCACCAGCACCACGGCCAGGGCCATGCCCACCAGCGAGGGCAGCAGGCGTCGGTCGGCCAGGCGCCCGCCGAGGAAGCTGCCCGCCGTCAGGCCAACGCCAAACAACAGCAGCATGATGGTGATGCCATGGGGACTGACGCCGGTGATGTCCTGCAGGATCGGCGCGATGTAGGTGAACACGCTGAACAGGCTGGTGGAGGCCAGCACGCTCATGCCGAGGGCGAGCAACACGTTGGCCTTGCCCAGGACTTTGAACTCGCTGGCCAGGTTGGCCTTGTCCATGGGGATTTCCTTGGGCAGCCAGACCCATTGAGCGATGGCGGCGATCACCCCGATCACTGACACGGCCCAGAAGGTCGAGCGCCAGCCGGCGTATTGGCCCAAGGCCGTGCCCAACGGCACGCCCAGCACGTTGGCCAGGGTCAGGCCGGTAAACATCATGGCAATGGCCTGGGCCCGTTTGTTCGGCGCCACCAGCCCGGCCGCTACCACCGAGCCGATACCGAAGAATGCCCCATGGCACAGCGCGGTGATGACTCGTGCGGCCATCAGCGTGGCGTAATTCGGTGCCAGGGCGCAGAGCATGTTGCCGAGGATGAACATCAGCGTCATGCCCAGCAGCGTGGCCTTGCGCGGCATGTTGGCGGTGCCGACCGCCAGGATCGGCGCGCCGAACACCACGCCCAGGGCGTAGCCAGTAATAAGCAGCCCGGCCTGGGGAATGCTCACGGCCAGGTCTCGGGCGACATCGGGCAGCAGGCCCATGATGACGAATTCAGTCGTGCCGATGCCGAAAGCGGCGACGGCCAAAGCAAGCAAGGCGAGTGGCATGCGCAAGGTCTCTGTCTGTAGTCTTGACGCTCTGATCAGGCATACGCATGCCGGCACCACCGGTTCGAGTGAACGGGGCAACAGCGAAATTATTGGAATAGGTGTATGCGCAACTGAGTGCGGCGTGGTCGCTTGCAGTATAAACGGCCGCGGATGGATGGCGAATCAATTCTCTGGATGGAATAAGGAGCGTGCCGTGCTTGCAACGGCTCTGGTGTTGGTCGCGGCGCTGTTGCATGCGGCGTGGAATACGCTGATCAAGTTCAGCGGTGAGCGTTTGCTGGTGGTGGCGTGCATGGACAGTGTCGCGTTGCTGTTTGGAGGGGCAGCTCTGGGTTTCGTGGCATTGCCGCCGCTGGAGATCTGGCCGTGGATCCTGGCCTCGGCGCTGTTCGAGCTGTTGTATCGCTATCTGCTGATCCAGGCTTATCGGGTCGGTGACCTGGGGCTGGTCTATCCGCTGATGCGCGGCCTGTCGCCACTGGTGGTGCTGGCCCTGACGTTGATCTTCGCCGGGGAAGTGCTGACGACTCAGCAGATCATCGGCATTTTGCTGATCCCGTTCGGCATGCTTTGCCTGTTGTGGCAGGGCGGCGGTGGCGAGCGACTGCCCTGGTCGATGCTGCCGGTGGTGGCGCTGATCGGCCTGTGCATCGGTTGCTACACCTTCGTTGACGGTCACGCCCTGCGGCGTTGGTCCCATCCATTGGATTACCTGGTCTGGGTCACGCTGCTCAGCGCCTGGCCGTTTCCATTGTTGGCGTTGGTCGGTAAGCGACCGGCGTTCTTGCTGTTTTGGCGCGAGCAGTGGCGGTTGGGCTTGGCGGTCGGGTTCTGCGTATTGTTCAGCTACGCTCTGGTGCTGTGGGCCATGCAACTGGGGTCGATTGCCGAGGCTGCGGCGTTGCGGGAGATCAGCGTGATCCTGGTTGTACTGTTTGGCATGCGCTACTTGAAAGAACCTTTTGGGCGGCCGCGGCTCTTAGCTTGCGCGCT
Source organism: Pseudomonas sp. G166 (assembly GCF_037027455.2). NCBI lineage: Bacteria > Pseudomonadati > Pseudomonadota > Gammaproteobacteria > Pseudomonadales > Pseudomonadaceae > Pseudomonas > Pseudomonas sp. G166. The sequence continues at coordinate 6,168,878 of NZ_CP146985.1, read as the reverse complement.
GGTGCTGATTGGCATGCTGGTGATGAAGTTCTGACCGGCGCTGGACTTGCGATTTCTATAAAACTCAAAGAAGGAACTGCCTCATGACGGTTGCCCTGTGGTGTATTTTGATTGCCTTTCTCCTGCCTTACCTGTGCATCGCCATTGCCAAGATAGGTGGAAAATACAGGCTGGCAGATAACCACGACCCTCGGGACTTCCTGGAAACACTCGAAGGCGCTCCCCGGCGCGCCTACGCCGCGCAACTGAACAGCTTTGAAATCAGCCCATTTTTCGCTGCTGCGGTGATCGTCGCGCACTTGGCCGGCAATGCCGAGCTGGTGACCATCAACGTGCTGGCGGTGCTGTTCATCACCAGTCGTCTGCTCTACATCATTTGCTACCTGGCGGACTGGGCCATCTTGCGGTCGCTGGTGTGGTTCGTGGGGGTGGGGTTGGTGCTGAGTTTCTTCTTCGTTTCGGTCTGAGCCTGGCGGTTGAGACATAGTGTCTGTGAGGCCCTATCGCGAGCAGGCTCGCTCCCACAATGGATCTAGCCGTACACAAAATATGTGTCCACTGGAGATCAACCGTGGGAGCGAGCCTGCTCGCGATGGGGCCGGGACAATCAACACACCTCTTTAGGGATTGGCGCTGACTGCATTCGCCACTTGCGGCACTTGCGGCAACGCCGCGCCCTTGGGCCACAACATCCAGATCTGCCCCTGTTGCTTCATGTCCCCGGCCAATTGCCCCGCAGCCTCGCCCGTGCCCCAGAACAGGTCCGCCCGCACTTCGCCGGCAATTGCGCCGCCGGTATCCTGGGCGGCGACCGGTCGGTTCAAGGCGCTGCCGTCGGGGCGAGTGGTGGATAGCCATAACAGGCTGCCCAGTGGAATCACCTTGCGATCCACCGCCACGCTGTAGCCAGCGGTCAGTGGCACATTCAATGAGCCCCGCGGGCCTTCGTTGCTGTCGGGGTTGCGGTTGAAAAACACGTAGCTGGGATTGCTGCCCAGCAATTCGGGAATCCGGTTCGGGTTGGCCTTGGCCCAGGCACTGATGGTACCCATGGTTACGTCTTCTTTCTTCAGTTCGCCCTGTTCGACCAACCAGCGCCCGATGGGCCGGTAAGGGTGGCCGTTCTGGTCGGCATAGCCGATGCGCAACTGGCGGCCGTCATTGAGGCGGATACGACCCGAGCCCTGGATTTGCAGGAACTGCAGGTTCATCGGGTCGGTCAGCCAGGCAATCACCGGTGCTTTCACCCCGTTGGTTTCGATGGTGGCCGCGTCGTCGTAGGGCTTGAGTACCCGGCCTTCGAGACGACCGCGCAGGCGTTTGCCCTTGAGTTCGGGGTAGAGGCTGTCCAGCGCCACGATGATCATGTCTTCCGGCACGCCATACACCGGCACGTTCGCGGTGGCGGTCTGGGTGAGGCTGCCAGGGTAGACCGGCTCGTAGTAGCCGGTAATCAGGCCGTTGGGGCTGTTGTCGCCGGAGCGCAGGCCATAGACGTCCAGGTTCTGCTTCAGAAAATTGCGCACATCCGGGGCGGTCTGCGGGACATTGGCCGCTGCCGCGCAGGTCGGGCCCCAGGTCGCATCGGCCTTGAGCCGGGTGCAAGCGCTGCGCCAGGAGCCGAAGCCGGCCAGCAGGTCTTCATCGGACACCGACGGCAAGGCTTCCCACGGCGCGCTGACATACGTGGCGAGGGCGTGGGTCTGAGGCTCTTCGACCTTGTCGCCGCGATTGCAGCCGGCCAGGAGTGCGATCAACGGTAGGGTCAATGCCAGGCCTTTGTGCCAGGTCTTGAAGCGGCTGTTCATGAAGATTTCCTTTGCAGTCATTCGAACGCTGTCATGCACTCAAACAACCCGTATTGTTGATAGGGTCATTGGTCTTTGCCGATGACCGGAGGATACTACCCGCCGTTTCCTGTCCCGAGGCCAAGATGTTTGTAAAACGATTTTCCATGGCCGTACTGGCCTGCCTGATGCTGTCCGCCTGTGGTGGCGTCGATCCCAACTCTCCCCTGGGCCAGCGCAAGGCGATCTTCAAACAGATGCTCAAGACCAATGAAGAATTGGGTGGCATGTTGCGCGGCCGTGTGCCGTTCGACGGCACGCGCTTCGCCGAAGGCGCGGTACAACTTGATCAACTGTCCCACGAACCGTGGAAGCACTTCCCGCAAGTGCGCGAAGAAGACCACACCAGCGCCCGGGATGCGGTCTGGCAACAGCAGGCACGTTTCCAGGAGCTGGCCCGCAGCCTTGAGGCCGCCACCGGTGAATTGGTGACCGCCAGCCAAGTCCAGCCTTACAAGGCCAGTAACCTGGGGCCGGCGGTACAGAAGGTCGAAGATGCGTGCAGTGCCTGCCATAAAGAATTTCGGGATCATTGATACCCCTTGAGAGATCGCAGGCTCCGCCAGCGCCTACGGGTTGGATACGATCCTATGTAGGCGCTGGCTAGGGCTACGATCTTTCAGCGTTCACTTATCCAACTCATCCACCGCTTCCTGCAGTTCCTTGCGGGAGGCCGCCAGCTTTTCCTTGCGCTTGTTGATCCGTTCCGAGTCACCTTTTTTCATGGCCTTTTCCAGATCGGCCTGGCGCCGGCTGACTTCATGCTTGGCGTCGAGCACTCTGTTTTCACGTTCCTTGCGCAAGGAGGCGTCGGTGCAATGGGTGGTGACTTCGTTCAGCGCTGTTTCCAGGCCGGCCTGCTGGTCGCTGTTGCCGCGAGTCTTGGCCAGTTCGATCTGATTGATGATGCCCTGGCGTTTGGCCGCGCAGCCGGTGAGCTCCGGTGATTGCTCATCCGCCAGCAAAGGGGTGGCCATGGCGCTGCACAAGACCAGCAGGGCAACGGGGGACAGGAAATTCATAGCAACTCCGTAAAAAACTCGCGAGCGATCGGTACAGATGCGCTGTTGGAACGCACGTTTGCCCCTTGGGTTCAACTGCTCGGGGCATGTGTCAAAAACCGTCGACCCCGGCAGTGCGTAATACTTCACTCAACGCCAGTACCTGCGGGTCGCGGAAAAAAGCGCTCAATTGCGCGGCGCGTCCCGGTCCGATACCGGCTTCGGCTTGCCATTGCTCGGTGTTGCGCTCGGCCAGCTTCTGCCACGGCCCCTCCAGTCGGGCCTCACCGACGGGCGGCAGGCCAAGGGCCTTGAGCCATTGTGCGAAAGGGCGTTGCCGGGCGCTGTGCAAACTGGTGAGCAGGCGGGTGCTGCTGAGCTCGCCGAAGCCGGCAATGTTAGCAAGCTCGGCGGCATCGAGGGTCAACCAATCCAGCAATCCGTCGAGCCGACCAGCGGCCAGGAGTTTTTCCCAGGTGTCGGGGCCGACATGGGGCAGGGCAAGCCCATGCTTGCCGCTGAGCCAATTCAGGCGAGCCAGGAACTGGCTTTCGCAGCCGGGTGTCGGTTGCCAGCAACTCAGGAAGTGATAATCGGCTGCTGTTGGGGCGTCGAGGTCCTGGCGTTCGGCGCTGCGCAGCACAACGCTGTCGAGGCGTGGAATGGTCAGCCCGGCCAGGCTGATGGCGACCCGGTCGCCGGGGCGGATGTCCAGCTCCTCCCAGCGTTTGAGGGAACTGACGCTCACCCGGCGGATCCGCCGGTCATCGAGCATGACCGGCTCAAGTTCCAGTACGGGCGTAATGCGCCCGGTACGACCGACCTTGAAACGCACCTTGCGCACCTCGGCCAGGGCCTGGGCGTACGGGTATTTCCAGGCCACGCTCCAGAACGGCGTCCTGGCTTGCCAGCGGTCGGCGGGTGGGCGGCGGCTCTGGCGCAGGACGATGCCGTCGCTGACGAATGGCAAAGGCGTGCGGTACCAGTGGTCGCGCCAGTACTCGGCATCGGCCAAGGCCTGGACAGGCTGGTTGTAGTCGAGGGTGTCAGCGAAGCCCAGTTCATTCAACGTGGTCATCCGTTCGGGCAGGGTGGCCGGCCCTTCAGGCCAATCCCAGACAAACAGACCGATGTCCGCCCCTTCTTGCACCGTCAGATTGGTACGCGCCATCAGGCCCGCCATGGTCCCGCGGGCGTTGAGACTGCCGCGGCTGGCCTGGATATGGCCGGGCAGCCGCCAGTACAACTCGCCTTGGACGAGCAGGTTCAAAGGCTGGCGCAGCCGTTGGGGGATGGCGCCGATCTTGCGCGCATTCACGGTCCAGTCATGCCCTTGGACACCATCGCCGCGGCTGATCGCCTGCTGCAGATGACCCTGGCGATAGATCAAGGTCACCGCCACGCCGTCGACTTTCGGTTGGGCCCAGACATCCTTGCGACCCTGCAACCAAGCCCCCACGGCCTCGGCATCCTTGAGTTTCTCCAGGCCGGTATGGACAACAGGGTGTGGCACCTTCCCGCCAGCCGAGCGCAACGGATCACTGGGCGCTTCAAGGCTGAAACAATGGCGCCATTGGCCAAGTTGTGCGTGGGATTGGTCATACAGCTCATCGGCCACCAGTGCTCGACCGAGGCGGTGATAACTGTCGTCCCACGTGTCGATTTGCCGTTGCAGGGCACTGATCTCTGCTTGGGCGCGATCGGTGGGCCAAGCGGGGCAGGGCGCCGCGATGACGGGAGGGGTGATGACGATAAAACAGGTGAGTGCACGCAATAACGGCAGCATCGAAGCATCCTTGCTTGGTGGTGTGCTCGAAGGCTAGTCCCTGCGGCGAAGGGGGCGAGGCCTGGAGCGTTACCGGATTTTGCAAAGCCTGATGGCGAGGTCGCGGCGGTACAGTGCGACGTGATTTAGCCGTGCAACTGTCCCTTGAACCGATCAAAGGCCAGTGCAGAATGGACCTTCGATTCGCCTCTGCCAGGAGTGCACCCGATGGACCTGACGACCCTCGCTGTTTTCATTCCGGCCTGCTTTGCGCTGAACATGGCGCCGGGGCCGAATAACCTGCTGTCCATCAGTAACGCCTCGCGCTATGGCTTCGTCCGGGCGTGCAGCGGGGGCGTCGGTCGGCTTTTGGCATTTGCCATCATGATCGCCCTGGCGGCGGTGGGGCTGACGGCTGTGCTGCACACCTCGGAGCTGTTATTCCTGGGGATCAAACTCGTCGGTGCCGGCTATCTGTTCTACCTTGCCGTGCAGTTGTGGCGCGCCCAGCCAGAGGCGGGCAGCGAGGCAACGGTCACGGCGATGAGCATGACCAGCCTGGCGCGCCAGGAATTTCTGGTGGCGATTGGCAATCCGAAGGCGATCCTGCTGTTTACGGCGTTCCTGCCGCAGTTCGTCGACCGTGCGGGTACCGTCACTCAGCAGTTCGCTGTGCTGGGTGGCCTGTTCCTGGCATTGGAGTGCATCGCTATCGGGTTGTATTGCTACATGGGGATTTATGCGCGGCGGCTGTTTGCCCGGCCCAGTGGCAAGCGTCTGTTCAATCGGATGTGTGCGGGGTTGCTGGCCAGTGCGGCTTCGTTTTTGCTGGTGGCACGCCGATCTTGAGTTCGATGGTCCCTCGCCACAACGCCGGTGTGTAAATTTCCCAGGCATGAAAAAGCCCCTGGCAACTAGGTCGCCAGGGGCTTTTTCGTACAGCAGGTCTTACAGGCCGGCAGCGGCGCGCAGGGCGTCGGCGCGGTCGGTCTTTTCCCAGGTGAAGGTGGTGAAGGTATCGTCACCGACCGTCTTGGTTTGCGGCGTGCGGCCAAAGTGACCGTAAGCTGCGGTGTCCTGGTACATCGGGTGCAGCAGGTCGAGCATGGTGGTGATGGCGTATGGACGCAGGTCGAACACATCACGAACCAGCTTGATGATCTTGTCATCGCTGATCTTGCCGGTGCCGAAGGTGTTCAGCGAGATCGATGTAGGCTGGGCGACACCGATGGCGTAGGACACCTGGATCTCGCAGCGCTCGGCCAGGCCGGCGGCCACGATGTTCTTGGCTACATAACGACCGGCATAGGCAGCCGAACGGTCAACCTTCGATGGATCCTTGCCGGAGAACGCGCCGCCGCCGTGACGGGCCATGCCGCCGTAGCTGTCGACGATGATCTTGCGGCCGGTCAGGCCGCAGTCGCCCACCGGGCCGCCGATGATGAACTGGCCGGTCGGGTTGATGTGGAACTGGGTGTCCTTGGACAGCAGTTCGGCAGGCAGCACGTGCTTGACGATCAGTTCCATCACGCCTTCGCGCAGGTCCTTGTAGGACACTTCCGGGTTGTGTTGGGTCGACAGCACGACGGCGTCGATACCAACCACCTTGCCGCCTTCGTAACGGCAGGTCACTTGGGACTTGGCGTCCGGGCGCAGCCAAGGCAACAGGCCGGATTTACGGGCTTCGGCCTGGCGTTGAACCAGCTGGTGCGAGAAGGTGATCGGGGCTGGCATCAGCACGTCGGTTTCGTTGCTGGCGTAGCCGAACATCAGGCCCTGGTCGCCGGCGCCCTGATCTTCGGGCTTGGCGCGGTCAACGCCTTGGTTGATGTCGGGGGACTGCTTGCCGATGATGTTCATCACGCCGCAGGTCGCGCCGTCGAAGCCGACGTCGGAGCTGTTGTAGCCGATGCCCAGGATGACGTCACGAACGATCTGTTCCAGGTCGACCCAGGCCGAGGTGGTGACTTCGCCGGCGATGATCGCCACGCCCGTTTTCACCAGAGTCTCGCACGCCACGCGGGCGAACTTGTCTTCAGCAATGATGGCGTCCAGCACCGCATCAGAAATCTGGTCGGCGATTTTGTCCGGATGCCCTTCAGACACGGACTCGGAGGTGAAAAGGGAGTATTCGCTCATCTCGATGTTTTCCTACAAGTTACCGATGGTGAGTGTCGCCAGCCGGTCGCTGAAAATGGCGGACCTGGATCTGGAAACCATTACGTAAGCCTACATAGAGGCTTTCCCCGGGCACGAGGCCCGCAGCGGTGGCCCAACGGGCCAGATCGTCCTGTTCAAACCCCAACCAGAGATCACCGCAGGCCTCCCTGGCCCAACTCTGGTTGTGGCTGCATAACTCTGTCACCAGCAGGCTACCGCCTGGTTGCAGCAAGCCGGCCATGTGCCGGAGTGCGTCGGCCGGCGCGGCGAAGTGGTGAAGCACCATGTTCAACACAACGCAGTTGGCCTGCAGGCTCACACCGTCCAAGGCATCGGCCAGTTGCAGACTGACATTAGCCAACGTTTCCCGTTCGCACACCTGGCGCGCCAGTTCGAGCATGGCCGGGCTGTTGTCCAGCGCCGTCACCTGGCTGAAGCGCCGCGCCAGTTCCGGCAAAAACGCGCCGTCGCCGGGGCCCACTTCGATGGCGGTGGCGCTGGGCTCGAAGCTCAATTTATCGAGCAGCGCCACGATGCTGTCACGGTATTGCGGCAATCCTGCGATCAGGTCTTGCTGGGCACGAAACTTCTCGGCCACCCGTGCGAAAAAATCCTGGCTGGCGGCGGCCCGTTGCCCATGCACCTGGGCGATGCGTGCCTGCACTTCTGTGGGCAGATTCAGCTCGTCCACTTCCTCCAACAACGCGGCGTGCAGCTTGCCGCCCAGTAGGTCAGTGTGGGGCAGGGCGCGGCGGTAGAAAATCGCGTTGCCTTCGCGGCGGGTCGCCACCAGGTCGGCCTGGGCCAGGACCTTGAGGTGGTGGCTCATGCCCGACTGGCCGATGCCGAAGATCTGTGCCAGCTCCAGCACACCGAACGAATCGTTGGCCAGGGCGCGCAATACATTGAGCCGCAACGGATCGCCGCCGGCCTTGCAAAGGGTCGCCAGCTCATCGCAATCGTCATGGCGAATGGAAGGCACACGTAAGTTCATAGGGCGGCAGTCTAGAGAGGGGTCTGGATCATCGCAAGGTCAATATCAAAAAGTTTTGATATTGCTCGATAAATGGCACTTCCCGGCACCTGCTTGACTCTACAACCCATCAGCGGAAAGGTTTCACCTGGAGAAAGGGACTTTATCCACCGGAAAAACGCCTTTGGATGACTATCTGTCATTGCCCCGAGGCGGGTGGGTGAGGGAAAATGCTCGCCTTTTTTCAGTTTCGTTTTATTCATTCTCGATTCAATTCCCGCAGGAGATCAGCGATGCCCAGCCGTCGTGAGCGTGCCAATGCCATTCGTGCCCTCAGCATGGATGCCGTGCAGAAAGCCAACAGCGGCCATCCCGGTGCCCCTATGGGTATGGCGGATATCGCCGAGGTGCTTTGGCGCGATTACCTCAAGCACAGCCCGAGCAACCCAGCCTTCGCCGACCGTGACCGTTTCGTACTGTCCAACGGCCACGGCTCGATGTTGATCTACTCGCTGCTGCACCTGACCGGCTACGACCTGTCGATCGATGACCTGAAGAATTTCCGCCAGTTGCACAGCCGCACCCCGGGCCACCCGGAGTACGGCTACACCCCAGGCGTGGAAACCACCACCGGCCCATTGGGCCAAGGCCTGGCCAACGCCGTGGGCTTTGCCCTGGCGGAAAAAGTCCTGGCCGCGCAGTTCAACCGCCCAGGGCATAACGTCGTCGATCACCACACCTACGTGTTCCTGGGTGATGGCTGCATGATGGAAGGCATTTCCCACGAAGTCGCCTCCCTGGCCGGCACCTTGGGCCTGGACAAGCTGATCGCGTTCTACGACGACAACGGTATTTCCATCGACGGCGAAGTCGAAGGCTGGTTCACCGACGACACCCCCAAGCGTTTCGAAGCCTACAACTGGCTGGTGATCCGCAACGTCGACGGCCACGATCCGGAAGAGATCAAGACCGCCATCGAGACGGCCCGCAAGAGCGCCCAGCCGACCCTGATCTGCTGCAAGACCACCATCGGTTTCGGTTCGCCGAACAAGCAAGGCAAGGAAGACTGCCACGGTGCGCCACTGGGTGCCGAGGAAATCGCCCTGACCCGCGCCGCGTTGAAGTGGAACCATGGCCCGTTCGAAATCCCGGCCGACATCTATGCCGAGTGGGATGCCAAGGAAAAAGGCCGTGCGCTCGAAGCCGAGTGGGATCAGCGTTTCGCGGCTTACTCCGCCGAATTCCCTGAGTTGGCAAACGAGCTGGTCCGTCGCCTCAGCGGCGAGCTGCCGGCCGACTTCGCCGAAAAAGCCTCGGCCTACATCGCTGAAGTCGCCGCCAAGGGCGAAACCATCGCCAGCCGCAAGGCTAGCCAGAACACCCTGAACGCCTTTGGCCCATTGCTGCCGGAGTTGCTGGGCGGTTCGGCCGACCTGGCCGGTTCCAACCTGACCCTGTGGAAAGGCTGCAAAGGCGTCAGCGCCGAAGACGCCAGCGGCAACTACATGTACTACGGCGTTCGCGAGTTCGGCATGAGCGCGATCATGAACGGCGTGGCGCTGCACGGCGGCCTGGTGCCTTACGGCGCGACCTTCCTGATGTTCATGGAATATGCCCGCAACGCCGTGCGCATGTCGGCGCTGATGAAAAAACGCGTGCTCTATGTGTTCACCCACGACTCCATCGGCCTGGGCGAAGATGGCCCGACTCACCAGCCGATCGAGCAACTGGCAAGCCTGCGTTGCACGCCGAACCTGGACACCTGGCGTCCGTGCGATGCCGTGGAATCGGCAGTGGCCTGGAAATACGCCATCGAGCGTAACGACGGCCCATCGGCGTTGATCTTCTCCCGCCAGAACTTGCAGCACCAGAACCGCGATGCCGACCAGATTGGCGACATCAGCCGTGGCGGCTATGTGCTCAAGGACTGCATCGGTGAGCCTGAACTGATCCTGATCGCCACCGGCTCCGAAGTCGGCCTGGCCGTCCAGGCTTACGACAAGCTGACCGAACAGGGCCGCAACGTACGTGTTGTGTCCATGCCGTGCACCAGCGTGTTCGACGCCCAGGACGCTGGCTACAAGCAGGCGGTATTGCCGCTGCAGGTCAGCGCCCGGATCGCCATCGAGGCCGCTCATGCCGATTACTGGTACAAGTACGTGGGCCTGGAAGGCCGCGTGATCGGCATGACCACCTACGGCGAATCGGCGCCTGCGCCAGCGCTGTTCGAGGAATTCGGCTTCACCCTGGAAAACATCCTGGGTCAGGCTGAAGAGCTGCTGGAAGACTGATCCGAAAGTTGCCTCGTCCGGGCTGACGCCATCGCGAGCAGGCTCGCTCCCACAAGGTTCTCCACCGATCCTGTGGGAGCGAGCTTGCTCGCGATAGCGGTGGCTCAGGCAACGCTGCCCTGATGGATTCACCCTGGTCAGAGATCCCCCATGCCCCAACCGCGTCCCTACAAAGTTGCACTCAACGGCTACGGCCGGATTGGTCGTTGCGTCTTGCGTGCGTTGTTCGAGCGAGGGGCCAAGGCCGGGTTCGAGATCGTGGCGATCAACGATCTGGCCGACATGGCCAGTATCGAATACCTGACACGCTTTGACTCCACCCACGGCCGGTTTCCCGGCGAAGTGCGGGTCGAGGGCGATTGTCTGCATATTAATGGTGACTGCGTGAAAGTCCTGCGCAGTGCCACCCCTGAAGGCATCGATTGGGCGTCCCTGGACGTCGATCTGGTGCTCGAATGCTCCGGTGCCTACCACACTCGTGAGGACGGCCAGCGCTTTCTCGCCGCCGGTGCGCCACGGGTGCTGTTCTCCCAGCCGATGGCCAGTGAAGCGGATGTGGACGCGACCATCGTCTACGGCGTGAACCAGGATTGCCTGACTGGCGACGAGCTGCTGGTGTCCAACGCGTCTTGCACCACCAATTGCGGCGTGCCGCTGTTGCGCCTGCTGGACCAGGCCATTGGCCTGGAATACGTGTCGATCACCACCATCCACTCGGCGATGAACGATCAGCCGGTAATCGACGCCTATCACCATGAGGACCTGCGCCGCACGCGTTCGGCGTTCCAATCGGTGATTCCGGTGTCCACTGGTCTGGCGCGTGGCATCGAACGGCTGCTGCCGGAACTTGCCGGACGAATTCAGGCCAAAGCCGTGCGGGTGCCGACGGTCAACGTGTCCTGCCTCGACATTACGATGCAGACCGTGAGCGATACCGACGCCACCGAGGTCAACCGGATCCTGCGCGAAGCCGCCACCAGCGGCCCGCTCAAAGGCCTACTGGCCTACACCGAGTTGCCTCACGCCAGTTGTGATTTTAACCATGACCCGCATTCGGCCATTGTCGATGCCAGCCAGACTCGGGTTTCCGGGCCGCGGCTTGTGAACATCCTGGCCTGGTTCGACAACGAATGGGGTTTTGCCAACCGAATGCTGGACGTTGCTGAACATTATCTGCAAACAGCGACTTCGCTTTCTGCTTCTAACAAACCTGCTCTCTAAACAGTTATCCAGGAATTGCGACCCATGACCGTGTTGAAGATGTCCGACCTCGATCTGCAAGGTAAGCGCGTACTGATCCGCGAAGACCTCAACGTTCCCGTCAAGGACGGTGTTGTCACCAGCGACGCGCGCATCCTGGCTTCGCTGCCGACCATCAAGCTGGCCCTGGAAAAAGGCGCGGCCGTGATGGTCTGCTCGCACCTGGGCCGTCCGACCGAAGGCGAGTTCTCGGCCGAAAACAGCCTCAAGCCTGTCGCCGACTACTTGAGCAAAGCCTTGGGTCGTGACGTGCCATTGGTCGCTGACTACCTGGGTGGCGTGGACGTGAAGGCCGGCGATGTCGTGTTGTTCGAAAACGTGCGCTTCAACAAGGGCGAGAAAAAGAACGCTGACGAACTGGCCCAGCAATACGCGGCCCTGTGCGACGTGTTCGTGATGGACGCGTTCGGCACCGCCCACCGCGCCGAGGGTTCGACCCACGGCGTGGCGAAGTTCGCCAAAGTCGCCGCTGCCGGCCCGCTGCTGGCGGCTGAACTGGATGCGCTGGGCAAGGCCCTGGGCTCCCCGGCCCAACCGATGGCCGCCATCGTTGCCGGCTCCAAGGTCTCCACCAAGCTCGACGTGCTCAACAGCCTGAGCCAGGTCTGCAACCAGTTGATCGTCGGCGGCGGCATCGCCAACACCTTCCTCGCCGCGGCCGGTCACCCGGTCGGCAAATCCCTGTACGAGCCGGACCTGCTCGACACCGCCCGGGAAATCGCTGCCAAGGTCAGCGTGCCGTTGCCGGTGGACGTGGTCGTGGCCAAGGAGTTCGCCGAAAGCGCCACCGCCACCGTCAAACTGATCGATGACGTGGCCGAGGACGACATGATCCTCGACATCGGCCCGCAAACCGCGGCCAACTTCGCCGACTTGTTGAAATCTTCCAAGACTATCCTGTGGAACGGTCCGGTTGGTGTGTTCGAGTTCGACCAGTTCGGCAACGGTACCAAGGTACTGGCACAGGCCATCGCCGAGAGCGACGCATTCTCCATCGCTGGCGGCGGCGACACCCTGGCGGCCATCGATAAGTATGGCGTGGCCGAGCAGATCTCCTACATTTCTACCGGTGGCGGCGCGTTCCTCGAGTTCGTCGAAGGCAAAGTGCTGCCGGCCGTGGAAGTCCTGGAAAGCCGGGCCAAGGCCTGAGGCTGCGTTGACCGGGCAAAGGAGTGTTCTGATGGTCAAGACGTTCACGTTGCTGTTGGCCGCGACGATGTTGGTGGCCTGTTCGAGCAGCCCGAAGGCAACGGCCCCGGAAACCGGGGCGCCGGTGCCTGAAGGGGGTTGCTACCAGGCTGACTGGCAGGCCGAGACCAACCCGGTGTTGAACAAGCGTTCCGGGCCGGAAGGCCTGGATAAATACGAGACGCAAACCCCGGCCAAGGAACATGGGTGTCCTTGACGGGTCAGACTCTTTACTCATGGCTGGCGGCGCGCGTCGTCAGTCGAGGAACACGGATGAAAGGCTTGATCGCCGTCGTGGCGTTGGCAATGTTGGCCGGTTGCACGCAGTTGGGTTTTTTGCAGTCATCCGCGCCTGTGGACAGTTGGACGACCTGGACCTGTGACAGCGAGGCCAAAGTGCTCTGGCGCTACGCCGATGCCGCCCGCAAGGAAGTCGACGTACGCCTCGGTGGTGCCGATCAGGTTTATCACCTGAAGCAAGAGCCAGGCGCGTCGGGTTCGCTGTACAGCGATGACATGTTGGCGTTCCACGTCAAGGGTGAGGAAGGCCTGGTGTATTGGGTCGCCACCAATGACTTGATTGGGCGTGGCTGTAAGGCGCAGTAATACGATTGAACTGATCCACAGAGATCCAGATGTGGGAGCGAGCTTGCTCGCGATAGCGGCGTATCAGGCAACAGTGATGTTGAATGTGCCGCCCTCATCGCGAGCAAGCTCGCTCCCACAAGGATCGCGTCAGTATCTGGATTTAGCGACACCGAACACGCAGGCCGGGGTCACCCCCGACTTGCAATGACTTGAATAGCCGCCGCCGCTCCGGCAGGCTGGCACGATTAACGACCCTCGACCGGGAGAGACACACTAATGGCACTTATCAGCATGCGTCAGATGCTGGACCACGCAGCCGAGTTCGGCTACGGCGTTCCAGCCTTTAACGTCAACAACCTTGAGCAGATGCGCGCCATCATGGAAGCCGCTGACAAGACTGACTCTCCGGTGATCGTCCAGGCGTCGGCCGGCGCCCGTAAATACGCCGGTGCGCCGTTCCTGCGTCACCTGATCCTGGCGGCGATCGAAGAATTCCCGCACATCCCGGTGTGCATGCACCAGGACCACGGCACCAGCCCTGACGTCTGCCAGCGTTCCATCCAACTGGGCTTCAGCTCGGTGATGATGGACGGCTCCCTTGGCGAAGACGGCAAGACCCCGACCGACTACGAATACAACGTGCGCGTCACCCAGCAGACCGTCGCCATGGCCCACGCCTGCGGCGTGTCGGTGGAAGGCGAACTGGGTTGCCTGGGCTCGCTGGAAACCGGCATGGCCGGTGAAGAAGACGGCATCGGCGCCGAAGGCGTGCTGGATCACAGCCAGATGCTGACCGACCCGGAAGAAGCGGCCGACTTCGTCAAGAAAACCCAGGTCGACGCCTTGGCCATCGCCATCGGCACCAGCCACGGCGCCTACAAGTTCACCAAGCCACCTACCGGCGACGTGCTGGCCATCGACCGCATCAAGGAAATCCACAAGCGCATCCCCAACACTCACTTGGTGATGCACGGTTCTTCCTCGGTTCCACAAGAGTGGCTGGCGATCATCAACCAGTACGGCGGTGACATCAAGGAAACCTACGGCGTGCCGGTTGAAGAAATCGTCGAAGGCATCAAGTACGGCGTGCGCAAGGTCAACATCGATACCGATTTGCGCCTGGCCTCGACTGGTGCCATGCGTCGTTTGATGGCGACCAACCCTAGCGAATTTGATCCGCGTAAGTTCTTCGGCGCGACCGTGACGGCCATGCGCGACGTGTGCATTGCACGTTACGAAGCGTTCGGTACTGCCGGCAACGCCTCCAAGATCAAGCCGATCTCGTTGGAAGCGATGTATCAGCGTTATCTGAAAGGTGAGTTGAACGCTAAGGTTAACTAAGGCTTCAGCGTTGTGGTTGTGAGAAAACCCGCAGTGATGCGGGTTTTTTTATGCGTGGGATTTATGTGTATATCCGTTTTTTGGGTAACGGCTACTTATGGTTCCGCCCTTACGGCGGGTCACTTTCGAAAAGCCCGGAAGCCGGCCCAGTCGAAAGTAACCAAAGCGCTCCTGCCCCACCACTCGGTGCCTCGCCTAGGCTCGGCATGCCTTCACTCCGGCATTGGTCCGTGGGCCCGCCGCGAAGGGCCATCCATGGCCCAGCGCGGCTATCCCGGCATCCATGCCGGGATGCCCACGGCCCAATGCCTGCGTTCAGCCATCGTGGTTAACGGGGCGCCAAAATCTACGTCCACCGCGAGGCGGCCTAGTAGCCGACCTGGCTCTTTCGGTCGTACATCCATCAGATCTGTTTGAGCAGGACCTGTGAGAACAAAGCTTGCTCGCGAGGCGGCCTAGTAGCCGACCTGGCTCTTTCGGTCGTACATCCATCTGATCTGTTTGAGCAGGACCTGTGGGAGCAAAGCTTGCTCGCGAAGAGGCCGATGCATTCAACATCTTCATCAACTGAACCACCGCCATCGCGAGCAGGCTCGCTCCCACAATTGGATCGGAGTACTACCGGGAGAAACAGGTCGGCTACTAGGCCGCCTCGCGGTGGACGTAGATTTTGGCGCCCCGTTAACCACGCTGGCCGAACGCAGGCATTGTGGAGTGGGCATCCCGGCATGGATGCCGGGATAGCCGCGCTGGACCATGGATGGTCCTTCGCGGCGGGCCCACGGAGCAATGCCGGAGTGAGGGCATGCCGAGCCTAGGCGAGGCACCGAGTGGTGGGGCAGGAGCGCTTTGGTTACTTTCGCGCTTTTCGAAAGTGACCCGCTGTAAGAGCGGAACCATAAGTGGCCGTTACCGCAGCAATGGATATACACACGGTATTTCTATTCCCCTTCAAGCCCGCGCTGTTCAATGACACCAAACACATCGGTGACATCCTGGACCAGGATCCGAGCCACATTGGTAAGGGTGTTGAAGTCGCTGGCGGCCGAGTCTCGCAGGCTGGCGCAGGCCATGAGGGTCAGGTAGTCAAGGGTAGCGTGCAGGCGTTCGCTGGCGCAGGCGTGAAGCTCTGTCAGCGGGACGGTTTTGTCGATGAACAGAACAGGTTGGGTGGTGGCGATTGGGGTGAGAGGGGTGAAGCGGCTGATTGCTTGAGTCGTCGTCATAAGGTTTGGCTCTATTTAAGAAACATAAATTGCCACCTTCTTGCTGCGAAACAAATGGGTGGCAGTTGCGCGCGGGTTCGCAGACCGAGATAGAGACCAAACCCGGCAGACCCGAAGATCTCCCGCGCGCAACCGCCATAAAATGAACGCAGGCGAGTTTGCCTGAATTTTCATTTGACGGTGCAAAGTCTCTGTTCTGTCAGTGGGCTGCGAAACCCTTGCCTACTGACCAAAGCCAGCAGACGAACCGAACTATAGAGGAGATTTTCGAAGCCAAAATCGACCTGTAGGACGCACCGCGCCCCTGTGGCCAGGGGGCTTGCTCCCGCTCGGGCGCGCAGCCGCCGCAAACCGGCGCATGCGGAAGGTCTGACGAAAGGAGAGGGCTGCTGCGCAGCCCAGCGAGGATAAATCCCCTCGCCACAAGGGGATGTTTCCTACGAGATTTTCGGAAGCACTTTTTAAGTGTTGTGATCGATATCTAGTTTGCTGAACGTCACTTTCCCGCCTTCGCTGGTATAGCCGCTGTTGTCTTGCACGTACACGCCAGCCTTGAAGTACAACGGCTTGACCCGCCACGTAGAGCTGATGGTGGTGTACCAGCTACGACCCGCCGCGGTAATACCCAGGTCGCCGGTACGATCGAGGTGGAGCCGGTAACTGAAGGACTGGGCAAGTTTCACCCCAGTGGCCACGGTGATGACTCGACCCTCGTCGTCATCGGGGCGCATGCGCACTTTAGCGACGATGTTGCCGGTCTTGCTGTCGTCCTTGTACTGGTATTCCAGCTTCACCAGGGGTTTGCTGCTGTCCTTGGCATGAATCTGACCGACCACGATCTTGCCGGTGCTGGGCACCTGGTTGACGACCAGGGTCGCGCTCAATTTATTGTCGGCATCGGGGTACAGCCAGTTGCGCAAAGTGCCGTCTTTATAGGTTTCTCGTAATTCGCTGCGCGGATAGACCGCGTTTTCAGTCTTGGTGCCGGTCACCGGTGACCAGAAATACACCGTGCTGCCTTCGGAGTTGAAGTACTTATCCTTGAACCCATCCACCAGCCGAGGCGTTTCAATGGTTTTCGGCGGGCTGCCCTCGGGGATGCTCAAGTTCCAGGTTGCAAGATCGACCATGTTCGGATCCTTTCTGTACATAAGAAATGATTTACGCCACAGCCGAAGGCTCTAGGACGCGCTTTCGCTGGCGCCAGGAGGAAGCGGGACCGAACGTTTTTCACGCGGATCCGGCGGAGGGTTGACGTCAGCAGACCGTCAGAGTGGCGTTTGCCGTTTTGGTGCCCGAGACAGGTGACCGTTAGTCGGTTAAAGCGGAATTTTTTTGAACGATGGCGATATGGCACTGCCGCATGCCCTGGGCTCGATTGAGCGTGAGATGCGAAGGCCCAAGCGTTGAGGGCGCGCCGCAAGCAGCGTCCGTGCTGCCATGGTGCGAGGAAAAAGCGCTCAGATGTTGTGATTGATTTCCAGCAGGCTGAACGTCACTTTTCCGCCTTCGGTGGTGTAGCCGGTGTTGTCCTGGACATACACCCCTGCCTTGAAATACAGCGGTTTAACCTTCCAGGCCGGATCCACGGTAGTTCTCCAGTTGTAACCTGCCGCGCTGATGCCCAATGCGCCCTTCGGGCTGAGGTGGATCATGTAGGTAAAGCTGCGGTTGAGCTTCACGCCGGTGGCGATGGTGATGACTTGGCCGGTTTCGTCGTCGGGGCGCATGCGCACCTTGGCGACGATGTTGCCGGTGGAACTATAGGTTTTGTACTGGTACTCCAGTTTCACCATGGGACTGGTGCTGTCTTTGGTGTGGATCTGACCGATCACTATCTTGCCGCTGCTGGGCACCTGGTTGACGGTTACGGCGGCACGCAAGATGTTGTCTGCCGCCGGGTACAGCCAATTACGCAGGGTGCCGTCGCTGTAGGTTTCCCGCAGTTCGCTGCGTGGATAAATCGCGTTTGCAGTCTTGGTGCCGGTCACCGGCGCCCAGAAGAACAGCGTGCCGGTGTCGGAGTGAAAATATTCATCCTTGAACCCCTGGGCCAGGCGAGGCGTGTCGATGGTGGTGGCGGGGCTGCCTTCGGGGATGCTCAAGTTCCAAGTGTTGAGATCGATCATGGTCGGATCCTGCGTAACGGGCGTAAAAGTACTAAGGACCAAAGCGGGAGGCTCTACTCCAAGCATTTGGGGTGTGTTGATCACGCAGGAAGGAATTTTTTGAATAACCATCCGGCGGATGTTTGACGTCAATTGTCCGTCGAACATGTCTTCTGCAGCATCTGGGCCGGATGGATTACCGTTAGTCGGTCGTTTCGAACTCGCCCTGAACGATTTCGAATTGATAGGGTCGCCGGGCGAGCAGCATTGCGTTGCTGCCATGGCGCCCCGCAAAACGTCTAGATGTGATCGATATCCAGCAGGCTGAACGTCACGGTCCCGCCTTCGGTGGGATAACCGGTGTTGTCCTGCACGTACACGCCCGCCTTGAAGTACAGCGGCTTGTCGCTCCAAGTGGAGCTGATGGGGGAGCTCCACTGGTAACCCGCGCCATTGATGGTCAGGACGCCGGCGGGGCTTAGATGGATCAGGTAAGAGAAGGACTGATTGAGCTTTATGCCCGTGGCGATGGTGATGACCTGGCCTGTTTCGTCGTCCGGGCGCATGCGCACCTTGGCGACGATGTTGCCGGTGGAACTGTAGGTTTTGTATTGGTACTCCAGTTTCACCAGGGGGCTGGTGCTGTCCTTGGCATGGATCTGACCAATGACGACCTTGCCGGTACTGGGCACCTGGCTGACGGCCAAGGTGGCAGCCAGCTTGTTGTCCGCTGCCGTGTACAGCCAATTGCGCAAGGTGCCGTTGCTGTAGGTCTCACGAAGTTCACTGCGCGGATAAATAGCATTAGCGGTCGTGGCGCCGGTCACCGGTGCCCAGAAAAACACCGTGCCGGAGTCGGCATGGAAGTACTGGTCCTGGAACCCTTGCACCAGTTGAGAGGTTTCGATGGTCGTCGGTGGGCTGCCTTCGGGGATGCTCAGGTTCCAGGTGGCGAGATCAATCATGATCGGATCCTACGTAACGGGAGTGAAAATGCTGAACGCCCAGAGAGGCCCTAGCTCGCGCCTGTGGGCGTATTAATCACGCAGAAGGGAAATTTTTTGATAACCGTCCAGCGGATGATTGACGTCAATTGTCCGTCGAAGATGTCATTGCAGTTTTTGTGCCCGAGGTGGGTGACCGTTAGTCGGCTATTTCGGGCTTTGCCTGGATGATGGCGTGATGACACCTACTGCTTTTCAAAATCACGGTCTAGAGTGAGAACACAGTATTTGTCCGCTTTACTACGTAAAACGGACGTGGCGCCCGATAAGAGAAGCAGCATGGAATGCGCGCAACCAACGCTTGGCGAAGACAGCTCTGTCCTATTGATTGTTGATGATTACCCCGAAAACCTGCTCAGCATGCGAGCGTTGTTGCAGCGTCAGGATTGGAGAGTCATGACCGCAGCCTCGGGTGTCGAGGCCCTTAATCTGCTGCTTGAACACGAGATCGACCTGGTTCTGCTGGATGTGCAGATGCCCGACATGGACGGTTTCGAAGTGGCACGCCTGATGCGCGGCAGCCAGCGCACGCGGCTCACGCCGATCATTTTCCTGACCGCCAACGAACAATCCCAGGATGCGGTGATCAAGGGTTACGCCAGTGGTGCCGTGGATTACCTGTTCAAACCGTTCGATCCGCAGATTCTCAAGCCCAAGGTCCATGCGTTGCTGGAACACCAGCGCAATCGCCGGGCCTTGCAGCGCCTGAGCCAGGATCTGGAAGCGGCCAGGGCGTTCAACGCCTCGGTGCTGGACAACGCCGCCGAAGGGATTCTGGTGGTGGATGAGAGCGGTTGTATCCGCTTCGCCAACCCGTCTACGTGCCGTCTTCTCAATGCCACCGCCGAGCAATTGCAGGGCATGCCATTGCTGGACTTCCTGCAAAAGCCGCACATCCCCGAGTGGGTCGACTCCGATATCCATATTGCCTACAGCCGTGGTGAAACCTGGCGCGCGCACGATGCTGTCCTGCGCACCGCGCCTGGGCAGCAGGTGTCGGTGGCCTTGTCCTGTGCGCCACTGCCTGAGGAGCAGAAGGCGATGGTGGTGACACTGCAGGACATGTCGGTGGTTCGCCACTTGCACCAGCAGCTTGAATTCCAGGCCGTCACTGACCCGCTGACCGGTTTGCTCAACCGCAGGGGGTTCTATCAGACGGCGGAAAACCTGTTGATGCGCAGCGAGCGCCTGGAAAGCAACTGGGTGTTGCTGTACCTGGATCTCGACGGTTTCAAGCGGGTCAATGATTCCCTGGGCCATGACGCCGGTGACCGGGTGTTGCGCTGGGTGTCGGAACAATTGAAGGCGTGCCTGCGCCCGTTCGACATCCTGGCGCGGCTGGGCGGTGACGAATTCACGGCCCTGCTGGACCTGGAGCTGCCGGAGCACGCGGCCAAGATTGCGGAAAAACTCATCGAACGGGTGTCGATCTGTCAGCAGATCGAAGGCATGGACGTGGCGTTGGGCGCCAGTATCGGCATTGCGACGTATCCGGATTGCGGGTCCAATCTCGACGGTTTGCTGCGCGCCTCTGACATTGCCATGTACGAAGCCAAGCGTGCCGGCCGCCAGCAATATCGTTTTTATGATCACGAAATGAACGGTCGAGCCCGTTCAAGGCTGATGCTCGAGGAAAGCGTGCGTTCGGCCATCGAAAACCGTGACTTCAATATGGTCTACCAGCCCCAGGTGTCCATCACCGATGGACGGATCCGTGGGTTCGAGGCGTTGTTGCGCTGGCAGCACCCCAGCGTCGGCGATGTTCCGCCGGGGTTGTTCCTGCCGCTACTGGAGGAGGCGCGGTTGATCAGTCGGCTGGGCAGTTGGATCTATCATCGCAGCGCGGCCCAGCGCAAAGTCTGGGAGCGCATGTTCGCCGACGACCTGGTGTTGGGGGTGAGCCTGAGCAGCACCCAGTTCGGCATGCCTAACCTGGTGACCGAATTGCGCCAGGTCCTGGACCGCCATGCCTTGAAACCCCGGCAACTGGAGGTGGAGGTGACCGAGGATGCGCTGATGCGCAACCCTGACGAAACCCACAAACAACTGCGGCTGCTGCGTCACCTCGGGGTACGGGTGGCGCTGGATGACTTCGGTTCGGGGCCATGCTCGCTGGCGCATCTGCGCGACCTTGAGCTCGATACCCTCAAGCTCGACCGGCACTTGATCGCCCGCCTGCCGGACTCGCCCCGGGATGCGGCGCTGGCTGCTTCGGTGATCGATTTGTGCATGCAACTGGGCTTGCGGGTAATCGCCGAGGGCGTCGAGACGCCGGAGCAATATCTCTGGCTCAAGGCCCATGGCTGCGAATATGTGCAAGGGTTCCTCGTGGCGCGACCGTTGATGGCCGAAGACACCGATGCCTTTGCCAAGCCATTTGACTGGAGCGCGGTGCAGGCCTGAATTCGCTACACTGGCGGCCTTTTGTGACTGTGTTGCCACCGATGACCACGCTCAAATACCTCCAGGCCTATCCCGCCGCCCTGCAAGCACAAGTGCAGCAAATGATTGCTCAGGATCGGTTGGGCGATTACCTGCGCCAGCGCTACCCCGACCAGCATGCGGTCCAGAGCGACAAGGCCCTGTACGGTTATGCGCTGGATCTCAAGCAACAATACCTGCGCAACGCGCCGGCCATCGATAAGGTGCTGTTCGACAACCGCCTGGACCTGACCCACCGCGCCCTCGGCTTGCATACGGCGGTCTCACGGGTGCAGGGCGGCAAGCTCAAGGCCAAGAAGGAAATCCGCATCGCTTCGCTGTTCAAGGAGGCGGCGCCAGAGTTTTTGAAAATGATCGTGGTGCATGAGTTGGCCCACTTCAAGGAGTCGGACCACAACAAGGCGTTCTATCAACTCTGCGAGCACATGCTGCCGGGGTATCACCAGTTGGAGTTCGACTTGCGGGTGTACCTGACCTGGCGTGATCTGCAACAACACAAGGAATGACCGGATGGACGTCAGCAAGACCAAGACCAGCTTCTACCGTCGCTTGTATGTGGCGTACTTGATCGACAGCGGCGTGGCCAGCAACGTCCCCGCCCTCACCGAAGTCACCGGCATGCCACGGCGCACCGCCCAGGACACCGTCGCGGCGCTGGCGGACCTGGATATCATTTGTGAGTTCGAGCAGGAGCAGGGCGCCCGAAATCATGCCGGGTGTTATCGGATTCGCGATTGGGGGGCGATCGATCGGGGGTGGATCGAGGGGAATCTGCAGCGGATCAAGGCGGTGCTTGAATACCCCTGAAATTCGGCTTTGTCTGGACCGGCCTCATCGCGAGCAAGCTCGCTCCCACATTTGATCGTTCACTGAAGATCCACTGTGGGAGCGAGCCTGCTCGCGATGGCGTCATCAGGGCCGATGCATGCCAATGTGTGGAATCCCATCCTCCAGATATTCCACGCCCACCGCCTCAAACCCATACCGCCCGTAATACCCCTGCAGATGTGCCTGGGCCGACAGTGAGATCGACGTCCCGGGCCAGTATTTCTCGGCGTGCTTGAGGCCATGTTCCATCAAGGCGTGGCCCAGCCCCTTGCCCCGTGCGTGTGGCGCGATGACCACGCGCCCGATCACCACGTCGCTGTTTTGCGAGTGCGGGTCGAGCAAGCGCAGGTAGGCCACCAGTTGGTTGCCCTGCCAAGCCATCAAATGGCAGGTGTCGCCCTCCAGGTCCAGGCCGTCGACGTCCGGGTAGGCGCAGTTCTGCTCGACGACGAACACTTCAGCGCGCAATTTGAGGATGGCGTACAGCTGCTCTTTGCTCAGGTCACTGTGGTGTTTGCAGACCCAGTCGATGTCCATTTTTTGAATTTCCTTAAGAACCTGATGCCGATATTAAGCGCGCTGTCTTCGGAAGTCTCTTGCTCGGCCCGGTAAAAAAACTGTGATAAATACCAAAATGCCATCATTCCCTTGTCGCAGCGTTGTCTTCTTTGTGTAATCTTCGAGCCAGAGCTGTGCTGCGGTTTCAATGAGCTAATGTTAGGACCGGATGTCCGAGGATATCCCTTGAGTATCGGCTAAAACAAACCGGGCTTTGAACCCGTCAAGGATGTTTGGCATGCCGCGTTTGCATCGAGCTCTTGCTTTAGTCGGATTGCTGTTGCTGAGCCACAACGCCTGTGCGCAGAAGTTGCGTCTGGTCGCCGATGGCTGGCCTCCCTTTACCGACTCCACGCTGGTCAATGGTGGCCTGGCGACCGATATCGTCAGCACGGCCCTGGCGCGGGCCGGCTATGCCACGGACTTCGAACAGGTGCCTTGGGCCCGGGCGATGCTGGGCATCGGCGAGGGCCGCTATGATGTGCTGGTCAACGCCTGGTACAGCGAAGAACGCACCCATGTCGGCCAGTTCTCAGCCGAGTACCTGCTCAACCGCGTGCGCTTCCTCAAGCGCAAGGACGCGCCGATCGAGTTCGACAACCTGCAACAGTTGTATGCCTATCCCATCGCCGTGGTGCGCGGTTACGCCTACGCCAAGGAATTCGATGAAGACCAGCAAATGCAGAAGGTCCCTGTGCATAACTTCGCGATGGCCGTGCGCATGCTGGCAGCCGACCGTGTGAAGCTGACCCTGGAAGATGAATACGTCGCCCGTTATTACCTGGCCCGCGAGTCGGCCAAGGTGCGCAACGCCGTGGAGTTCCTGCCCAAGCCGTTGAGCGAAAACAGCCTGCACATCCTGGTCAGCCTGAAGAATCCGCAGCATGAGGAGATCGTGGCGGGCTTCGATCGGGAGATTGCGGCGATGAAAGCGGACGGCAGTTATGCGCGGTTGTTGAAGGCGCATGGGATGTAAGGTTGCCTGGACCGGCCCCATCGCGAGCAAGCTCGCTCCCACAGTGGGTCTGCTGTTACACAAAGTCCATGCGCACCGCATTGTGGGAGCGAGCTTGCTCGCGATGAGGCCAGTATGAACACCACAGCCCTCAAGTCTCGCTGGTGTCCTTGACCAAGTGCGCCGCCAAGGTCCGCAACGGCCCCAGTTGCCGACAGATCAATCCCAATTGCGTCTGCACCAACCGCTGCCCCTCGTCAATTTCATCGGGCATCTGCTCGAGCTCATTGGCCAGGGCTTCCTCCTCGTCGCTTTGCACCACAATCGGCGTTTTGCTCGCCAGGCCCTGGGCGATTTCGTCGATGCTCGTCGCCAGTTTCGCTCCCGCGCCATCGATCAATTGTTCGCGCACCTGCGCCGGCAGTTCGGTGCCGCGGTGGGCGCCCAGGCCTGACAGGTAACTGAGCAGCGTGTGGGACAACACCAGGAAGCGGAACCCCACGTCGGCTTCCTTACGGAAATGCCCCGGCTCCATCAGCATGTTGGCCAGCGTGGTGGACAGCGCGGCGTCGGCGTTGTGGGCGTTGCGTCGGGCCAGGCGATAGGCCAGGTCGTCGCTTTTACCGGCGGCGTACTGCTGCATGATCTGACGCAGGTAAATGCTGTTGCAGGTCAGCGTGTTGGCCAGCACCTTGTTCAGTCGTCGGCCCTGCCAGTCGGGCAGGAACAGGAACACCGCCAGCCCGGCGATCAGGCTGCCGAGCAAGGTATCGAATAGCCGCGGCAGCAGCAGCCCGTAGCCGTCGCCCACCTGGTTGAAGCAGAACAGCACCATGATGGTGATCCCAGCAGTTGCCAGGGTGTAGCGGGTCGTGCGGTTGGTAAAGAACACCACCCCGGCGGCAATGGCGAAGCTCGATTGCACCAGCGGGTTGGGAAACAGATCGAACAGCGCCCAGGCCACTGTCAGGCCAATGGCGGTGCCGATGATTCGCTGGCCGAGCTTGCGCCGGGTGGCGCCGTAGTTGGGTTGGCAGACGAACAGCGTGGTGAGGATGATCCAATAACCCTGGGACGGGTGGATCAGATGCACCATCGCGTAGCCCACGCTCAGCGCCAAGGGCAGGCGCAGGGCATGACGGAACAGCAGCGAGGTTGGCGTGAGCTGCGTGCGCAAGCGTAGCCAGACGTCCTTGAGGTTGCGCGGCGAGCGGTCCAGCAGGCTGCTGTCGGTGGCGTCGGCCAGGGCGTCGGGGTTGCTGGCATCGCTGAGCAGGCGATCCATGGTGGCAAGGTTGGCCGAAAGGGCGCGTAACGATCGCAACAAGCCGCGCCAGGCCGGATTGCTCTGGATGCGCAGGTGTTCGAGGGAGGCATGCAGGTCGTTGAGGGCCTCGGCGAAGCTGGCGTCGTAGACGAACGGCTGGCGCAGTTGGATCGATTCGGCCAGCGCCTGGCAGGCCTTGCCCTGCTGGCGCAGCAGGCGTTGGCAGCGGAACATCACGTCGCTGTGGAAGAAGGCCTCGGCCAGTGCGTTGTAGGGGTAATGGGAGGAACTGGCGCGCTCATGGATGTCTTGGGCGAGGAAATACAGCTTCAGGTAACGGCTGACTTTGGAGCCTGGCCGGCCATTGCCCACGCGGTGCAGGATGATCTCCTTCGCCGCGTTCAGCGCCGCGACCACTCGGCCATTCTGTTGGGCCAGTTCCAGGCGTCGGGCTTCGACGTCCAGTTGGCGGATCGGCTCCAGGAGTGAAGATTTGAGTTTCAGGTAGCGGCCCAGCTCACGAAACAGCCGCGCCAGGCTTTGCTGCACCGGTTGATTGGAAAACAGCGCTTGCCACAGCACTGAGAGCAAGCCGTACCACGCAGCGCCAGCCACCAGCAGCAGGGGTTCGTGCCAGAAATCGGTGACCGCGCCACCGCGCTGGTCCACGCCGATCATGGTATAGACCGAAAGAATCAAGGTGGCCGAGGCAATTGCGCCATAGCGCTCACCCAGGGCGCCGAGCATGGTCAGGCCGAAGCTCGCCAGGGCCAGGGCGATGATGAACAGCACGGGATAGGGGAACAACAGTTCCACCGACAGGGCCGCGACGGTGAAACACACCAGGGTCACGGCCAGCGCATTGAGGCGGCCTTGCCAGGTGTCATCGGTCTCGGCCAGGGCGCTGGCGATGATGCCCAGGAACAGGGGAATCAGCAGTGCCATCTCATCGAGATACCAGCACAGACCCATACTGCCGGTCAGGGCGATGAACACCCGCACGCTATAACTGAACTTATCCAACGCCCAAAGGCGACGCAAAGACTGGCTAAACGAGTTCGATGACATGAAGTGCACGGGCCTGACGGGCAATGACGCTAAATTGAGGCAGTAATGACGCCGACGCAATGGCGGCGATCACATCGGACAGCAAAAAGTGTTCCTTCGCGTGTGAATGCGATTCAGAAAACGCCATGGACCCTCTGTGGGAGCGAGCTTGCTCGCGATGGCGTCAGGTCGGTCGCATTGATGTTGACTGAACCACCGCTATCGCGAGCAAGCTTGCTCCCACAAGGTCATTGCCTGCCTTTTATTTTTGTTGTGTCAGACGTATTGCGCCGCCGCATAACCCGACGCCCAGGCCCACTGGAAGTTGAACCCGCCCAGGTGCCCGGTGACGTCCAGCACTTCGCCAATGAAATACAGCCCGGGGCTTTTCAGCGATTCCATGGTCTTGGACGAGACCTCCCGAGTGTCGACGCCGCCCAGGGTGACTTCGGCGGTGCGGTAGCCTTCGGTGCCGGCCGGGACGACATTCCAGCTCGCCAGTTTCTCGGCAATGTCCGCCAGTTCCGCGTGGGTGTATTGCTTCATGGGTTTGGAGACGAACCAGGTATCGGCCAGCAGGTTGGCCATTTTCTTGGTGAACAGCTCGCCCAGCAGGGTTTTCAGCTCGCTGTTGGGACGTTCGGCCTGTTGCTGTTGCAGCCATTGCGGCACGTCGTGGTCGGGCAGCAGGTTGATCTGCACCGTGTCCCCCGGTTCCCAGAACGACGAAATCTGCAAGATCGCCGGGCCGCTGAGGCCGCGGTGGGTGAACAGGATGTTCTCGCGAAAACTCTGCCCGTTGCAGCTCACCAGGCAATCGACCGAAGTGCCCGAGAGCTCGGTGCACAGCGTCTTGAGTTGATCGGTGATGGTGAACGGCACCAGCCCGGCGCGGGTTGGCAGCAGTTGATGGCCAAACTGTTTCGCCACCTGATAGCCGAAGCCGGTAGCGCCCAGGGTGGGGATCGACAGTCCGCCGGTGGCGATCACCAAGGATTGGCAACTGACGGCCCCAAGGGTGGTTTGCAGCAGGTAGCCGCTGTCGGTTTTTTCGATCTGTGTGATCGAGGTATCCAGGTGCAGCTTGACGCCAGCCTGGTCACACTCCTCCAGTAGCAGGCCGAGGATGTCGCTGGACTTGTTATCGCAGAACAACTGGCCGAGCTTTTTCTCGTGATAGGGCACGCCGTGCTTGGCCACCAGGGCGATGAAATCCCATTGGGTGTAGCGGGCCAGGGCCGATTTGCAGAAATGCGGGTTCTGCGAGAGAAAATTGCCCGGCTCGGTGTACATGTTGGTGAAATTGCAGCGTCCACCGCCCGACATGAGGATTTTCTTGCCGGCTTTGTTGGCGTGGTCCAGCAACATCACCTGCCGTCCGCGCGCGGCAGCGCTCAGTGCGCACATCAACCCTGCGGCGCCAGCGCCAATGATCACGACTTCGGTAGAGCGCAAAACGGTGTCCTCTCGGCTTTCCTACGATCGTTCCCACGCTCTGCGTGGGAACGCATCCTGTGACGCTCTGCGTCAAGCTTGACAGCAAGGGACGCGGAGCGTCCCGGACAGCATTCCCACGCAGAGCGTGGGAACGATCCTCGTCAGAGGATCCGCACCCGCAACGACCGGCCCTTGATCTTGCCATCGTTCAGGCGTTGCAGTGCCTGTTTGGCAATGCCGCGCTCCACGGCCACATAGGCCTGGAAATCGAAAATCGCGATCTTGCCAACCTGGGCGCCGGGGATGCCAGCGTCGCCGGTCAGGGCGCCGAGGATGTCGCCGGGGCGGACTTTGTCTTTGCGCCCGGCACCGATGCACAGCGTGCTCATGGCCGGCAGCAGCGGGCCGCCGCCCTGGGACTTGAGGTTGTCCAGTTGGTCCCAGCTCAACGGCGACTTCTGCAGTTGCTCGATGGCCTGGGCGCGGTGGGCTTCGGACGGCGCCACCAGGCTGATGGCGATGCCTTTTTCCCCGGCGCGGCCGGTGCGGCCGACGCGGTGGATGTGGATTTCCGAATCCCGGGCCAGTTCGACGTTGATCACCATGTCCAGGGCATCGATGTCCAGGCCGCGTGCCGCTACATCGGTAGCCACCAGCACCGAGGTGCTGCGGTTGGCGAACATCGCCAACACCTGGTCACGGTCGCGCTGTTCCAGGTCGCCATGCAGGCCGACGGCGGAGATGCCTTTGGATGTCAGGTGATCGACGGTTTCCTGGACCTGTTGCTTGGTGAAGCAGAACGCCACGCAGGAGGCCGGGCGGAAGTGCGCCAGCACCTTGACTACCGCGTCCATGCGTTCTTCAGGAGAGATCTCGTAGAAGCGCTGCTCGATCTGCGCGTCGGAGTGAAACGCCTCGGCTTTGACTTGCTGCGGGTTACGCATGAACTTGGACGACAGCTGCTTGATGCCCACCGGGTAGGTGGCGGAGAACAGCAGTGTCTGGCGGCGTTCCGGGGTCTGCTGGATGATGTCTTCGATGGCATCGTAGAAGCCCATGTCGAGCATGCGGTCGGCTTCGTCGAGGATCAGCGTGTTGAGACCATCGAGCACCAGCGAGCCTTTGCGCAGGTGTTGCTGGATGCGCCCTGGCGTGCCGACGATGATGTGGGCGCCGTGTTCAAGGGAGGCGATCTGCGGGCCGAAGGACACACCGCCACACAGGGTCAGGACCTTGATGTTGTCTTCGGCGCGGGCCAGGCGACGGATTTCCTTGGCGACCTGGTCGGCCAGTTCGCGGGTCGGGCACATCACCAGTGCCTGGCAGCCGAAGAAGCGCGGGTTGATCGGGTTCAGCAGGCCAATGCCGAAAGCCGCAGTCTTGCCGCTGCCGGTCTTGGCCTGGGCGATCAGGTCCATGCCCTTGAGGATCACCGGCAAGCTTTGCGCCTGGATCGGCGTCATCTGGGCATAACCGAGTGATTCGAGGTTAGCCAGCATGGCGGCGGACAGCGGCAAAGTATTAAAAGCGGTGGCGATGGTGGTCACGGGACTGGCCTGCAAAACAAAATGTCGCGCAGTGTAGCAGCCTCGTGCCACTTTCTTCGAAAGTTCTGGACGAGCTGTGGCGCTCTCGGGGTGATCAATCTGTGGCGAGGGGATTTATCCCCTCGCCACAATAGCTCCTCAAATCTACTGGAGCCTGGTCAGTGCTCGATATGCTCATCCGGCCGCTTGACCCGCCGTCCATCCTGCTTCGACAACTGGGAAAAAATCGTCGCCGCCAGCATCGCCATGATCCCCACCGTGACGAACGTCAACTGGAACGCTCCCAGCACCGTCTCGACCCCATCGTTGCCAACCTGGGCTGTGAAGCCGCCGAGCAGGGCGCCGGCGCAGGCCACGCCGAGGCTCAGGGACAGTTGTGCCACCACCGACAGCAGGCTGTTGCCGCTGCTGGCGCTGGCGTCGTCCAGGTCGATCAGGGTCACGGTGTTCATCGCGGTGAATTGCAGCGAGTTGATCGCCCCCAGCACGGCCAGTTGTACCAGCAGCAACCAATATGGCGTTTGCTCGCTGACCAGGCCCATGCTCGCCAGCATCAGGCCCAGGGCCAGGGTGTTGCCGGTCAGGACGATGCGATAGCCCAGGCGTTCGATCAACGGTCGGGCCACGGACTTGGCGAACATGGCCGCCGCCGCCAGCGGCAGCATGCTCATGCCGGCCTGGGACGGCGAGTAGCCCAGGGCCACTTGCAACAGCAACGGCACCAAAAATGGCAGGGCGCCGCTGCCCAGACGGGCGAACAGGTTACCGAGGATGCCCACGGCAAAGGTCCGGGTCTTGAACAGCGACGGTGCGAACAGCGGGTTCTCGACATGCCCGGCCCGCAGCCAATAAGCCGCCAGGCAGGCCATGCCACCGAACAACAGCAACATCACCCGCAAGTGCGGCAGGTGCAGTTCCCCCAGGCCTTCCATGGCAATGGTGATCAACACCATTGCCGCGCCGAACAGCAAAAAACCCAGGCCATCGAACCGGGTGCGCTCGCTGCCGCGCAGGTCGGGGATGAACTTCCATACCGCATAGCAGCCAATCACGCCCACCGGCAGGTTGATCAGGAAGATCCAGTGCCAGGTCAGGTACTCCACCATCCAGCCGCCCATGGTCGGGCCGATCAGCGGGCCGAGCAGGCCGGGAATGGTGATGAAGCCCATGATCCGCACCAGCTCCGAGCGAGGGTAGGCCCGCAGTACCACCAGCCGACCGACCGGGATCATCAGCGCGCCCCCCAGGCCTTGGATCACCCGCGCGCCGATCAGCATGCCCAGCGAGTGGGACAAGGCGCACAGCAGCGAGCCGAAGCTGAACAACAGGATCGCGCCGAAGAAAATCTTCTTGGTGCCGAAGCGGTCGGCGATCCAGCCCGAGGCCGGGATCAGCAGCGCCACGGTGAGCATGTAGGCAATGATCACGCCCTGCATGCGCAGCGGGTTTTCCGCCAGGTCGCTGGCCATGGCGGGCAGGGCGGTGTTGAGGATGGTCCCGTCCAGGGACTGCATGAAGAAGGCAATCGCCACGACCCACGGGAGCCAGCGGGCGGTGACAGCATCGAGCGGTGCGCGGTTGGGCATGGGGCCTCTTGTATGACAGGTTGATCAAGTGCGAACGCCGTTGTGGCGAGGGGATTTATCCCCTCGCCACAAGTAACCCCCTTCACAGGTGTGTAGGGTTGGGTTTACAGCGTTAAAGTCACCCGCTTGACCAGTGCCCCCGGCAACAGCATCGAGGCCGTGGCGCGCTGGCTGTAGGTGCTGGCCGAAAGCAGCAGTTCGCGCTCCCGGGTCAGGCCTTCGAGCTGCGAGCCGAGCAGGCTGTAGACGCTGTCGTCGAAGCGCATGGTACTGACCGGCGCCACGATCTGGCCGTTCTCGACCCAGAACGTGGCGAAGCGGGTCATGCCGGTCAGGCGTGCGGCGGGTTGGTCCGAGTAGTTCAGGTACCAGAGGTTGCTGATGTACAGCCCGGTGCCCAGTTGTTCGAGGATGTCTTTGTGCTCCAGCTGTCCGCCCTTCATGTCCAGTGCCGTGGGGTATTCGTAGCTGCTGGCACCATTGGCGGTAAGGCCGTATTCGGCGGCGCTGCGGGAATTGACCAGCCGCGCATTGGCCGTGCCCTTGGCGATCAGCCCCAGGTCGTCACGGGGGTAACCTTCGTCGGAAAACGCCGGGCTCAAGGAACCACTGACTTGCTCGCTCAACCATACGTTGGGGCTGAAACTGGCTTCGTTGGCGTAGAACTTCTGCAACGGGCTCTGCTTGCTGGCAATTGCCCGGGCCGAGAACCCGCCCCAACTGAGCATGCCCATGATTTCTTCCAGGGCCGCCGGTGCCAGGTAGGCGCGGTATTCGCCGGGCGGCAACGTGCGCAGTGGCCGGCCGAGGAACGCTAGTTGCTCGCGGGCCTGCGCGAAGCGCTGGGCAAACCCTTCGTCGCTCCATTCATGCCCGGCGTAACTGGCCTTCACCGCCTGGCCGTTCTCATGAAACAGGCTGAAATCGAAGTTGAAGCTGTTGGCCTGGTGCCAACCGAACGCCCCTGAAGAGCTGGCGAAGCCACGGCTGATGGGCCCGGCGGCGTAGAAGCCGACCAGGTCCAGGCCTTCGGCGGCGCGGGTGATTTGAGCAACGGCCTGCTCGGTTTCCGGCAGCGGGTGGTCTTGCACGTTGTTGCTCTGCCGGTGGTTGTGGTTGAGCAGCAGGTACGGATCACGGGGCAGCAACGGCAAGGTTTCGCGCAGTTGTTGCAGGCCTTCGGCCAGGCGTTGCACATCCGTCTTGGCTTCACCGGACAAGGTGATCTGCAAGTCGGCGTGGCGCCCGTCGTCGATCAGTTTGAAACTGACATTGGCTTGTTGCACCTGCCCGGCCTGGCGGACCTTGCCGTGGTTGAAGCGCACGAAGGCAGAGGATTCGGCGGCGTAGCTGAGGGTGAACTGTTCGGGCTCGCGCAGGGCATCGCCCAGCCAGTCGACCAACGCCTTGAACGCTACGGCCTGATTATTGACGGTGCTCATCAGGCATCTCCCCCAAACACATCAACGTTGCTGAACACGCACGCCGGCGACGCATGGCCGACACGGATGACCTGGTTCGGCTCGCCCTTGCCACAGTTCGGGGTGCCCAAGACCTGGAAGGTACTGGCATCGCCCACGGCGCGCAGGCTCTTCCAGAACTGTGCGGAAATGCCCCGGTAGTTGGGGTTTTTCACCACGCCTTTGAGCTCGCCGTTCTCGATCAATTGGCCCCACTCGCAGCCGAACTGGAATTTGTTCCGGGCATCGTCAATGGACCAGGAGCGGTTGGTGCGCATCAGCACACCGTGCTCGATGCCTTGGATCAGTTGTTCCAGGGACTGGTCGCCGGGCTCGATGTTCAGGTTCGCCATGCGATCGATGGGTGGGCGGTTCCAACCGCAGGCGCGACTGTTGGCGACACCATTGAGGCCGGCACGGAACTGCGAGAGTGCTCCGCCCAGCGGACGCAGCAGCAGGCCTTCGCGAATCAGCAACTGCTTGCTGGCGGCCGTGCCGTCGTCGTCATGGCTGTAGCTGGCCAGTTCCTCGGGAATGTTCGGGTCGAAGGTCACGTTCAACAGGTTGGAGCCGTATTGCAGGTGTCCGAAGTCGCTGGTCTTGACGAAGCTGGTGCCGGCGTAATTGCGCTCGTCTCCCAGGATGCGGTCCAGCTCCAGTGGATGGCCGATGGACTCGTGGATTTGCAGCATCATCTGGTCGGGCATCAGCAGCAGGTCCCGTGGGCCTTGCGGCGTGTTCGGCGCCATCAGCAGTTGCAGGGCCTGGTCGGCGATCCTGGGGGCGGCGCCGATCAGGCCGCAGCGGCTGATCACATCGAAGCCGCC
Source organism: Pseudomonas sp. G166 (assembly GCF_037027455.2). Lineage (NCBI taxonomy): Bacteria > Pseudomonadati > Pseudomonadota > Gammaproteobacteria > Pseudomonadales > Pseudomonadaceae > Pseudomonas > Pseudomonas sp. G166. Next base: position 6,136,172 of record NZ_CP146985.1, on the reverse strand, counting down.
TTGCTGGCCGAAATTCTCGCGGCCCAGGGTGCGGGTCTGGCTGTCTTGACCGTCGAAAGCGGTGACATCCAGGGCCGGATAGATAAAACGCTGGGCCTGGCGCAGTTCGGCGCCGGCGCTGTTGAGGTAAATCTGCTCGACCTGGGTCAGGCCGATGCTGACTTGCCAGTTCACCAGGCGCTCGTCCACGGGCACTGCGGCCGATTCGTCACTGAGCAATTGGTAACAGTCGCTCAGGGAAGGGAAGGCTTGGTCGAAATCAGGTGAGAGGTAATCGGCGCGGTCGCTGGACACCCCTTGCTCGCGCAGGTCGAGCAGGGCGTGGGGCTGGAGCTGGCGGGCTTGCTGCTCGGCCCGCTCCAGCGCTGCCTGTAGGCCGGCCTGGGACAGATCGTTGGTGGAGGCATACGCCTCGACACCATTGACTCGCGCAGTGAGCATCGCGCCTTCATCGCGGGCCAGGCTGGGCGGTTCGGCGACGTTCTTGCGCACCGACAAGTGCTGGCCGGACTCGCGCACATAACGCAGGGAAAAAAATTCAGCGCCCGTGCGCAAGGCAGCAAAGCGCTGCTTGAGCTGGGGGTGGAAGTCGAACATGGAACCTCCTTGTCTGGAGTGGCGGTGCAGCGAGGTGCGGCGCGTTGACGCGGCGGCCCTAGATTAGGCCTGGGGCGGGGGCGGGATCAAGGTAGATGAGGATTTAGGGTGTCAGGTCGGACGCCATCGCGAGCAAGCTCGCTCCCGCAGTTGACGGCTGTCGGACACCAAAGTCTGTGCTCGTCGCAGATCCCTGTGGGAGCGAGCTTGCTCGCGATAGCGGTAGAGGTTCTTACTGCGCCATAGGCCCCACTTCGCGCATTGGCTTACCACGCACCGGCGCGTCACCGGCCACGTAGTACGGCGCGGTGCTGCGTGGCAATGGTTGGCGCCCGCGGATCTTGTCGGCGATTTTCTCGGCGATCATGATCGTTGGTGCGTTCAGGTTGCCAGTGGTGATGATTGGCATGATCGAGGCGTCGACCACCCGCAGCCCTTGCATGCCATGCACGCGACCTTCGCCGTCCACCACCGCCATGTCGTCAGTGCCCATCTTGCACGAGCAGGACGGGTGGAATGCGGTTTCGGCATGTTCGCGGATGAACTGGTCCAGTTGCTCGTCGGTCTGCACGTCGATGCCGGGGCTGATCTCGCGACCGCGGAATTGGTCCAGCGCCGGCTGCTGCATGATCTCTCGGGTCAGGCGGATGCCGTCGCGAAACTCCTGCCAGTCCTGCTCGGTGGCCATGTAGTTGAACAGGATGCTTGGGTGCTGGCGCGGGTCCTTGGACTTGGCCTGGATCCGGCCACGGCTTGGCGAACGCATGGAGCCCATGTGTGCCTGGAAACCGTGCTCCTTCACACCGTTGCTGCCGTTGTAGTTAATCGCCACCGGCAGGAAGTGATACTGAATATTCGGCCAATCGAAATCCGGGCGGGTGCGGATGAAACCGCCGGCCTCGAATTGGTTGCTGGCGCCGATGCCCGTGCCGTTGAACAGCCATTCGGCGCCGATGGCCGGCTGGTTGTACCAGAGCAGCGATGGGTACAGCGAAACCGGTTGAGTGCAGGCGTATTGCAGGTACAGCTCGAGGTGATCCTGCAGGTTTTCACCAACGCCCGGCAGATCATGGACCACTGGGATGTCGAGGCTTTCCAGCAGTTTGGCCGGACCGACGCCGGAACGTTGCAGGATCTGCGGCGAGGCGATGGCGCCAGAGCACAGCAGCACTTCCTTGCGCGCCCGGGCCTCGACGCGCTCCTCGGCGGCGCCTACCAGGTAACGCACGCCCACTGCCCGTTTGCCTTCGAAGATGATCTTGTCGGTCAGGGCGTGGGTGATGATGGTCAGTGTCGAACGCTTCTTGGCGATGTCCAGGTAACCGCGCGCGGTACTGGCCCGACGACCGTTCGGCGTGACGGTACGGTCCATCGGGCCAAAACCTTCCTGCTGATAGCCGTTGAGGTCTTCGGTACGTGGGTAACCGGCCTGCACGCCGGCTTCGACCATGGCGTGGAACAGCGGGTTGTTGCCAGCCTTGGGTGTGGTCACGCTGACCGGGCCATCACCGCCGTGGTAGTCGTTCGGGCCGATGTCGCGGGTTTCGGCTTTGCGGAAGTACGGCAGGCAGTCCAGGTAGGTCCAGTCTTCCAGGCCCGGTAGCTTGGCCCAGTTGTCATAGTCCAGGGCGTTGCCGCGGATGTAGCACATGCCGTTGATCAGCGAAGAGCCGCCCAGGCCCTTGCCGCGACCGCACTCCATGCGACGGCCGTTCATGTGCGGCTCCGGGTCGGTCTCGTAGGCCCAGTTGTAGCGCCGGCCCTGCAACGGGAACGCCAGGGCGGCGGGCATTTGTGTGCGGAAGTCCAGGCGGTAGTCCGGACCGCCGGCTTCGAGCAACAGGACGGTGACGCCTTCATCTTCGGTCAGGCGAGTGGCCAGGGTGTTACCGGCCGAACCGGCACCGATGATGATGTAATCGAATTCTTGGGACATGAAATGCACCCTCTTGTTGAATTGGGTTCAGGTCAGACCTTGCGAGTGCTTCACACTCGATCGCGAGCAGGGCTCGCTCCCACATTGGAATGCGGGCTCCTGTGGGAGCGAGCCTGCTCGCGATGGCGGTCTCAGAGACGACGCTGGATCAGAACACCGACGCGTAATCGCCCAGTTCGACCTGCACCGATTTGATACGTGTGAAATTGTTCAGCGAGCTGATGCCGTTCTCACGGCCTACGCCCGATTGCTTGTAGCCGCCGACTGGCATTTCAGCGGCGGATTCACCCCAGGCATTGATCCAGCAGATGCCGGCCTCGAGCTGGTGGATCACGCGGTGGGCGCGGTTCAGGTCGCGGGTGACGACGCCGGCGGCCAGGCCGAAGTCGGTATCGTTGGCGCGGCGGATCACTTCTTCTTCGGTTTCGTAGGTGAGGATGCTCATCACCGGGCCGAAGATTTCCTCACGCACGATGGTCATCTCGTCGGTGCAGTCGGTGAACACGGTCGGGGCGACGAACGCGCCCTTGGCCAATTCGCCGTCGGTCAAGCGCCCGCCGCCGCACAGCAGGCGCGCGCTCTCGGCCTTGCCTTTCTCGATGTAGCCCAACACGCTTTCCATGTGGGCGAAGCTCACCAGTGGGCCGAAGTTGGTGTTTTCGTCTTCTGGATTTCCGATGCGGATGCGCGCCACGCGTTCGGCGATCTTGGCTTCGAACGCCGCCTTGAGATGGCTCGGTACGAACACGCGGGTGCCGTTGGTGCAGACCTGGCCGGAGCTGTAGAAGTTGGCCATCATCGCGGTGTCGGCGGCGCGATCCAGGTCGGCGTCATCGAAGATGATCAGCGGCGACTTGCCGCCCAGTTCCATGGTCACGTCCTTGAGCGAAGAACTCGAGGCGCTGGCCATGACTTTCTTGCCGGTGTCGGTGCCACCGGTGAAGGAAATTTTCTCGATGCGCGGGTGCTCGGTCAGCCAGGTGCCGACTTCGCGGCCACTGCCGGTCAGTACGTTGAACACACCTGCCGGGACGCCGGCCTCGGTGTAGATCTCGGCCAGTTTCAAGGTGGTCAGCGAGGTGACTTCGCTTGGCTTGAAGATCATCGCGTTACCGGCTGCCAGGGCCGGGGCGGATTTCCATAGGGCGATCTGGATCGGGTAGTTCCACGCGCCGATACCGGCCACCACGCCCAGCGGCTCGCGGCGGGTGTAGACGAACGAAGTGGTGCGCAGCGGAACCTGTTCGCCTTCGATGGCCGGCACCAGGCCGGCGTAGTATTCCAGCACGTCGGCACCGGTGACGATGTCGACGTAGCGGGTTTCGGAGTAGGCCTTGCCGGTGTCGAGGGTTTCCAGGGCAGCCAGCTCATCGTTGCGCTCGCGCAGGATCTCCACGGCACGGCGCAGGATGCGCGAGCGCTGCATGGCGGTCATGGCGGCCCAGACTTTCTGGCCCTTCTCGGCGCTGACCACGGCACGCTCGACGTCCTCGAACGTTGCACGCTGCACTTGGGCAAGAACTTCACCGTTGGCAGGGTTGATGGCTTCGAAAGTGGCGTCGCCGCTGGCATCGCTGTACGCGCCATCGATGTAGAGTTTTTGCAGTTCGAAACGGGCCATAAAGTCCTCGCAAGTGCATAAGTGGTTGGCTGACCACCGGGCGTGTCGTCTATAGCTGACTACGCGGTTCGGCGGCGGTTCAGGAATCGAGCGGTTCTGTGGGCTCTGGTACCCCTGCTTTAGCCAGTTGGAAATCCATGTATTCGTAAGCGATCCGGTGCGCCTGGGCGGTATCGAACGCGTCTCCCGACAGCGCCCCGCGCAACCATAAACCGTCAATCAGAGCGGCCAGGCCCCGAGCTGCGCTGCGGGCCTCATCGAGGGGCAGCACGCGGCGGAACTGGCAACACAGGTTGGAATACAGACGGTGATCGTTGATCCGCTGCAACCTGTGCAGTGACGGGTGGTGCATGCTGGTGGCCCAGAAGGCCAGCCAGGTTTTCATTGCCGGGCCATTGACCTGGCTGGCGTCGAAGTTGCCTTCGATGATCACCTTGAGGTGCGCCCGTGGGCTCGAATCCTCGAGCGCCTGGCGGCGCGCGGTGACGTTCTCGCTCAGGACAGTCATCAGGTACTGGGCCGTGGCCGCGATCAGGCCGTTCTTGTCCTGAAAGTAGTGACTGATGATGCCGTTGGAGACACCGGCCAAACGGGCGATCAGCGCAATGCTGGCGTCCCCCATTCCGACCTGATCGACCGCTTGCAACGTGGCTTCGATCAGTTGTTGGCGGCGGATGGGTTGCATACCGACCTTGGGCATCTAGCACATCTCCTTAGGCCATCCGGCGCACGAATGTCGTCTGCCGGAACGAAAGCCAGTCTATTTTGTTTTGATTGAACGTTCAATCAACAAAAAATAAGTTCTGCGACGACTCGTCGCTGTTTGCCGAAACTCCTATGCGCAAATGGGCATGTGGCACCTGAGAAAGCGTGACCTCGCTGCGTAGGGCGAGGTTTTTCGGGATGTCTTTATAACACCCGTTGATGGGGTGCCCACTGATCGATTGACTGAAATGGGGCGAGGTGCCACGGGGGCTTTATGGGCTTGAGATAGGCCCAAACAAAAACGCCGCGTTCATCTCGCGGCGTTTTTGCTGGTGTTGGCTCAGCCCAGGTTCTTGCCGAGCAATGCGTGGTACAGCTCGCTGTCGCCCAGGATCCCGACGACTTTCTGGTTATCGTGAAGCACCAGTTTGTTGCCGGTCTGGTAGCGGATCTGCAAGGCGTCGCGCATGCCGATGTTGGAGTCCACCAAGGTCGGGCGGCGGCCCAGGTCTTCGACGGCTTGGCCCGGTACCCAGTTTTGCAGGTCCAGCGCCGCGCCGTTCTGCCGGGCGCCCTTGATGGTGTTGCCTTCGGCCAGGTCGAGCCAGGAATCGCCGCCTGGGTCCAGGCACACCGAACCGTTGATGCGCTTGCAGTTGTCCAGGGTGCGCATCAGGCTGCGACCGCAGAGGACGTTGAGCGGATTGGTGTGGGCGACGAAGGTACGTACGTAATCGTCCGCCGGGTTCAATACGATTTCTTCCGGCTTGCTGTACTGGATGATCCGGCCGTCTTTCATGATCGCGATGCGGCTGCCCAGCTTCAGGGCTTCGTCCAGGTCATGGCTGACGAACACGATGGTCTTGCTCAGTTTGCGTTGCAGCTCCAGCAGTTCGTCTTGCAGGCCCTGGCGGATCAGCGGGTCGAGGGCCGAAAAGGGTTCGTCCATCAGCAGGATGTCGGCGTCCATCGCCAGGGCGCGGGCCAGGCCGACCCGTTGTTGCATGCCGCCGGACAACTCGTCGGGTTTCTTGTTGCGCCATTGGGTCAGGCCCACCAACTCAAGCTTTTCGTCCACCAGCTTGCGGCGTTCCTTTTCCGGTCGACCCTGCATTTCCAGGCCGAAGCTGATGTTCTCGCGCACCGTCAGCCAAGGCATCAGGGCGAACTTCTGGAACACCATGGCGATGCGTTTGGTGCGCATCATCTTCAGTTCGGCGGGGGTGCAAGAGGCGATGTCGATCTGCCGGCCGTCGTGTTCGACGAACAGCTTGCCGCGACTCACGGTGTTCAAGCCGTTGATGCAACGCAGCAGGCTGGATTTGCCGGAGCCGGACAGGCCCATCAACACGCAGATTTCGCCTTTTTCGATGTCCAGGCTGGCTTTTTCAACGCCGACGATTTGCCCGGTCTTCTTCAGGATTTCGTTGCGGGTCATGCCCTGGTCGAGCAGTTTGAGGGCCTCACGTGGATCCCTGGAGAAGATCACGTCGACCTGGTCGAAGCGGATTATGCTCATGCGTCACCCCCTACTTTGGCGTCGGGTTGCTTGCAGATTCGGTCGAGCATGATCGCCAGCAGTACGATTGCCAGGCCAGCTTCGAAGCCCAGGGCGATATCGGCGGTGTTCAGTGCGTTGACCACGGGTTTGCCCAGGCCATCGGCACCCACCAGTGCGGCGATCACCACCATCGACAACGACAGCATGATGCACTGGGTGATACCGGCCGCGATGCTCGGCATCGCATGGGGCAGTTCAATGCGCGACAGGAGCTGGCGACGGGAGCAGCCGAAGGCTTTGCCAGCGTCCATCAGTTCGTCCGGAACGTCGCGGATGCCCAGGTAAGTCAGGCGGATGGGCGCGGCAATCGCGAACACCACCGTGGAGATCAGGCCTGGGACCACACCCAGACCGAAAAGGGTCAGGGTAGGAATGAGGTACACGAAGGTCGGTACGGTCTGCATCAGATCGAGTACCGGACGCATCAGGGTGTAGAACATCGGCTTGTGCGCGGCAACAATGCCCAGCGGCACGCCGATCAGTACGCAAACCAGGGTCGCGAACAGCACCTGGGCCAGGGTTTCCATGGTTTCCTGCCAGTAACCCAGGTTAAGGATCAGCAGGAAGGACGCGATGACGAATACGGTCAGGCCCCATTTGCGCTGGATGAAGTGCGCCAGCAAGGCGATGAGGCCGATCAAGGCCAGCGGGTTGAACCAGGTCAGCGCAAACGTCACGCCGTGAATCATCGTTTCCAGAAACAGCGCGATTGCATCGAAGGTGTTGGCGCCGTGTTGCGTCAACCATTCGACGAAGCCCGCGATGTACTGGCCCAAGGGTATTTTCTGATCAATGAGCATGGTAGTGAACGTCCGCATGCAAGGGATAAACAGCCCGGGCGAGCGAACCCGCCCGGCATAACATAAGCAGTTATTGCGCGAGTTTGGCTTTCACGGCCTCCAGGCCTGGTTTACCGTCAATGGTGGTCACGCCAGCGAGCCAGGTATCGAGCACCTGTGGGTTCTTCTTCAGCCAGGCCTTGGCGGCGGCTTCAGGTTTCATCTTGTCGTCGAGCACGTTACCCATCAGCGAGCTTTCCATGTCGACGGTGAACTCAAGGTTTTTCAACAGTTGGCCGACGTTGCTGCATTCCTGGCTGTAGCCCTTGCGGGTGTTGGTGGCCACGGTTGCAGCGCCGAAGTCCGGGCCGAAGAAGTCGTCGCCGCCGGTCAGGTACTGAATCTTGAAACGGGTATTCATTGGATGTGGCGCCCAGCCGAGGAACACCACGTCGGTGCCGCGTTTCGCTGCGCGATCGACCTGCGAGAGCATGCCCGCTTCACTCGACTCGACGACCTTGAAGCCGGCGTCCTTCAGGCCGAAGGCGTTCTTTTCGATCATGCTCTGGATCAGGCGGTTGCCGTCGTTGCCGGGCTCGATCCCGTAGATCTTGCCGTCCAGTTCTTTCTTGAATTTGGGGATGTCGGCGAAGTCGTGCAGGCCTTTGTCGTACAGGGCCTGAGGCACCGCGAGGGTGTACTTGGCGCCCTTGAGGTTGGTACGCACGGTCTCCACGGTGCCAGCCTCACGGTAGGCTTTGATGTCGTTTTCCATGGTCGGCATCCAGTTGCCGAGGAACACATCCATGTTCTTGCCGTCGGCCAGGGACTTGTAGGTCACCGGCACGGAAATCATCGTGGTCTTGGTCTTGTAGCCCAGGGCGTCGAGTACCACGCTGGTGGTGGCGGTGGTCACGGTGATGTCGGTCCAGCCGACGTCGGAGAAGTTAACGGTGCTGCATTGTGCGGGTTCTGCAGCGTTGGCCAGCATTGGAAGACTCAGCATGGCGGCCAACAACAACGGCGTGGAACCTTTCATGGGTGGACTCCTGGTGTTTTATTGGCAGTGTCCGGTCGGGACAACCGCGCTTATGGATGTTGCGGTTGGTGGCGCGTGGGCACTCTCAGACACGCGGCCTTGCAAACGAGCCGTAACCGATCATGTACCAGTGCAAATCTGACGCCTACAGGGTGAGTCGTATCCAGTACAGGGAGGGTCGCATCCAGTGTCGGTGACGTCGTTTATAGATTTTTTCCGCCCTCGGCAGGCCCCTGATCTGCAAAAAAACGGCGTAAAACCTGGGCAAAAGCTGGGCGACGTTGCTGGGCATGATTGCGTCGGTGTCAGACGTCGCCCCCCAAGGTAAAAGCCGGATGATGCGGCCATCCCGGCGTTGAGCGTAGCAGCTCCGTCACCGGGCGCTCCTGCGCCCGGATGTGCTCGTTCTGGAGATTTTCGGCAATGGCAATCAGCGTGTTCGACCTGTTCAAAATCGGTATCGGTCCGTCCAGTTCCCACACCGTGGGGCCCATGCGCGCCGCGGCGCTGTTTGTTGAAGCGTTGCGTGCCAAAGCACTGCTGCACGACGTGCGGCGAGTCGAGGTGCAATTGTTCGGCTCACTGTCGGCCACAGGCATCGGCCATGGCAGTGACAATGCGGTGATCATGGGCTTGATGGGCGAGTGGCCGGACGCTATCGATCCGTCGCAGATTGGTTCGCGCATCGAACAACTGCGTGAGAGCCAGACCCTGCTGCTGGACGGTCGCTTGCCGGTGCCTTTCGTCTGGTCCCGGGACATGCGCCTGATCGACGAAAACCTGCCGTTCCACCCCAACGCCATGACGCTGGTGGCTGAGGGCGCCAGCGGCGAGCTGCACCGTGATACCTATTATTCAGTCGGCGGTGGTTTCGTCGTCGACCAGGCCCAGGCCTCCAGCGGCGTGGTAGACCTGGACCGCACCGAGCTGCCCTACGATTTTTCCAGCGCCGAAGAACTGCTTGAGCTGTGCCGCAGCCACAACCTGCGGGTGGCCGAGTTGATGATGGCCAACGAAAAGGTCTGGCGTTCGGAAGACGAGATTCGCAGCGGCCTGATGAAGCTCTGGCGGGCCATGCAGGATTGCGTCGAGCAGGGCCTCAAGCACGAAGGCATCCTGCCTGGCGGTTTGAATGTACGTCGGCGTGCGGCCAAATTGCACCGCAGCCTGCAGGAGTTGAACAAGCCGAATGTCATCGGCTCGACCCTCAGCGCCATGGAGTGGGTCAACCTGTATGCCCTGGCGGTCAATGAAGAAAACGCCGCCGGCGGGCGCATGGTCACGGCGCCGACCAACGGCGCGGCGGGGATCATTCCGGCGGTGCTGCATTACTTCATGAAATTCAGCGAGGCGGTCACCGACGCCAACGTCGTGGATTATTTCCTTGGCGCGGCGGCGGTGGGGATCCTGTGCAAGAAAAACGCTTCGATCTCCGGTGCCGAAGTCGGTTGCCAGGGCGAGGTGGGTTCGGCTTGCGCCATGGCGGCGGCGGGCTTGGCGGAAATCCTCGGTGCCACGCCGGAGCAACTGTGCAACGCGGCGGAAATCGGCCTGGAACACAACCTCGGCCTGACCTGCGACCCGGTAGGCGGCCTGGTGCAGGTGCCTTGCATCGAACGCAACGCCATTGCCGCGGTGAAAGCCATCAATGCCGCGCAAATGGCGCTGCGCGGTGACGGCCAGCATTTCATCTCCCTGGACCGGGTGATTCGTACCATGCGCGATACCGGTGCCGATATGCATGACAAATATAAAGAGACTTCGCGCGGTGGCTTGGCGGTCAGTGCGGTGGAATGCTGATCCTAGCGGCGAGGGGATAAATTCCCTCGCCACAAGGGCTCGCATATTGCTCATAAAATGCACACCGGTCCGTAAACGCGCCACCTTTTAGCGCGTCGCAAACAGATAAGACGCCTATTGTCGCGTTCGCCTCGGCATGCCGCTCGACCGTCCGTCATCCGCGCCTGTGGTGATACCCGTTGCGCAAGCCCCGCAGCCCTGTTCCCACAAGTGCTACCGATCTGCTCACAGCTCGCTGTGGCAGGTGTCTGCCGCCATTGATGGCGCTTATAACCGCACTCGCCGCGCGCCTTATATAGACAGGCCGCGATGTCGTTTTCAGGATTTATTGAACGCGCATTCAATTTAGGCATGGCAATTGCTCTATCGCTGTAAAGCCCGTCTCCCTCGTGAGAACGATGGCAATAACCAATAAAAAGAGCCTCCGCCTGAGGCCATCACCCGCTTTGTGTGAGGAGATACCGCGATGACGACGTCCAACTCAGGGGCCCAACCCCAGAACCGTGCGCCTCAATCCATCGGCTTTTTGCTGCTGGACAATTTCACGCTGATTTCCCTGGCGTCCGCGGTAGAACCGCTGCGCATGGCCAACCAGCTGTCCGGTCGCGAGCTGTATCGCTGGACCACGCTCACCGTCGATGGCGGGCAAGTCTGGGCCAGTGACGGTTTGCAGATCACCCCGGATGCTTCCATGCACAAAGCGCCGGCACTGGACACCGTCATCGTTTGTGGCGGCATCGGCATCCAGCGCACCGTCACCCGTGAACACGTATCCTGGCTGCAAGGCCAGGCCCGTCAATCCCGTCGCCTCGGTGCGGTCTGCACCGGCAGTTGGGCCCTGGCGTGCGCCGGCCTGCTCGACGGGTTCGATTGCAGCGTGCACTGGGAATGCCTGGCCGCGATGCAGGAAGCTTTCCCGCGGGTGTCGATGAGCACCCGCCTGTTCACCCTCGACCGCAACCGCTTCACCAGCTCTGGCGGCACCGCGCCGCTGGACATGATGCTGCACCTGATCAGCCGCGATCACGGTCGTGAATTGTCGGCCGCGATCTCGGAAATGTTTGTCTACGAGCGCATCCGCAACGAGCAGGATCACCAGCGTGTGCCGCTCAAGCACATGCTCGGCACCAACCAGCCGAAGTTGCAGGAAATCGTCGCGCTGATGGAGGCCAACCTCGAAGAGCCGATCGACCTGGATGAACTGGCGGTGTACGTCGCCGTATCCCGCCGGCAGCTGGAGCGGTTGTTCCAGAAATACCTGCACTGCTCGCCGTCGCGCTATTACCTCAAGCTGCGGCTGATTCGTGCCCGGCAACTGCTCAAGCAGACGCCGATGTCGATCATCGAGGTGGCCTCGGTGTGCGGTTTCGTCTCCACCCCGCACTTCTCCAAGTGCTACCGCGAATACTTCGGCATTCCACCGCGCGACGAGCGCGTAGGCTCCAACACCACGCAACAGGTGGCGATGATGCCGCTGCCCCAGGCGCTGGTGCTGTCGCCACTGTCCGGCCCGCTGTCGGCGTTGAGCCAGGCGCGCAATGAGTCGACGTTTGCCAGTGTAAGGCTCTAGACCGAGGCGCCTTCATCGCGAGCAGGCTCGCTCCCACAGGTTTTGTGATCGACACAGAACCCTTGTGGGAGCGAGCTTGTTCGCGATTTGGTTTTATCAGCCGCTATGGGTCTGCTGATATTGCGTCAACGCCGGCAACAGCTGCTCATTGATCGCCTGGCGCACGGCCGGCAGGACGGTGGCACCGCTGGTATACATGTCCTTGACCATCTTGCGCAGTTCATTGGCGCGGGCCCTGTCCAGTCCACGTACCGCGCACTCGCACGCTTGTTCGGCGGTGGAGCCGCTGGGTATTTGCAGTCCCAGGGCCTTGAGCTGGCCCAGCAGGTCTTCCTGGTCGATCAAATCGGCGTGCATCATGACGCTTTTCCTTATTCAGGGATTGGGGTCGTGACTCGATTCTGGTAGCCGCCCGAAGCGGCGGCAAGGGCAAATGGTCGCTATGTCATGAATGACTATGGAGGCGTCGTTTTCGGCTAACTTGCACGGGCCTGGACTGGGCACACTGATCCCAAGCTGAATCACGATGGTTTGGTCACCCTCGCGCGACAGCTCCTCCAGTAACGCAACCTGCCCCGATCCTGTCACGGCTTGATCGGGGATTTTTTTGCCTGGGTGAATCCGGTGGCGATGGGGTGTTGGGCAGACCGCTATCGCGAGCAAGCTCGCTCCCACAGGTTTTGTGAACGACACAGAACCACTGTGGGAGCGAGCTTGCTCGCGATGAACGATGACGCGGTCTACCTTTGCAACACCAGAATCCGCGACAACAATTCATCCCGATCCACATAACACCCCTGGAAATGCCGGGCCCCGGTAGCCGGGTCGAAAGCGTTGCGTGCATGGAGCGTGCGGCGGTTGTCGAAACACCAGAGCTGGCCGGGTTCGAGGCGCTGTACCAAACGAAATTGTGCCTCGCGGGTCAAGGCGATGAAGCGCCGGTAGGCGCGGTAAAGCCTGGGCATCTGCTCGACCGAGGTGTCGAATGGCCCGCGCAGAAAGTTTGCCAGGCGAATTTCCGCGACCTGTCTCAGGGCATCCAGGGCGATGATCGGCGCCAGGCAGCGGTAATCGCTGTGGCGGTCCTTGTTGCGAAATTCCACCGGGATTTCACACAGCGCGGCAAAGGCCTCGGGATCTTCCTGGCGCAGCGCTTCGGCGATGGCGAAGCCGTCGACAAAAATGCTCTCTCCACCGTCGGCGTCGTTCACCAGGCAATGCAGGAACTGCAGCCCCGGTTGCAGCTCCCGAGTCGGCAAGTCGGTGTGCAACGGCAAGTTGAACGCGGTGTAGGCGTTGCTATCGGCATCGGCTTTGGATTGCACGTTGAACAGCACGCCAAAGTTGCTCTCGCGAATGAAGGAAATGCGCTGGGCAATCTGTTTCAGCGAGCCCGGCTCGGTGGGAACGCCGCGCACCTGGGTCAAGCCGATGTCGCGTACCGCCAGCAGCCATTGCAGCAGCGCATCGGCATCGTCCATCAGCGCCTGGTAATCGAACACCGGTAATTGCAGATCGTGTCGCCATAGTTGGCTTTTGGGCTTGTTCGCCAAGCGTTCGGCCCGGGATTGGTCGTCGTAGGCATGGGCGCGCAACCAGCCCGGGTCGAAACGACTGTTGTGGCCGTCCTGCCAATCCACGCAAAGGCAGCCTTCTTCGTCGAGGTAGGTTGCGCGAGGCGCCAGGTCTTCAGGTACGTCGATGATTTCCAGCACTTGTTCGCGGGTGACGGTGTAGACGCACTGCGGGCAAGGGCAGTTGTCCCGCAGCCACGGGTGATGAAAGGGGCTGATTCGACCATCGGCCCAGGTCACTTGCAATCGGTCGGCCAGGGACGTTACAGCACTCAGCGCGCAGACCAGGGGATAACGGCGGAAATCGGCAAAAGCGGCGGCGGTGTTCATGGCGGTCTCCTGTTCGAGGCTATCGGGCGGGCGGCAGTGCGATGACCCGGCCGATGTACGCTGGAGGTGGCAGGTCCGATTGTTGGTCGAGCAGGGCTTTGAGACGGTCCAGCGTCGGTTCCGTGAAGGGCGCCGAGCGCGGTCCGGCCAGGTCGACGTGCAGCAGCATTTGCTCATTGCCGGCCAGCTCTTTGTCGCCGCCGGCCAGGTGCAGGCTGTGGTAGAGGTGCAGGCGCTTGGCGTCGTGGCCGATGATTTGCGTGCGCACCTGCACCTCGGCATCGAGTTTCACTTCGTGCAGGTAATTGAGGTGCAGTTCCAGGGTGAACAGCGAGTGGCCACTGGCCTCGCGGTTCTGGCTGTCCATGCCGAGGCTGTCCATCAGCGCGTCGGTGGCGTAGCTGAAAATCAGCAGATAGAAGGCATCGCGCAGGTGGCCGTTGTAATCGACCCATTCCGGGAGGATGCGGGTTTGGTAGGTGGTGAGGGTGGGCATGATCCGGGTTCCGACAGTTGTGGTGACTGGGCTGGCGCTATCGCGAGCAAGCTCGCTCCCACAGGGGATCTTCTGAGTGAAATAAAATAGTATTCACACCGCGAAATCCTTGTGGGAGCGAGCTTGCTCGCGATGGGGCCAGACCTGCTGGCCCAACAAGCCCGGGTTTACTCGCTGAAGGCCATCCCATGCTTTTGCTTGGTGGTCTTCACCGCCTCCAGTACCGCCAGCAGGCAATCATCACGATAGCGCTCCAGGGCCGAAATGCTGTGGCTGCCCAGTTGCGCGCTGGTCCCGTCCACCACATCGTCGATCAGCTTTTCCGTCAGTTCCGGTGCCGGCAGGTAAGTCCACGGCAACTGCAATGCCGGGCCGAACTGGGCCATGAAATGGCGCATTCCGGCATCGCCGCCGGCCAGGGTGTAGGTCAGGAACGTGCCCATGAACGACCAGCGCAACCCGGCACCGAAACGGATCGCGTCATCGATTTCCCCGGTGGTGGCCACACCGTCGTTGACCAGGTGCAGGGCTTCGCGCCACAGCGCTTCGAGCAGGCGGTCGGCGATGAAACCGGGTACTTCCTTGCGCACATGCAGTGGCCGCATGCCGAGGGACTCATACACCTGCATCGCCGCCTGTACCGCTTCGGGTGCAGTATTTTTGCCGCCGACCACTTCTACCAGTGGCAACAGGTAGACCGGGTTGAACGGGTGCCCGACCACGCAGCGTTCCGGGTGGGTGGAGCCTTCGTAGAATTCACTTGGCAGCAGCCCCGAAGTGCTGGAGCCGATCAGCGCGTTCGGCTTGGCGGCGGCACTGATCCGAGCGTGCAGTTCGAGTTTCAATTCCAGGCGTTCGGGAGCGCTTTCCTGGATGAAGTCGGCGTCGCGCACGCATTCTTCGATGGTCGCGACAAAGCGCAGCCGATCTTGCGAGGCACCGGGCGCCAGGCCCTGTTTTTCCAGCGCCCCCCAGGCGTTTGCGACGCGTTTGCGCAGCGCCGCTTCGGCACCGGGGGCCGGGTCCCAGGCGACGACGTCCAGGCCGTGGGCCAGGGCGCGGCTGACCCAGCCGCTGCCGATCACACCGCTGCCCAGGGCGGCGAAGGTTTTGATGTCGGTGATGAAACTCATGGGTGATTTCCTGAATGATTCGGTGATTCAAATGTGGGAGCGAGCCTGCTCGCGATGGCGCAATGTCAGTCGGCACATCAGTCGCCTGTTGCACCGCTATCGCGAGCAGGCTCGCTCCCACAGGGAAAGGTGCCGGTTGGGCTTAGCCGCGTTGGGTCAAGCCCATCTTCTTGCGCCCCTCAGCCGGCGTGAGCACGCGCGCCCCGAGGCGGCTGAGGATTTCGCCGGCGCGCTCCACCAGTTGGCCGTTGGTGGCGAGTACGCCTTTGTCCAGCCAGAGGTTGTCTTCCAGTCCGACCCGCACGTTACCGCCCAGCAGTACGGCCTGGGCCGCCATCGGCATTTGCATGCGGCCGATGCCGAAGCCGGCCCACACGGCGTCTGCCGGCAGGTTGTCGACCATGGCTTTCATGGTGGTGGTGTCGGCCGGCGCGCCCCACGGGATGCCCAGGCAGAGCTGGAACAGCGGGTTGTCCAGCAGGCCTTCCTTGATCAGTTGCTTGGCGAACCACAGGTGGCCGGTGTCGAAGATTTCCAGCTCGGCCTTGACCCCCAGCTCGGTGATGCGTTTGGCTCCGGCCCGCAGTTGCGCTGGGGTGGAGACGTAAATGGTGTCACCGTCGCCGAAGTTCAGGGTGCCGCAATCCAGGGTGCAGATTTCCGGCAACAGCTCCTCGACGTGGGCCAGGCGGGTCAGTGGGCCCACCAGGTCGGTGTTGGGACCGAACTCCATCGGCCGCTCACCTGCACCGATTTCCAGGTCGCCGCCCATGCCGGCGGTGAGGTTGACGATGATGTCGACGTCCGCTTCACGGATGCGCTCCATCACTTCACGGTACAGCGCCACGTCACGGCTGAACTTGCCGGTCTGTGGGTCGCGAACGTGGCAGTGGACCACCGTGGCCCCGGCCTTCGCCGCCTCGACGGCGGCGGCAGCGATCTGTTTCGGAGTGACCGGTACGTGAGGGCTCTTGGCGGTCGTGTCGCCAGCACCGGTGAGTGCGCAGGTGATGATGACGTCGTGGTTCATGGTGCGGATTCCTTCAGGCGTGGTAAGTCACTGCGCAGCCGCTTGGTGCTGCGCAGATGGATAGCGGTTATTCAGTTGCTGGTCAGTTTCAGGTTGTCGGCAGCGGGCTTGCCGTCGAAGGTGGTCACGCCTTCGAGCCAGCGTTGCTTGTCTTGCGGGTGATCCTTGAGCCATTGCCGGGCCGATTCGAGCGGATCCTTGTGGTCCAGCAGCGGCTGCATCATCCGGCTCTCATCCTCGGCAGTGAATGTCAGGTTGCTCAGCAAGCGTCCGACGTTCGGGCATTGCTGGGCGTAGTCCGGCGCGGTGACGGTCCACACGGTGGCCATGCCTTCGTTCGGGCCGAGGGCGTCGTCACTGCCGGTGAGGTAGGTCATTTGCACGTTGACGTTCATCGGGTGCGGCGCCCAGCCAAAGAACACCACGGCTTCCTTGCGTCGTACGGCGCGATCCACGGCGGCGAGCATGCCGGCTTCGCTGGACTCGACCAATTGGAATTTGCCCAGGCCGAACTGGTTCTTGGTGATCATGGCCTTGATCTGGGTATTGGCGCCGGAGCCCGGTTCGATGCCGTAGATCTTGCCGCCCAGTTCCTTCTCGAACTTGGCGATGTCGGCGAAGGTCTTCAGGCCCTTGTCGGCCAGATACGTCGGCACGGCCAGGGTCGCGCGGGCATCCTTGAGGCTGGGTTGCTCCAGCACCTTGACCTGCTTGGCCTCGACGAACGGGGTGATGGTCTGAGTCATCAGCGGGTTCCAGTAGCCCAGGAACAGGTCCAGGCGCTGGTCGCGGATGCCGGCGAAGATGATTTGCTGGGAGGCGCTGGTTTGCTTGGTCTTGTAGCCGAGGCCGTCGAGCATCACCTGGGTCAGGGCGCTGGTGGCGATGACGTCGGTCCAATTGACCACGCCCAGGCGCACGTTCTGGCACGCGGCGGGCTCGGCCGCCATGGCGGCGCCATTGAGGATGGTGGTACCGCAAAGTGCAAGAACGCAGGAGCTGATCAGTCGTTTCATGTCGGGTTCCTCGGCAGCTTATTGTTATGGGGCCCGGCATCTGCGCGCCGGTGATGCCAAGTTACGCAGCCCCACGCCCGGCAAAACGCACAGCGGCGACGTGCACTTGCACTGCGGCGACCTGGTGTCCTGTTTCACGAATAGGGGGCTCCAGCGCTTGAACAGCCCTTGCAACTGGCGTATCAAGATCCGCACGCTACCCGCCAACCGAGTGCGCGCCATGTCCCAGGATTTCTATTTCTTGCTGATGCCGGGTTTCTCGGCCATCGGTTTCATTTCGGCCATCGAGCCGTTGCGGGTCGCCAATCGTTTTCGCGGCGAGCTGTATCGCTGGCATGTGTTGAGTGTCGACGGTGGAGCGGTGCTGGCGAGCAATGGCATGTCGGTCAACGCCGATGCCGCGCTGGAGCCGCTGAAGAAGGGCGCGACCCTTTGGGTGGTGGCCGGGTTCGAACCGCTCAAGTTCGTGACGCCGGCGTTGGAGCGCTGGCTACATCGGCTGGACAGCGAAGGCGTGACCCTGGGCGGCATCGACACCGGTAGCGTGGTCCTGGCCGAGGCGGGCCTGCTGGAAGGGCATCGCGTGACCCTGCACTGGGAAGCGATCGAGGCGTTCAAGGAGTCTTATCCACAGCTCAGCGTGACCCAGGAACTGTTCGAAATCGACCGTCGTCGCATCACCTGCGCCGGCGGTACCGCTTCCATCGATCTGATGCTGGATCTGATCGGCCAGGCCCACGGCGCCGAGTTGGCGATTCAGGTCAGCGAACAGTTCGTACTCGGGCGCATCCGCCCGCGCAAAGACCACCAGCGCATGGAGATCGCCAGCCGCTACGGCATTCGCAACAAGAAGCTGGTGCACGTCATCGGTGAGATGGAGACCCATAGCGAACCGCCCTTGAGCACCCTTGAACTGGCCGAGTCCATTGGCGTTACCCGCCGCCAGCTCGAGCGCCTGTTCCGCCTGCACCTGAACGACACCCCGAGCAACTTCTACCTGCGCTTGCGCCTGGAAAAGGCCCGGCAATTGCTGCGCCAGACCGACATGAGCGTGCTGGAAGTGAGCATTGCCTGCGGTTTTGAATCACCGTCGTACTTCACTCGCAGCTACCGGGCACGGTTTGCCCGCTGTCCGCGGGAGGATCGGCGGCGCCAGGGGGATGGGCGGGAGCTGGTTTGACAGGCTTTTATACCCAATTATACTTGCGACTATAAATTATACCTGTCGCCATAATTGAGTATAAAACCATGTCCAAGCACCAAGGTTTTGTCTTCCGGCGCCCCGATCTGGCCCGCAATATTGTCGATGGGCTGGTGGGCGCCGGGATTCAGGATTACACCTCAGGCCTGTTCCTGGCCGCTCCGAGACGTACCGGGAAAAGTACGTTCCTGCGCGAAGACTTGATTCCCGAATGTGAAAGCCGTGGCTGGCTCGCGGTTTACGTCGACCTGTGGGCCAACAAGGAAAAAGATCCCGCCGAGTTGATCGCCTCGGCCATCGCCGCGGCATTGGTGCCTTATGAAAAGGGCATCCGCAAGCTTGCCAAGTCCATGGGGATCGACAAACTCAGCTTCTTGCGCACGCTGTCATGGGATTTCAGCGTGCCGCAATTGCCCGAAGGGGCGACGCTGACCCAAGCGCTGGAGTTGTTGCACAGCGCTGCCGCTAAAACCGTGGTGCTGGTGATCGACGAAGCCCAGCATGCGTTGACCACTGAGGCCGGGGTCAACGCAATGTTCGCCCTCAAGGCCGCCCGTGATCAGCTCAACCAGGGGCGGGAAGACGCTACCAGCGGCCTGCGCCTGGTGTTTACCGGCTCCAACCGAGACAAACTCGCGCACTTGGTGCTCAGCCGCAACCAGCCTTTCTATGGATCCAGCATCACGCCGTTCCCCTTGCTGGGCAAAGAGTTCACCAAGGCTTATGCCACTCATTTGAACGCGCATCTGGCCCAAACCAACCAGTTCAATGCCGATGACCTCGACCAGGCATTCGAGCTGGTAGGGCGCCGCCCTGAAATGTTGCGCAGCGTCATCGGTGAAATTGCCTTGGAGCTGGGTGAGGCGAGCCACCTGGGCGAATTGCTGCGCAACAGCGCCGAGATGTTGCGCGCCGGCGTCTGGACTGAGTTTGAAAGCGCCTGGAATGCCCTGACGGTGCCACAACGGGCAGTGTTGCAGGTCATGGCCGAACGCTCGCAAAACAACGAACCTTTTGCGCCCTTCACGGATTCAACGCTGGAAGCTGTGGGCAAAGTGCTCAAAACCATGGGAAGCGAGGTCGTGCCCGGCACCCAGACCATCCAATCCTGCATCGACGCTTTGCGTGACAAGGAACTGGTGTGGAAATCCAATCGGGGTGGTTATGCGCTGGAGGACAAGGCGTTTGCGGATTGGTTGAAGGGCTATCGCAAGCGGCATGGCTAATCCTGCCCGGCAAACTGCCACGCAAAGAACCTGTGGCAAGGGGATAAATCCCCTCGCCACAGCGGCGGTGTCTGGTTGGGCATCGGTAGAAAATCTATTTCTTCATCAACGCCGAACACGCCGCCTTATAAGCCTCATGCTGATACTTGTTCAGCGTCGCCGGCAGGGCGAAGTCATGCTTTTTGCTCTGCGCATTGATGGTCTGCGGCGACAGTAGTGTCACCTCGCAACCTTCCAGCAACTGGAACACTCCTTCGATCTTGAACGTCGTCGGCCCTCCGGCGAACTCACCTTTCTTGCTGCGCTTCTTGATGGCGATGCGTTCGATACCGTTATCCACCACGAACGCCCGCACCTGAGCGGCGAAGGCCTTGACGTTGGCGGCTTCGTCATCGTCGTCCAGGGCGATTTTCTTGGTGTTGAGGGCGATATGGGTCAGCGTCTGTAGATCCAGCGAGGCAACGGCGATGATCGCTTCGCTGCCTTTGATTTCGATGCCGCAGGTTTTCATGGGAGTCCTTTTACCAGGTGGTGAGGTGCAGCCTACAGCTCCAGCTGATCGGGATGGATACCAAAGGCCGCGGCAATTTTTTCGCGTGTCGCCCGGCGAGGTCTGGCGACTGATTCCTGCTGCGCAAACGCCGGTTGAGAGATGCCCAGGCGTCTGGCGACCTCATCCTGGGTCAGGCTCAGATGTTCGCGCCAGGCGCGGATGGGCGTGGCGCCGTCGACGATACGGCTGACCACTTCATGGGGAATCAGATCGGGTTCCAGCTTCTGCGCAACGTATTGTGCATAGGGGATGACCACAATTGCTCCGTGGATAACCCCTTACTCCTGCCCAATCGACTCCAAAAACTCCGACCGATCATCGCTCACCTGGGCCATGCAGTCGTTTTCGGCGATTTTGTACGCTTCGCTGCCGGGTTTGGCTGGAAAGGCGGCGATGGCGCAGTCGGCGTCGCGCTGTTTTTGCCACAGCTGTTGGGCGGCCTTGATCTTGGCGGTGATGTCGCTGAGCTGGGCCTTGTCGCTGGCGTAGCGGGTTTGCAGACGCTCAAAGAGGCCCTGCAGGTTTTCATTGAGCAGTTGTTCGGCGGCGGTCTTGCCGTAGGCCGAACAGGCCAGGGTCTGGACGTCGTTTTCCACGGCGTCGCAAGGGTTTGGTTCGGTGTCTTCGGTCGCGTGTGCGACGGTGCTGATCAGTGCCAAAGCCAGAAAGATTGATTTCATTGCGTCGCCGCTCGAGTCCAGTGAAAGCCAGTGATGCAGCGGATTCTGGCGCAAGCCTCGGGTAAAGAACAGACGGGCAGGGTGGGTCGGTCATAGCCCTTTGTCGCAGATTGACGCTTTCGGCAATTCCCCTGTCGTTTTTGCACCCGGTCGCCACGGCCCTCAGGCATATGCTGGCCCCAAAGCGCCGGCACACGATTCGGCGCATGAATCGCTGACAAAAGGGGACTGCCTGATGAGCCCAGCCGAATTGCACGCCGACAGCATCGTTATCGACGGGCTGATCATTGCCAAGTGGAACCGCGACCTGTTCGAAGACATGCGCAAGGGCGGCCTGACCGCGGCCAACTGCACCGTGTCGGTGTGGGAAGGTTTCCAGGCCACCATCAACAACATCGTCGCCAGCCAGAAACTGATCCGCGAGAACAGCGACCTGGTGATCCCGGTGAAAACCACCGCCGACATCCGTCGCGCCAAGGAGCAAGGCAAGACCGGCATCATCTTCGGTTTCCAGAACGCACACGCTTTCGAAGACCAGCTCGGCTACGTCGAGATCTTCAAGCAGTTGGGCGTGGGTGTGGTGCAGATGTGCTACAACACCCAGAACCTGGTCGGCACTGGCTGCTACGAGCGTGACGGCGGCCTGTCGGGCTTCGGTCGCGAAATCGTCGCCGAGATGAACCGGGTCGGCATCATGTGTGACCTGTCCCACGTCGGTTCCAAGACTTCCGAGGAAGTCATCCTCGAATCGAAGAAGCCAGTGTGCTATTCCCACTGCCTGCCGTCCGGCCTGAAAGAGCACCCGCGCAACAAGTCCGATGAAGAACTGAAGTTCATCGCCGACCACGGCGGCTTCGTTGGCGTAACCATGTTCGCGCCGTTCCTGGCCAAAGGCATCGATTCGACCATCGACGACTACGCCGAAGCCATCGAATACACCATGAACATCGTCGGCGAAGACGCCATCGGCATCGGCACCGACTTCACTCAGGGCCATGGCCAGGACTTCTTCGAAATGCTGACCCACGACAAGGGCTACGCCCGTCGTCTGACCAGCTTCGGCAAGATCATCAACCCGCTGGGTATCCGTACCGTGGGCGAGTTCCCGAACCTCACCGAGACGCTGCTCAAGCGCGGCCATCCTGAGCGGGTGGTACGCAAGATCATGGGCGAGAACTGGGTCAACGTCCTGAAGGACGTCTGGGGCGAATAACCGCCACCGCACCGCCGAATCCTTTACCTGCGGCCCTCAGCGCCGCAGGCACACCACGCATTTCCGGAGTCAAGTTTTCATGGCCAAAATCGCCCCCCAACTGCCTATCGAAGTCGACAGTGAAACCGGTGTCTGGACCTCCGACGCCCTGCCGATGCTCTACGTGCCGCGTCACTTCTTCGTCAATAACCACATGGGCATCGAAGAAGTGCTGGGTGCCGAAGCCTACGCCGAGATTCTCTACAAGGCCGGCTACAAGTCCGCCTGGCATTGGTGTGAAAAAGAAGCCGAATGCCACGGCCTGGAAGGCGTCGCGGTATTCGAGCACTACATGAAGCGCTTGTCCCAGCGTGGTTGGGGCCTGTTCAAGATCCAGGACATCGACCTCGACAAAGGCACCGCTAGCGTCAAGCTCGAACACTCGGCGTTCGTCTATGTGTACGGCAAGGTCGGACGCAAGGTCGACTACATGTTCACCGGCTGGTTCGCCGGCGCCATGGACCAGATCCTCGCCGCCCGTGGCAGTTCGATCCGCACCGTGGCCGAGCAGGTCTACGGCGGTTCCGAAGAAGGCCACGACGACGGCCTGTTCATCGTCAAGCCGTTGTAAGTCGAGGATCGCACCATGGCCTTTGAAGCAATGTTCCAGCCGATCCAGATCGGCAAACTGACCATCCGCAACCGCGTGCTCAGCACCGCCCACGCCGAGGTCTACGCCACCGACGGCGGCATGACCACCGATCGGTACGTGAAGTATTACGAAGAGAAGGCCAAGGGCGGTATCGGCCTGGCGATCTGCGGGGGCTCCTCGGTGGTTGCCATCGACAGCCCGCAGGAATGGTGGAGTTCGGTGAACCTGTCCACCGACCGCATCATCCCGCATTTCCAGAACCTGGCCGACGCCATGCACAAGCATGGCGCCAAGATCATGATCCAGATTACCCACATGGGCCGGCGTTCGCGCTGGGACGGTTTCAACTGGCCGACCCTGATGTCGCCGTCCGGCGTCCGTGAGCCGGTGCACCGCGCCACCTGCAAGACCATTGAGCCGGAAGAAATCTGGCGGGTGATCGGCAACTACGCCAGCGCCGCCAAGCGCGCCAAGGCCGGTGGTCTGGACGGCGTCGAGCTGTCGGCCGTGCACCAGCACATGATCGACCAGTTCTGGAGCCCACGGGTCAACAAGCGTACCGACGAATGGGGCGGCACTTTCGAAGGCCGGATGAAGTTCGGCCTGGAAGTGTTGAAAGCCGTGCGCGCCGAGGTCGGTGACGACTTCTGCGTGGGCATGCGTATCTGCGGTGACGAATTCCACCCGGACGGTCTGTCCCATGAGGACATGAAGCAAATCGCCAAGTACTACGATGACACCGGCATGCTGGACTTCATCGGCGTGGTGGGCTCGGGCTGCGACACCCACAACACCCTGGCCAACGTCATCCCGAACATGAGTTATCCACCGGAGCCGTTCCTGCACCTGGCCGCCGGTATCAAGGAAGTGGTCAAGGTCCCGGTGCTGCACGCACAGAACATCAAGGACCCGAACCAGGCCACGCGGATTCTGGAGGGCGGTTATGTCGACATGGTCGGCATGACCCGCGCCCATATCGCCGACCCGCACCTGATCGCCAAGATCAAGATGGGCCAGATCGATCAGATCAAGCAATGCGTCGGTGCCAACTACTGCATCGACCGTCAGTACCAGGGCCTGGATGTGCTGTGCATCCAGAACGCCGCGACCTCCCGTGAATACATGGGCGTGCCGCACATCATCGAGAAGTCCACCGGGCCGAAACGCAAGGTGGTGGTGGTCGGTGCCGGCCCGGCCGGGATGGAAGCGGCGCGCGTCGCCGCCGAGCGCGGGCATGACGTGACCCTGTTCGAGAAGAAGGAATTCATCGGTGGACAGATCACCACCGCTTCGAAAGCCCCGCAACGGGACCAGATCGCCGGTATCACCCGCTGGTTCCAACTGGAACTGGCGCGGCTGAAAGTCGACTTGCGCCTGGGCGTGGCGGCTGATGCGGCGACCATCATGGACTTGCGTCCGGACGTGGTGGTGCTGGCCGTCGGCGGGCATCCGAACCTGGAGCAGAACGAGCATTGGGGCGCCGCCGAAGGGTTGGTGGTCAGCAGCTGGGACGTGCTCGACGGCAAGGTTGCACCGGGCAAGAACGTGCTGGTCTACGACACCATTTGCGAATTCACCGGCATGTCGGTGGCCGACTTCCTCGCCGACAAGGGCAGCCAGGTCGAGATCGTCACCGACGACATCAAGCCGGGCGTGGCGATTGGCGGGACGTCGTTCCCTACCTACTACCGCAGCATGTACCCCAAGGAAGTGATCATGACCGGGGACATGATGCTGGAGAAGGTCTACCGCGAAGGCGACAAGCTGGTGGCGGTGCTGGAGAACGAATACACCGGTGCCAAGGAAGAGCGCGTGGTGGACCAGGTGGTGGTGGAGAACGGCGTGCGGCCGGACGAGGAAATCTACTACGCGCTCAAGGAAGGTTCGCGCAACAAGGGCCAGATCGACGTCGAAGCCCTGTTCGCGATCAAGCCGCAACCGTGCCTGGAGCAGAGCGGCGAGGGCTACCTGCTGTTCCGCATCGGCGACTGTGTGGCCCAGCGTAATACCCACGCCGCCATCTACGACGCTTTGCGGCTGTGCAAGGATTTCTAACGGCTTGCACATGATCCTGTGAGAGCGAGCTTGCTCGCGAAAGCGGTGGGTCAGTCAATGCAAATGGGACTGACAGAATGCAATCGCGAGCAAGCTCGCTCCCACAGGCACCGAGTAAGGCATCTCGACCTGCAAGACCCTGAGGTCTTTGGGAGCAACACCTATGTTGAACACCCTTCTCCCCATCCTGCTGTTCGCTGCTCTGGGCCTCGCGGTCCTTGGCGCCTTGCGGCGGGTGAACATGTGGCGCCGGGGCCGACCGTCCAAGGTCGACCTGATCGGCGGTCTCTTCGCCATGCCCAAGCGCTACATGGTGGACTTGCACCACGTAGTGGCGCGGGACAAATACATCGCCAACACCCACGTCGCCACGGCGGGCGGCTTTGTGCTGGCGGCGGTACTGGCGATTGTGGTGCACGGCTTCGGCCTGCAAAACCGCATCCTTGGCTATGCCTTGCTGTTCGCCACGCTGCTGATGTTCAGCGGCGCGATTTTCGTCGCCCTGCGCCGGCGCAACCCGCCGTCACGGCTGTCGAAAGGCCCATGGATGCGCCTGCCGAAAAGCCTGTTCGCGTTTTCCATCAGCTTCTTCCTGGTGACCTTGCCGGTGGCCGGGATCCTGCCGGCGGACTTCGGTGGCTGGGTGTTGGTGGTATTGCTGGGCCTGGGCGTGCTTTGGGGCGTGTCGGAGATGTTCTTCGGCATGACCTGGGGCGGGCCGATGAAACACGCCTTCGCCGGTGCGCTGCACCTGGCCTGGCACCGTCGTGCCGAGCGCTTTGGCGGTGGCCGTTCCACCGGTCTCAAGCCGCTGGACCTGAGCGACCCCGCTGCGCCGCTGGGCGTCGAGAAACCCAAGGATTTCACTTGGAATCAATTGCTCGGTTTCGATGCCTGCGTGCAATGCGGCAAGTGCGAAGCCGCCTGCCCGGCCTTTGCCGCCGGCCAGCCGCTGAACCCGAAGAAACTCATCCAGGACATGGTCGTCGGCCTGGCCGGCGGCACCGATGCGAAATTCGCCGGTAGCCCGTACCCCGGTAAACCGGTGGGCGAACACGCTGGCAATCCCCATCAGCCAATCGTCAACGGCCTGGTGGACGCCGAGACACTATGGTCGTGCACCACTTGCCGGGCCTGTGTCGAGGAATGCCCGATGATGATCGAGCATGTCGATGCCATCGTCGACATGCGCAGGCACCTGACCCTGGAAAAGGGCGCCACGCCGAACAAGGGCGCCGAGGTCCTGGAAAACCTCATCGCCACCGACAACCCGGGTGGTTTCGCCCCGGGTGGGCGGATGAACTGGGCGGCGGACCTGAACCTCAATCTGCTCAGCGAGAAGAAGTCCACCGACGTGCTGTTCTGGGTTGGCGACGGTGCTTTCGACATGCGCAACCAACGCACCCTGCGTGCCTTCGTCAAAGTGCTCAAGGCCGCAAAAGTCGACTTCGCCGTGCTCGGCCTCGAAGAGCGCGACAGCGGCGATGTGGCCCGGCGCCTGGGCGATGAAGCGACCTTCCAGCTGTTGGCCAAACGCAACATCCAGACCCTGGCCAAGTACAGTTTCAATCGCATCGTCACCTGCGACCCCCATAGCTTCCACGTGCTGAAAAACGAATACGGCGCTTTCGATGGCAACTACCTGGTGCAGCACCACAGCACCTACCTGGCGGAGATCATCGACGCTGGTGCCCTCAGCCTCGGCCAGCACAAGGGCGACAGCGTGACCTATCACGACCCGTGCTACCTGGGCCGCTACAACGGCGAATACGAGGCGCCACGCCAAGTGCTGCGTGCGCTGGGTATCGAGGTCAAGGAAATGCAGCGTTCCGGTTTCCGCTCGCGTTGCTGCGGCGGTGGCGGCGGTGCGCCGATCACCGACATCCCGGGCAAGCAGCGGATTCCCGACATGCGCATGGAAGACATCCGCGAAACCGGCGCCGAGCTGGTGGCCGTGGGTTGTCCACAATGCACCGCGATGCTCGAAGGCGTGGTCGAGCCACGGCCGATGATCAAGGACATCGCCGAACTGGTGGCCGACGCCCTGCTCGAAGACGCGGCACCGAGCAAGCCTGTGACCCCGGCCAAACGTGAACCTGCGGAGGTGCATTAATGAGCGACATCATCCGCCGCGACCCTCGCGCCGAGTGGATCGCCCGCAACCGCCTGCACCCGCTGCACGCAGCCATGCAGCCGGTGCAACACAGCTGGATGGGGCCCAACGGCGTCATCCGCAAGAATGTCCACGGTGTGGGTTTCATCGGCCCCAACGGCATCAAACGCATCGACCGCAGCGGTGCCCAGCAGGGTGGCGCGAGCAAGCGTACCGCCGCCGCGGAGGTGCAACTGCCACTGCATCAAGTGCCACAACCAGCGTTCTACATCAGTGTGGTGCCGGACATGGTTGGTGGCCGCCTCAGCAGTCACGACCGCGATCTGCTAGGCCTGGCCCATCAATTGGCCGGTGCCGACGGTGCGGTCCTGGCAGTGGTCTTCGGTGAGCACAAGGAAAACGCTTTCGCCACCGCCGGTGTCGACCGCTTGCTGGTATTGGCGGGCGAGGAATTCAGCGGTTATGCGCCGGAACAACGGG
Organism: Pseudomonas sp. G166; assembly: GCF_037027455.2. Lineage (NCBI taxonomy): Bacteria > Pseudomonadati > Pseudomonadota > Gammaproteobacteria > Pseudomonadales > Pseudomonadaceae > Pseudomonas > Pseudomonas sp. G166. Next base: position 6,108,833 of record NZ_CP146985.1, on the reverse strand, counting down.
TGCAGGGCCTGAGGGCTGTGGATAACCAATTCAATCCACGCCATTGGCTGCTGCCCGACAGCCGCACCGGTGGCGGTGAGCTGGGTCGGCGCCTGGCTGCGGCTCTGGGCGAACGCCCGGCGACGCGGGTCTGGCAGGTCAAGGGCGAGGAATGCATTGGCCGTGCCGGTGCCGGCCTGCAAGACCTGGCCCGGCCATTGGCGCGCTTGATCCTGGCGGCGGCCGAATGTGCCGAGCCGGTCAGCGAAACCCGTCACGAAGCCCTGCCGGTGGAGTTATCCACAAGTGTGGCGCGCAGTTTGTCGCGCATCGAGGATCTTGGCGCGGTGGCGGTGGACCCGGGGGCGATCCCGATGGCCGAAGCCGAATTCATTTTCTCCGGCGGTAACGGAGTCAAGGACTGGGATCTTTTCCACAAAACCGCTGCGGCCCTGGGCGCCACCGAAGGCGCTTCGCGGGTGGCGGTGGACGATGGTTTCATGGCCCGCGACCGTCAGGTCGGCGCGTCCGGCACCTGGGTCACGGCGCGGGTCTACGTGGCCGTAGGGATTTCCGGGGCGATCCAGCACCTGCAAGGCATCGGTGCCTGCGACAAGGTGGTGGCGATCAACCTCGACCCGGGCTGCGACATGATCAAACGGGCAGACCTGTCGGTGATCGGCGACAGTGCGGCGATTCTCCAGGCCTTGATCGCGGCGGTAGAGGCTTACCGCAACGAAGCCAAGCGCGATGCGGCTTAAGAAGGACAAGTTGATGAGTATCCAAGTGATCAGCCTCGTATCCATCGGCGCCCACCCCACCTCCGGTCGGCCCCGCCGTGCCGAGCAGGATGCCCGGGCTGTGGAACTGGGCCTGCAACTGGCCGGCAATGACCTGCAAGTGCTGCACGCCGGCGACGTGGCCGAACCGGCCCTGCGCGCCTATTTGGGCATGGGCCTGGACGAACTCCATGTGTTGGAAAACCCTGCGGGCGCCGACGCACTGCCGGCCCTGACCGATTACCTGCGCGACGTTGGCGCCCAAGTGGTGCTCACCGGCAGCCAGGCGGAAACCGGTGAAGGCTCGGGCATGCTCCCATTTCTGTTGGCGGAAAACCTTGGCTGGCCGCTGGTGGTGGGGTTGGCTCAGGTCGAATCCATCGACAACGGCGTGGCCTTGGTGCTGCAAGCCTTGCCCCGTGGCCAACGGCGCCGTCTCAAAGTACGCCTGCCATTCCTGGCCACTGTGGATAACGCCGCACCGAAACCTCGGCAAAGTGCCTACGGCCCGGCGCGGCGCGGCGCCTTGCACGCTGAAGAGGTTGAGGTTGTCGATGACACCTTGTTGGCAGTGGCGACCCTGCAACCGGCCAAGCCACGTCCCAAACGCCTGAAAGTGATCAAGGCCAAGAGCGGCGCGGACCGCATGAAGGCTGCCACGGCCAAGGCCAGCGGTGGAGGCGGGCAAGTGCTCAAGGGCCTGAGCCCGGAGGCGGGCGCCGAGGCGATTCTCAAGTTGCTGGTTGAGGAAGGGGTGGTTCGCTGAGTCCAGAATCACCTTGAATCCCTGTGGGGGCGAGCTTGCTCGCGATAGCGGTCTGTCGGTTGGCGATGATGGCGACTGCTGGTCCGTCATCGCGAGCAAGCTTGCCCCCACAGGGGCATTCAGGTTTATTCACAATCGCTGTGCGCGCCTCTGTGGATAACCTGTTCGGCCCTGTCCGGACACCGCGCCAATCAGGCCTTTCAAGGCCGCGTTCAAAAAATGATCAGTCTGACCTGCTGCAACATCCGGCCATAAAACCGCTGGTCCGGCGTGTTGTCGGGCCTCAGATCTGCGCGTAAAAAATGCCTTTGATCGCTAACGGAGCTACATCGATGGAAGTTGAATTTCGCCCGGCCTTGCCCACGGATACCCGCGAGATCGCTCGTCTATTCCGGATTTCCTCAGAGGGCGCGTCGGATTACATCTGGAGCCAGTTGGCGGAGCCGGGGCAGGACCTCCTGGAGGTGGGGGCTGCTCGTTACGCCCGAGAAAATGTCGATTTTTCCTACCAGAATTGTCTTGTTGCCCAGGCCGATGGCCGGGTCATCGGCATGATGCACTGTTACGTGACGCGTGAGGATCCGCTGGCGGCTCCCGTCACTGATCCGATCCTGGCGCCCTACGCCGACATGGAGGTCCCCGATACCCTCTATATATCGAGCCTGGCCCTGCATGAAGGCTGGCGTAACGAGGGGCTCGGCGTGCGCTTTCTCGAGCGGGCGCAACAGCGTGCCGATCAACTGGCACTCAATGGCCTGAGCCTGATCGACTATGCCGCGAACACCGGTGCCCGACGCTTTTATGAGCGCCATGGCTTTGGCATCGTCAAAACCTGCCAGGTTGTCCCGCATCCGATGATTCGGGTGACGGGGGAGGCGTATCTGATGCATCGGCCTTAACCGTCACGGCGGGTTGTTCTGGAGCCAAGAGACTCCTGTGGGAGCGAGCTTGCTCGCGATAGCGGTCTGTCAGGTAACGATGAGGGTGACGGCTAGTCGGTCATCGCGAGCAAGCTCGCTCCCACACGGGGTGTTTACCCACATTCCCTGTGTGCGCCTCTGTGGATAACCTGTTCGCCCCTCGCCACATCCCACGCAGATCAGGCCCTCCAAGCGAGCGCTTAAAAAACAACCAGCCTAACCCACGGTTTTTCCTGGGTTTTATTTGTGAATAAGCTTGGGCGCAGCCCCATACTTGCCCCCAATCTCTGTTGGCGCTTCTGTGGATAAGATGTTCGCTGTCCTCTACAAGCCATACGGAGCGAGGCTTTCAAGGAGTTGATCATTAAATGATCAATTCCTTGTTTTTACCCGAGAAATGCTAGCGGAACCCCGATTTATAAGCCGTTAAAGCGGTTTTCCACAGAATCATCAGAATTACCCCCAAACACTGTTGGCGCTTCTGTGGATAAGGTGTTCGCTGTCCTCCACAACCCAGTCCTGGCAAGCCTTTCAGGCATCTGATCAATAATTGACCTGCGCGCCGTAAAAACCGTCATTGTTCATAAGTCACGGTTTTTCTTGGCTTTATCGAAAGAAAAATCCGACGGTCGAGGCACTTGTCCCCATTTGCTGTGGGTGGCCATGTGGATAACTTGTTTGCGAAAGGCTGTAGGCCCCGGCGGGCTTAGTTCAAAACGCGATAGATCAAATTTCATACACTTCTAAGTGGCTGCCTTGACGTGGGTCTGTCATCTGTCTTCACTCATGGCACAAGGACACAACGCGATTTTATCCATATCAGGTTCAGGGAGAACGCATGATGGATAGCCAGCCCCCCCGCACCTATTTGTTTTCTCCTATGACGTGCGTTCCGACGCGTCCCACCTCGCTGCCCAAGCGCCCTCGCCGACGCGCCGTCAACCAGCGTGCGCGGCTATAGCGCCCTGATCAATACCTGAGTTTCCTCCGTAATACCGCTTACTGCCGCTCGCCCCCGAGGGATAGCGGCCAGGCGTTCGTGCGCCTGTCAATTTGCAGGCAACCGCAGAGTTGCCCCATCTGCCTGAGAGGACTTGAACATGACACGGATCTCGACCCCCATCAGCGACATCCAGGAGCATTACGACGTTATCGTCATTGGTTCGGGCTATGGCGGCGGTATTGCCGCCTCACGCCTGTCCCGAGCAGGGCGCAAGGTGTGCCTGCTGGAGCGTGGCCGGGAGATCCAGCCCGGCGAATACCCCAACACCATGCTTGCGGCTACTGAGGAGCTGCAGGTGCATGATCCGGAGGGTCACATCGGTTCGCGCACCGGGCTGTTCGACCTGCACGTCAACGCCCAGCAGAACGTGGTGGTCGGTTGTGGCCTGGGTGGCACTTCGCTGATCAATGCCAACGTTTCGCTGGAGCCGGAACCTGGTGTGTTCGATGATCCGCGCTGGCCGTTGGCGGTGCGTGAACACCGCGATACGTTGCTCAAGGAGGGCTATGCGCGGGCCCGGGAGATGCTCAAGCCCAATCCGTATCCGGATTCGTCGCCGAAGTTGCCCAAGCTCGACGCCCACAAGAAGTCGGCCGATTACCTCAAGCAAGGCGCGCATTTCTACAAGCCGCCGATCAACGTGACCTTCGACAAGCTGCCCAACAACCTCAACCACGTTGGTGTCGAGCAGTTGCCGTGCAACGGCTGTGGTGATTGCGTCTCGGGCTGTAACAACAAGGCCAAGAACACCACGTTGATGAATTACCTGCCAGATGCCTGGAACCACGGTGCGGAAATTTTCTGCCAGGCCGAGGTGCGGCACCTGGAGCGTGACGGTGACGGCTGGATCGTGCACTTCCAGTACCTGGACAGCGGTCGCGAGATGTTCTCGGCGCCGACGTTGTTCGTGCGGGCCGACATCGTGGTGGTGTCCGCCGGAACTCTGGGTTCCACCGAGATCATGTTGCGTTCCCGGGATAAAGGGCTGGCGATGTCCAGCCAATTGGGCGAGAACATGAGTGGCAACGGCGACATCCTCGGCTTCGGCCACAACTGCGACCAGACCATCAACGGTATTGGCTTCGGCGCTCACTCGGCCAAGGAACTGGAGCCAGTGGGGCCCTGCATCACGTCGATCATCGACATGCGCACCGAGGGCGACCGGCGCAGCCGCATGGTCATCGAGGAAGGCTCGATCCCCGGCGCGCTCGGCCGGCCCATGGTGCCGAGCATGGCAGCGTTCGCCGAGATGATCGGCGTGCCCACCGACACCGGTTTCGGGGCCAGCCTCAAATACAAAGGCCGGGAGGCCGAAAGCTTCCTGCGCGGGCCCTATCACGGCGCGCTGCATAACATGCAGACCTACCTGATCATGAGCCATGACAACGGCGAGGGGCGCATGGTGCTCGACAACAAGGACCAATTGCGCATCGACTGGCCCGGCGTCGGCGAACAGGAAAACGTTACCCTCGGCAATGAGCGCCTGCACCAGTGCACCAAGGCCTTGGGTGGGATCTGGGTCGAGAACCCGATCTGGACCAAGCTGCTCAAGCACAGCATTGTATCGGTGCACCCACTGGGCGGCTGCGTGATGGGTGAAGACGCGACGCAAGGCGTGGTCAACCACAAAGGCCAGGTGTTCAGCGGCGCCAGCGGCACGGATGTCTACCCCGGCCTGTATGTGTCCGACGGTGCGGTGATCCCGACGTCCCTGGCGGTCAATCCGTTGTTGACCATCTCGGCGGTGAGCGAGCGCAACATGGGGCTGCTGGCGGCTGACCGGGGCTGGATCATCGACTACACGCTGCCTTCGGCCCCGCGCAAACCGGTGGCGGCACCGACCCTCGGCGTGCAGTTCACCGAAACCATGAAGGGCTACTTTTCCACAGCCTTCACCCAGCCCCAGGGCACCGACCTCAAGGTCTATGAAGCGGCGGCCAAGCGCGGCAAGGCCGACAACTCGTCCATCGAGTTCACCCTGACCATTACTGCCGCCGACCTCAATCGCCTGATCAAGGAGCCGGAGCACGCCGCGACCCTGGTGGGCACGCTGGATGCGCCACTGCTTTCGCCCAAGCCGCTGGTCGCCAGCAATGGGGTGTTCAACCTGTTCGAGCAATACCAGGAACAGGTCGGCGTGCGGCACATGAACTACGACATGAAACTGACCGCCGAAGACGGCAGCGACTACTACTTCAGCGCCTTCAAGACCGTGCCCGAGGATGACGGCGTGCTGAACATCTGGCCTGACACCAGTACCCTGTATGTCACGCTGTATCGCGGGCCGGACAAGAGCGGTGCGGTGATCGGCTCGGGGGTGATGCACATCCTGCCGGCCGACTTCGCCAAGCAGATGACCACCATGAAAGTGCTCAACGCCCGCAACGAGCGCGAGCGCGTGGAAGCATTGGCGCGGTTCGGCAAGTTCTTCGCCGGGATCTTGTGGGAGAGCTATGGCGGGGTGTTCGCTGGCGATATCTACTTCAACCCCGACGCGCCACCGCGGCTCAAACGGCCGCTGGACGCACCGGCGCCGACCGTGCATTTTTTCCAGACCGAAGACAACGTCGAGCTGCGCCTGACCCGGTACCAGGCGGGCACCAAGGGCCCGGTGATGTTGGTTCACGGCTTGGGCGTGGGGTCGAATATCTTCTCCACCGACACTATCCAGACCAACTTGCTGGAGTACCTGTGCAAGCACGAGTACGACGTCTGGTTGCTGGACCTGCGGGTGAGCATCCTGCTGCCGGCCAGCAAGCATGAATGGAACGGCGACCAGGTGGCCCAGTACGACTTCAAGGCAGCCATCGAGCAGATCCAGCAAGCGACCCTGGCCCGTGACGTGCAGTGCGTGGTGCATTGCTATGGCGCGACGACCTTCTTCATGTCGATGCTGGCGGGGTTGCAAGGGGTACGCTCGGTGGTCTGCTCACAGATCGCCGCCGATACGGTGGTCGCCACGGCGACCGGTTTGAAAGCCGGCCTGCACTTGCCAGGAATGCTCGACGCCATCGGCATCAAATCCCTCACGGCGTACGCCGACACCAAGGAAAACTGGTTCAACAAGCTCTACGACAAGGCTCTCAATGGGTATGCCCGGATCGAGGCCCAGGGCTACTGCACCAACCCGGTCTGCCACCGCATCACGTTCATGTATGCCTCGCTGTATCGCCACGACACCCTCAATGAAACCCTGCACGACAACCTGCATGAATTGTTCGGCGAGTCGAACATGCACACCTTCGAACACCTGGCGCTGATCGTGCGCAAGGGGCACCTGGTGGACTTCAAGGGCAACGACGTCTACATGCCGCATTTCGATCGGCTGAAGTTGCCGATCTGCTTCATCAGCGGCGCCGACAACCAGTGCTACCTGCCGCAAAGCACCCTCAAGACCTACGAGCGACTCTGCGATATGCACGGCCCGCAGTTGTTCAGCCGCCACGAGGTGCCGGGCTACGGCCACATCGACTGCATCTTCGGCAAGGATGCGGTGGTGGATGTGTATCCGCTCATCCTTGAACACCTGGAGAAGACGGCGCTCGGTTGACTCAAGACCGAGTCGACTGCATCGCGAGCAAGCTCGCTCCCACAGGGGGGTATGTGCCGCTGAATTTGGCACGCCACACATCCAGTGTGGGAGCGAGCTTGCTCGCGATGGCAATCACCAGAACGCCGTATCTCGTGAGTCAGGAATAAGGAAAAAGGATGCCCATGAATACTTACATCCGCTGGTTCCAACGCGTCATCTGGATCGGGATTGTCATGAACATGTTCTTCGCGATCCCGGCGCTGTTCGCGCCGGCGTTGCTGACGTCCATGCTCGGCCTGCCCCCCGTGCTGTCCGATCCCTGGCTGGAAAACACCGGCATGTTGCTGGTGGGGATCAGCCTGTTCTACATGCCCTCGGGGTTCAACGCGCCGCGTTTCGTGGTGCATTCGTGGTTGTGCGTGCTGTCACGGCTGGTGGCGGTGGTGTTCTGGATCTACTTGATCAACACCAACAACCAGGGCCCATTGTTCGTGCCGATGTTGATGGGCGACCTGAGCATGTTCCTGATCCTGGGCGTGTTGCTATACCTGGGCAGCCCGGTGGCCAATCGTCCGCTGGCCTTGCTCTGCGCCGGGTGGCGGGAATGGCGCGCCGGTTGGGCACGGCGCTGGCAGAGCCACGCTTTCAAGGTCGGCACGTTGGTGGTGCTGTTGCTGTTGGGCTTCATCGGCTACCAGACCTGGTACCAGATGATCCGGGAAGTGCCGCAGCCGGACTTCGCCTCCGACGAGGACCATTACAAATATGCCGCCATTGGCCTGGGCATCGAGGCGCGAATCCCCTATTACCTGTTCGCCGTACTGCCGCAGATGTGCCCGGAAAAGCTGCCCAAGCCGGGCGGCTACGAGGTGTTCGGGTTCCTCTATGAGAATGGTAACGACCTGCCCATCGGCATGGCCAAGCGGCAGCTCGGTTACCCCACCGTGGAGCCCAACTGTGCCCTGTGTCACACCGGCTCCTACCGGGCCAATGCCAGCGACGTAGCGATTCCGGTCGCCACCGCGCCGGCCAATACCTTGCAACTGCAAGCCTTCCAGTGGTTTGCCTACGATTGCGCCAGCGACCCGAAATTCACTCCAGATGCGGTGATGGCGGCGATCAACAGCAAGTTCCAGCTGGGCTTTTTCGAAAAGCTGTACAACCGTTACCTGATCATCCCGATGGCCAAGAGTGCGCTGCTCAAGCAGAAGCAGGCGTACGCCTGGCAAAAACTGCGTCCGGCCCAGGGGCCTGGGCGGACCGACACCTTCAACCCGACCAAAATGGTGGTGTTCGGCTTCCCGGATGATTCCACCATCGGCACCGTGGATTTGCCGCAGGTCTGGAACCAGAAACCTCGCGAGTCGATGTATCTGCATTGGGACGGCAATAACAACAAGATCCACGAGCGCAATTACGCCGCGGCCATGGCCGTGGGCGCGACCCCGCAATCGGTGCTGCCGCCGAGTTTCAATCGGGTGACCAATTGGCTGTTGGGCCACAAGGCACCCGCCTGGCCGTTCGCCCTGGACCAGGCGAAAGTCGCCCAGGGCAAACCGATCTGGGAGAAGAACTGCGCCGGTTGCCATGACTTCGGCCGCAGCGACACTGGCCAGGTCACCACCAACATCGACCAGTTGGGCACCGACCCTCATCGCCTGAACTCCTTTACCACGGGCCTGGTGACGGCGTTCCACGGCTTCAAGAAACCACCGTTCGACTTCGGCGCCTACCGCAAGACCCAGAGTTACAGCAACACGCCCACCGACGGCGTCTGGCTGCGCGCGCCATACCTGCACAACGGTTCGGTGCCAACCCTGTGGGATTTGCTGCAACCGCCGGAGCAACGTCCGCAGGTGTTCTACACCGGCTCCGACATCTACGACCCGGAGAAGGTCGGCTTCATCACCAGCGGCGCGCAGATGAAGGCGTCGGCGGATTTCAAATACGACACCCGCCTGGAAGGCAACCACAACGGCGGCCACCTGTATGGCACCCAGCTGTCGGACGTCGACAAACGGGCCCTGATCGAATTCATGAAAACCCTGTAGCCCAGGGCATTGCGAAGGAGCGTTCACATGTCATTACTGCACCATTGGGAACATGAGTTCGACAAGGTCAAAGTCCGCCTGCACGGGTTGGTCACGCGGCTGGAGATGTCCTGGAAAAAACTGGTCAATGACTTGGAGCCCGAGGAGTTCCAGGCCATCGTCAAGCTGCTGCAGCGAGGCCACGATCAAGCCCAACACGTCATTGAACACGGCGATTTGCCGGACGACGAGCCCGCCGTGCCCTGGGAGCTGGCCCACGGTCTGTCGATCCTGAAGATCGGCAACGCCACGCCCTTGCCACAAAGCGAGGACGAACTGCCGACCCGGGTACTCAAGGACGGCACCTTGCTCGGCTGCCGCAAATGGGAACTGCTGGACCTGCTGTGGAGCGAGGCGCTGCTCAAGTGGATCGAGAACCTGCGTCACCACGCGACGTTCGCCACCAACCCGGCGTTGGTGAAGATGGACAGCGACGTGGTGCTGGCCATCGCCGGCGACTGGGGCACCGGGCCGTTCGACAGCCATGCACCGGCGGTGGCCGTGGCCAATCAGATGCAATTGGCCCAGGCCGATTTCACCATCCATCTGGGCGATGTGTATTACGCCGGGACCCATTCCCAGGAAGACGTCGACATGGTCGGCTGGCCCCAGGGCAAGCGTGGCTCGTTCACCCTCAATTCCAACCACGAGATGTACAGTGGCGCCCATGGCTATTTCAAGGAGCTGGCCAAGCGTTTCCCGGTGCAGCAAGGCACCAGTTACTTTGCCTTGTACAACGACGACTGGCTGGTGGTCGGCCTGGACAGTGCCTATGCCTCGGACGCCATGAACCTGTACATGGACGGCACCCTCAATACACAGCAGATCGAGTGGATGAAAACCCTGCCCAAGCGCAAGAAGCTCATGGTGCTCAGTCATCACCAGGGCTTCGACATTTCCGGGCACAACAAGACCGCGCTTTACCAACCGGTGTGCGATGCCCTTGGGCGTGAGCCGGATTACTGGTATTGGGGGCATTTGCACAACGGTATCTGCTACGCGCCGCAAGGCGGATTGCACGCGCGCTGCGCCGGGCACGGGGCGATTCCCTATGGCACCACCAGTGAGCTGAACGGGCATGCCCGGGTGTTGTGGTCGGAGACTCAGTTGGCGGGGGACGAGGCGTATCCGGAGCGGGTATTGAACGGTTATGTGAAGGTGCAGTTGAAGGGGGAGGAGATTGTCGAGACGTTTTATGGGGAGGATGGCAGTGTGCGGTGGTCTTCCAAGTAGTCGGTGAATATTAGACCGCTATCGCGAGCAAGCTCGCTCCCACATTGGGTCTTCGGTGCGCAGAAGATCCCTTGTGGGAGCGAGCTTGCTCGCGATGCTTTTGATCCTAGCCCTGGACCGGAACGCCCTTGAGGTACGGTGCCGGCTCGGCCCCCAGGTTGTTGAGCATGCGCTCGCTGTACCAGTCGACGAAGTTCACCACGCCGAACTCATAGGTCTTGGAGTATGGGCCAGGCTGGTAGGCGGTGGAGTTGATACCGCGCTGGTTTTCTTCAGCCAGGCGACGGTCCTGGTCGTTGGTGGCGTCCCAGACCTGGCGCATGCGCTCGACGTCGTAGTCCACCCCTTCGACTGCGTCCTTGTGCACCAGCCACTTGGTAGTGACCATGGTTTCCTGGGCGCTGATCGGCCACACGGTGAACACGATGATGTGGTCGCCCATGCAGTGGTTCCACGAGTGCGGCAGGTGCAGGATGCGCATCGAACCCAGGTCTGGGTTCTTGATGCGGCCCATCAGCTTGGCGCAGCCCTGCTTGCCGTCCATGGTCATCGACACGGTGCCCTTGAGCAGCGGCATGCGCACGATACGGTTACGCAGGCCGAAACTGGCGTGGGCGTAAGGGATCTTCTCGGCTTCCCAGGCGGCGGCGGAGGCGGCCACGTGGTCCTTGAACGCCTGGTCGGCGCGCGGGTCGGTGACGTCGTCCCACTCCAGCAGGGTCTTGAGCAATTCCGGGTGCGAACCGCCACAGTGGTAGCACTCGCGGTTGTTTTCCAGTACCAGCTTCCAGTTGGCTTTTTCCATCAAGGTGGTTTGCACCGCCACCTTGGTGTTTTCCATGTCGTAGGGTTCCATGTAATGGGACAGGGTCGACAGGAAATCGTCAATGGCTGGCGGGTTTTCCGCCAGGCTGATGAAGATGTAGCCACCGGCGGTCTTCACGTTCACAGGCTTGAGGCCGTACTGTTTCATGTCGAAGTCGGCGCCCATCTCGGTGCCGGCGAACAGTAAGCGACCGTCCAGCTCGTAGGTCCACTGATGGTAATGGCAAACCAGCTTGGCGACCTTGCCTTTGTCGCTGGTGCACAGCCGCGAACCACGGTGACGGCAGACGTTATGGAAGGCATGCACCACGCCATCGGCGCCGCGAATCACGATGATCGGATTCTTGCCGACTTGCAGGGTCAGGTAGTTGCCCTTGGCCGGGATTTCGCAAGTCATGCCGGCGATCAACCACTCTTTCTGGAAGATTTCCTGCATGTCGATATCAAACAGACGCTCATCGGAGTAGAACGGCTGCGGTAGCGAAAAGGTGCGCTCGCGCTCTTGCAGCATTTGCGCGGTGGCCTTGCGTGCGGGTTCCAGCGGATCGCCCAGGCTCAGGGTAGTGGTGTCCATCGTTTTATCCTCGTGGCCCTCTAAGCGGAGCCGGTGAAAATGACTAATCGGTTGTGCTACGCAAGGCAGAAAACTTTGTTTATCTGTTGAGGCGAGTGTGGGGCCGCGCAGGGGCCGAACCTTATCCATGGGCGACATGGCCCAATCTGTTCCCGACGCGCAAGCCCCGGTAGTTGGGGGCTGGTCGCGATAAGTATGTGAATGTCGCAGATAGGTAAATGGTCGCCCAGGCGCCTGCGCACAATCGCCCTCATGAAGGCCGACAGTCGGCCGTGGAGATCAGCATGTCCAATAACTTCCTGAACCCGGTCACCACCCAGACCTGGGCCAATGGCCGACATATCGTACGTTGCGTCAAAGTCATCCAGGAAACCTGGGATGTGCGCACCTTCTGCTTCATGGCCGACCAGCCGATCCTGTTCTTTTTCAAGCCGGGGCAGTTTGTCACCCTGGAGCTGGAAATCGAAGGCCAACCGGTCATGCGCTCCTACACCATCTCCAGTTCGCCGTCGGTGCCCTACAGTTTCTCGGTGACCATCAAGCGCGTACCGGGGGGCAAGGTTTCCAATTGGCTGCACGATACTCTGCACGAAGGCCAGGAGCTGGCGGTGCACGGGCCGGTGGGGTTGTTCAACGCTATCGACTTCCCGAGCCCGAAAGTTCTGTACCTGAGCGGTGGTGTGGGGATCACGCCGTGCATGTCCATGGCGCGCTGGTTCTACGACACCAACGCCAATGTCGACATGACCTTTATCCACAGCGCCCGCTCGCCCAAGGACATCATCTACCACCGCGAGCTGGAACACATGGCGTCGCGGATCGACAACTTCAGCTTGCACCTGATCTGTGAAAAGCATGGCCTGGGCGAGCCTTGGGCCGGTTATCGCGGCTACCTGAACCATAAGATGCTGGAGCTGATGGCGCCGGACTTCCTGGAGCGCGAAGTGTTCTGCTGTGGCCCGACGCCGTACATGAATGCGGTCAAGCGTCTGCTGGAAGCCGCTGGCTTCGACATGAAGCGTTATCACGAGGAGTCCTTCGGCGCCACGCCACCGGAAGCCCGAGCCGATGCCGTGGAGCAGGCCGAACAGGCCGCCGACGCACCGGAAGTCGATGTCGCGGACCTGCATCTGGTGGAATTCACGGCTTCTGGCAAGAGCATTCGCGTGGGGCCGGGAGAAACCGTACACGCCGCTGCCGCCAAGCTCGGCATGATGATCCCCAAGGCCTGCGGCATGGGTATCTGCGGCACCTGCAAGGTGTTGAAGCTGGGCGGGGAAGTGGAGATGGATCACAACGGCGGGATCACCGAGGACGACGAAGCCGAGGGCTACATCCTGTCGTGCTGCAGCGTGCCGAAAGGGGATGTGCGGATCGAGTTCTGACACCTGCTTGGTGCAGGGGGAACGCGGAGCGTCCGTGGAGGCATTCCCACGCAGGAGCCTGGGAACGATCAGGTCGCGAGAGCTGTGAAATCGATCGTTCCTCACGCTCTGCGTGGGAATGCAGCCCGGGACGCTCTGCGTCCCCAAGAGCCGAACGCGGAGCGTCCGTGGAGGCGTTCCCACGCGGAGCGTGGGAACGATCGTCAGATGGACATCACTTCCCGAATAGCCGCCGCCAATTCCCGCACCCGCGCCTCTTCCGTATCCCACGAGCACATGAACCGTGCGCCGCCCTTGCCGATGAAGGTGTAGAAACGCCAGCCCCGGGCGGTGAGGGCGGCGATGGCCGGTTCCGAGAGTTGCAGGAACACGCCGTTGGCCTGGACCGGGAACATCAGTTCCACGCCGGGAATGTCGCTGACCAGTTGCGCCAGCAATTGGGCGCAGTGGTTGGCGTGGCGGGCGTGCTTGAGCCAGGCGTCGTTTTGCAGCAGGCCGACCCAGGGGGCGGAGAGGAAGCGCATCTTCGAGGCCAGTTGCCCGGCCTGTTTGCAGCGGTAGTCGAAGTCCACGGCCAGGTCGTGGTTGAAGAACAGGATTGCCTCACCCACCGCCATGCCGTTTTTCGTGCCGCCGAAGCACAACACGTCCACACCGACCTTCCAGGTCAGGTCTGCCGGTGAACAGCCGAGGAAGGCGCAGGCGTTGGAGAACCGCGCGCCGTCCATGTGCAGGTTCAACCCCAGTTCCTTGCAGGTGACGCTGATGGCGCGGATTTCATCCGGGGTGTAGACGCTGCCGACTTCCGTCGCCTGGGTCAGGGTAACGACCCGTGGCTTGGGGTAATGGATGTCCTGGCGCTTAAGGGCGATCTCGCGGATCGCCTCGGGGGTCAGCTTGCCGTTTTCAGTACGTGCCAGCAGCAGCTTGGAACCGTTGGAGAAGAACTCCGGCGCGCCACATTCGTCGGTTTCGACGTGGGCGGTTTCCGAACAGATCACGCTGTGGTAACTCTGGCACAGCGAGGACAGCGCCAGGGAGTTGGCTGCCGTGCCGTTGAAGGCAAAGAACACCTCGCAGTCGGTTTCGAACAAGGCTCGGAAATCATCCGCCGCGCGGTGAGTCCACTCATCATCGCCGTAGGCGCGCTGGTGGCCCTGATTGGCTTCTTCCATGGCCGCCCAGGCTTCGGGGCAAATGCCGGAATAGTTGTCGCTGGCAAACTGTTGACTCTTGTCGGTCATGGCCTTGCTCCTGAGATAGAGAGTCCTGGGTAAAGATCCCTGGCGGAATTCCCGGGTGGGGCGTTCCCTGGTTTTCGGCGTGCTTGAGTCCACAGCGCCGTGGTCGATCATGGTTCGGCGCGCTTGGGGGGCGTATCGCCGTGGCCATGTTGGTGCGCACTTTACCCAAGATTAGCGGGGGAACACACCGGATGTTTCTGTCAGAAAATCATAAAGTCATCAGGTCGCTGTACACGTGAGTCGGCGTGACGGGGCTTTGGATCTGCTCAAATGGTCGGCATTGCTGGCGATGGTGCTCGATCATCTGCGATATGTCGGTTTCTCCATCGACTGGTTGTACGTGCCGGGGCGCCTGGCGTTCCCCTGGTTCTGCCTGGCGATGGCGGCGAACCTGGCGCGCACCGGGGCCGGTGCGAGCCCGTGGCGGTACCTGGGCTGGTTGCTGCTGTTCAGCGCCGTGAGCGAAATACCCTACCGGCTGTTCTTTCCCGATCCAGCCACCCTGAATGTGTTGCCGACCCTGGTCCTGGGGTTGTTGGTGGCGCGCAGTTGGCAGACGCCGACATGGGAGGCGCGGTGCCTGGCGGTGGGGGCGTTGCTGCTGGCGGCGCTGTTTTCGTCGCGGCTGATGTTCGGTTTCTTTGGTGTGCTGCTGCCGCTGGTGTTGCTGCTGGTGTTTCGTCGGCCCTGGTATTTCGCGGTGTTGCCGGGGTTGGTGTGCCTGGCGGCCAATCAATGGCGGGTGCTGTATGGCGCGGCGTGGCTGGGGGATGCGGTGGCGATCGGCGGCTTACTGGCGTGTCTGTTTGCGCCATGGCTTGGGCTGGTGCTTTTGCGCCAGGCGGGTCGCATTCATCCGCCTGCGATGCGGCGTTGGGCGTATGCGCTGTATCCCGCGCACTTTCTGATCTTGCTCGCGGTTCGCCAAGTCGCCGCATAACCCTGTGGGAGCAAGGCTTGCCCGCGATGAAAACGACGCGGTCTCCCATGAACCGAGGTGCCTGGATCGCGAGCAAGCTTTGCTCCCACAGTGCTATCCCACAGGCCTTGCTCCCCGACTCTTTGAACACATGTCGTAAACGCACCTTTGCGTGGCGTCCATAGGCATTTGACCTGCCTGCGCCAGCCATACCATCGCATCCAAAGGGCACGACCGAACGGTGGTCAGTGCCTCACCGAGACGAAAGGCGCACCGCCGCCGCTGGGAGAGATGCGATGTTCAGCAAGCAAGACCAGATTCAAGGTTATGACGATGCACTGCTGGCGGCGATGAATGCCGAAGAGCAACGCCAGGAAGATCACATCGAGCTGATCGCGTCAGAGAACTACACCAGCAAGCGCGTGATGCAGGCCCAGGGCAGTGGCCTGACCAACAAGTACGCCGAAGGTTATCCAGGCAAGCGCTACTACGGCGGCTGCGAGCATGTCGATAAAGTCGAAGCCCTGGCCATCGAGCGCGCCAAGCAACTGTTCGGTGCCGATTACGCCAACGTCCAGCCGCACTCCGGTTCTTCGGCCAACAGCGCCGTGTACCTGGCCTTGCTGCAGGCCGGTGACACCATCCTGGGCATGAGCCTGGCCCACGGCGGTCACCTGACCCACGGCGCCAAGGTGTCGTCCTCGGGCAAGCTCTACAACGCGGTGCAATACGGCATCGACACCACCACCGGCCTGATCGACTACGACGAAGTCGAGCGCCTGGCGGTGGAGCACAAGCCGAAAATGATCGTGGCCGGCTTCTCTGCCTATTCCAAGACCCTCGACTTCCCACGCTTCCGTCAGATCGCCGACAAAGTTGGTGCGCTGCTGTTCGTCGACATGGCTCACGTCGCCGGCCTGGTCGCCGCCGGTCTGTATCCGAACCCACTGCCGTACGCCGACGTGGTCACCACCACCACCCACAAGACCCTGCGCGGTCCACGTGGCGGCCTGATCCTGGCCAAGGCCAACGAAGAGATCGAGAAAAAACTCAACGCCGCTGTATTCCCTGGCGCCCAGGGCGGTCCGCTGATGCATGTGATCGCCGGCAAGGCGGTGTGCTTCAAGGAAGCGGCGGAGCCTGGTTTCAAGGCTTATCAGCAGCAAGTGATCGATAACGCCCAGGCCATGGCTGGCGTGTTCATCAAGCGCGGCTACGATGTAGTGTCCGGCGGCACCGATAACCACCTGTTCCTGGTCAGCCTGATCCGTCAGGGCCTGACCGGCAAGGACGCCGATGCTGCCCTGGGCCGCGCCCACATCACCGTCAACAAGAACGCCGTGCCGAACGACCCGCAGTCGCCGTTCGTGACCTCGGGCCTGCGCATCGGCACCCCGGCGGTGACCACTCGCGGCTTCAAGGTTACCCAGTGCGTCACGTTGGCCGGCTGGATCTGCGACATCCTCGACAACCTCGGCGATGCCGATGTCGAGGCCAATGTTGCCCAGCAAGTGGCGGCCCTGTGCGCGGACTTCCCGGTTTATCGCTGAGTCGGTTTTGGAGTAATGACTATGCAACGCTATTCGGGCTTCGGCCTCTTCAAACACTCTCTCAGCCATCACGAAAACTGGCAGCGGATGTGGCGCACGCCGACCCCGAAAAAAGTCTACGACGTGGTCATTGTCGGCGGTGGCGGGCATGGCCTGGCGACCGCCTACTACTTGGCTAAAGAGCACGGCATCACCAATGTCGCCGTGGTCGAGAAAGGCTGGCTGGGCGGCGGTAACACCGCGCGCAACACCACCATCGTGCGCTCCAACTACCTGTGGGACGAATCGGCCCACCTGTATGAGCACGCGATGAAACTCTGGGAAGGCCTGTCCCAGGACCTGAACTACAACGTGATGTTCTCCCAGCGTGGCGTCTACAACCTGTGCCACACCCTGCAGGACATCCGTGATTCCGAGCGCCGGGTCAGTGCCAACCGCCTCAACGGCGTGGACGGCGAACTGCTCACCGCCAAGCAAGTGGCCGACGAGATCCCGTACCTGGATTGCTCGAAAAACACCCGCTACCCGGTGATGGGCGCCACCGTCCAGCGTCGCGGCGGCGTGGCCCGTCACGATGCCGTGGCCTGGGGCTTTGCCCGGGCGGCGGACGCGTTGGGCGTGGACCTGATCCAGCAGACCGAAGTGATCGGTTTCCGCAAGGAAAACGGTGTGTGCATCGGTGTGGAAACCAACAAAGGCTTCATCGGCGCCAAGCGCGTCGGCGTGGTGACCGCCGGTAACTCCGGGCACATGGCCAAGCTCGCGGGCTTCCGCCTGCCGATCGAATCCCACCCGCTGCAAGCACTGGTGTCGGAGCCGATCAAGCCGATCATCGACAGCGTGATCATGTCCAACGCCGTGCACGGCTACATCAGCCAGTCCGACAAGGGCGACCTGGTGATCGGTGCCGGTATCGACGGCTACAACGGCTACGGCCAGCGTGGTTCGTACCCGGTGATCGAACACACCATCCAGGCCATCGTCGAGATGTTCCCGGTGCTGTCGCGGGTGCGCATGAACCGCCAGTGGGGCGGCATCGTCGACACCACGCCGGACGCCTGCCCGATCATCTCCAAGACTCCGGTGCCGAACATGTTCTTCAACTGCGGTTGGGGCACCGGCGGCTTCAAGGCCACCCCGGGCTCGGGCAACGTATTCGCTGCAAGCCTGGCCAAGGGTGAAATGCACCCACTGGCCGCGCCGTTTTCCATCGACCGTTTCCACAACGGTGCACTGATCGACGAACACGGCGCTGCTGCCGTCGCCCACTAACAGGAGAAATCCCTATGTTGCACATCTTCTGTCCTCACTGCGGCGAACTGCGCTCCGAAGAGGAATTCCATGCATCCGGCCAGGCGCACATCCCGCGTCCGCTGGACCCGAATGCCTGCACCGACGAGCAGTGGGGTGACTACATGTTCTTCCGCGATAACCCTCGCGGCCTGCACCACGAGCTGTGGATCCACGCGGCCGGTTGCCGCCAGTACTTCAACGCGACCCGCGACACCGTGACCTACGAGATTCTCGAAACTTACAAGATCGGCCAAAAGCCGCAATTCACCGACAAGGCTGACAGTCCGAAAGCGGCCGCACAGGCTCTGGGAGAGAAGGTATGAGCCAGATCAATCGCCTGTCCAACGGCGGACGGATCGACCGCAACAAAGTGCTGAGCTTCACCTTCAACGGCCAGGTCTACAAAGGTTTCGAAGGCGATTCCCTGGCCGCTGCACTGCTGGCCAACGGCGTCGACATCATTGGCCGCAGCTTCAAGTATTCCCGCCCGCGCGGCATCTTCGCCGCCGGTGCCGAAGAGCCGAACGCGGTGCTGCAGATCGGCGCCACCGAAGCCACGCAAATCCCTAACGTACGCGCCACGCAACAGGCGCTGTACCAAGGTTTGGTCGCCACCAGCACCAACGGCTGGCCGAACGTGAACAACGACATGATGGGCATTCTCGGCAAGGTCGGCGGCAAGCTGATGCCGCCGGGTTTCTACTACAAAACCTTCATGTACCCGCAATCGTTCTGGATGACTTACGAGAAGTACATCCGCAAGGCTGCAGGGTTAGGTCGCTCGCCGACCGAGAACGATCCGGACACCTACGACTACATGAACCGTCACTGCGACGTGCTGATTGTCGGCGCCGGCCCAGCTGGCCTGGCTGCGGCATTGGCTGCGGCCCGCAGCGGTGCGCGAGTGATCCTGGCCGACGAGCAGGAAGAGTTCGGCGGTAGCCTGCTCGATTCCCGCGAAAGCCTGGACGGCAAGCCAGCGACCGAATGGGTCGCCGCTGTTGTCGCTGAACTCAAATCGATGCCGGACGTGGTGCTGCTGCCGCGCGCCACGGTCAACGGCTACCACGACCATAACTTCCTGACCATTCACGAGCGCCTCACCGACCACCTGGGTGACCGTGCGCCGATTGGCCAGGTCCGCCAGCGCATCAACCGCGTCCGCGCCAAGCGCGTGGTGCTGGCCACCGGTGCTTGTGAGCGGCCACTGGTCTACGGCAACAACGACGTGCCGGGCAACATGCTGGCCGGCGCGGTTTCCACCTACGTGCGCCGCTACGGCGTGGCACCGGGCAAGAAACTGGTGCTGAGCACCAACAACGACCACGCTTATCGCGTGGCCCTGGACTGGTTCGACGCTGGCCTGCAAGTGGTGGCCGTCGCCGATGCCCGCAGCAACCCACGTGGTGCGCTGGTGGAAGAGGCGCGTGCCAAGGGCATCCGCATTCTCACCGGCAGTGCCGTGATCGAGGCCCGCGGCAGCAAGCGCGTCACGGCTGCACGTGTTGCCGCGATCGACGTCCGCGCCCACAAAGTCACCAGCCCCGGCGAGTGGTTGGACTGCGACCTGGTGGCCAGCTCCGGCGGCTACAGCCCAGTGGTTCACCTGGCTTCGCACCTGGGTGGCAAGCCGATCTGGCGCGAAGACATCCTCGGTTTCGTACCGGGCGAAGCACCGCAGAAGCGTGTGTGTGTCGGCGGCGTGAATGGCGTCTACAGCCTCGGCGATACCCTGGCTGACGGTTTTGAAGGCGGCGTGCGCGCGGCCAGCGAAGCCGGCTTCAAAGCAGTCGAGGGTGTATTGCCAAAGGCCTTGAGCCGTCACGAAGAGCCAACCCTGGCGCTGTTCCAGGTGCCCCACGAAAAAGCCACCGCACGGGCGCCGAAGCAATTCGTCGACCTGCAGAACGACGTCACGGCCGCCGCCATCGAACTCGCCACCCGCGAAGGTTTCGAGTCGGTGGAACACGTCAAGCGCTACACCGCACTGGGCTTCGGTACTGACCAGGGCAAGCTGGGCAACGTCAACGGCCTGGCCATCGCGGCCCGTTCGCTGAACGTGAGCATCCCGCAGATGGGCACCACCATGTTCCGCCCGAACTACACGCCGGTGACTTTCGGCGCGGTAGCCGGCCGGCACTGCGGGCACATCTTCGAGCCGGTGCGTTTCACCGCGCTGCATGCCTGGCATGTGAAGAACGGTGCCGAATTCGAAGACGTCGGCCAGTGGAAACGCCCTTGGTACTTCCCGAAGAACGGCGAAGACATGCATGCCGCCGTGAAGCGCGAATGCAAAGCCGTGCGCGACAGCGTCGGCCTGCTGGACGCCTCGACCCTGGGCAAGATCGACATCCAGGGCCCGGACGCACGCGAGTTCCTCAACCGCATCTACACCAACGCCTGGACCAAGCTCGACGTGGGCAAGGCCCGCTACGGTTTGATGTGCAAGGAAGACGGCATGGTCTTCGACGACGGCGTGACAGCCTGTCTGGCGGACAACCACTTCCTGATGACCACCACCACTGGCGGTGCGGCCCGTGTGCTGCAATGGCTGGAGATCTACCAGCAGACCGAATGGCCGGACCTGAAGGTGTACTTCACCTCGGTGACCGACCACTGGGCGACCATGACCCTGTCGGGGCCCAACAGCCGCAAGCTGCTGAGCGAAGTCACTGACATCGACCTGGACAAGGACGGCTTCCCGTTCATGACCTGGAAAGAAGGCCTGGTGGGCGGCGTGCCGGCGCGGGTGTTCCGGATCTCGTTCACCGGTGAGCTGTCGTACGAAATCAACGTGCAGGCCGACTACGCCATGGGCGTGCTCGAGCAGATCGTCGAGGCCGGCAAGAAGTACAACCTGACCCCGTACGGCACCGAAACCATGCACGTGCTGCGGGCCGAGAAGGGCTTCATCATCGTCGGCCAGGACACCGATGGCTCGATGACCCCGGATGACCTGAACATGGGCTGGTGCGTTGGCCGGACCAAACCGTTCTCGTGGATCGGCTGGCGTGGCATGAATCGCGAAGACTGTGTGCGCGAGGACCGCAAGCAACTGGTGGGCCTCAAGCCGATAGACCCGAATGTCTGGCTGCCGGAAGGCGCGCAACTGGTGTTCAACACCAAGCAGGCGATCCCGATGACCATGGTTGGTCACGTGACCTCCAGTTACGCGCACAACTCCCTCGGCTATTCGTTTGCCATGGGCGTGGTCAAGGGCGGCCTCAAGCGCCTGGGTGAACGCGTGTTCGCGCCATTGGCCGACGGCAGCGTGATCGAGGCTGAGATTGTTTCTTCGGTGTTCTTCGATCCGAAGGGAGATCGGCAGAATATCTAGTGGCTTGAGGTCCTGTGGGAGAGCGGCGATACCGCGTCGGCATCATCGCGAGCAAGCTCGCTCCCACAGTAGATCGCGTAACCCTTGTGGGAGCGAGCTTGCTCGCGATGAAGGCCTGACAGCCACCACAAGGGTTTGACTCAACAGTATTCAGACAGGTGCTCCATATGACCGCAGTCAACGTGTACCAACAACGCCCAACCACCGGGGCCAAGGCCGAGTCGTCGCTGCACCATGCCGACCTCGCCAGCCTGGTGGGCAAGGGCCGCAAGAACGCCGGCGTGACCGTGCGCGAGAAAAAACTCCTGGGCCACCTGACCATTCGTGGCGATGGCCACGACCCGGCGTTCGCCGCCGGCGTGCACAAGGCCCTGGGCCTGGAATTGCCCGGTGCGCTGACCGTCATCGTCAAGGGTGAAACCAGCCTGCAATGGCTCGGCCCGGACGAGTGGCTGCTGGTGGTGCCGAGTGGCGAAGAGTTCGCCGCCGAGAAAAAACTGCGCGAAGCGCTCGGGGATCTGCATATCCAGATCGTCAACGTCAGCGGCGGCCAGCAGATCCTCGAGCTGTCCGGCCCGAACGTGCGCGACGTGCTGATGAAATCCACCAGCTACGATGTACACCCCAGCAACTTCCCGGTGGGCAAGGCCGTGGGCACGGTGTTCGCCAAGTCGCAACTGGTGATCCGCCATACCGGCGAAGACACCTGGGAACTGGTGATCCGCCGCAGCTTCTCCGATTACTGGTGGTTGTGGTTGCAGGATGCGGCGGCTGAGTATGGCTTGAGCGTGCAGGCATAACCATGATCGTTCCCACGCTCTGCGTGGGAATGCATCCCGGGACGCTCTGCGTCCCAAAAATCGGACGCAGAGCGTCCATGGCGGCATTCCCACGCAGCGCATGGGAACGATCAGAGGAGTATCACGAATGAGCCGCGCCCCAGACACATGGATCTTGACCGCCGACTGCCCCAGCGTGCTCGGCACGGTGGACGCGGTGACCCGCTTTCTGTTCGAGCAGGGCTGCTACGTCACCGAGCACCATTCCTTCGACGACCGGCTCTCGGCGCGTTTCTTCATTCGTGTGGAGTTCCGCCAGCCCGATGGCTTTGACGAGCAGAGCTTTCGCAGCGGCCTGGCCGAGCGCGCGCAAGCCTTCGGCATGGTCTTCGAACTGACGCCGCCCAACTACCGGCCTAAAGTGGTGATCATGGTCTCCAAGGCCGATCACTGCCTCAACGACTTGCTCTACCGCCAGCGCATCGGCCAATTGTCCATGGACGTGGTGGCCGTGGTCTCCAACCACCCCGACCTCAAGCCGTTGGCCGACTGGCACCAGATTCCCTACTACCATTTCCCCCTGGACCCGAACGACAAGCCCTCCCAGGAGCGGCAGGTGTGGCAGGTGATCGAAGACACCGGCGCCGAGCTGGTGATCCTTGCCCGCTACATGCAAGTGCTGTCGCCGGAGCTGTGTCGCAAGCTCGACGGCAAGGCGATCAACATCCATCACTCGCTGCTGCCGGGCTTCAAGGGCGCCAAGCCGTATCACCAGGCCTACAACAAAGGCGTGAAACTGGTCGGTGCCACGGCGCACTATATCAACAACGACCTGGACGAAGGCCCGATCATCGCCCAGGGCGTGGAAGTGGTGGACCACAGCCACTATCCCGAGGATTTGATTGCCAAGGGCCGGGACATCGAAGGGCTGACCCTGGCCCGGGCCGTGGGGTATCACATCGAGCGAAGAGTGTTTCTCAACGCCAACAGAACTGTCGTTCTTTAGTTTTTTGGGGCCGCTTCGCAGCCCATTCGCGAGCAAGCTCGCTCCCACAGGATCTGCGTCGTTCTACAGATTCTGATGACACCCACCATCCACTGTGGGAGCGAGCTTGCTCGCGATGAGGCCCTTACAGATAACAATGAAACAAGACACAAGCACTAACCCGAGCAATCAACGCGCTGCCTGCCTGGGCAACGCAGTTTCATAAAAACAACAGCGAGGTGAAAGCATGTCTGGCAATCGTGGTGTCGTGTATCTCGGCAACGGTAAGGTCGAAGTACAGAAAATCGACTATCCAAAAATGCAGGACCCGCGCGGCAGGAAGATTGAGCACGGTGTCATCCTGCGCGTGGTCTCCACCAACATCTGCGGCTCCGACCAACACATGGTGCGCGGCCGTACCACTGCCCAGACCGGACTGGTCCTGGGTCACGAAATCACTGGTGAAGTGATCGAAAAGGGCAACGACGTCGAGAACCTGAAAATCGGCGACCTGGTGTCGGTGCCGTTCAACGTGGCTTGCGGGCGCTGCCGTTCCTGCAAAGAGCAACACACCGGTGTCTGCCTGACCGTCAACCCGGCCCGTGCCGGCGGTGCCTACGGTTACGTGGACATGGGCGATTGGACCGGCGGCCAGGCCGAATACGTGCTGGTGCCGTACGCCGACTTCAACCTGCTGAAACTGCCGGACCGCGACAAGGCCATGGAGAAAATCCGCGACCTGACCTGCCTGTCCGACATTCTGCCGACCGGCTACCACGGCGCCGTCACCGCCGGCGTTGGCCCTGGCAGCTCCGTCTACATCGCCGGTGCCGGCCCGGTTGGCCTGGCGGCCGCCGCTTCCGCGCGCTTGCTGGGTGCCGCCGTGGTCATCATCGGTGACGTCAACCCGATCCGCCTGGCCCACGCCAAGGCCCAGGGTTTTGAAATCGCCGACCTCTCCAAGGACACCCCGCTGCACGAACAGATCGCCGCGCTGCTGGGCGAACCGGAAGTCGACTGCGCCGTCGACGCCGTGGGCTTCGAAGCCCGTGGTCACGGCCATGAAGGCGTCAAGCACGAAGCCCCGGCCACCGTGCTCAACTCGTTGATGGGCGTGGTTCGCGTGGCCGGCAAGATCGGCATCCCCGGCCTCTACGTCACCGAAGACCCGGGCGCCGTCGATGCCGCGGCAAAAATGGGCAGCCTGAGCATCCGCTTCGGCCTGGGCTGGGCCAAATCCCACAGCTTCCACACCGGCCAGACCCCGGTAATGAAGTACAACCGCCAACTGATGCAAGCGATCATGTGGGACCGCATCAACATAGCCGAAATCGTTGGCGTGCAGGTGATCAGCCTGGATGACGCGCCGAAAGGCTACGGCGAGTTCGATGCGGGCGTGCCGAAGAAGTTTGTGATTGATCCGCATAAGATGTTTAGTGCGGCGTAAAGCGGTAGGCAAGACGGAAGAAGGGCGACAGTGATGTCGCCCTTTTTTTAACAGACAACGATAAACGACGACCTTGACAGTCTGTGTGAAAATGCAGTCCGCATGAAGCGCCGTTTTTGTGGATAAGGTGTTTTTAATTATCTCGAATGTCTGAAGGCTTAAAAGGATATATTTTGATGTGATAGGTGCGTAATGCCTCCAGGTCAAAAGGAATTCGTCCGCGGCCGTATATGGGTAAGTTGGTTTGTATGTTTAAGTTGACTTTTCTGCCGGCACGCGCCAGTGCTTGGCGCTTCCTGTATTTTAGTAAATGCACTTCGTCGCTGAATTTAAGTGGTAGTGTGGTGTAACTTTCTAACTCTTGGTTGGGCATGTAAGAGCCGTTTTCAACCCAGTTCTGAATGTCTTTTCTAGTCGTTCTGTTTGGGTTTTTTGATTTTGCGGCAATCCAGCGCTGAGTGTTTCTTTTACTGTGTTTTGTTTGAGCCATTTTTGGATTTTTTACATAAGAAACGCGCTCATTTGAATCCATGGGGCTTTGTTTTGTTGGGACGTTCTGGCCAAGATTTTTGGAACTTCCTATTATATCCACCGTGGGACGAGTCGATGGGGGTCTGAACCTGTATCGCGCCATGAGTGGGCGCCAAACATGGCCCGTCGGATCGCTCCGATTCACCGGATCTGCTGCGCAATACACATACGCATTTAACCCACCCTCCCCAAACGGACTCAAATTGTCGGGGCTATTGAACCGCATCAACACCGGGTTGAACGCCCGATAACCATTGCCCAACAAGTAGTGCCCTGTCACCGGGTCGGGGCGTTCACCATTGAAGCCGAGCAGGCTAAGCAAAGCGCTTTCTCTGGAGTGGTGGCCGTAAGGCGTGTAGGCGAGGGGGCGAGGCTGCCTTGCATCGAGTGCATGCAATACCGAGCGTTGTTGATCGGCGGCGAGCAGCGTGGTTTCGACGGCGCTATCCTGGCGCTGTTGTTGCGCCAGGAGTTGATCTTCCTGCTGGAAAACCGAGCGCCGTATAGATCCTTGGATTTCGGTGGTCAGTCGGCTTTTCAGATAAAAGCGCTGGGTGCTGGCCTGGGCCGATGGCGTGCAATCGGTCAGGCGATCCAATGGGTCGTAACGGTAGAGACAGAGCGGCGTTTCACGATACGCCAACATAGACTGCCCCTGATGGACTGTTTTCACTCCGGCGTCACCCGTGTGGCCTGCAACCCCTTGGGCCCTTTCTCCACTTCAAAGGAAACGGGCTGTCTTTCTTTCAGCGTTTTATAACCCTCGCCGGCTATCGCCGAGAAATGAACGAACAGCTCCTCGCCTCCCGTGCCGCACGTGATAAAGCCATAGCCCTTTGCATCGTTGAACCATTTAACGGTTCCTTGAATTCGGTCGCTCATTTTTATTGTCCTGCCTGCCCGAATGAATAAAGGCCCTGGGCGCGTGGGTCGCCCGTGGCCTTGTTTTCGTTGTCATAGCTGGAGCTTAGGGTCGGCCCAAACGATTGCCTACTGTCAAAGTTGACAGTAGGCAATACCGAGAGGAAATAACTGACCGCAGGTGATATTCAGATGACTGCCAGGGGCGGTCATGCCATGACTTGCGCCTGCAAGCGTCGGCCGATCACGTCCAGTACGTCACAGCCATCGCGCAACGGAATCGCCAGGAGCAGGGCGAAGTCGTGGAGGACTACGGCGTCGGAACTGATCTCCTCGCGAAAAGCGATGTTTTCCAGCACCTGGGTGACGGCGCGGATGCGGTAGGCAGCGGTTTCGTAGAGGACGTCGAGGGGGGCTTGGGTGTCGATGAGCAGGGTGGCGGGGGTGCAGTCGACGCCGGTGATGGGGATATATCGGTTCATGGCTAGAGCCTCAATTGATTAAAAAATAGGACTTCTGACCGTGGTTTTCCGAGTCGCCATGTGGACGACGGGAAGAACTATAGGCAGCGCACATTGGACGGCGCAAGGCTCGCCACTGCGGGTGATTTCCCAAGTAGTTGTAAGATTTTTGGTCGCGAATATTCGGGCCGGAACACCGCCGATTGTGGCGAGGGGATTCAGCGAAAGGTCGCACCGCCCCGCTGGGCTGCGTAGCGGCCCCAAACCAGGCAACTCGGTGTGCCAGGAAGATTGAGTTCATCGATCGTTCCCACGCTCCTGCGTGGAAATGTCGCCAGGGACGCTCCGCGTTCCGCTTCTGGAAGGTGACGCAGAGCGTCACGGGATGCATTCCCACGCAGAGCGTGGGAACGATCAAAAATCCCCTCGCCACGGTTAGTTATGTGCAGTAGCGGTCCTGACCCGCTCGCAGAATTCAGGGTAGAAACCCTGGGCGCTAGGGCCTTGGCAATAGTCCCGCGCTTGGGCCAGGGCGTCGCCGCTGAAGTTCAGGTTGCGGGGCATGCTGGCAAAGGTGACGTAGCCATACTGCTGCGTCTTGATCGCGTCGAAGCCCTGCATGTCGTAGACCAGTTCCACGTCATCATCGGCCAGCAGTCGCGCCTTGACCGTCACTTGCGTGTATTGCTTGCCCCCTGGCGCGCCATTGAGCGCTGCCAGGCCGTGGCCGACAACACGCAGCATGTGCGGAACCCAGGGCTCGCAGTCATCCGCGCAAGCACTTGGACGGTAAAGCACGGTCAGCGCTTGCTGCTCGCGGCTCACCTCGGTCAGGGCCGGATCGGAGCGCTTGATGCGGTGCTCGATGGTCAGCCAAGTCTTTTGTTCTTCGCTGGTACCGTCGGCAAGCTCTGGGTTCAAAGGGCCACGCTGGCATTCGTTGACGCCCAGGGCAATGAGCATGCCCGTCAGGATGACCGCGAGGGTCGCTCCGCCGATCTTTACATTCATAGGCAAGCTCTGCTGGAAGTAGCCGCACTGTACGGTACCTGATCAGCCAAGGGCAGGGGCCTTTGAACAGAGGCGCGTGGGCGCAGGTAGATCCATGGTTTTTCAGGGTCAGAAACTCAAGCTGAAATAGTCGGCATTGATGAGTCTGCACATATGGGGGTCCGGGCTTTCGCAACGATTGTCCGCCCACGGCAATGATGTCGTTTCTTGGACCTGGAGATATTCCAGTGTGAGATTCAGTTCACCGTACTTGCAAGTAATGGTCGCCCTGGTCGGCGCCTGGCCGTCACCGTCAGGTTCATGGACCGCGAACTCGGCTCCGTTGAATTGCCACCGCGCTGGGTCGACCACTTCTACCAGGCTCTGGCTCTGCCACTCGCGATGATCCTGAACTTCCACCGATTCGGTGTTGTGATGAATTTGTGTCACGGCCGGACAGGTTATTTCACCGGCGTGGACATGGCCGATCATCAGCAGGAATATTCCGGCGCCGCCGCCAGTCATTAAGTTGTTTCGCATTTGCCTATCCCCCGATTTTTTCTATCGGCGACATGTTTGCGGCTATGTCTGGGTGAGGGCTACTGTCAGTGCTGACAGTTGTCTATGTTGATTTGGAATCAACTGACCGTGATTTAATCGCACTTGGCGATAACACACCCAGTGTTTCGTGAAAACGGATCGGATTCAGAAGTCAGTCGCATGGTGGAACAATCCTCGTCCACCCCAGTCCAACGCTCGATTTTGCGCCGCCCCTCATGGGCGGTTTTTTCAGGTTCAAGAGGGTGTTCGGAATGAAGGTTTCACGCGGTTTTGCACTGTCCTGCCTGCTATCGCTGGCAGCCGGCCCGGCCTTCGCGCAGTTCAGCCTCAGTGATGCGGCCAATATGGTGTCGGCGATGCAAGGTAATCAAGGCGAGCAGGCAGAGGGCGCCGTGGCCGCCGCGCCGAAAGCCGCCGGGTTGCTCAATACCCTGGGGTCGGAACTCAAGATCACGCCGGAACAGGCCATCGGCGGTGCCGGTGCGATGCTGGGGCTGGCAAAGAACCGGCTCAGCGAGCCGCAGTTTTCCGAATTGAGCAAAAGCGTGCCGGGCCTTGATCAGATCGCCGGCAACAGCGCCATCGGCGGGCTCAATGGCCTGGGCGGTTTGCTCGGTGGCGGATCGGATAAAAACGCGTTACTCGACGGATTGCTGGGGAACGTCAAGGACACCAACGACCTGACCACTGCCTTCAGTGCGCTGGGCATGGACAGCGGCATGATCGGGCAGTTTGCCCCGGTTATCCTCCAGTACCTAGGCCAGCAGGGTGTGGGTAGTTCGTTGCTGCAGAGCCTGGGGGGTATTTGGGGCGCAGGTATCTGATCAGCCACGCTCGCTGCGCAAAGCCGCAATACGCCGATCCTTCTCAGTCCACAGCTGATTGACCCAATCCTGTACAAACTGGCGAAACACCGGATCGTTTTCGTAATCGCCCTGCCACAGCGCCGGGTCCAGCTCGCGGGTCTGGATGTCGATGATGACCCGGGGTACCGCGCCGCTGATCAAGTCCCAGAACCCGGGAGTACGGTCTTGCGGATAGACCACGGTCACGTCCAGTACCGCGTCCAGTTGTTCACCCATCGCCGCCAGCACGAACGCCACGCCGCCGGCCTTGGGCTTGAGCAGGTGGGTGAAGGGTGACTGTTGCTGTTGGCTTTTGGCGGCGGTGAAGCGCGTGCCTTCGAGGTAGTTCACCACGGTGACCGGTTGGCGCTTGAACAGCTCGCAGGCGGCCCTGGTGATTTCCAGATCCTTGCCGGCCAGCTCCGGGTTCTTCGCCAGGAACGCCTTGGTATAGCGTTTCATGAATGGGTAATCCAGCGCCCACCAGGCCAGTCCCAGGAAGGGCACCCAGATCAGTTCTTTCTTGAGGAAAAACTTGAAGAATGGCGTGCGCCGGTTGAGGGCCTGGACCAGGGCGGGGATGTCGACCCAGGATTGGTGATTGCTGATCACCAGGTAGGAGGTGTCGCGCCGCAAGTTACCGCCGCCGCGAATGTCCCAGCGGGTGGGGATGCACAGGGCAAAGATCAGTTTGTCGATCTCGGCCCAGGTCTCGGCGATCCACATCACCGCCCACGAGGCGTAGTCGCGAAACCGCCCGGGCAGGACCAGTTTGAGCAGCGCGAACACCATCAGCGGACCGAACAGCACCAGGGTGCGCGGCGGTGAACCCGGCGCGGCGGTTTACGGCGGATAAGCCGGACTGCTGATGGGGGTGTTCAGATATGCCGATCAAGGCCCCGAAAAGGTAGGAGCTGTTTGTCGGGGACCTGGGCGGCTCGGTTTTTTTGTAGTCTTGCGTATAACTTTCTGATGTTTAACGCGCTTGAGGTTGACGGATGTCTTGTATAAATTGGATTCCGGTAAATCGTTGTAAATGTCTGTAACGAGCTATTTCTGCGTCGATGATCTCCATCGATGTAGTCAAATTTACTGTAGGTGATCCTCGACTGGATAAAGCATCGTTTAACTTTTCGAGATTTTCTGTATCTCTTAAAAGTCTCGCAAGGTCGATCCTTGTATCGAAAGCTATGGTGTTAATTAATTCGGTCCCATCAGGTTGTGGAAAAGCCCACTTATTGAAAATTTTCTGATGTTTATCAAATCCACGTAACATTCTAAGGAATTCATATTGATTCCAAGCTTCTATCACGTCGTCTAAGGGACGGTTAACGGTAAAGTATTTGTGCTCCCCTAATGCCGCCTCCTTATCTTTTGCGATTTGGACCATGGCTCTTTTTTCTGCTAGTGGGGGGCGTATACGCCGCGCTCTGCTAGAAGTGGAGGTAGTTGCCCGGGGTGTAAACGGTTGTTGAGTTTGAGGCTTAAGAAAGGGTCGAACTGGAGTGTGCCCTGTCGGATCGCTCCGATTAATAGGGTCCCCTATACCATAGCCATACGCATTCAATCCCCTCTCCCCAAACGGACTCCAACTGTCCGGGCTGTTAAACCGCATCAACACCGGATTAAAAGCCCGATACCCATTCCCCAACAAATAATGCCCCGTCACCGGATCCGGCCGTTCGCCGTTAAACCCAAGCAAACTGAGCAAACCATTTTCCGCCGGACGATGGCCGTAGGGTGTATAGGCGATGGGATGAGGCCGGGTGGCGTCAAGCGCAGACAATACCGAACGCTGTTGATCGGTCGCTAGCAGGGTGGTTTCGACCTTTGAACCCTCGTGGCGCAGTTGGGCCAATAACTGGTCGTCGTGTTGGAAGACGCTACGTTGCACCGCGCCCTGTATCTCGGTAGCCAATCGACTCTTGCAATAAAAACGCTGAATGCCGACCTCAGCAGAGGGTGTGCAATCGACCAGGCGATCCAGCGGATCGTAGTGGTAGCGACACAATACGGTCTTACGAAGGATAGCAGGCATACCGGGCTCCGTACGAGGTCCTAAACCAGACGTTCAATATCGGAGGTTTTCCAACCGCGGCCTACTATCAGAACTGTTAGGTGTCCTTACCTTCGCTGCGCAAAGCCGCAATACGCCGATCCTTCTCCATCCAAAGCTGATTAACCCAATCCTGTACAAACTGGCGAAACACCGGATCATTTTCGTAATCGCCCCGCCACAGCGCCGGGTCCAACTCCCGGGTCTGGATGTCGATGATGACCCGGGGTACCGCGCCGCTGATCAAATCCCAGAACCCGGGAATCCGCTCTTGCGGGTACACCACCGTGACGTCCAGCACCGCGTCCAGTTGTTCACCCATCGCCGCCAGCACGAACGCCACGCCGCCGGCCTTGGGCTTGAGCAGGTGGGTGAAGGGTGACTGTTGCTGTTGGCTTTTGGCGGTGGTGAAGCGCGTGCCTTCGAGGTAGTTCACCACGGTGACCGGTTGGCGCTTGAACAGCTCGCAGGCGGCCCTGGTGATTTCCAGGTCCTTGCCAGCCAGTTCCGGGTTCTTCGCCAGGAAGGGCTTGGTGTAGCGCTTCATGAACGGATAGTCCAGCGCCCACCAGGCGAGTCCCAGGAAGGGTACCCAGATCAGTTCTTTCTTGAGGAAGAACTTGAAGAATGGCGTGCGCCGGTTGAGGGCCTGGACCAGGGCGGGGATGTCGACCCAGGATTGGTGATTGCTGATCACCAGGTAGGACGTGTCGCCGCGCAGGTCGGCGCCGCCGCGGATGTCCCAGCGGGTGGGGATGCACAGGGCAAAGATCAGTTTGTCGATCTCGGCCCAGGTCTCGGCGATCCACATCACCGCCCACGAGGCGTAGTCGCGAAAGCGCCCGGGCAGGACCAGTTTGAGTAGCGCAAACACCATCAGCGGGCCGAACAGCACCAGGGTGTTGAGTAACAGCAGCAGGGTGACGAAACAGCCGGTGAGCAGGCGGCGCATACATGACTCTTGCAAACAGATGGGCGGGCCATGATAAGCAGCTTCGGGCGGCAGGCCAAATCGCGTGGACGAAAGTTTCACGTTGGTTCGGGTAGGCTGGACCCGCTTTTGTGGCCAGGGAGCAATCCCAGGCCACAGGTGCGCGATCAACCGAACGAATCCATCGGCCACGGTCTAAAATCCCACCCACACAGGAAGCCCTCTTGCATGAAATCCTTTCTCGCCCTGCTTTCCCTGGTGGCCCTTCCAGTGCTGGCCGCCGAGCCGACCCTGTACGGGCGCTACGAATACATCGCGTTGCCGGAAATCGGCGGCGAGGTGCTCAAGGCCAAGATGGACACTGGCGCGCTGACCGCCTCGCTGTCGGCCAAGGACATCGAAACCTTCACCCGCGACGGTGATGACTGGGTACGGTTCCGCCTGGCGACTAAGGATGCGAGCAACAAGGTCTACGAGCACAAGATCGCGCGTATCAGCAAGATCAAGACCCGTTCCGAAGAGGATGAGGACGACGACGAAAAAATCGCCCCCACCAAGCGTCCGGTGGTCGATCTGGAGTTGTGCCTGGGCAACGTCAAGCGCACGGTCGAGGTCAACCTGACCGACCGCAGTAGTTTCAATTACCCGTTGTTGATTGGTGCCAAGGCATTGCGTGAGTTCGGCGCAGCGGTGAACCCGGCCCGGAGGTTTACGGCGGATAAGCCGGATTGCTGAGGGATGAGCGCTAAGGCGTCCAGCAGCGTTGCGCTTGGACGCCATGTCCGGATGGTTCTTTGTTCCGATGTTCCGATGTTCCGAATAAGGGGCTGATTTTTGGGACACAGTAGAAATTTACCCGGCCGGAGATCATCACTATCAGTGTCTATTTCCG
The DNA here is from genome assembly GCF_037027455.2 of Pseudomonas sp. G166. NCBI lineage: Bacteria > Pseudomonadati > Pseudomonadota > Gammaproteobacteria > Pseudomonadales > Pseudomonadaceae > Pseudomonas > Pseudomonas sp. G166. Next base: position 6,076,065 of record NZ_CP146985.1, on the reverse strand, counting down.
ACCTTACTTGAGTGTAAAATTTCCAGCGCCCGCTAGGGCTTATAGCGTCGGAACTTTAGCGTTGTTAAATTCATGGCGGAGCCATGATGTCTTCCAGGGGCGCGTGTCGCTTGGGTAAAAATAGGCGGGTACTTCAGGCTTACCTTTCTCTATTGTCTGCTAAGTCCGGACATAAAGTCCGTTATGGGGCGTATATTTTCTAACGAAAGCATATAGAGAAAATTATCTTTTTTCCCTAGGTCGTGGCGTATTTTATTTGATAGCTCGTGTATATTCATACGGTCGCTGTAGAGCTGGTTGTCATAATCGACTCTCTGGGTGTGGGTGATTGGTATGATTTTTAAGAGTTCGTGTGTTTCCCGATTAAAAACCTGAATATTAAATGCGTCTTGCGACTTCCAGGCATCGACAGCTGCTTCCGGGTAGAGTGGATATGGGTTCGATGTGTCGATGGGTGGTTGAGAACTTCCAGTGGGTACTTGCAACATTCTTTCGTTAGCTGCGTTGGATGGTTTAGAGCTTCCAGGCCTCACTCTCGGTGTGGTGCTGGTGCTGGTGCTGGTGCTGGTGCTGGTGCTTGATGCTCCAGGTGGTCGAGGTTGATAGTTCTGTGTAACTCTTGGGATACGAGGTATTCCTGTATTGACCTTGAGAGGCCGGGCTATAGGAGCAGGCCTTCCAAAGGGCATATGACCCGTTTGATCTTCAAAATTGACCGGATCCCCCCCGCAATATACATAAGCGTTCAACCCGCCCTTACCAAACGGACTCAAACTGTCCGGGCTGTTGAATCGCATCAATACTGGGTTAAACGCCCGATAACCATTGCCCAATAGATAGTGCCCAGTCACCGGAGCACGGCGCTCGCCATTAAACCCCAGCAGGCTGGTCAGGCCGCTTTCTGCCGGTAGATGGCCGTAGGGCGTATAAACCAGTGGCTGGTGTACTTGAGCATTGAGCGTGTGTAACACCGAGCGTTGCAGATCGGTGGCCAGCAGGGTGGTATTTACGACGGTCCTCTGTCGCTGTTGCTGCGCCAATAGCTGGTCGTCGTACTGGAAAACACTACGTTGCACCGCACCCTGTATTTCAGTGGCCAATCGGTTTTTGCAATAAAAATGCTGAATGGCGGCCTCGTCGATGGGCGCGCAATCGGTCAAACGATCGAGCGGGTCGTAGTGATAACGGCACAATGTGGATTCGTTAGGAGCGATAGGCATCGGCTGAACTCCACGTAAGATCCAAGAAATCCAGCCCTCAGCATCAGCTGTTTTTCAGCGCTTGCCTACTATCAGAACTGTTAGGAATGACGGCCAGCCACCGACAAACTCGACTGCCGATTGACGTGCCCCGAGGCTTGGGGCACCGTTCCGGCAACTTTACTGCCGGGCTCGCAAGCCATGCCTCATATCCTGATTGTCGAAGACGAAGCCGCCATCGCCGATACGCTGGTGTTTGCCCTGCAAGGGGAGGGATTCGACACCACTTGGCTGAGCCTCGGCGCGGCCGCCCTCGATCACCAGAAAAGCACCCCGGCGGACCTGATCATCCTCGATGTGGGCCTGCCGGATATCAGCGGATTCGAGACTTGTAAAAGTCTCAGACGTTTCAGCGACGTTCCGGTCATCTTTCTTACAGCCCGGGATGCTGAGATCGACCGGGTCGTGGGCCTGGAAATCGGTGCCGACGATTATGTGGTCAAGCCTTTCAGCCCCCGCGAGGTGGCGGCCAGGGTCCGGGCGATTCTCAAGCGCGTGGCGCCGCGACCGGTGATGGAGCCAGGCATGGCGCTGTTTCAGGTCGATGCCGATCGCGTGCAAATCAGCTATCGCGGCAAACCGCTGAACCTCACCCGCCATGAATTCCGCCTGCTCAACTGTCTGTTGGAACAACCCGAACGGGTCTTCAGCCGCGAACAACTGCTCGACGCCCTGGGCGTGGCCAGTGATGCAGGCTATGAACGCAGCATCGACAGCCACATCAAGAGCGTGCGCGCCAAGTTGCGCCTGGTCCGGGCCGAGGCCGAGCCGATCCAGACCCATCGGGGCCTGGGCTACAGCTACAGCCCGGGGCACAGCTGATGTCGCTGGGAATCCGGATTTTCCTGGTGTATGTGCTGTTCATCGGTTTGACCGGCTATTTCGTGCTCAACACGGTCATGGAGGAAATCCGCCCTGGCGTGCGCCAGTCCACCGAAGAAACCCTGGTGGACACGGCCAACCTGATGGCCGAGATCCTGCGGGACGATTTCAAGGCCGGCACCCTCAACCAGAATCGTTGGCCGCAGTTGCTCAAGGCCTACGGCGAGCGCCAGCCGGCGGCGACGATCTGGGGCTTGCCGAAGAACCAGGTCAGCCACCGCATCTATGTCACGGACGCCAAGGGCATCGTGGTGCTCGACTCCAGCGGCGCGGCGGTGGGTCAGGATTATTCGCGTTGGAACGACGTCTACCTGACGTTGCGCGGCCACTACGGCGCTCGTTCGACCCGCAGCGTTGCCGACGACCCGACGTCTTCGGTGATGCACGTCGGCGCGCCGATCCGCGACAACGGCCGGATCATCGGTGTGGTCACCGTGGCCAAGCCCAACAGCTCGCTGCAGCCTTATATCGATCGCACGGAGCGGCGTCTGCTGGCGTATGGCGCCGGGTTGGTCGCCTTGGGCTTGCTGCTGGGCGGCTTGCTGTCGTGGTGGCTCAGCGCGGCATTGCGGCGCTTGACGAGCTACGCCCAGGCGGTCAGCCAGGGCCGTCGGGTGGAAGTGCCGCATTATCGCGGCGGCGAGTTCGAGCAATTGGCGGGTGCGGTGGAACACATGCGCACCCAGCTCGAAGGCAAGGCTTACGTTGAGCGCTACGTGCATACGTTGACCCACGAACTCAAGAGCCCGCTGGCGGCGATTCGCGGTGCCGCCGAGCTGCTGCAGAGCGATATGCCTGCGGCCCAGCACCAGCGCTTTGTCAGCAATATCGACAGTGAAAGCGTGCGCATGCAGCGACTGATCGAACGGTTGCTCAACCTGGCCCAGATCGAGCAGCGCCAGGGGCTGGAGGAAAAAGTCGCGGTGCCGCTGGCGGCGTTGATGGAGGAGCTGCTGGAGGCTCGTGGTGGCTGGATCGAGAGTCGGCAGTTGCGGATCGAGCAACACATCGCCGCCGACCTGGTGCTGACGGGCGAGGCGTTTCTGTTGCATCAGGCCTTGGGCAATCTGCTGGACAATGCCCTGGACTTCACCCCCGTTAACGGACTGCTGCGCGTCAGTGCCGAGCGCATCGGCGATTGTGTGCAGATCCACTTGTTCAATCAGGCCGAAGCGATTCCTGACTACGCCCTGCCGCGCCTGAGCGAACGCTTCTACTCCCTGCCGCGCCCGGACAGCGGCCGCAAGAGTACCGGCCTGGGGCTCAACTTTGTGGAGGAAGTGGTGCAGTTGCATGGAGGGGCATTCCAGATTGGCAATGTCGAGGGAGGGGTTGAAGTGGTGTTGCGGTTGCCCTGAAACCGCATCTGCTATTCGATAACGCCTACCCTTTGTGGGAGCGAGCTTGCTCGCGATAGCGCAGTGTCAGCCAGCATAGCTGGCACTGATCTACCGCCCTCGCGAGCTCGCTCCCACAGTTTTTGGCTGTCAGTTTCCACACAATCTCCACACTCTCCCCATAAACGCCTCACACAGCCCCCCCAGACTCTCCCCCATACGAACAGGGAGAGCCCCACATGAACCGCAGCCTCGCCATAAAACTGGGCATGATTGCCCTACTGATTCTGTTACTGATGATCCCGCTGTTGATGATCAATGGCCTCATCGACGAGCGCCAGGAGCTGCGCGACGGTGTGTTGCAGGACATCGCCCGCAGCTCCAGCTACAGCCAGCAACTGATCGGGCCGATGATCGTGGTGCCGTTTCGCAAGGAGGTGAAGGTCTGGAATACCAACGAGAAGACCGGTGTGCGTTTCCTGGAAACCGTCGAGCGGACGGGCGAGTTGTATTTTTTGCCGGAAGAGTTCGAGCTCGACGGCCAGGTCCGCACTGAAACCCGTGCCCGGGGGATCTACGAAGCGCGGTTGTTCCACGCCGATAACCGGATCGATGGCCGCTTCAAGGTGCCTGAGCGCTACGGTGTGGCGGCCAAGGATTTTGCCGATTACCGCTTCGACGAACCGTACCTGAGCGTAGGTATCAGCGATATTCGTGGCATCGAGAATGCGCTGACCCTGACACTGAACCAGCAGACCGTCGACTTTTTGCCCGGTTCGCGACTTGGCTGGCTGGGGCAGGGTGTGCATGTGCCGCTGCCGATGATCACTGCCCAGGGCAGCCCGGAGCTGACCTTCGGCTTCGACCTGCGCCTGCAGGGCACCGGCGAGCTGCAGATTCTGCCGGTGGGCAAATCCACCAAGGTGCACTTGTCCGCCGACTGGCCGCACCCCAGCTTCATCGGCAACTACCTACCCACCAATCGCGACATTAATGAGCAGGGCTTCAGTGCTGACTGGCAGACGTCGTTTTTCTCCACCAACCTGCTGGAAACGTTGCAAGCCTGCGAACCAAGCGACAGTTGTGAAGCGTTCCGCAGTCGCGCCTTCGGTGTGAGCTTCATCGACCCGGTGGACCAATACCTCAAGAGCGACCGGGCGATCAAATACGCGCTGCTGTTCGTCGCGCTGACCTTCGCCGGTTTCTTCCTCTTCGAAGTGCTCAAGAGCCTGGCGGTGCACCCGGTCCAGTACGCCTTGGTGGGCGTGGCGTTGGCGTTCTTCTACCTGCTGCTGTTGTCGCTGTCGGAGCACATCGGCTTTGCCCCGGCGTACCTGGTGTCGGCCAGTGCCTGTGTGTTGCTGATCGGGTTTTATGTCTGCCATGTGCTGCGCAGCGTGAGCCACGGCCTGGGGTTCTCGGTGGGGTTGGCGGGGTTGTACGGCTTGCTCTATGGCTTGTTGAGCGCTGAGGATTACGCGCTGTTGATGGGCTCGCTGTTGCTGTTCAGCCTGTTGGGCGTGTTCATGGTGCTGACCCGTAAGTTGGATTGGTACGGGGTTGGGTCCAAGCCGGCCGCTGCCATGAGCTTTGATCTGGGAGAGGTGAAATGAGCCGGTCGTTGGGGTTGCGTGAGGATCGGCAATGGCGAGAAGTGTTAGTGATGCAGGTTGCTGAGTTGTTTCCTTTGGAGCCAGTGTGCCGCTCATCGCGAGCAAGCTCGCTCCCAAAGGGGATCCCGGTCGTCCAGACAAAGCAACCCAATGTGGGAGCGAGCTTGCTCGCGATGAGGGCGGAACGGTCAATGCAAGCTAAACCCTGGGCACCGTCTCAACCATCGAAGGCCGCAAACTGACTTCGGCAAACCACGCCGCCAGTTGCGGATTGGCCTTGCGCCATTCCAGGTCAGGATGGCGCAGGTCCAGGTAGCCCAGGGCGCAGGCCACGCTGATGGACGCCACGTCGAAATGACAGGCCAGTTCGGCAATCGCCTCGGCTTCGAGCATGGCCAGGGCGCGGCGAATCTTGTCCCGTTGGGCATCGAGCCATTCGTCCCAGTGTTTTTCCGCAGGGCGCAGGGCGGTTTCGTAACGGATCATCACGGCTGCATCCATGATCCCATCGGCCAGGGAGGCCAGGGTCAAGCGCCGCCAGCGGGCTGCGCCATCCCGGGGGATCAGCGGGTTGCCGACGTGCTGGTGGTCGAGGTAGTCGAGGATGACGCGACTGTCATGGATCACGCTGCCGTTGGCCAGGCGCAGGGCCGGGATCTTGCTCAATGGGTTGTCATCGATCAGGACCCGGTCCGGCTTGACCGGCGTGAGCTGGCTGAGCTGCAACGCCACGCGGTCTTGCTGACCGGTTTCGTGCAGCAGCACCAGGACCTTGCGAACGAAAGGGGAAGCGGGGTTGTGGAACAGCGTCATGCTGGGGGTGGACATGGCAGCGTCTCGATCAGTGGGACTTGTTGCGCAGCATAGCGCGTTCAGCCGTGTACAAGGCAGGCGCGACCTGGGCGATGAGTCCCGGTCGCGCCATGCATCAGGCGGCTGGTTGAAGGGCCTGCGGCGCTGGTGCCGATGTCGTCGGTTGTTGCTTGAGTTCCCGGGCGACGGTCCAGACGATAAAGGCCGCGACCACATCGAAGATCGCCAACAGCACGAACAGTGGGCTGTAGCCGATCTTGGTCACCATCACGCCAAACAACAGGGTGAAGGCCGCCGCGCCCAGATAGCCGAACATCCCGCCCATGCCGGTGGCAGTGGCGACTTCATTCTTGCCGAAGGAATCGGACGTGATGGCGTACAGCGCGCCGGACAGGGTCTGGTGGGCAAAACCGCCGATGCACAGCAGGGCGATCGCCGTGTACGGGCTGGCGACCAGGCCTATGCACGCCGGGCCGATCATGCAGGAGGCACCGAACAGCAGGACCATTTTGCGCGAGGTGAACAGCGACACCTTGCAATACTTGTGGAAGAACGGGCTCAGGTAACCGCCCAACACGCAACCCAGGTCGGCAGCCAGGAACGGCAGCCAGGCGAACATCGCGATCTCCTTGATGTTCATGTGCCGCTCGGTCATCAGGTACAGCGGGATCCAGGCGTTGAACGTTTGCCAAGCCGGCTCGGAGAGAATCCGGGCACTGGCGATGGCGTAGAAGTTGCGGCTGGCGATGATGCGTTTCCAGCTGCCTTTCTTCGGCGTCGGATCTTGGAAGTGGGCTTCCTGGCCGCAGAGGATGTAATCGCGCTCGGTGTCGCCCAAGAGCTTTTGGTCGCGTGGATGCTTGTAAAAGATCAGCCAGAGGAACGTCCAGGCCACACCCAGGCCGCCAACGATCAGGAACGCCAGCTCCCAGCCACTGTTCAGGATCGCCCAGACCACGAGTGGCGGAGCCAGTACGGCGCCGATCGAGGAACCGATGTTGAACCAGCCGATGGCCACCGAGCGTTCCTTGGCCGGGAACCATTCGGTAGAGGTCTTTACTGCAGCCGGCAGCCCGGCGGCTTCCGTCAGGCCGAGCAAACCACGGAAAAACGCCAGGCCTTGCCAGCCCGAGGCCATGGCTGCTGCGGCACAGGCGATGGACCAGGCGAAGGCGAAAATGGCGAAACCCATCTTGGTACCGATGGCATCGATGATGTAGCCGGCCACCGGTTGCATCAATGCGTAGCAGATCTGCCAGGCCACGACGATGTGGGAATACTGCTCGGTGGAGATGTTCATTTCGCTCATCAGGGTCGGAGCGGCCACCGAGAGGGTATTGCGAGCCAGGTAGTTGACCATCAGGCCGGCCGTGACCAGGCCGACCATCCACCAGCGGATGCCTCTGATTTTCATCACTTCACCATCAATTATTTTTGGAGTTGGTGCCGCATGTCATGTTGTAAGTTGTCGTACAACGTTGGCCTTTATAGAAGTGCAAGGATTAATTTGTCAATAAATATGTCGAAGGTTGTGGGGTTTGAATTAACCGGCGGTGTCGGCGGTTATCGTATGACGAGCAGAGGAGGGCGTGTGTCTGGCCAATGCCCGCCCGAATGACTCAGCGGCGCGGGATCAAGCCCCACACCGCCACCACAGAGGGGATACCCAACCCCAGCCAACTGACGGCGTCCCACAGACCGTCACCCAACAAGGCACTGAACAGCCCTGCCGCGCAAAGGACCCCGATCACCATGGGCACGCCAAACACTTTCCAGAAACTCGATTGCCGGGGCCTCACGAGGCGACCTCCGCACCGACGGTTGCACGCTTGGCCGCTTTACGCCGCACCAGCCACAGGTAAACGCCACTGCCAAGGACGATGATGGTCAGCACGTCGAGGGTCGCCCAGAAAATCTGCATCGGCCGGCCACCGTAGTCGCCGAAATGCAGCGGCAACGACAGGCTCATGACGTCCATGTACCAAGGCCGTTCGGCCACGGCGGTGACGTCCAGGGTGCTGGCGTCGATCAGTACCGGGGTCAGCAAATGCGAAGTCAGGTGGGTGCTGCCTTTCATGAATACGCCGTAGTGGTGCTCACTGGAAAACAGGGTGCCGGGGAAGGCGATGAAACTCGGCGCCATGCCCGGAGCGACCTCCTTGGCGATGTCGAGCAAGCGGCTTGCCGGTGCCAGTTGCGTCAGCGGCGGGGAGTTGCGGTAGGGTTCGACCATGGCGCTGAGGCTGTCGTTGCGCCAGGCGGCGATGATCAGGTCGGCGCACGCGGCGATGACGCCGGTCACGCCGACGGTCAGCGCCCAGACCAGCGTCACCACGCCGATCAGGTTGTGCAGGTCGAGCCAGCGCAGGCGCGAGGATTTGTCTTGGCGTACCGTGGCGAACCTCAAGCGGCGCATGAACGGCAGGTACAGGACCACCCCGGAGACGAGGGCAATCACGAACAGCAGGCCCATGAACGCCAGCAACAATTTACCCGGCAACCCGGCGAACATGTCCACGTGCAAGCGCAGCATGACCATCATGAAACCGCCGTTGGCCGAGGGCATTGCCAGGGCCTCGCCGGTGCGTGCGTCGAGCATGAAGGTGTGGGACGAATTGGGCTCGGTGCCGGGTGTTGGCGCCATGATGGTGATGACGCCGTTGGGTTCGTCCTCGTCCCAGCCAAAATACTGGACCACCTCACCCGGGCGATGGGCCTTGGCTTTTTCCACCAGTTGTTGCAGGTCCAACTGCGGCGTGTCAGTCGGCATTTGCCGAAACTCGGGAGCATCGCCGAGCAGGTGTTCGATTTCATGATGGAAGATCAACGGTAGCCCGGTGATCGCCAGCATCAGCAGAAACACTGTGCAGATCAGGCTGGTCCAGGTGTGGACAAAGGACCAGCGGCGGATGGTTTTGCTTTTCATGATTGATCCGGATGCAAAAGGGCACCTGTGGCGAGGGGATTTATCCGTGGAAACAAGGCTTGCCCGCGAAACAGGCGATGCGGCCCTTTAGAAACCGAGTCGCCTCCGTCGCGGGCAAGCCTTGCTCCCGCGCGCTAACCGCCTACCACTTGTAATTCACACTGGCGACGACGTTGCGCTGATCGCCGTAGTAGCAATAAAAGCCATCGCAGGTGGACAGGTAGTCTTTGTTGAAAATGTTCTTCGCATCCACCGCCACCGAAACACCTTTGAGCGAATTGTTCAGGCGACCCAGGTCGTAATGGGCCGACGCGTCGTAAACGGTGTAGGAGCCGACATGGCCCCAGTCGGTGTTGGTGGTGTTGCCGTAGGTGTCGCCGACATAACGCACACCGGCGCCGACGCCAAAACCGTCGAGCGGGCCGTTGTGCCAGGTGTAATCGGCCCACGCGGTAGCCTGGTTACGCGGCACCTGAGCCATGCGCTTGCCTTTTTCAGCCGTCGTGCCTTTGGTGATTTCGCTATCGTTGTAGGTGTAGGAGCCGATCAGCTTGAGGTTGTCGGTTACATCGCCGGAGGCTTCCAGCTCCAGGCCGCGCACCTGAACTTCACCCACCTGGCGGGTGACGTTGTTTTCAGTCACGGAGTTGTTCTTCTGGGTCAGGTCGAACACTGCGGCGGTCAGCAGTGTCTTGGTGCCGGGTGGTTGGTACTTGATGCCGGCTTCGTATTGTTCACCTTCGGTGGGTTTGAACGCATCGGTGCTGTTGACGGTTGAACCCGCTGCTGCCTGGAAAGACTGGGCGAAGGAAATGTATGGCGTCACACCATTATCGAAGACGTAGCTCAGCGCCGCGTTGCCGCTGAATTTCTTGTCGCGTTGGGTGTTGGTTGCATCGTTCAGGTTGTGGAAAACGGTGCCGGTGTGAATCCAGTCTTCACGACCGCCCAATGCCAGGCGCCAATTGTCCAGGGCGATCTGGTCCTGAACGTACAGGCCGGTCTGGTGGGTCTTCTGGTTGTAGTCGTACATGGTGAAGTACTGGACGTTGGAGAAGTCCTGTCCGTAGACCGGGTTGTGGATGTTGCTGGTCGGTACGCCAGTCGAACCCCAATCCCAGCGCGAATTGCTGTTGGCGCGCTGGTGATCCAGGCCCAGCAACAGGGTGTGGCTCAACGCGCCAGTCTGGAAGTCGGCCTGGAAGTTGTTGTCCACGGCGAACTGACTGATGTCCTCGTCAACGACACTGGCACTGCGCTTGACCGTGCCATCGGCGCTCACCGCTTCGTCAGGACCCGCCGGCCAGAATTGCCCACCGGCGGAGATGCCTTGGGTTTCCAGGTCGCTCTTGGTGTAGCGCAGGTTCTGGCGGAACTGCCAGGTGTCGTTCAGGCGATGTTCAAAGGCATAGCCTAGGGCGTAGTAGGTGCGGTCATAGAATTCCCAGTCCGGGTCGCCCAGGTTCTTGTGATGGGAAATCCTGCCCGCCGCCGAGGCCAGTTTGGTGCCCTGCAATGGCAGGAATTGCCCGGTGATGCCAGTGTCGTCGCGGGTGTACTGGGACAGGAACGTCAGGCGCGTGTCGTCGTTGATGTTCCAGGTCAGGCTCGGGGCGAGGTTGTAGCGTTTGTCCGGGATGTGATCGACCTGGGAATTGCTGTCGCGCACGGTGCCGCTGACCCGATAAAGGAACTGGCCTTCGTCATCGACCTTGCCAGTGCTGTCGAAGTTGATCTGCTTGTGTTCGTAGCTGCCGGCCTGCAACTCGACTTCGTGGCTGCTCTCGGCTTGTGGGCGACGGCTAACCATATCGAGCATGCCGCCCGGGGGCGTCTGGCCGTAGACCGAAGAGGCCGGGCCGCGCAGCACGGCGATGCGTTCAAGGTTCCAGGGTTCGATCTTCGGCGTGATGTAGTTGCCCTTGGGCAGTGGCAGGCCATCGAGGAACTGGGTCGGTATGAAGCCACGCACCAGCAGCCAGTCGTTGCGCGAGTCCGAGCCGTAGCCGCTGCTCTGCACGCCAGCGGTGTAGCGCAGGGCGTCGTTGAGGTTGAGCACGGAGCGATCTTCCATCTGCTGGCGTGTCACCACGGACACCGAGCGTGGCAGTTCGACAATCGGCGTATCGGTCTTGGTGCCGGCGGCGGTGCGGGTGGCGACATAGCCTTCGGTCGGGCCCCACGCGGTTTCGCCGAAGCCGGCGCCAATCACGCTGGTTTCCGGCAGGACCATCACGCCTTCAGGCACGGCCACCAGGCTGTAGGTGCCGGCGCTGCTTTGTTCCAGTTGCAGGCCGGTACCACGCAGGGCCTCACGCAGTGCCCCGGTGGCATCGAACTGGCCTTGGACCGGCGCTGAAGTTTTGCCCGAGGCCAGGGACGGATTCAGGCTCAGGGCGAGGCCGGCCTGGCTGGCGATCTGGTTCAGGGTGCTGGCCAATGGCGCGGCGGGCAGGTTGTAGGTGCGCATACTCGTGGCCTGTTCGGCGGCCTGCAGCGGGCCGCTGGCGAGAGGAACGGCAAAGGCAATGGCAACGGCCAACAGGCTGGGGCGCAACAGGGTGTCTAGCGGGCGGGACATACGGCGGCTCCTGAATGGAAATATTTCTCAATTGCCTGAGTGCCGGATGAAAATTGAAAAGTGATAGAGGCTGGATGAAAATAATTTAGATTCAGTTTTCTGGCGGGTAGTCCAGCCTGGTTTTTGTGCTGAGGCGGTTGGCCCCATCGCGAGCAAGCTCGCTCGCACATTTGATCTTCAGTGAACCCCGCCTTGTGTACGCCGCGCTCTACTGTGAGAGCGAGCTTGCTCGCGATGGCGTCATCACTGACACGAGGTTCCTCAAGGCTTGGTATCGGTCCGCGGGCCCACCACCACCCACCACCGCGTGTGATGTTCGACCTGCACCGGCAAGGTCGGCAGCAGCGCGGTCAGGGCCAGGTCGGTGTCATGCAACGGAAAGCTGCCGGTGATGCGCAGGTCCGCCACCTGTGGCTCTACGCCCAAATAGCCGTGCCGGTAGCGCCCCAGTTCATGGACCAGATCTTCGAGGCGGGCGTTGTCCACCACCAGCATGCCGCGAGTCCAGGCATCGGCGCCGGGGCTCAGGGCCATCGTCGGCCCGAGACCGTCGCGGCGCATCAGCACCTGCTGGCCTTCGCGCAGGATCTGTTCGACATCCGTTGTCTGTGGATGCGCCGCTACCGCGGATTTCAACACGCTCAGACGCGTGCCTTGGTCCTCGCGCTTGACCAGGAACCGGGTGCCGAGGGCGCGCATGCTGCCTTCGCGGGTCTCGACGATAAACGGGCGCGGGTCGTTGTGACCGGTTTCCACCAGGATCTCGCCTTCCTGCAGGACGATGCGGCGCTGCTTGTCATCGAAACGCACGTCCAGGGCACTGTGGGTGTTGAGGTTGATCAGCGTGCCGTCTGCCAGGCGCAGGGTGCGTTGCTCGCCAGTGGCGGTACGTTGGTCGGCCAGCCAGTAATCCAGCGGCAGGTAACGCTCCCCGGCAAACAGCGCCAGGCCGATGACCGCGACAAGACTGGCCAGGCCGCTGCCCACTTTGCGGACCCGGCGGCGAATACTCACCCGTGATTGCAGCAACGCGGCCCTCGCCGGTCCACTGGCAACGCTGAAACGCTGGTCGAGCATGCCCAACTGCCGCCAGGCCCGGGCATGTTCTTCGTCCGCAGCATGCCAGCGGGCGAAGGCTTCGCGCTCCTGGGCGCTGCCGCTGCCTGAGTCCAGCGACAACTGCCAGGCTATGGCCGCATCCAGCACGCTGGCCGAGACCGGTTTGCCATGGGCCGGGCTCATGTTGGCTCACCGTAAAGCGCGATATAGCACTGCCGAATGCCCTGGGCCAGATACTGCCGTACCCGTGGCACCGAAACCCCCAGGCGCTCGGCGATTTCGGCGTGGCCGAGGCCGTCGAGGCGGTTATACAGGAACGCCGCGCGGGCTTTGCTCGACAGTTGGCCGAGCAGGCGATCGATATGCTTGAGGTCTTCGAGGATGATCTGCTGTTCTTCCACGGATGGCTGTTCGGCCTCGGGAATCAGCATCAGCTCGCTGAGGTAAGCCTGCTCCACCGCCGCACGCCGGAAATAATCGAACAGCAACCCCTTGGCGATTGCCACCAGGAACGCCCGGGGCTCGCGGGGCGCTTTGAACTCCTCCCGGCCCAGCAGGCGCACGAAGGTGTCCTGGCTCAAGTCCTCGGCCCGTTGCGCACAGGCGACATTGCGTCGCAACCATGCCAATAGCCAACCGCGATGGTCACGGTATAACGCACCAACCAGATCGCTGTGAGGGCTAGGGACTGACGACACGGAGCATCACCGACGTTTTAAGTAACGAGAATTGTTCGCGATTGTGGCAGAGGCGAGGGAAAGAAAGCAATTGGCACTGGTCGGAGCAGCCGTGGCGGGGGAGTGTGACAAGCAACGCAGCCCCATGTGGGAGCGAGCTTGCTCGCGATAGCGGAGTATCAATCAACATCAATGCCACTGATTCACCGCTATCGCGAGCAAGCTCGCTCCCGCAGGAGGGCTTTGTGTTCTCAAGTCTTCTAAAGCGAAGGTGCCTGCTGCCGCCGTTTCCACTGGCCCAACCGCTGTTGCAGGTCAAGCGGGCTCTGGATCTGCTGTTGGCGGGCACGGCTGAACAGGATCAACGCCAGTTCGGCGGTGGCCAAGGCGTCGGCACTGGCGTTGTGGCGGTCGAAGACTTGCAGCTTGAACCAGTCGATCCACTCATCCAGGCCGGCCTTGCGCAGATTGGCCTGGGGGCAAAGCATCGGCGCCAGGTCGGCCACGTCCAGGAACGCATGCTGCAAGCGATACCCCAGGTAATCCTTCAAGGCCCGCCCGAGCATGTGGGAGTCGAATGGCGCATGAAAGGCCAGCAGCGGACTGTCGCCGACGAATTCCATGAACGCCAGCAGCGCCTCGGCCGGGTCGCTGCCGGCGGCAATGGCGCTGGGCGCCAGGCCGTGGATCAACACGCTCGGCCCGAGCTTCTGCTTGTCGCATTGCAAGGTGCGTTCGAACTGCTGGCTGAAATCGATAGCGCCGTCTTCGATCACCACTGCACCGATGGACAGCACCTGGTCCTTGTTCAGGTTCAAGCCGGTGGTTTCCAGGTCCAGCACCACCCAGCGCTGTTCCCGCAAACTGCGTTCATCCAGTGGCGAGGGGGCGGGCAGGCGTTCCAGGCGCTGCTGCAACATCGGCGGCAACATCGGCTGGGCCGGGCGTAGCCAGGAAAAAATGCTCACAACTGGTACCTCACCGCCAGGCTGCTTTGCAGGCGTTGGGCCTGGCGCAGGGATTCGCGCAGGATACGCCGGTCCAGGTGATTGAGGCTGTCAGGGTCGACACGATTGGAATAGGGCAGGTTCTCGCGGGTTTGCAATTGATGTTGTTGCATGCGGGTCTGCTGGATGAAGTGGTAGGCCTCTTCATAAGCCGCGCCATCGAGCGGTTCGATCACTTCCTTGACGACCAGTTGCCGCAAGCGCTCCAAAGTATTGATGGCTTCGATGCCATTGGCCAGCGCGAGCAAACGGGCGCCGTCGACGAAGGGCGTGAGGCCCTGCACCTTCAAGTCGAGGGTCGCTTTTTCACCATTCTTGCGGCTCAGAACGAAATCCCTGAAGCGTCCTACCGGCGGGCGATGGCGCAGCGCGTTCTCGGCCAGCATGCGCTGGAACAAACGGTTATCGGCTACTTGTGCAAGCACCTGTTGGCGCAGTTGTTCGCAGCCCTGCTCATCGCCCCAGACCACCCGCAAGTCGAAATAGATGCTCGAACCCAGCAGGTTTTCCGGTGTGGCTTCACGAATGAATGCCGCAAAGCGCCGGGCCCATTCGGCGCGGGACAGGCACAGCTCGGGGTTGCTGGCCATGATGTTGCCCTTGCACAAGGTGAAGCCACACAAGGCCAGGCTCTGGTTGATCTGCTGGGCGATGGGCAGCAGCAACCCGCGGATCTGCGCCGCATGGGCCGCGTCCCGCGCTTCGAACAGAATGCCGTTGTCCTGGTCGGTGTGCAGGGTCTGCTCGCGCCGGCCTTCACTGCCAAAGCACAACCAACTGAACGCAACGCCCGGGTCGCCCTTGTCGGCCAGGGTCAACTCGATGACTCGGCACACGGTGTGGTCGTTGAGCAGGGTGATGATATGGGTGATCTGGGTCGACGACGCGCCGTGGGCCAGCATGCGCTCCACCAGTTGGCCGATTTCGCCGCGCAGGGCCACCAGGTTTTCCACTTTTGGTGCGCTGCGAATGGTCCGGGCCAGGTGCACCAGGTCAACCCGTTGCAGGGAAAACAGATCGCGCTCCGACACCACGCCACACAGGCGCTGATCCTTGACCAGGCAGACATGGGCGATGTGCCGTTCGGTCATGGCGATGGCGGCGTCGAAGGCGCTGTGGTCCGGCGAGAGGTAAAAAGGTGTCTGGGTCATGTGCGCCGCGATGGGCTGGGAAAAGTCCCCAGAACCGTCGGCCACTACATGCCTGAGGTCGCGCAGAGTGAAAATCCCCAGCGGGGCTTTGTGCTCATTCACCACCACGATGCTGCCAACCTGTTGCTCGTGCATCAACTTCACGGCTTCGCGCAGCGGTGTGTCCGGGCTGCAACTCACCGGATGACGCATCGCCAGTTCACCCAAGCGTGTATTGAGGGAGTATTGCGTGCCCAGGGTTTGCGCGGACTTTTGCTGGACCTGCTGGTTGACCTGGTCGAGCAGGCTGCTCACTCCGCGCAGGGCGAAGTCGCGAAACGGGCCGGACAGGGCGAACAGCTTGATGAAGGCCTGCTTGTTCAATTGCAGGCAGAACGTGTCTTCGCCGGCCCGGTGCTCGGTACGGGTGGCCCGCTCGCCCAGCAGCGCAGCAAGGGGGAAACATTCGCCGGTGGTGATTTCGAAGGTGGTCTCGGTCCCGCCCTTGGCCGTATGCGGACGTTCGCCCACCACCCGGCCCTGCTTGACGATGTAAAAGTGCTCCACTGGCCCGTCGGCCGGTTTGATGATGCTTTCGCCGGGCGCATAAAAACGCAGCAGGCATTGCTCCACCAGGTAGGCCAGGTGGGCATTTTCCATTTGATTGAACGGAGGGAAACGCTGGAGAAACTGCAGTGTCCCCTGGATGTTTTGCAACACCGCGGTTTTCCCTGCCTGGATGAAAGCGTCCGCTTTTTTCATAACTGTTACGCAGCTTTTTCGAATTGTTGTGGTCGGAACTGTTCTCCATGGTCGGCCCCTCAGCGTGGGGTGCCCATTGGACGTAAGTCTAGGTCGCCGAATAGGGGCCGAACTTACGGAAAAATCCCAGGCCAGGTGTCAGAGAAATCTTCATTAAATGTTCTTGGAAAAAAATCCGACGAAGTGCACATTGAAGCGCTGCCGAACGATGTCTGACCACTGTGCCAGGGGATCGATTTAAAGAACTTAGAGAGCATCATGTCCGACCACGATATTTTGAGTGACGACGAGCGCGAGGCGCTGAGTGCCGTCATGCTGGAACCTGACCTGCCGCCGCAGCGCGTCTTGATCGTCGATGACGACAAGGACGCTCGCGAGTTGCTGTCGGAGATTCTGGCGCTGGACGGGATTCACTGCATGACCGCGGCCAGTGGCGAGACGGCACTCAAGATGCTGGAAACCAAGCCGTCGATAGGGCTGCTGATCACCGATCTGCGCATGGGTAACGTCGATGGCCTTGAACTGGTTCGCCTGGTACGCGAGTCGGAGCGGGCAGCGCTGCCGATCATCATCGTGTCCGGCGACGCCGACGTGAAGGACGCCATCGAAGCCATGCACCTGAGCGTGGTGGATTTCTTGCTCAAGCCTATCGATACCGAAAAGTTGCTGGGCTTGGTCAAGCATGAGTTGGGGGTGGATCTCTAAAATCACTTGCCGAATCGGGGCCTAGTGGCGAGGGGATTTATCGAAACGTCGCCCCCCCGCTGGGTTGCGTTGCAACCCTGAAGCTACCGGCTCGGTGTGTCAGATTGACTGAGTTCAGCTCTTTTGGGTTGCTGCGCAGCCAGCGGGGATAGATCCCCCGCCACAAAAGCAGTGCTTGGCAAATACCTTCACTTGTAATGAAAAAGCCCTGATCTTTCGACCAGGGCTTTTTTCATTGCATCACTGCCGCTCAATCACAAACCATTGGCGGCCTTGAACTCGCGACGACGACGGTGCAGCACCGGCTCGGTGTAGCCGTTAGGCTGCTTCGTGCCTTCAATCACCAGTTCGACCGCCGCCTGGAAAGCGATGTTGCTGTCGAAGTCCGGCGCCAGCGGACGGTACAACGGGTCGCTGGCATTCTGGCGGTCCACCACCGGCGCCATGCGCTTGAGGCTTTCCATCACTTGGTCTTGGGTGACGATGCCGTGGCGCAGCCAGTTGGCGATGTGCTGGCTGGAGATACGCAGCGTCGCACGGTCTTCCATCAGGCCGATGTCGTTGATGTCCGGCACCTTGGAGCAGCCAACGCCCTGGTCGATCCAGCGCACCACGTAGCCAAGGATGCCCTGGGCGTTGTTGTCCAGTTCATTCTTGATCTGCTCCGGCGTCCAGCTCGGATTGACGGCCAGCGGGATGGTCAGGATGTCGTCCACCGAAGCGCGTGCCCGCTTGGCCAGTTCGGCCTGGCGAGCGAACACATCGACCTTGTGGTAATGCAGCGCGTGCAGGGCAGCAGCGGTCGGCGACGGTACCCACGCGGTGTTGGCGCCGGCCATTGGATGGGCGATTTTCTGTTCGAGCATCGCCGCCATCAGGTCCGGCATGGCCCACATGCCCTTGCCGATCTGTGCGCGACCTTGCAGTCCGGTGCTCAGGCCGATGTCGACGTTCCAGTTTTCGTACGCGGCGATCCACTTCTCGGCTTTCATGTCAGCCTTGCGCACCATCGGGCCGGCTTCCATGGAGGTGTGGATTTCGTCGCCGGTGCGGTCGAGGAAACCGGTGTTGATGAACACCACGCGCTCGCTGGCGGCCTTGATGCAGGCCTTGAGGTTGACCGTAGTCCGGCGCTCCTCGTCCATGATCCCGACCTTGAGGGTGTTGCGCGGCAGGTTCAGCACGTCTTCAACGCGACCGAACAGCTCGTTGGTGAACGCCGCTTCTTCCGGACCGTGCATCTTCGGCTTGACGATGTACACCGAACCGGTGCGGCTGTTGCGCCGCGACGTGTTGCCGTTGAGGCTGTGGATCGCCGCCAGGCTGGTGATCAGGCCATCGAGGATGCCTTCCGGCACTTCGTTGCCATGCTGGTCCAGGATCGCGTCGATGGTCATCAGGTGGCCGACGTTACGTACGAACAACAGCGAACGGCCGTGCAGGGTCACGCTCGAACCGTCGACAGTGGTGTAGACGCGGTCGGCGTTCATGGTGCGGGTGAAGGTCTGGCCGCCTTTGGCGACTTCTTCAGCCAGGTCGCCTTTCATCAGGCCGAGCCAATTGCGGTAGATCACCACTTTGTCATCGGCATCGACGGCAGCCACCGAGTCTTCGCAGTCCATGATGGTGGTCAGCGCGGCCTCCATCAGGATGTCTTTGACGCCGGCGGCGTCGGTCTGGCCAACCGGAGTGCTGGCGTCGATCTGGATTTCGAAGTGCAGGCCGTTGTGCTTCAGCAGCACGGCGGTGGGGGCCGCGGCGTCGCCCTGGAAGCCAATCAGTTGGGCATCGTCACGCAGGCCGCTGTTGCTGCCGCCCTTGAGGGCGATTACCAGTTTGCCGTCGACGATCTTGTAACCGGTGGCATCGACATGGGAGCCGGCCGCCAGCGGTGCCGCTTCGTCGAGGAAGGCGCGGGCAAAGGCGATGACCTTGTCGCCGCGAACCTTGTTGTAGCCTTTGCCTTTCTGCGCGCCGTCGGCTTCGCTGATGGCGTCGGTGCCGTACAGTGCGTCATACAGCGAACCCCAACGGGCGTTCGAGGCGTTGAGGGCGAAGCGGGCGTTCATCACCGGCACCACCAGCTGCGGGCCGGCCATGCGGGCAATTTCGTCATCGACATTTTGCGTCGTGGCCTGGAAATCCGCCGCTTCTGGCAGCAGGTATCCAATGTCTTGCAGGAAGGCTTTGTAAGCCACGGCGTCGTGGGCCTGGCCGGCACGAGCCTGGTGCCAGGCGTCGATCCGCGCCTGGAAATCGTCGCGTTTGGCGAGTAGGGCTTTGTTCTTCGGCGCCAGGTCATGGATGACCTTGTCAGCACCGGCCCAGAACGCGTCGGCGGTGAGGCCGGTTCCGGGAATGGCTTCGTTATTCACGAAGTCGAACAGGACTTTGGCGACCTTAAGGCCACCGACTTGAACGTGTTCAGTCATTGCTTGCCTCACTCTGCTCAGCTATTTCGCTTTTCAGCTCTTCGATTTTGACAATGAAGCCTCGGGACATTTAAACCACAAACCCCGGAACCAGTACATGCCATCGCTGGCGGCTGGGTGTTAAGCCTTGCTGACGGGGCTTTTCAGGGATGCGACTGGCCTTAAGCAGACATCGCTTCAACGTTATGTAGTGCTCGCTGCGGCATACTACATGATCAATTGGGCTTGTGAAAATTAGACTAATTGCGTCGTTCCGCGACCGACTAAAGCAGTACAGTCACGACGAGGCATGGGATGTTCTCAAAAAACCAACAGATTGTTCCAGATAAATCTTGATGTTTGTACACGATGTATCTGTTGTCATCCTGTGGGAGCAAAGCTTGCTCGCGATGACAGTAACTCGATCCCACTGGAACCGAGGTGCCTGTATCGCGAGCAAGCTTTGCTCCTACAGGGGTGAGGTATAAATCCTCAGGCCCACAGTCTGCTCGCGATCACCTGCCTATACTGTTTCTTCCACAACAAGAGGGCTGCGCCATGGACCACCTCGTCATCACTGTTTTCGCCCCGGACCAGCCCGGGCAGGTCGAGCGCATTGCCGACTGCATCGCCGCGCACGGCGGTAACTGGCTGGAAAGCCGCATGTCGCACCTGGCTGGGCAATTTGCCGGGATCCTGCGCCTCAGCGTCCCGGCCGAGTCCCAGGGAGAACTGATCGAAGCCTTGCAGGGGCTGTCGACCCAGGGTATCCGCGTGTTGATCGCCGAAAGCGCCCTTGAAGAATCCTGCAGCTGGAAACCCATCGCCATGGAACTGGTGGGCAATGATCGCCCTGGCATCGTGCGCGACATTACCCGGTTGTTGAGCGAGCAGGGCGTAAACGTCGAGCGACTGGTGACCCATGTTCGCCCGGCACCGATGAGCAGTGAGTTGCTGTTCCATGCCGAAGCGATCTTGGGCGTGCCGTTGACCCTGTCGCTGGACACCCTGCAGGAGCGCCTGGAAACCCTGGCCGATGAATTGATGGTAGAGCTCAAACTCAGCGACGAAGCGTGAGGCGGGTTATCCAAGGAAAAGTTGTGCCTGCCTGTGGATAACCTGTAGAGACCCGGCGCCAGCCCAAGCCTGCCGGGCTTCGACGGGGAATGATCAAAAAACCATCAGTTTTCAAGGGCTTGTGCACAAACGGCGGGGATCACGCTGTGGATAACCTTGGGAAAGATCAGTGCAGGCCACGTCAGGCGTGGCCTGTGGAGAGTTGTGCAATATTTGATCAGGCGCGCCGACGCATGCTGATCACGGCGTCGACGCTGTACACCGCAAGCCCAGCCCAGATAAACAGGAACGCCACCAGCGTGCTGGACGACAGGTGCTCACCGAACAGCGTCACGGCAAGCAACAGCACCAGCGTCGGCGCGATGTACTGGAGAAATCCCAACGTGGTGTAGGGCAGATGCCGCGCCGCGGCGTTGAAACACACCAGCGGAACCAGCGTCACAGGGCCGGCCGCTACCAGCCACCAGGCTTCGGAGGTGGTCCAGAATGCTGGTTGGGCACTGGTGGCCGTCGGGTTGAACAGCAACCAGGCAATGGCAATCGGTACCAGCATCCAGGTTTCCACCACCAGGCCCGGCAAGGCCTTGACGGGCGCCTGCTTGCGGATCAGCCCATAGAAACCGAAGGTCAGCGCCAGCACCAGAGACACCCACGGCAGGCTGCCCACTTGCCAGACCTGCTGCGCCACACCGACCGCTGCCAGCCCCACCGCCAGCCACTGCATGCGCCGCAGCCGCTCACCCAGGATCAACATGCCCAGCAGTACGTTCACCAGCGGGTTGATGTAATAACCCAGGCTCGCCTCAAGCATGCGCTCGTTGTTCACCGCCCACACGTAGGTCAGCCAGTTGGCCGCGATCAGCGTGCCACTCAGGGCCAGAATCGCCAGCCGACGTGGGTTGTCCCGCAGTTCACGCCACCAGCCCGGGTGTTTCCAGACCATCAGCAATGCCGCGCCGAACAGCGCCGACCACAGCACCCGGTGGATGATGATTTCCACGGACGGCACGCTGGCGATGGCTTTGAAATAGATCGGGAACAGACCCCAGATGATGTAGGCACTCAGGCCCAGGATATACCCGCGACGCGGGTTGGCGGCTTGCATGCAGAATCCTTGCTTAGGCAGCTAACAAAAGAGTGATTGTAAGGAGATTTGTCAGGTTGTGCTGGAGCCTTTGTGAGGGTTCCAATCGCAAATCCCTTGTGGGAGCGAGCTTGCTCGCGATAGCGGTATGCCTGCCGACAGAGGTGTCGAATGTTCAATTGCTATCGCGAGCAGGCTCGCTCCCACAGGGGCCAGGGTATTGTTGGGACCAAGCCCTGTCAGAACAACTTCAACGGCTCTTCATTGAGCGCCGCCAACTGCTCGCGCAACGCCAATACCTGGTCGCCCCAGTAACGTTCGCTGCCGAACCATGGGAAGCTGCGCGGGAACGCCGGATCGTCCCAGCGCCGCGCCAGCCAGGCGCTGTAATGCATCAGGCGCAGGGCACGCAGTGGTTCGATCAGTGCCAGCTCCCGCGGATCGAAGTCGTGGAATTCACGGTAGCCGTCCATCAACTCCGACAACTGCCCCAGGCATTCCTGGCGATCACCGGCGAGCATCATCCACAGGTCCTGCACCGCCGGCCCCATGCGACAGTCGTCCAGGTCGACGATGTGGAACACCTCGTCGCGGCACATCATGTTGCCGGGGTGGCAGTCGCCGTGCATGCGGATGTTCTTGTGGGGCGTGGCAGCGTAGACCTCTTCGACGCGCTTGAGCAGGTCTCTGGCGACCGATTCGTAGGCCGGCAGCAGGCTGCGGGGCACGAAACCGCTTTCCAGCACGGTGGCCAGCGAGTCGTGGCCGAAGTTTTTCACGCCCAGGGCTTCGCGATGCTCGAACGGGCGGGTCGCGCCGACCGCGTGCAGGCGCCCGAGCAATTGTCCCAGGCGATAGAGTTGATCGAGGTTGCCCGGCTCCGGTGCACGGCCGCCGCGGCGGGGAAACAGGGTGAAACGAAACCCGGCGTGTTCATGCAGGCTGGCGCCGTTGTGGATCAGCGGCGCCACCACCGGCACCTCGTATTCGGCCAATTCGAAGGTGAAGCTGTGCTCCTCCAGAATCGCTTCATTGGTCCAGCGCTGGGGGCGATAGAACTTGGCGATCAGCGGTTCGGCATCTTCGATGCCCACCTGATAGACGCGGTTCTCGTAGCTGTTTAGGGCCAGCACCCGGGCGTCGCTGAGGAAGCCAATGCTTTCAACGGCGTCGAGTACCAGGTCGGGTGTGAGGGTTTCAAACGGATGGGACATGCTGACTCCTGCGCAGCGGCAAAGCTGCCGCGTCCGGCCCAGCATGGTAGCGCAGACAGAGGCAGATAGGTGGCGGCTGTGCTGACGCTATCGCGAGCAAGCTCGCTCCCACAATGGATCTTCGGCGTACCGCCTATCCCTGTGGGGGCGAGCTTGCTCGCGATGAGGCCAAATCAGGCGCCGATCACTCCGCCATCCTCACGGCTAATGACCATCACCGAAGACCGCGGCTTGCCGTTGGGCAGGTGCTCAGGGAAGGTCGAGCCGCCGTTTTCCCCCGGATGCTGGATCCCGACGAACAAGGTCTTCTGGTCCGGTGCAAAACTGATCCCGGTCACTTCGCAACCCACCGGCCCGACCATGAAACGGCGGATTTCGCCGCTGTTGGGGTCGGCACAGAGCATCTGGTTGTTGCCCATGCCGGCGAAGTCCCCGGCATTGCTGGAGTCGCCGTCGGTGAGGATCCACAGCCGCCCGGCCTTGTCGAAGCCCAGGCCATCGGGGCTGTTGAACATGTTCTGCGCGTTGATGTTGGACGAACCGGCTTTCGGTGTGCCGGCGTGAACCGTCGGGTTGCCGGCGACCACGAACAGATCCCAGGAGAAAGTCTTGGAAGCGTGATCGTCGCGCTCGGTTCTCCAGCGCAGGATCTGGCCATAGACGTTCTTGGCCCGAGGGTTCGGCCCGTCCACCGGCTGGCCGTCTTCGCCGCGCTTGGAGTTGTTGGTGAGGGTGCAATAGACCTGTCCGTCTTTCGGGCTGACCACGATCCATTCCGGGCGGTCCATGCGGGTGGCACCCACGGCGCTGGCGGCGAGGCGCGCATGGATCAGCACTTCGGCCTGGTCGGCGAAACCGCTGCTGGCGTCGAGGCCGTTCTTGCCGTGGGTCAGCTCGATCCACTGGCCCTTGCCTTTGGGGTGGTCCGGGTTGCCGTCGCCGGCATCGAAGCGCGCCACGTACAAGGTGCCATGGTCCAGCAGGTTGCGGTTGGCCTTGGCATTGCGCGGATTGATGCGCTCGCGGCTGACGAACTTGTAGATGAACTCGCCGCGCTCATCGTCGCCCATGTACACCACTGCGCGACCGTCATTGGTCTGCGCCAGGGCAGCGTTTTCGTGTTTGAAACGACCCAGGGCGGTGCGTTTCACCGGGGTGGATTGCGGATCGAACGGGTCGATTTCCACCACCCAACCATGGCGATTGAGTTCGTTGGGGTTCTTCGCCAGGTCGAAGCGAGGATCGTACAAGTGCCAGTTGATCTCGCGACTGGTGACGGTGGCGCCATAGCGCTTTTGCGCTTCATCGAACTGCAAATCGGATTTGCTGCTGCCGAAGCAGTCGGTGAAGTTTTCTTCGCAAGTCAGGTAAGTGCCCCACGGCGTCATGCCGTTGGCGCAGTTCTGGAAAGTACCGAGCACTTTCTTGCCGCTCTTGTCGGCGCTGGTTTTCAGCAGGTCGTGGCCGGCGGCCGGGCCGCGCAGGCGAATCGGCGTATTGCCGTGGATCCGGCGGTTGTAGCGCGATTCCTGGACGAACTGCCACTGACCACGACGACGCTGGACCTCGATTACCGATACCCCTTCGCTGGCCTGGGCCTTGTGCACGTCTTCGGCCGACTGCGGCTGGCCGCCGTGGGCAAAAAGGTAGCGATAGTTGGTGTATTCGTTGTTGATCGCCATCAGTGCCCGGTCGTTGTCGCCGGGGAATGGGAACAGGCTCATGCCGTCATTGTTGTCGCCGAACTGCATTTCCTGTGCGCGGGCGGTGCCGTTGCCACTGGGGTCGAACGCCGGTGCATTTTTCTGTAGCGGCTGGCCCCAACTGATCAGCACCGAGGACTTGTAGCCCGGCGGCAAGGTGATGGTGTCGCTCGTGGCGGCGGCAATGCTGGCAAAGCCCAGCAGCTTGCTGTTGCCTTCGCTCACGGCGGCGGCCAGGACGCTGCGGCTCAGCAGGTTACCGCCCAAAAACATCGCCGCACCGCACAGGGCGCCAGCGCTGATGAAACTGCGGCGGCTCAGGCCGACGATCTTTTCCAGGTCGGTGGATTGGTTTTCTTCTAATAGGCTCATCTCAAGGCTCCCTGCTGGTTTTGGCAGTCACCTTAAAGCGAGCCGATGAAACTATTGTTGCAGCGCGCTACAGCGGTGTGCCGAGCAGCACATTTGTTGGCGAAAACCCCACTTGCACCGGTGAACCGGCTGCCAGGTTCTGCTCTTGCAGCTGAAGCGGGTCGGCCAGGGCGCAGAGCGTCTGGCCATTGGGCAGGCTGATACGCACTTCACTGGGGCCGTCTTCGGCGGCGGCAACCTGCTCGATCACGCCGCGTAGTGTATTGATTTCCGATTGCTCCGCTGGCCCGACAGGGTGCAATTGCAGCCAGCCGGCCTTGATCAGGGCCACCACTTCGGTGCCGATCGTCAGTTCCAGGCGCAGTGTGCTGTCGTGGGTGATCTGAGCTTCGATGGCCAGGCCCCGGGCCAGTTCCAGGCGGACCCGGTCGTTGTGGCCCTGGGCTTCGATGCCCAGCACTTTGCCATGCAGTTGATTGCGGGCGCTGGTGCGCAGCATCAGGCGACTGAGCAGGCCCAGGTCCCCGACGTCTTCGCTGGCTTCCAGCAACTGTGACTGCAAGGCTTGCAGGCGCAGATACAGACGCAGCACGCGTTGTCCTTCGTCAGACAGCTTGGCGCCGCCACCGCCCTTGCCGCCGACGCTGCGCACCACCAATGGTTGGTCCGCCAGGTTGTTCAGCTCGTCGATGGCGTCCCACGCCGCCTTGTAGCTTAGGCCCGCACTCTTGGCGGCGCGGGTGATCGAGCCTTGTTCGGCGATGTGCTGCAGCAGCGCAATGCGTTGTGGGCGCCGAACGATGTGCTGGGTCAGAAGCGTGGGCAATGACATGTCGGAGAACTGCGCGCAGTGATTGATGGACGGACGTTGGCGCCTGGAGCGCGGCACGTCAAGCCGGCTCACCGGGTTTCGGCGTGCGCGCCAGGCAATACACATCGACACGTGCCGCGCCGGCGTCGAGCAACAGGCGCGCCAGCGCCTGGGCGGTGGCACCTGTGGTGAGCACGTCGTCCACCAGTGCCAGGTGACGGTTGTGCAGTAACACGCCAGGCAGCATGGCAAAGGCCTGGCGCAAGTTTGTATGCCGGGCCTTGGCATCGAGTGCCTGCTGGGCGGGGGTGTCCTGGATGCGCCGCAGCAGGTGTTCCTCGCAGGGGATTCCCAACTGCCCGCTGAGCCAGCGGGCGAGCAGCGTCGCCTGGTTGAACCCCCGCTGGCGCAAGCGTCGGGCAGCCAGTGGTACCGGTACCAGCGCGTCGGGTCGCTCCAGCCCTTCGTCGAAATGATGTTGCAGCGACTGCGCCAGCAGTTCGCCCAGCAACCGGCCAAGGGGCCATTTCGCCTGGTGCTTGAAGCGGGTAATCAGGCTGTCCACCGGGAAGTCGTAGGCCCAGGGCGCCAGGACCCGCTCGAAGGCCGGCGGCCGCGTGGCGCATTGCCCACAACGCAGCCCGGCCATGGGCAGCGGCAGGGCGCAGACGCTGCATTGATCGCCAAGCCACGGCAGCTCGCTTTCGCATGGCGTGCAGATAGGTTGCGGTGTATCGGTGGTTTCGCCGCACAGCAAGCATGATTGTTTGTTTTTTAACCAGATGTAAACCGGTCCTTCGTATCGTGGTTGACAGCGCATGGCTCTTCCTTAAATATGCCGAACATCCGTGTCGCGCCTGTGGGTATTGCGTACCCCAGGCGCCAGCCAAGCATAATCAAGGAAATGCCCATGAGCGCCAGCACCACTGCCAACCTGCGTCATGACTGGTCTTTGGCCGAAGTCAAAGCACTCTTCGTTCAGCCATTCAATGACCTGTTGTTCCAGGCGCAGACCGTGCACCGCGCGCACTTCGACGCCAACCGCGTCCAGGTTTCCACGCTGCTGTCGATCAAGACCGGCGCCTGCCCGGAAGATTGCAAATATTGTCCGCAGTCCGGTCACTACAACACCGGGCTGGAAAAAGAAAAGTTGCTGGAAGTGCAGAAGGTCCTCGAAGAGGCCGCGCGGGCCAAGGCCATCGGTTCGACCCGTTTCTGCATGGGCGCCGCCTGGAAGCATCCTTCGGCCAAGGACATGCCGTATGTGCTGGAGATGGTCAAAGGTGTGAAGGCTATGGGGCTGGAAACCTGCATGACCCTGGGTCGCCTCGACCAGGAGCAAACTGCGGCGCTGGCCCAGGCCGGTCTGGACTACTACAACCACAACCTCGACACCTCGCCGGAGTTCTACGGCAGCATCATCACCACCCGTACCTACAGCGAGCGTTTGCAAACCCTGGCCTACGTGCGTGATTCGGGGATGAAAATCTGCTCCGGTGGCATCCTGGGCATGGGCGAATCCCTGGACGACCGCGCCAACCTGTTGATCCAGCTGGCGAACCTGCCGGAGCATCCGGAGTCGGTACCGATCAACATGCTGGTCAAAGTCGCCGGCACGCCGCTGGAGAATGCCGAAGACGTCGATCCGTTCGATTTCATTCGCATGCTCGCCGTGGCGCGGATCCTGATGCCCAAGTCCCACGTGCGCCTGTCCGCCGGCCGCGAAGCGATGAACGAACAGATGCAGGCCCTGGCATTTTTCGCCGGTGCCAACTCGATTTTCTACGGCGACAAACTGCTGACCACCGCCAACCCGCAGGCTGACAAGGACATGCAGCTGTTCGCCCGCCTGGGTATCCAGCCCGAAGCCCGGGAAGAGCATGCCGATGAAGTGCACCAGGCCGCGATTGAACAGGCGCTGGTGGAGCAGAAGAGCAGCGAACAGTTCTATAACGCGGCTGTTTGATCACTCACCGATGTCCTGACTGGAATGCAAGGCACTGTGGGAGCGAGCCTGCTCGCGATAGCGATGGAACCCTCAACATTTGTGTTGACTGGCACACCGCTATCGCGAGCAAGCTCTCCCACAAGGGGCTTTGGCCAGTCTTTAAACAGTTGAGGCCTGCATGCCCTTTGATCTCGCCGCACGCCTGGCTGCCCGTCGTGCCGAAAACCTCTATCGCCAGCGCCCGTTGCTCGAAAGCCCGCAGGGCCCGGAAGTGGTGGTGGACGGCCAGCCGTTGCTGGCATTCTGCAATAACGATTACCTGGGCTTGGCCAATCACCCGCAAGTGATCGAAGCCTGGCGCGCTGGGGCCGCTCGGTGGGGCGTCGGTGGCGGCGCGTCTCATCTGGTGATCGGTCACAGCGCTCCACATCATGCCTTGGAAGAAGCCTTGGCCGACCTGACCGGTCGCCCGCGGGCGCTGCTGTTCACCACCGGCTACATGGCCAACCTCGGTGCCGTCACTGCGCTGGTGGGGCAGGGCGATACGGTGCTGGAAGATCGTCTGAACCATGCTTCGTTGCTCGATGCCGGGTTGTTGTCCGGTGCGCGCTTCAATCGTTATCTGCACAACGATGCCCAAAGCCTGGCCAACCGCCTGGAGAAAGCCACCGGCAATACTTTGGTGGTCACCGATGGCGTATTCAGCATGGACGGCGACATCGCCGACCTGCCGGCACTGGCCCGTGCGGCCAAGGCCAAGGGCGCCTGGCTGATGGTCGACGATGCCCATGGCTTCGGTCCACTGGGGGCCAATGGCGGCGGTATCGTCGAGCATTTTGGCTTGAGCCAGGATGACGTGCCGGTGCTGGTTGGCACCTTGGGCAAGGCCTTCGGCACCGCCGGCGCTTTTGTCGCCGGCAGTGAAGAACTGATCGAGAGCCTGATCCAGTTCGCCCGCCCCTACATCTACACCACCAGCCAACCGCCGGCCCTGGCCTGTGCGACGCTCAAGAGCCTTGAGCTGTTGCGCAGCGAGCATTGGCGGCGTGAGCATTTGCAGGTGCTGATCCGTCAGTTCCGTCATGGCGCCGAACAGATCGGCCTGCAATTGATGGACAGCTTCACGCCGATCCAGCCGATCCTGATCGGTGATGCGGGGCGGGCGATGCGTTTGTCGCAGATGCTGCGTGAGCGCGGGCTGATGGTCACCGCGATTCGCCCGCCCACCGTACCGGCCGGCAGTGCCCGTTTGCGCGTGACCCTGACCGCCGCCCACAGCGAAGCCCAGGTGCAACTATTGTTGAATGCACTGGCCGAGTGTTTTGCCCAACTGGGACCGGAGCCAAGCCATGCGTGATCGACTGATACTGCTGCCCGGTTGGGGCCTGGGTGTTTCACCGCTGGAGCCGCTGGCGGCGGCGTTGCAAGGTCTCGACGAACATCTGCGGGTGGAAATCGAGCCGTTGCCGGCCCTGACATCGAGTGACCCCGATGAATGGCTCGAAGAGTTGGATGCCGTTGTGCCTCAGGATGCCTGGCTGGGCGGTTGGTCCCTGGGTGGCATGTTGGCTTCGGCGCTGGCGGCGCGTCGGGGCGAGCGCTGCTGCGGCTTGCTGACCTTGGCGAGCAATCCCTCGTTCGTCGCCCATGAGCAATGGCCGCACGCAATGGTCGGTGAAACCTTCGATGGTTTTCTCGCCGGGTGTGCCGCCGACCCTCGCCAGACCCTCAAGCGTTTCAGTCTGCTGTGCGCCCAGGGCTGCGGCGATCCGCGCGGGTTGTCACGGTTGCTGCTGGCCGGTGCGCCGAGTACTTCGCCAGAGGTCTTGATGGCCGGGCTCGAACTGCTGGCGCAACTGGACACCCGCCAAGCATTGCAAAGCTTTCGTGGCCCGCAACTGCATCTGTTTGCCGGGCTCGATGCCCTGGTTCCGGCCGAGGCGGCGGGTGAGTTGCTGGTATTGCTGCCGGATGTCGAAATCGGCCTGATCGAACAGGCCGGCCACGGATTCCTTCTGGAGGACCCGCACGGTGTGGCGGGGGCGATCCAGGCTTTTTTGCATGAGTCCGGTGATGACTGATTTGTCTCTTCCCAAATTCCCCGGCGCCTTGCCCGACAAGCGCCAGGTGGCGGCCTCGTTTTCCCGGGCTGCAACCAGTTATGACAGCGTGGCCGAACTGCAGCGCGATGTCGGCCAGCAATTGCTGCAGCGGGTGCCGCCTTCACTCGTACCGGAACGCTGGATGGACCTGGGCTGCGGTACGGGTTATTTCACCCGGGCCTTGGGCGCGTGCTTTGGTGAGGCAAACGGCCTAGCGCTGGATATCGCCGAAGGCATGCTCAACCACGCTCGTCCCCAGGGTGGAGCTGCGCATTTTGTAGCCGGTGACGCCGAGCGGCTGCCCTTGCAGGCGTCGAGTTGCGATTTGGTGTTCTCCAGCCTGGCGGTGCAGTGGTGCGCGGATTTTGCCGGGGTACTGAACGAGGCCCATCGTGTATTGAAACCCGGTGGAGTGTTTGCTTTCACCAGCCTTTGCGTGGGCACTTTGTACGAGTTGCGCGACAGTTGGCGTCAGGTGGATGGCCTGGTGCACGTCAACCGTTTCCGCGCATTCGAAACCTATCAACAATTGTGCACAGCCAGCGGGTTGCATGTTGTCAGTCTTGAAAATCGTCCCCATGTGTTGCATTACTCCGATGTGCGCAGTCTGACCCACGAGCTGAAGGCCTTGGGCGCCCACAATCTGAACCCTGGCCGGCCCGGTGGGTTGACGGGCAGGGCGAGGATCCTGGCGTTGGTTGAAGCCTACGAACAGTTTCGGCAGGCGCAGGGGTTGCCCGCGACCTATCAGGTGGTCTACGCCGTCTTGGAGAAACCGCTATGAGCCAGGCCTATTTCATTACCGGCACCGACACCGATGTGGGCAAGACCACCGTTGCGGCCGGTCTGCTGCATGCCGCGCGACAGGCCGGCATGAGCACCGCAGCGGGCAAACCCGTGGCTTCTGGTTGCGAAGTAACGCCCAAGGGCCTGCGCAACGCCGACGCCTTGGCGCTGTTGGCCGAGTGCTCGGTGCCGCTTGAGTATGCGCAGGTCAATCCCGTGGCGTTCGAGCCGGCCATTGCGCCTCACCTGGCCGCCCGGGAAGCCGGCGTGGCGCTGACAGTGCAATCGTTGCTGGGCCCGATGCGTAATGTGCTGGCCCAGGAGGCCGATTTCACACTGATCGAGGGCGCGGGCGGTTGGCGTGTACCGTTGGCCGACCAGGACAACCTCTCGGACCTGGCGATAGCGCTGGGCCTGCCGGTGATCCTGGTGGTGGGCGTGCGCCTGGGTTGCATCAGCCATGCGTTGCTGACCGCCGAGGCCATCGCCCGGGACGGCCTGCAACTGGCCGGTTGGGTGGCGAACATCATCGACCCCAAGACGTCACGCCTGGAAGAAAACCTCGCCACCCTGGCCGAACGCCTCCCGGCGCCGTGCCTGGGACGAGTACCGAGGATCAAGGGTGTCACCGCCGATAGGGTGGCGGAGCATCTGCACCTGGATCTGCTGGATTAATCAGTCCGGTGAAGGTTTTGGCTATGACAAGGCACTGTGCCATTAGTGTTTTTGTCGGGCCTTTTCCGCAGGCTTCTGATTCAATGGCCACTGTCGACCCTTCAAGAAGACGAGCCCTGCCATGGAAATCTCAGGAAGCACCGCGTTCTATGCCGGTCTGAGCACTATTCAGACAGGGCAGAACCGTGTCGATCAAGCGTCCAGCGAGATCGCCAACAATACGATCGAGCGATCGGTCACCAGCCAGTCGTCCGAAGTCCAGGTAGATCGCCTGCGTTCAGTAGACCGTAGCCAGCAATCGGACCTGGCCAGCAACATGGTCGAGATGGCCCAAGGCAAGTTCCAGGTGCAACTGGGCGTTAATGTCGCCAAGGCATCCGACGAAATGCTCGGGACGTTGATCGATACCTTCGCCTGATCTGTCTTCCCGTCTTTGCGAGAACGCCGCGATTATTCGCGGCGTTTTTGTCTCTAACGTCTTCTTGCTCAACTAATCTTTTCTTACGCGCGTCGCGGATCCTTCACTGCGATGGATTTCCCGTGTCCGACTTTTTTCTCTAGCTGATGACGAATGGCAAAAGATCGGCGCTTGACAAGATTTGGGCGTAAACGTATGTTTCAAACAACTGTTTGACCGCTACAACAAATCCACGCGGTCGCTCATTCCCGGTTACATCAGCAGAGGTTTATCGCTATGCCTGACTACAAGGCCCCCTTGCGTGATATTCGCTTCGTTCGTGACGAACTGCTTGGCTATGAAGCGCATTATCAGAGCCTTCCGGCTTGCCAGGATGCAACTCCGGACATGGTTGACGCCATTCTCGAAGAAGGCGCCAAGTTTTGTGAGCAGGTGCTGGCTCCGCTGAACCGCGTGGGCGACCTCGAAGGCTGCACCTGGAGCGAGTCCGGCGTGAAAACCCCGACCGGTTTCAAGGAAGCCTACAAACAATTCGTCGAAGGTGGCTGGCCAAGCCTGGCCCACGACGTCGAGCACGGCGGTCAAGGCCTGCCCGAAT
The DNA here is from genome assembly GCF_037027455.2 of Pseudomonas sp. G166. Taxonomy (NCBI): domain Bacteria; kingdom Pseudomonadati; phylum Pseudomonadota; class Gammaproteobacteria; order Pseudomonadales; family Pseudomonadaceae; genus Pseudomonas; species Pseudomonas sp. G166. Next base: position 6,044,115 of record NZ_CP146985.1, on the reverse strand, counting down.
CCCTGGGCCTGGCGGTCAGCGAAATGGTCGGCGAAGCCAACTGGTCGTGGGGCATGTACCCAGGCCTGTCCCATGGTGCGATGAACACCATTTCCGAACACGGCACGCCCGAGCAGCAAGAGGCCTACCTGACCAAGCTGGTTTCCGGCGAATGGACCGGCACCATGTGCCTGACCGAACCGCACTGCGGCACCGACCTGGGCATGTTGCGCACCAAGGCCGAGCCACAGGCCGACGGTACTTACAAGGTCAGTGGTACCAAGATCTTCATTTCGGCCGGCGAACACGACATGGCCGACAACATCGTCCACATCGTTCTGGCGCGCCTGCCGGACGCACCAGCCGGTACCAAGGGTATTTCGCTGTTCATCGTTCCAAAATTCCTGCCTAACGCCGACGGCTCCATCGGTCAGCGCAACGCGGTTAGCTGCGGTTCCCTGGAACACAAGATGGGTATCCACGGTAACGCCACTTGCGTGATGAACTTCGACGCGGCCACTGGTTTCCTGATCGGCCCAGCGAACAAAGGCCTGAACTGCATGTTCACCTTCATGAACACCGCACGCCTGGGCACCGCGCTGCAAGGCCTGGCCCACGCCGAGATCGGTTTCCAAGGCGGCCTGAAATATGCGCGTGACCGCCTGCAAATGCGCTCCCTGACTGGCCCGAAAGCGCCGGACAAGGCGGCCGACCCGATCATCGTGCACCCTGACGTGCGTCGCATGCTGCTGACCATGAAAGCGTTCGCCGAAGGTAACCGGGCGATGGTCTACTTCACTGCCAAGCAAGTCGACATCGTCAAGTACGGTGTGGACGAAGAAGAGAAGAAAAAAGCTGATGCGCTGTTGGCGTTCATGACGCCGATCGCCAAGGCGTTCATGACCGAAGTCGGCTTCGAATCGGCCAACCATGGCGTGCAGATCTACGGCGGCCACGGCTTCATCGCCGAGTGGGGCATGGAACAGAACGTGCGCGACAGCCGTATCTCGATGCTGTACGAAGGCACCACCGGCATCCAGGCTCTCGACCTGCTGGGCCGTAAAGTGCTGATGACCCAGGGCGAAGCGCTCAAGGGCTTCACCAAGATTGTCCACAAGTTCTGCCAAGGCAACGAAGGCAATGAAGCGATCAAAGAGTTCGTAGGACCTCTGGCTGCGTTGAACAAGGAATGGGGCGAGCTGACCATGAAGGTCGGTATGGCGGCGATGAAAGATCGTGAAGAAGTCGGCGCGGCGTCGGTGGACTACCTGATGTACTCCGGTTATGCCTGCCTGGCTTACTTCTGGGCCGACATGGCACGCCTGGCTGCGGAAAAACTTGCTGCCGGCACTACTGAGGAAGCCTTCTACACCGCCAAGCTGCAGACCGCGCGCTTCTACTTCCAGCGCATCCTGCCGCGTACCCGCACTCACGTGGCAACCATGCTGTCGGGCGCCAACAACCTGATGGACATGAAAGAAGAGGACTTCGCGCTGGGCTACTAAGCCTTACGCGTTTCTTCTGAAAAGCCGCTGCTTCCTTGGGAGCAGCGGCTTTTTCATGCTCGGCGAAGCCCCCCTGTGGGAGCAAGCTCACTCCCACAGGGCATCAAAGGCGATCCTGAAACAATATTCATCCAACTCAACCCTAAGAAAACCGCCCCCTCTGCCGTTACAGCGATGGCAGTGTGACATCTGTCACATCTCGCGTGCCTTACTGCTTCAGTTGCAGGCACAATGCCATCTTTGCTCAGCCCGGTCGGAGCTTTACCCTTGCCGCGTTCTTCCGCTGTACGTTTCAGCCATTTCCTACCGTCCTTGCTGCTGTTGCTGGCGGGGCTCGCGGCTGCGTACGTCAAGGATCTCAACGTTTTCTTCACCTCGCTGTTCAACGTCCTTCCTACGTTGGTGTTGTTGCTGGGGGGGGCGTATTGCGCCGTCTACCGACGTCAGCGTGAACTGTTTCTGATGGTCACGGTGTACATCGCCTACTTCCTGCTGGACACCCAGACTGACTTCTACCGCGATAACGGCAAGGTGCGCGAAGACGCTGCGGTGGTGTTCCACCTCGTCTGCCTGTTGTTGCCACTGTTGTTCGGGTTGTTCGCAGCGTGGCAGGAGCGCACCCACCTGTTCCAGGACATGGTGGCGCGGTTCGCCGTGCTGCTGGTGTTTGGCAGTGTGGCGCTGGCCCTGGAGCAAAGTTTTCCCCAGGCGTTGCTGCTTTGGCTTTCGGAGATCCGCTGGCCCGCGTTGCATGGAGCCTGGATGAGCCTGATCCAGTTGTCGTATCCGATGTTCGCCGCTGCATTCCTATTGTTGGCCTGGCAATACTGGCGTCACCCTCGGCCATTGCACGCGGCGCAATTGGTGGGGTTGCTGGGGTTGTTCTGGATGTTGCCGAAAACCTTCATCCTGCCGTTCACCCTGAACATCATGTGCAGCCAGGTGATGCTGATGATCGCCGCGGCGGTCGCCCATGAGGCCTATCAAATGGCCTTCCGTGACGAACTCACCGGCTTGCCGGGACGTCGGGCGCTGAATGAGCGCATGCAGCGCCTGGGGCGCAATTATGTGCTGGCGATGAGCGACGTAGACCACTTCAAGAAATTCAACGACACCCACGGCCACGATGTGGGCGACCAGGTGCTGCGCCTGGTGGCCAGCAAACTATCGAAGATCGGCGGTGGTGGTAGGGCGTATCGCTACGGCGGCGAGGAGTTTGCCCTGGTGTTTGCAGGCAAAACCATTGATGAGTGCATGCCCCATCTGGAAGTCATCCGCCAGTCTATCGAAACGTACAGTATTCAGTTGCGCAATCCCGACAGCCGTCCCCAGGACGATCAACAAGGCCGTCAGCGTCGCTCCGGGTCTGCTGCATCCAGCGTATCGGTGACCGTCAGCATTGGCGTGGCCGAGCGCCTCGAGCAACGCACGCCTGAAGAAGTGCTCAAGTCCGCTGACCAGGCCCTCTATAACGCCAAGGGCGCGGGGCGCAACTGTGTGATTGCCTATGGGCAGAACCGGCGCGGCGCGGTGCGCATGGACGCCGCCGCGGGTTGAGTGATGACGGCGCATTCAGCGCCTGGACTGTGATTGTGGGCCTCGGTAGCCGGCAGTAGGTTGAAACGATCTGCTACCGGAGAAAACCACCATGCCCGAGTACAAAGCCCCGCTGCGCGACATGCGCTTTCTGATCGATCACGTCTTCGATTTCCATGGCCGTTATGCCGAGCTGGGGGCCAGCGATGCCAGCCCGGACATGGTCAGCGCGATCCTCGAGGAGGGCGCCAAATTTTGTGAGAATGTGCTGGCGCCACTCAATCGCTCGGGTGACGAAGAGGGCTGCCATTTCGACAATGGCGTAGTGACTACGCCTACGGGCTTCAAACAGGCTTTCGCACAATACGTGGAGGGTGGCTGGCATGGGCTGGCGGCGGATCCGACATATGGTGGCCAGGGCCTGCCCAGCTCCCTGGGGCTGGTCATCAGCGAGATGGTTGGCTCCAGCAACACTTCCTGGGGCATGTACCCGGGCCTGACCCACGGCGCGATGTCGGCCATTCATGCCCACGGCACCGAAGAACAGAAACAGACCTACCTGAGTAAACTCACCGCCGGCCAGTGGACCGGCACCATGTGCCTGACCGAAGCCCACTGCGGCACGGACCTGGGCATCATCAAGACCCGCGCCGTGCCCCAGGCCGACGGCAGCTACGCAATCTCCGGCAGCAAGATTTTCATCTCTGCCGGCGAGCACGACATGAGCGATAACATCATCCATTTGGTGCTGGCCAAGTTGCCGGACGCTCCCGCCGGGACCAAAGGCATCTCGCTGTTCATCGTGCCTAAATTCCTGCCCGATGCCACTGGCGAGGCGGGGGTGCGCAATGGCGTTTCCTGCGGCTCGATCGAGCACAAAATGGGGATCAAGGCGTCGGCCACCTGCGTGCTGAACTTCGATGGAGCCCAGGGTTTTTTGATCGGCGAGCCGAACAAAGGCCTTAATTGCATGTTCACCATGATGAATCACGCCCGACTCGGCACCGGCATGCAAGGCTTGTGTCTGGGGGAAGCGAGTTTCCAGGGCGCGATCAAATATGCCAACGACCGTTTGCAGATGCGCGCGCTGACCGGCCCCAAGGCGCCGGAAAAAGCCGCCGACCCGATCATCGTTCATCCGGATGTACGCAGGATGTTGCTGACCATGAAGGCCTTCAATGAGGGCAACCGGGCGCTGACGTATTTCACCGCGCAACTGTTGGACACCGCACACCTGAGTCAAGACGAAACCGCTCGCCAGGACGCCGAGGACCTGCTGGCGTTCCTCACCCCGATCTGCAAGGCCTTCATGACCGACACCGGGCTGGAGGTGACCAACCACGGCATGCAGGTGTTTGGCGGCCATGGTTTCATTCGCGAATGGGGCATGGAACAGTTGGTGCGCGACTGCCGCATCGCGCCGATCTATGAAGGTACCAACGGCATCCAGGCCCTGGATCTATTGGGACGCAAGGTGCTGGGCAGCCAGGGCAAGTTGCTGCGAGGCTTCACTAAAATCGTCCATAAGTTCTGCGCTGCCAACGGGCAACATCCGCAACTGAAGGACTACATCGCGCAACTCGACGGGCTCAACCAGCAGTGGGGCGAACTGACTACCCACGTCGGCATGGCCGCTATGAAGAACCCGGATGAAGTGGGCGCCGCTTCCGTGGATTATCTGATGTACAGCGGTTACATCATCCTGGCCTACCTGTGGCTGCGTATGGCGTTGGTGGCCCAGGCGCAACTCGACAGCGGTAACGGGGATGGGGATTTCTGCCGGGGCAAACTGGCGACTTGCGAGTTCTACTTCAAGCGCCTGCTGCCGCGCACGGCCGCTCACCGCGCCGCTGTCGAGGCGGGAAGCGATTGTCTGATGAAGCTGCCGGCGGAGTTGTTTGCGCTCTGACAATTGAACCGTGGCGAGGGAGCTTGCTCCCGCTTGAGTGCGCAGCATTCACAAAGAGGGGCTGCTGCGCATCCCGGCGGAGCAAGCTCCCTCGCCACGATAAATCACCTAATCTTCCTTTGTGACCAAAAATAACAAAACGGTCATTGGTTGACCCTATGTGTCGCAAAAGTTGTTGAGGTACACTCCGACCACTGCAAAAACCGTTTTCTTACGAACCAACTGTTTAGATCCTGCGAGGTTTGCCATGGCTGACTACAAAGCGCCCCTGCGCGATATGCGCTTCGTCCTCAATGAAGTGTTCGAGGTCGCCAAACTCTGGGCCGAGCTGCCGGCCCTGGCCGAGACCGTCGACGCTGAAACCGTCGAGGCGATTCTCGAGGAGGCCGGCAAAGTCACCAGCAAAAGCATCGCCCCCCTCAGTCGTGCGGCTGACGAAGAAGGTTGCCACTGGGCTGACGGAGCCGTCACCACGCCGGCAGGTTTCCCACAGGCATACAAGACTTACGCTGAAGGCGGTTGGGTTGGTGTCGGTGGTGATCCGGCATACGGCGGCATGGGCATGCCCAAGGCCGTTTCGGCCCAGGTCGAGGAAATGGTCAACTCCGCCAGCCTTTCCTTCGGTCTGTACCCGATGTTGACCGCTGGGGCTTGCCTGTCGATCAATGCCCATGCCAGCGAAGAGCTGAAAGCTGCGTATTTGCCGAACATGTACGCTGGTGTCTGGGCCGGCTCGATGTGCCTGACCGAACCTCACGCCGGTACGGACTTGGGGATCATTCGCACCAAGGCTGAACCCCAGGCCGACGGTTCCTACAAAGTCAGCGGCACCAAGATTTTCATCACCGGTGGCGAACACGACCTCACCGAGAACATCATTCACTTGGTATTGGCGAAACTGCCGGATGCGCCAGCTGGCCCGAAAGGCATTTCCTTGTTCCTGGTGCCCAAGTTCATGGTCAACGCCGATGGCAGCCTGGGCGCGCGCAACCCGGCCAACTGCGGCTCGATCGAGCACAAGATGGGTATCCAGGCATCCGCCACTTGCGTGATGAACTTCGACGAAGCCGTGGGTTACCTGGTAGGCGAGCCGAACAAAGGCCTGGCGGCAATGTTCACCATGATGAACTACGAACGTCTGGGCGTCGGTATCCAAGGCCTGGCCTCCGGTGAGCGCTCCTACCAGAACGCCATCGAATACGCCCGTGACCGCCTGCAAAGCCGTTCGCCAACCGGCGCGCAGAACAAGGACAAGGTTGCCGACCCGATCATCGTCCACCCGGATGTGCGCCGGATGTTGCTGACCATGAAAGCGTCGAACGAGGGTGGCCGGGCCTTTTCCACCTACGTTGCGATGCAACTGGACACCGCCAAGTTCAGCGAGGAGCCGACCACCCGCAAACGCGCCGAAGACTTGGTGGCATTGCTGACGCCAGTGGCGAAGGCCTTCCTGACTGACTTGGGCCTGGAAACTACGGTCCACGGCCAACAGATTTTCGGCGGCCACGGCTACATTCGTGAATGGGGTCAGGAGCAACTGGTGCGCGATGTGCGTATCACGCAAATCTACGAAGGCACCAACGGCATCCAGGCGCTGGACCTGGTGGGGCGCAAGATCGTCGGCAGCGGCGGTGCGTTCTACAAACTGTTCGCCGATGAAATCCGTCACTTCACCGCCACCGCAAGCAGCGACCTGGCGGAGTTCACCAAACCGCTGAACGATGCGGTCGGTACGTTGGACGAGCTGACTGAATGGCTGCTGGATCGGGCGAAGACCAACCCGAATGAAATCGGTGCGGCTTCGGTGGAGTATCTCCAGGCGTTTGGTTACACCGCTTACGCCTACATGTGGGCGCTGATGGCCAAGGCGGCCTTGGGCAAAGAAAGCCAGGATGATTTCTACGCGAGCAAACTGGGCACGGCGCGGTTCTACTTCGCTCGTTTGCTGCCGCGCATTCATTCCTTGAGTGCTTCGGTGAAAGCGGGCAGCGAGTCGCTGTTCCTGTTGGAGCCCGGACAGTTCTAAAAGCTGACATTGTGTAAGCAAACGCTTACACAATGTGCTGGCGTTTTCCCTCTATCGGCAGATTGGATCCAGGGCTAATCTACTTCACATGGACGTCGCGCAGGATGCGCAAAGCAACAACACGGACACGTAGGATTCTGCCAGGAAGGCGGAGTGAAATGGATGTCAGGGAAACAGTCTGCAAAACCCCGCTTCGGCGGGGTTTTCTTTTGCCTGCGTTTTTTGTCGTGAGTGGATTTGGCCGTTCGGCCGCCCATCCTGAATGTTTTTCACTGAACCCTGACGAGCGGTCGTGGGTCAATGAGCTATATGGCAACGTAGCCATCGCCAATCAGGAGTCATCCATGGATATCATTCGAATCATCATCGCCATTCTGCTGCCGCCGTTGGGTGTGTTCCTGCAAGTCGGTTTTGGCGGGGCTTTCTGGCTGAATATCCTGCTGACACTGCTGGGTTACATCCCGGGCATCGTGCATGCGGTGTACATCATCGCCAAGCGCTAAGGGCCTGGCGCTAGATTAGTTGAATAGTCAAAACCCTGTGGGAGCGAGCTTGCTCGCGATAGCGGTCAATCAGTTTACTGAGATGTTGACTGAACCGACGCTATCGCGAGCAAGCTCGCTCCCACCGTTTTTGCGGCTTTCTACAGCTCGCTACCCATCACCCTACGATAAAACAACCACTCGTGCTCCAGCGCATGCGCCTGGTTAGCCGCCTTGCGAAAGCCGTGGCGCTCTTCCGAGTAATAGTGTGCTTGGACCATCACCCCGCTGTCTTCTAGAGCGGCGACCATGTCTCGGGTCTGCTGCGGTACGACTACGGCGTCCAGTTCGCCCTGGAAAAAGATCACCGGTACGCGGATTTGATCGGCATGCAGCAGTGGCGTACGGGCGCGGTAGCGTTGGGCATCTCGTTGCGGGTCGCCAATCAACCAGTCCAGGTAATCCGCTTCGAATTTGTGTGTGGCACGGCCCAGGGCGATCGGGTCGCTCACGCCATAAAGGCTTGCGCCGGCGCGGAAGATGTCATGGAACGCCAAGGCGCAAAGGGTCGTATATCCACCGGCACTGCCGCCGCGAATGAATGCACGACGGCCATCGACCAGGTTTTGCTCATCCAGGTACGCTACCACTGCGCAGGCATCTTCGACATCCACTACGCCCCAGTTCAAATGCAGCGCTTGTCGATAAGCCCGACCATAGCCGCTGCTGCCACGGTAGTTGAGGTCGGCGACGGCAAAGCCGCGCTGGGTCCAGTACTGGATGCGCGGATCGAACAGGGGATAACAGGCTGAGGTGGGGCCACCGTGAATGAACACCACCAATGGAGGTTTCTCTTCAGCACTCATGGCTGGATAAAAGAACCCATGGGCTTCACCTGAAGCCGAGGGATATCGCAGGGTTTGCGGACGACTGATTTGCTCGACGGGCAACGGTGCGACGCCACCGGCCAGCACCCTCACTTCATGACTTTGCCGCTCAATCGCAATCACCGCCGACGGACTGGTTGGCGAGGCAGCGACGGCGTAAATGAACTGCTCATCCAGCGCCAGGCTGCGAAAGCGGCTGTAGGTCCCGGTAAAGTCCTCGTTGCCACCGTTGCTGCGGCATAAGCCCAGACGGCCGAAACCCGCCGCGGTCCAACTCGCCAGGTAAGCGTGTTCATCCAATGGCAGCCAAGTGCTGCCACCCAATTGCCACGGTGCCGGGGCATGATCGGCTTCAGTGGCGGGCAGCGGTTCCAGGCCGTGGCCCGACTCGACCCAGGGCTGCCAGTAGCCACCGCGATCAGTCAGGCAATAAAGGCGATTGGCGCCATCGAAGCGCGGCTGTTGGATGGACTCTTCTTCACCGTTGCCCGCCACATAGCGCGGCTCACCCCACCCCGAAGCTACGCGCTCGACCAGCATCAGCCGCGTTGCAGTCCATGGCTGATGGGGACGGCTCCACTCAATCCAGGCGAGCCGCTGACCATCGGGGCTCACGGTCGGTGAAGCATAGAAGTCCGCGCCTTCAGCCAGCAGATGCCGTTGATGATCCGTCAGTCCGATCGACACCAGCCGATGTTGATTACCCTGTTCCTCCACCGCCAGCAGCTGGCCGCAGACGAAATGAAGGTCACCGTATCGACAGTCTCCCGAGGTCAGTCTCACCGGGCGCGAATCGGCCAGTGACTGGTGATACAGCTGCTGGTCGGACTCATTGACGAACAGCACGCCGTCATCGCTCAGGCAGAACGACCCGCCGCCGTATTCGTAGACCCGGCTGCGGGCGCTGAACCCATCCGGGGTCAGGCAACGGGCCTTGGCATCCTGCCAATGCCAGATCCGGCAGGCGCCGTCTTCGGGACGGTATTCATTCCAGAACAAGCCTAGGGGGCCGACCTGCAGTTCGGCGAAGTCGGTGCCGGCAGCAACGGCCTGGGCGGCGCTGAACGGATCAGCCTTTGGCGATGAGGCGCGAGTTTCGTTCATTGCGAAAGGCCAGTTGCTCAATGGTTTGGGTGGCGTGCTCGGCTTCTTCGCGAGCCTTAAGAATCATACCGTGGTGTTGCGACTTGCTGCACACCGGGTCGGCGTTGCTGGCGTCGCCCGTGAGCATGAACGCCTGGCAGCGACAGCCGCCGAAGTCCTTTTCTTTTTCATCGCAGGAGCGGCAGGGCTCGGGCATCCAGTCGTAACCGCGAAAGCGGTTGAAGCCGAACGAGTCGTACCAGATGTGCTGCATGCTGTGGTCGCGCACGTTAGGAAATTGCACGGGCATTTGTCGGGCGCCATGACAGGGCAGGGCAGTGCCGTCCGGCGTCACGGTCAGGAATATGCTGCCCCAGCCGTTCATGCAGGCTTTCGGGCGTTCTTCGTAATAGTCCGGGGTCACGAAAATCAGCTTGCACGGATGCCCTTCGGCTTCCAGTTTGGCGCGGTATTCGTTGGTGACACGCTCGGCGCGGACCAGTTGTTCCTTGGTCGGCAGCAGCCCCACTCGGTTGAGTTGCGCCCAGCCGTAAAACTGGCAGGTGGCAAGTTCGACGAAATCCGCCTCAAGGGCGATGCACAACTCGATGATGCGGTCGATCTTGTCGATGTTGTGCCGATGGGTCACGAAGTTCAGCACCATCGGATAACCGTGGGCTTTGACTGCCCGGGCCATTTCCAGTTTTTGCGCGAAGGCTTTTTTCGAGCCGGCCAGCAGGTTGTTAACTTGCTCGTCGCTGGCCTGGAAACTGATCTGGATATGGTCCAGGCCGGCCTTCTTGAAGTCGCTGATTTTCTGTTCGGTCAAGCCGATGCCGGAGGTGATCAGGTTGGTATAGAAGCCCAGCCTGCGTGCCTCGCCGATCAGGTCGGCGAGGTCCTGGCGCACCAACGGTTCGCCGCCGGAAAAACCCAGTTGCGCGGCACCCATCTCTCGGGCTTCGCGAAAGACCTTGAACCACTGCTCGGTGCTCAGCTCCTTGCCTTGCTCGGCAAAATCCAACGGGTTGGAGCAATACGGGCATTGCAGCGGGCAACGATAGGTCAACTCCGCCAGCAACCACAGCGGCAGGCCGACTTCAGGCTTGGGCGGTAGCCCGTTAGCGTCAGGCAAGTTCGATCCAGTGCTGTGCACGGGCGACCTCCATGAATTGCTCGATGTCGTCACCGAGTTCCGGTACGCCCGGGAATTGCTTGGCCAACTCGTCGATGATGGCCGCGACATCCCGTTCGCCGTCGATCAGACCGCCGATCAGCGCAGCGCTGTCGTTCAGCTTGATCATGCCTTCAGGATAGAGCAGCACATGGCCCTTCTGTGCCGGTTCGTACTGGAAGCGATAGCCGGGGCGCCAGCGCGGGGTTTTGCTGCGGTCGAAACTCATAAGGCGATCCCTTTGTGCCACACCCGTTGCGCGGTCACGCTGTGGTAGGGCGGGCGGTTCAATTCATAGGCCATGCTCATGGCGTCGAGCATGCTCCACAGGATGTCCAGTTTGAACTGGAGAATTTCCAGCATGCGCTCCTGCCCTTGGCGGGTGGTGTAATGCTGCAAGGTAATCGCCAGGCCGTGCTCCACATCACGCCGGGCCTGGCTCAGACGAGTGCGGAAGTATTGGTAGCCGGCCGGGTCGATCCACGGGTAATGCTGCGGCCAGCTGTCCAGGCGCGACTGGTGGATCTGCGGCGCGAAGAGTTCGGTCAGTGAGCTGCTGGCGGCTTCCTGCCAGCAGGCCCGGCGGGCGAAGTTGACATAGGCGTCCACCGCGAAACGCACACCCGGCAGCACCAATTCCTGGGAGCGCAGTTGATCGGGGTCCAGGCCCACGGCTTGGCCCAGTCGTAGCCAGGCTTCGATGCCACCGTCTTCACCAGGCGCACCGTCATGGTCGAGTAGACGCTGAATCCACTCACGGCGGATTTCCCGATCCGGGCAGTTGGCCAGGATCGCGGCATCCTTGAGCGGGATGTTCACCTGATAGTAAAACCGGTTCGCGACCCAACCCTGGATCTGCTCGCGAGTCGCGCGGCCTTCATACATCGCCACGTGATAGGGGTGATGGATGTGGTAATACGCGCCCTTGGCGCGCAGGGCCGCTTCGAACTCGGTGGGGGACAGGGGGGTGTCAGTCATTTAGGTTCTCCGGGAAATGCCCGTGGGGTCGGTGGTGTCAGGGCAGGCCCCATCGCGAGCAAGCTCGCTCCCACACTGGTTTTGCTGTGAATCAGATATCCAGTACGACTCGGACCTCTGTGGGAGCGAGCTTGCTCGCGATAGTGTCCTTTCAGGCATCATCCTGGCTGACCCACCGCAAGCTCGCCCCCAGACTCGTTCCGCTCTTCCTACAACTCAATACTCATTCCGTCGTAAGACACTTCAATCTTTCGGCGTACAAGTTCAGCCCGCTCGGGCGAGTCTTCGTCGAGGATCGGGTTGGTGTTGTTGATATGAATGAGGATCTTGCGCGGCAAGGGCAACTGCTCCAGCACTTCGATCATCCCGCCGGGACCGTTTTGTGCCAGATGGCCCATCTCCCGACCGGTGCGGGTACCGACGCCACGACGCTGCATTTCATCGTCGTCCCACATCGTGCCGTCCACCAACAGGCAATCGCTGTCGGCCATGATCTCCAGCAACGGTCCGTCCACCTTGCCCAGGCCCGGAGCGTAGAACAGTTTGCCGCCGGTGCGCAGGTCTTCGACGATCAGGCCGATGTTGTCGCCCGGGTGCGGGTCGAAACGATGCGGGGAATAGGGTGGGGCGGCGCTGCGCAATGGCAGCGGCGTGAAACGCAGGTTCGGACAGGCCGGGATGATGAAGCTCTGGTCGAGCTCGATGCGGTTCCAGCTCAGCCCGCCGTTCCAGTGGGTCAGCATGTTGAATAGCGGGAAACCGCTGCTCAGGTCTTCGTGGACCATGTCGGTGCACCAGACTTGATGTGGGCAACCCTCACGCAAGCTGAGCAGGCCGGTGGTGTGGTCGATCTGGCTGTCCATCAGGATGATGGCGCCAATGCCGGTGTCCCGTAGCGCCCGGCCAGGCTGCATCGGGGCGAAGCTCTGGAGTTGGGCGCGAATGTCCGGAGAAGCGTTGCACAACACCCAGTTCACACCGTCATCGGAAATGGCGATGGACGATTGGGTGCGCGCCTCGGCCCGCAGGCTGCCATTGCGAAAACCTGCGCAATTGGCGCAGTTGCAGTTCCACTGGGGGAAACCGCCGCCGGCGGCGGAACCTAGAATCTGGACGAACATGGCCGCTCCCTCTGCAAACCGTAATAAAAAACGCCCCGGTAGACCGAGGCGTTGTGCTGCGTGTTTAAGCGCCTGCAGCAATCAACGGCTGGCGAAGTACATGGTGACTTCGAAACCGATACGCAGGTCGATATATGCGGGTTTGGACCAGGACATGGGAATACTCCTTTGGTTGGGATGCTTTGATTAGATGGTACGGTGCGATCTATACATATAGTCCACCTCCGTTCGGAGATGTTCAGATGCTTAGGTGGCTATGTTACTAAATCTGACCTGTTCGTTCGCCGCGATTCTCAAAGAAAGCTCATTGCAGTGGCTGCAATGATCATCCTGCCGCTTGCCAGGGGGATCCCGGGCAAGCCCCGTTGGCCAGGCAATGCCGTCCACCTTCAGCGTCACCCAACTGCCTGGCGGCATGCAATAGCTGTTCGCGCCCCAGTAGCAAGATAGCGTCGGATAACTGCTGGAGATAATCCGACGGGCGGCCGGCCAGCTTGCCCTGCCAGAGCAGTTCTGCAGCCTGGGCGCACGGCAGGGTGGTGGTTTGAAGCTGGGCGGCGAGGGCCTGCTGCTGGCTGCTCAGGGTCGCATCGTCGATCTGCTGGATCAGCTCTGGTAATTCGTTCAGGAATTGTTCGACGTGGGCGATCAACTGTCCCGCCGAAGCGCTGGGCGATTGAACACCAAACAACACACCGGTTTGCCCATCGAGCTGTTTCAAGCCACTGAACACTGCATAGCCCAACTGCAATTCGACCCGCAGGCGCTGGTAAAACGGCGTCTGGCACAGCTGCGCCAGCAACCGCCACGCCGCTTCATCGGACAAGGCCGGGGTTGGCGTGGGGCAAAACAGCAACACGGCCTGTTCATCGCCAGGAGGTTGGAGCATGTGCCAGATACGTTGCCGGGAGGGTGTCGTCGGCTCGACTTCCTGGGCGGCGATGCCGGGCACCTGGGCCAGGGTTGGGCTGATTGCGCCTTGGGTGGCCGCTGACAGGCCGATGGCCAGGCCGTCCCACTGGGCTGTCGTCCACAGGTTGTCGGCCAGTGGCGATGCCGAGGGCTGCAAGTGTTGCTGACGATAATTCGGCAACTCCCTCAGCAGGTGTCGGATCGGCATCAATGCGATTGCGTTCCTGGCCTGGACCGTCGGCAGCGGTTGGCCCAGTTTCGCCAGGATGTGCTCGAGCACCAACGGTATGGGCGCCTGCAGGCCGACCAGTTTCAGCAGCCATTGATGATTGCCGCAGGGCTCGAAAGTGACGTCTACACCGGCCTGACACGCCTCTTCACGCAGATCTTGCAGATGCCGGTCGAGCCTGGTTTGAAGGTCGAGCGGTGCTGGCGCCGCCAACCGCCAGCGCAGATACACCGCGCCCTGCGGGGTGTTGTCTACCAGCGTCTGGCTAAATTGCATCGGCGAGCGTTCCCGTCGGCCTCGGGAGCGGTCCTGGGCAAAGGTTCGTAGGCCGCGGTGGGCGCTGGTCTGCCCGCGTATCAAGCCGGCGCGGGGTGGTTCGCTTGGCGTTTGCAGGAACGGGTTGGGCGCGGGTAGTTGCCACTGCCCGGTGACGTTATCCACAGGGTGCAATTGCTTGAGGATTTCCCTGAGCCTCGCCAGATCATTTTCCGACAAGGGCCCGTTGCGTTTCTCACTGTCCCAACGGGCCAGTTGCAGCGCTGTTCCCATTTCATATCGACGTTGCAGCAGCGCGGTGAATTCCTCGCGCAATAACGCCCAGTCGTCCTGGGCGGCGAAAAAACCCAGCCAATCGTGCAGCAACGGCTGGATTTGGTTCGACGCTTGATCGTTGTCGAGCTTGAACTCGATGTGCAACAACGCCTGCCCGGCAAACTCATACAGCGGCGTGGCCTTGAGGCTGTCAGCCAGGCCGCGCTGGCGCAACGTGGCGAGCAGGCCGCCCGGTTTGCTGGAGTTCAGCCACGTGCAGAGAAAATCCATGGCTTGTGGCGAGGCGACGGGTAAATCTTCGAAAGCCAATAGCAGATCGAGACAACCTTCGCGGGGCTGTTGATAAACGGCCGGGGACGCTTCCATCAGCGTGGGTGGCAAATCCCTGACAACCGCTTCGCCCTGCGCAATGTTGTCACCGAATCGCTCGGCCAATGCCTTCAAGGTTTCGGCGCTTTGCGGGCCGGCCAGGCTCAGGGTCATTTGAGCGCTCTGGTAAAACCGTCGATAGAAGTCGTGCAATGCCGTTTGGAATTCGGGCTGCGACACCGCAAGGCTGTCGCGATTACCCGCATGAAAACCTCTCAGCGGATGGGCCGCCGACAGTCCGTCGAGCAGGGCAACCTGTCGCTGGGCTGCCGCGTCTTGGGACCAGGCGATGAATTCTGCGTGCAGCACTTCTCGTTCGCGCAACTGATCGGCCTCATCCAGGCACGGATGTGCAAGCATGTCCGACAACCGCTCCAATCCGCCGGCAAAGGCCGTAGGTGGCAATTCGAAGAAGAAATCCGTGGTGCGTTCGCTGGTGCGCGCATTGACCTGGCCACCGTGCCTCTGCACGTAGGCCATCAAATTTTCCCCTGTGGGAAATTGCTCGGTGCCCAGGAAGAAAAGATGCTCGAGAAAGTGCGCCAAGCCTGACCAGGCCAGGGGTACATCATGACTTCCGGCCGCTACCCGCAGCACCGCCGCGCAGCGCTTGAGGCCGGGCATATGACGCACTGTCACCCGCAGGCCGTTGGCCAGGGTTTCAGCATGAGGATGGAGGGAGTCGGCGGCCGGCATGAGCGTTTCCAAAACAGAGAAGTGCTCATGCTAGCGGATTCGCCAGGGTCAGTGCTTGTGCAAGTCGCCGTAAAGCTCAGGCCGACGGTCGTGCAGGTAGTTATAGGCCGCACGTGAATCTTCCATCAGCTGTCGATCCAGCTCACCCACGATCAAGGCCTCGTCCAGCCCTGCAAGCGCGTGACGACTGCCATCCGGTGCGGCGATGCTGCTTTGGCCGCAATACTGCAATTCACCTTCGTGACCGCAATAATTGGCGTAAGCCACGAAACATTGGTTCTCGATGGCCCGCGCGCGCACGGTGATGTCGGCGATGAACTCGTAGGGTTGCATGTTGGCGGTTGGTACCAGGATCAACTCGGCACCGGCCAGGGCCAGGCGTCGAGCGTTTTCCGGGAACTCCAGGTCGTAGCAGATTAGGAAACCGAGTTTCCAGCCGTTGAGTTCCACGATGGGCAATGAGTCGTCGCCGGCGCTGAACATCGCGTGATCGAGGTCGCCGAACAGGTGGCTCTTGCGGTAGTTGGCGAGGCGTTCGCCCTGGGCATCGATCAGTTGCACCGAGTTGTAGATCTGTCCGTCTTCGTCGCGTTCGGGGTAGCCATAGACAATTGCCAGACTGGCCGCCTTGGCAATTCGGCCGATCTGCTGCGCCCATTCGCCGTTGTAGACCTCGGCCAATACATTCACTGCATCGACGCCGATGTTGTAGCCTGTCATGAACATCTCGGGTAGCACCAGCACATCGGCGCCCCTGGCCTCCAGCGCCACTTGGTGCAGGCGTTGCAGGTTGCCGGCCGGATCCAGTGGCAGCGGTGGGCATTGGTAAAGGGCTACACGCATCAAAAACTCCTTTTATTCGGGCAGGGCGATCGGACCGATCTCGTGGAACACATCACCTGGACCCGGGTTCTCGGCGTGAGTTTCACCGCCGAAGTGCTTCATGATTCCCCACACGGCATTGAGCGAGGTCTGTACCGCGCCTTCGACCCAGGCCGGTGTCCATGAGACGTCATCGCCGGCAATAAAGATCCCGCGTTGTTCGGCGGGCATGCCGTCCTGCATGAAATGCGCGTACATGCGCTGGTTGTAGCGATAGTGGCCAGGCAGGGCGCCCTTGAATGCACCGAGGAAATGCGGGTCGGCTTCCCAGGACACGGTGATTGGATCGCCGATGATCCGTGCGGCGATGTCCACCTTGGGGTAGATTTTTTTCAGGGCGTCGAGGGCCAGCTTCACGCGTTTTTCCACCGGATGCGGCAGCATTTTCAACGCATCGCTCATCCAGGAGTACGACAGGCAAATCACCCCGGGCTTGTCGTCGCCATTGTCGAACAGATAGGTGCCGCGAGTAAGGCGGTCGGTGAGGGTCATGCTCATCAGGTCGCGGCCGGTTTCCGGGTCCTTGTCCTTCCAGAATGGCCGGTCGACCATTACGAACGTCTTCGACGATTGCATGTAGCGGGTGCGGTCCAGGGCCATCCACATTTTTTGCGAGAACAGCGCCTCTTCACATTCGATCTGGGTGGTCAGCAGCCAGCTCTGGCAGGTGACCAGCACTGCGGCGTACTCACGGGTGTTATCCCAGACGTCCGTCACACTGAACCGGCCATCGGCGGCGCGGGCGATGCGCTTCACGCCGCTGCGCGGGGCGCCCAGGTGCAACGAATTCAGGCTGGTACCTTCCGGCCAGTGCGCGCAGCGCTCCGGCACGTGGTTCCAGATGCCGTGGGGGACCTGTTCGACGCCGCCGACCACCAGGTGTTGATGATCGTCGCAGTTGGTCATCACGACGCGGAAGATCTCCAGCATCGAATTGGGGAAGTCCGAATCCCAGCCGCCGGTGCCGAACCCGACCTGGCCGAACACTTCGCGGTGCTGGAACGAGAGTTTGGCGAACGCCTTGGAGGTGGCGACGAAGTCGTAGAACGTGCGGTCGTCCCACAGCGGTACCAGGGTGTTCCACAGCGCCTTGAGCCGTGGCACGTCGCGGTCGCGAATCGCTTGCTGGATCTCACCAAAACGCGAACCGTCCTCCAGCGCATCGGCCCAGGCGTCGGCAACCTCTTGGAACAATGCAGGAAGGTCGGCCAATTTCTGTGCGTAGTAGGTCTGGCCCTCCAGATCGATGACGGTGCTGCCGGAGGCCGGGGTCAGTGGGTTGGGGAACGGTTTTGTCTCCAGGCCCAGCTTGTCGACATAGTGATAGAAGGCGGTGGACGACACCGGAAAACGCATGCCGCCTAGTTCGGCAATTACGCCTTCGGCGCCATTGAACGCTTGCGAGCGCAGGCGCCCGCCCATTTTCGACGCCTCATAGACCACGGGCTTGAGGCCCAACTTCATTAATTCGTACGCCGCCACCAGGCCAGCGATACCGGCACCGACAATCGCTACTTCCGCACCGTGATTGTGGGCCGGAATACTGCCCAGGCCAGCCGGATGCTCGATCCAGTCGTCAAAGGCGAAGGGAAAGTCCGGCCCGAAAATGGTGATGGGTTTCTTACCGTCTGCTGGGTGGCGATTGTTCTTGTTCATGACTGACCTTGATGGGCGACTCGACACGACGTTCGCGTCTGAGTATAGGAAAGATGCCAGCCATTCTAGGGAGGGTGTAACACGTTAATAAGACACAATATGTCGTCGTTTTGAGTGGTTTTAAGTCACTTTGACGTATTGATGAGTCGTAATGACGAAGCAGGTTCTCTGTGGGAGCGAGCTTGCTCGCGATAGCGGCCTGTCAGTCATGAAGATGTGGCTGAATCAACGCCATCGCGAGCA
The DNA here is from genome assembly GCF_037027455.2 of Pseudomonas sp. G166. Classification (NCBI taxonomy): domain Bacteria; kingdom Pseudomonadati; phylum Pseudomonadota; class Gammaproteobacteria; order Pseudomonadales; family Pseudomonadaceae; genus Pseudomonas; species Pseudomonas sp. G166. The sequence goes on along the minus strand of NZ_CP146985.1, from coordinate 6,025,896 downwards.
AGCTCGCTCCCACAAGGTAAGTCTCAGGCCCTAGACCGGCTGGCCCCGATCGATCTTGCTGCTGAGGATGATCGAAGTGGTGGTCTTCTCCACACCGTCCACGCTGCCGATCTGGTCCAGCAACTGGTCCAACTGCTCCGGCGAGTCTGTGCGCAACCAGGCGACGTAATCGAACTCACCGCTGACCGCGCACAATTGCTGGACCTGGGCCATGGCGCTCAAGCGCCGCAGTACGTCCTTGCCGGAGCGCGGTTGAACCTTGATGCCGACATAAGCCTGCAAGCCGCCGTCTATCACCCGCTGCCCCAGGCGCACGCCGTATCCAGTAATCACCTTGGTTTTTTCCAGCCGCGCCAACCGCGAGGTCACGGTCGTGCGGGCGATGCCTAGCTGCCGGGCGAGCATGGCGACGCTTTCCCGGGCATTGATTTGCAGCGCCGCGATCAGTTGGCGGTCGATTTCGTCGAGGACGGGAGGGCGGGTGTCAGGCAAGGTGGGCTCCGGCGCGGGCATCGGTGACGGGCATGTTACAGGCTCTCAGGTTGGAAATAGTCAATGGCAGGTAAAGTCAGTGCTCGCCAGAGGGGCGCCAAGTTCACCTGCGAAGACCTGAGCCAGAAACCATCCTGGCAAACCAGCTGCTCAGCGGGCAACTGCAACAAAAGGTCCAGTGAGAACGACTGGATTGAACCTGGGTCGTCAGCGCCTTCTGCTTCCCAATCACGCTCAAAACAGCGTACATGCAGCTGTTCGTCGTCGAAACGTTCAAACACTGGCCGGTTGCCCAGCCATTGCGAATGCACCCGCAACGTGTGCTCCTGAACATCGAGTAGTAGCAACTGCCAGCCACGATAGCTGCCACACACCTCTGTCACATCCGTTGCCATACAGGTCAGCGCCAGATAGCGGCCATCGGCCGACCAGATCATCGAGGGTGCCAGGTCGACCAAAGCGCAGCCTGACGCCGTCAGCAGGCAGCCTCCAAGCCGGGGCGTCTGCGCACGTACCCAACTGTCGGCATATTCCGTTTCGCTGCCGAATAACCAGGCGGCATCCTGATGACCGGGCGCGGGGAGGATGAAGTCACCGTCGGCGTTGGCCACTTGCGCACGATCCACCAGGCGCCAAGGGGCAACGCGGTGCAGTTGTGAGCCTGTCACCTGCAGGTCCACGGTGTTGTAGAACAGTCGGGATTGTTCGCAGGCGTGAAAGAACGAAGGGTCGCTGCCCGGCTGCGGCGCAGGGATGTTGAAGCGTTGCAGCGCGCTGCTTTCCAGGTCTTGCCCAAGACGACCGGCAATCACCGCGAGACTCAGCCGGCCATCCCGAAAATCGAGTATCCGTTCTACCCACATAGCGGGCCCTGGTAGCAGGCGTCGTTCTTGCACATCTGCAATCACTGCATGGGTTGTCACTGTCGTTGAGTCTTCAAACGGTAGCAGCGCCAGATAACGCCCGCAGTCAGAGACTCGATGGTCCAGCAACCAACTTCCTGGCAAGTGCCAGTCACCGATCTGGCAGCGATAACCGCCAAGCCCAGCGCTATTGTCGGCAAGCCAGGCCAACTGCGCGCACACCCCACCCTGCATCGGCTGCGTCTCGAGGTATGAGTCACCTCGCCGGCCCCTGCTGTCCAACGGCATGACAATGGCGGTGCGGGTCAATTTGAATTCAGCGACTTGCACGCGGCCTTGGGCGTCATGACCGGCCTGGGTTTCGGTATCGCTATGGATACTGTCCAGGCGGTAGCCATAACGGCCAGAGCTTGGTCGCGGATAATCGAGGTACGACCCGATACGCACATGGTTCGCCTCGAGGCTCAATAATTCATGCCAATAGAAAGAGGGTTCAGTGGCGCTCTTCACCCAAGGCGCGGGCAGTACGCGCCAGCCATCATCAACGTGCCATAACCAATATTGGTCGCCATCTGCCTGACTGGCATGTTCCTGGGCCAGGCACGCCAGGGCGCGCTGATCAGTGCTCCATACCAACGGCGCATCGGCCGCCATCAGCAGGTCCGATGGTTGCCCGTTGATGCTGACGGTGTAGCGCGGCGAACGCAGGGGCTCCAGTGGCTGTGCCAGATCACGGAAGGTCGAGGGCAATGAAATGTTGCCTTGCAGGCGTTGCAGACCATCAGCGGAATGTCGTTCGAAAGTGTGCGGGATATTCTCCGGATACCCGTCGGGTTCCAGCCAGAGATCGGCGACAGGCACCAGATTGGAAACGCTGGCCGTTTGCAACAGCTCACCGAGTCGGGTTTCGCGAACGCTGTCGTCCACCAATGGGCTGTGGCGACCGCGCAATACGTCGAGATCAAACGTGTCCAGCTCCCAGAGCTCGCTATCGGCACAGCGGTACAGCTGGCGCTGTTGACGATCAAGGACCACCAGGCCCCAATTCTGCCGGGACGGTACTGGCGCAGCAAAATAACGTCCATCGCTGGAGAACACTGCTGAGGAACCGAGGCCTTGCAGGAGCACACCATCGGGAAACAGATAATCGCAATAGGTGGGGCCGCCCATCGCGATTTCACTGTGGTTGAACACCCGGATCGGCTCGCCTTCCGGGGTCAGCAGCGGCTCGTTTCCACCCCAGGCACTCGGCCCTTTGACGGAAACCACGACCAGGCCCAGACGCCGCTCCCATGCACTGACGCACGCGAGTCCACCGATGATGCTGACGATTGCGACCAGGATACCCCACCACTCGGGCAGGGCCCTGCCCAGGCTGAAGCCCAGGCCGAACACGGCACCGATCATTAGCCGGGCACAGCCTCGACCGATCGATAGCCAGCCCAGACGCGCGGCAAGTCCCATCAGCAGGCCGAAGAACAGCACCACCGATAAAGCCAGGTGGAGTGGCAGCAGCGTGACGAAAAAGGCCGGCACCAGCAGGATGCTGAGTTGCCAGAACAGGTCAAGAAACAGTCTAGAGAGGCTGGGGCTGGCGATGATGGGCGTCTCGGTGAGGAAGCTGGATGGTCTTAGGCGTGGGGATTGTGAACTTCGCAGAGTATTACTGTAGGTGAGTACAGGGACAAGGGCGGGGGAGCGGTTGGTTGCCTGAGTTGTTATGGCGATCAAAAAAACGTCAGTCTTTAAAGCTCAATTCGATAAAAAACCAGACCCTGACGGGTCTGGTTTTAGGGGAGGCCGGCGTCTAGACAACTTCATCGATCCCGAGCGCTTATGCCCGGCACTGTGCAAGTAGCGATTAAAAATCGAAGAACACCGTTTCCGATTCACCTTGCACATGAATATCGAACCGATAAACCAACTTGCCATCCAGCGTGGCACGCCTGGCCATCAGGGACTGGCGACGTGGCGGTTGCTCGATCAGACCCAGGATGGGGTCCACGGCGTTCGCCTCGGCTTCGTCGTCGAAATACAGGCGGGTCTGCAAGTGAATGTTGATCCCACGAGCAAACAGGGCAACGTTGATATGCGGGGCCATGGGAAGCCCTGCGGTGTTTTTCACTATGCCGGGTTTGACGGTCTTGATTATCCATTCTCCGTCATCGGCGGTGGCCGTGCGGCCAAAACAATTGAAGGGCTTTTCCAGATCGTATTCGGGGTCATAGACGCCTTCTGGATTTGCCTGCCAGAACTCCAGAAATGCATCACGAATCAAATGGCCGTTACCGTCATAAACGTGGCCCATCAGTACGATGTGCTCACCTGGCGCGCCACGCTTGGCCATTTCATTCCAGATTTCCTGTTCCCGCGACGGATTACCAGCCGCCTCTAGCGCCAAGCCTATATGCACATAAGGACCGGCCGTTTGCGAAGGGGTTTCAGGCAGAAGTTGAACGGACATTCGCATGCCTCCTCAGCGGTTTTCGAAGTGGGTCTTGCGCTGTCCGCGCAGAACAATATCAAAGCGATAAGCCAGGCAATCCATCGGATTGGCCATGCTCATATCAAGTTTGGCGATCAAACTTTGCACCGCCTCCTGATTCGCGATCGTCTTGACAATCGGGCACATGGGAATGAGCGGATCACCTTCGAAATACAACTGAGTAATCAAACGCGCGGAAATGGATGGGCCGCTGATGGAGACGTGGATGTGGGCTGGCCGCCAGTCATTGGGGCCGTTGCGCCATGGGTAGGGGCCGGGCTTGACCGTGCGGAAGCTGTAGTTGCCGTCACGGTCAGTCAGCGCACGGCCGACCCCGCCGAAATTGGGATCAAGCGGCGCCAGGTAACTGTCTTTCTTATGCCGGTAACGGCCACCCGCATTGGCCTGCCACATTTCCACCAACGTATGGGGAATTGGTTTACCGAATTGATCACAGACCCGGCCCGCGACGATGATGCGTTCGCCGATGGGCAGGCCTCCGTGATTGAAATTGAGCAGCAGATCGTTATCGTGCTGGCCCATTTTCAGATGGGAAAAATCCGGCCCGCTGGTTTCCGATAGAGACTGGGGAATACTCACCAAGGCCTGGCGCGGCGAACGCAGGATCGAAGTCTTGTAGTCAGGCGTCAGGGCTTTGGGGTGCCAATTACGGTCACGAATGACGAAGCGGCTGTCATGCGCATCAGACATGTCGATTTTTCCTATTGTTATGGTTCGTCAGAGGCAAGTGCTGCGTTGGCAGCGACTGGTAGTCCAGTTTCCTCTTGCGCGACCCAACCCAAAATTGAAAAAAACGACTTGATCCATACCCAAATGGTTATGGATATTTTCCTTCGAGGTATTCCTGACCGACTTCGCGCAGTGCCTCCATGCACCACTGCGCCTGCGGTGTTATCGGTAACGCGGGATTTGTGCATAGCCCCACGGAACCGCCTGGTTCGCGCGTCCCTAATTCCAGCTCCACCAAAGTGCCTTGTCTCAAGTCCTGCCTGACAGCATCGAAAGGCGCTACCCAAATGGCCTGGCTGCATTGTACGTAGCGCCGACTCAGCGCGACCGATAAGGTTTCCAGGCGTTGGCGCGATGGGCTAATGCCGTGTTGCACAAACAGGGCGTCGGCGAATTTACGGATCGTCGTCCCCGCCAAAGGAAGGACCCATGGATAGTCTTCGAGGCTCTTATGCCCCTGTGGATTTGCGAGCACAGGATGGTCGTTACACACCACCAGGGTCATGGATTCGCTGTAGAGGTGTTCGAACGCCAACCCATGAATCAATGGGCTATCGGTCATTCTGCCTACCACCAGGTCCAGCTCACCGACGCGCAGTTGCGATAGCAAGTATGCACTGGGGCCAGTCACCACACTGACCACCAGGGCCGGATGTCGAGCATGCAATCGACAGACAACCTCCGGAATCAACATGCTTTCAACCGTGGAGAGCACACCGACGCTAAGGGCAACGGGCTCGTGGACACCTGCGCGCAAGCTATTGACCCCCTCGCGCAGCGCTTGCACGCTCGGCCCCGCATATCGCAGAAAAGCTACGCCGGCTTCCGTCAGCGTCGTCCCTTTCTTGCTTCGTTCGAACAACACGGCAGCCAACAACGTTTCCAACTCCTTGAGCGTCTTGGAAAGCGCTGGTTGGCTGATTGCCAATTTGTCTGCCGCACGGGCCAGGCTTCCCTGACGCGCCACTTCGAGAAAACACACCAGATGACGGAATTTGATGCGTGTGTCGATGTTCACTCGGGTCGCTGCCTTCAAAGTACTTGGGATGCGCAGTGTTTGTGCTGCCGGTTGCCGCGCGTGGGCTACTTTTCCAACAGTATCAGCCTTGCTTGTCTGTCTGCTCTGTGCATGACGTCCGGGCGTGCAAAATCCGCAGTCTCAAAAACGCAAAAGCCGCGCAATGCGCGGCTTTCAAGGTGGTGGGCCCACACGGACTCGAACCGTGGACCAAAGGATTATGAGTCCTCTGCTCTAACCAACTGAGCTATAGGCCCTCAGTAGGTCGCGGATTATAGCGACGGTTTCTCGGCTGTGCTATCCGAAAAATCCGATACGGTCATACGAAGAAACGTTGCGGCAAACTCTTCGGCGCACAAGGGCAGGCTGACGATATAGCCCTGGATCTGTTCGCAACCTTCTTCAGTCAGGAATTGTTGCTGGGCCAGGGTTTCGACGCCCTCGGCGATGATGGTGAATTGCATGCTGCGGCCCAGGGCGATGATTGCCCGCACGATGGCTGCGTCATGAGGGTCGTCGGGCAGGCCGCGGACGAAAGACTGGTCGATCTTGAGGATGTCCAGTGGCAGACGCTTGAGGTAGCTCAGGGATGAGTAGCCGGTACCGAAGTCATCAATAGCCAGTTGTACGCCGAGTTTTTTCAGTTGGTGCAGTACCGTCAGGGCTTCTTCGGCCTGGCTCATGATGAAGTTTTCGGTAATTTCCAGTTGCAATAAGCCAGGTTCGAGTTGGTGCTCGCGCAGCAGTTGTTCGATACGCCCCAATAGGTTGGGTTGGCGCAGCTGGGCCCCGGCCAGGTTGACCGAAAGGGGGCCAAGGCTGTCGTAAGCGTCGTTCCATTCGCACAACTGTCGGCAGGCGCGCTCCAGTACCCAATCCCCGATTTGCAGGATCATGCCGTTTTCTTCCGCAAGGGGGATGAAGTGTTCCGGCGGCACGTCGCCAAACGTGGGGTGAGTCCAGCGGATCAACGCTTCGGCACCCACCAGTTGGTTGTCGGCGAGGCTGATTTTCGGTTGGAAGGACAATGACAACTCGTTGCGTTCAATCGCCCGCCGTAGCTCGTGCTCCAATGCCACTCGCTCGCTGGCCTGGGCAGTGAGGTCGCGGGTGTAGCTTTCCACCCGGTTGCGTCCCTTGGACTTGGAACGGTACATCGCCGCGTCGGCATTCTTGACCAGTGTGGCGACGTCGCAGCCATCCTGCGGGTAGAGGCTGGTGCCGATGCTGGCGCTGATGAAAAATTCGTGTTCGCCGGCCTGGAAGGGCGCGGCGAAGCAGTTCAACAGTTTCTGGGCGATGTGCTCGGCGTCGCTGGGCTGCTGCAGGCCCGGTAGCAGAATGATGAATTCGTCGCCGCCCAGGCGTGCCACGGTGTCGATGTCGCGCAACTGTTCGCGCAGGCGTACGGCAATGCCTTTGAGCAGCAGGTCGCCGACCGGGTGTCCGAGGCTGTCATTGATGTGCTTGAAGCGGTCCAGGTCCAAGAATAGCACCGCCCCCTGGCCACCATTTTCCTGCTGGCTGTTCAGTGCCGTGAGCAAACGGCTTTCGAACAACGTCCGATTCGGCAAGCCGGTCAGCGGGTCGTGGTGAGCCTGGTAATCGAGCCGGGCCTGGGCGTGTTTGAGGCTGGAAATGTCGGCGAAGACCGCGACGAAGTGGGTGATCTGCTGGTTCCGGTTGCGTACAGCGCTGATAGTCAGCCAGCTGGGGTACAACTCGCCATTCTTGCGCCGATTGGAGATCTCTCCCTGCCAGTGTCCTTCTGCCGTCAACTGGTGCCACATCGCGGCGTAAAACGCGCTGTCGTGCAGGCCGGAAGCCAATAGCCGTGGCGTATGTCCCAAGGCTTCGGTTTCGCTGTAGCCGGTGATTTCAGTGAAGGCACGGTTCACCGCGCTGATGTGTTGTTGTGTATCGGTGATCAACACACCCTCGGCGGTGCTTTCGAACACCGTGGCGGCCTGCTGCAGCTTTTCCTGCATCAGATGGCGTTCGGTGATGTCCCGGGCGATGGTCAGCATGCAGTCTTCATTGCCGATGGGTAGCGGACGGCTGGACACTTCGCAGAGTCGTATCTGGCCGTCATTGCGGCGGATATGGCAGCTGAAATCCCTCACGAAGCCGTCTCGCTTCAGCAGATCGAGCATTTGTTTGCGTTCGTTGAGATTGACCCAGATACCCAGGTCCAGGGTCGAGCGGTCTACCGATAAAGCGCTGTTGAAGCCGGTGATACGGCTGAAACCTTCGTTGACTTCAATCAGCAGGCCGTCGCTTTGCCGCGACAGCAGCAAGCCATCGGGGGAGGCGTGGAAAGCCTTGGCGAACTTCTCTTCGGATGTCTGCAATTGCTGCTGGGTTTCTTTGAGCTGGCTGATGTCACGCACCACCACGACCAGGGCGGGTGTCGTGTCGAGGTCAAAGGGTTCGGCGGAGATCAGTCCGGTGAACTCCTGGCCGTTGCTGCGGCGAAAGGGCATTTCCAGATTGCGAATGCTCCCGGCCTGCAAACGCTGCAACAGGCTTGGGCCAACGCCCTGGATGCCCCAGATATTCAGTTCGGTCGCGGTCTGGCCCACTACCTCTGCGGCGCTCAGGCCAATCTGCTCTTCGAAGGCTTTATTGACCTCCAGCAGGCAGCCGTCCATCAAGCGCGCTATCACCAGGATGTCCGGGCACTGGCGGAATACCGAGGCGAACTTCTGCTCCGAAAGGCGCAACGCTTCCTCGGTGTGCTTGGCCTCACTGATGTCGATCATCAACCCTCGCATCACTGGTTCGTGACCGTGCTCGATCAGGCTGACAATGTCGCGCACCCACAGGCAGCGCCCGTCGGCGGTGATAACACGGTAATCGATGCAGTGATCGCGACCTGCCTGCACTTCATGATCGCAATAGGTCTGGGCGCGGATCAGGTCAGCCGGATGAATGATGTTGCGCCAGAAGCCCGGAATCAGCCAGTGGGCGAGGGGGTAGCCGAGCAATTCCTCGGCGTGGGGGGAGACGTAGCTGTAGGTGAAATCGCTAACCCTTGCTTCCCAGGCAATCGCCGACAAACTCTCCACCAGACCACGGTAATGGTATTCGCTGCTGCGTAGTTCCTGTTCAAGCTCGACCCGTCGGGCAATTTCCGAGCTGAGCCGACGGTTGATGCGAATCACCACTGCCAGTACGCCGATCAAGAGGAGCAGCGCGGGCAGGCCGTAAAGCAGCAAGTCTGACCAGAGCTGGCGGTAATCGTGCACATTGCCGACCCACTTCTCCTGGATCTCGTTGACTTGCGCTGGCGTCATATCCGCCAGGACCTTGTCCAGGATGCTCACCAGTATCTTGTTATCCCGAGGGACGCCCATTGCCAGTTGATAGCGATAAGGTGTTTCCCCGCTGACATAAAGGCCATCGAGCTTGAGTTGGCGCAGGCTCCAGACGCTGGAAGCGAGGTCACCTACCACCGCGTCCACTTCGTCGGTTGCCAGCGCTTGCAGGGCTGAACTGACATTCGGCAGCGCCACCAGGTTCAGGTCGGGATGGTGGTTGCGCAGCAGTTCGTGGGGGGCGTAGTTCTCCACCACAGCGATTTTCAGCCCGTACAGCTCTTTAAGGTTATGCGGCTGGGCGCCGCCATGATGGGCCAGGATGACGATTGGGAAATCGAGATAGGGGCGAGTAAACGCCAGGTAATTCTGCCGTTCGGGGGTGGACATGATGCCCGGCAAAAGATCGATCTTGCCCTGTGCGGCCTGCTCCAGCACTACAGTCCAACTGACCGGCTCGATCGGTGTGAGCTGGATAGCCAGCCGCTCGCGGATGATTTCGACGTAATCAGCGGCCAAGCCCTGATAGCGGCCCTGATCATCTCGAAACTCAAACGGCGGCCATGAGGCATCGACACCCAGGCGCAGGTCGGGGTGGTCCTTGAGCCAGCGGAGCTCCTCTTCAGTGAGCGTCAACGCGCCAGCTGTTGCGGTCCAGGTTATCAAGGACAGCAAAAGCGCGGCCGTCAGTCTGGGCATCAGTGTCTCGTCATGGCTTGGGGAGGATGTTTCGAGTGTAGACGGGCAATAGGGCGGGGGGACAGCACGGGGGGATTTTATCTGTACATAACAAAACCCCCGGCAGGGCCGGGGGTTTGAAGGTCACTCGTCGAGGAAGGAGCGCAGATGCTCGCTTCGCGTCGGGTGGCGCAATTTGCGCAATGCCTTGGCTTCGATCTGACGAATCCGCTCACGGGTGACATCGAACTGCTTACCGACTTCCTCGAGGGTGTGGTCGGTATTCATGTCGATGCCGAAGCGCATGCGCAGTACCTTGGCTTCACGGGCAGTAAGGCCGGAGAGTACTTCGCGAGTCGCTTCCTTGAGGCTCTCAACGGTGGCGACATCGATCGGAGACTGCATGGTCGAGTCTTCGATGAAGTCACCCAGATGGGAATCTTCGTCGTCACCGATCGGGGTTTCCATGGAGATCGGCTCTTTGGCGATCTTCAGTACCTTGCGGATCTTGTCCTCAGGCATTTCCATGCGTTCGCCCAGCTCTTCCGGGGTCGGTTCGCGACCCATTTCCTGCAACATCTGCCGGGAAATACGGTTGAGCTTGTTGATCGTCTCGATCATGTGCACCGGAATACGGATGGTGCGGGCCTGGTCGGCGATCGAGCGAGTGATCGCCTGACGGATCCACCAGGTGGCATAAGTCGAGAACTTGTAGCCGCGACGGTATTCGAACTTGTCCACCGCTTTCATCAGGCCGATGTTGCCTTCCTGGATCAGATCGAGGAATTGCAGGCCGCGGTTGGTGTACTTCTTGGCGATGGAGATCACCAGACGCAAGTTGGCCTCAACCATCTCTTTCTTCGCGCGGCGGGCCTTGGCCTCGCCGATCGACATGCGACGGTTGATGTCCTTGATCTCAGCGATGCTCAGGCCGGTTTCGGTCTCCAGCGCGCTCAGTTTCTGCTGGCAACGAATGATGTCCGGTTGCAGGCGACCAATGGCTTCGGCGTATTTGCTTTTGCCTTTGGCCAGGGCATCGGTCCAGCTTTCGTCGACTTCGTGGCCAGGGAACTGACGCAGGAAATCGGCGCGTGGCATGCGGGCATCACGCACGCAAAGTTGCATGATCGCGCGCTCTTGCTGACGCAGACGATCCAGGGCGCTGCGAACACGCTCCACCAGGCCTTCGAACTGCTTGGGCACCAGCTTGATCGGCATGAACAGCTCGGCCAGTGCCAACAGCTCGGCGATGGCCTGCTTGTTGTTACGACCGTGCTTTTTCAGCGCCTTGCGGGTGATTTCCATCTGGTCGGCCACAGCGCCGAAACGCTGTGCAGCGATGACCGGATCCGGACCGCTTTCGGCTTCTTCCTCGTCGTCGCTGGCTTCGGCGTCGTCGTCATCGGTGTCGTCGTCGGCCTTGACGGCTTTCGCGTCGATCGGCGGCGGCACTTCGGCGGCAGGCGGCGCAATGCCGTCGTCCGGGTCGATATAACCACTCAGGACGTCGGACAGGCGGCCACCTTCGGTGGTGACGCGGGTGTACTCGGAGAGAATATGGTCAACCGTGCCAGGGAAGTGCGCGATTGCGCCCATCACTTCACGGATGCCTTCTTCAATACGCTTGGCGATTTCGATTTCGCCTTCGCGTGTGAGGAGCTCTACCGTACCCATTTCACGCATGTACATGCGCACGGGGTCCGTGGTGCGACCAATGTCGGTCTCGACCGCTGCCAACGCTGCGGCCGCTTCTTCAGCGGCCGCCTCGTCGGTATCGGCGTCGGCCAGCATAAGGGCATCCTTATCTGGAGCAACCTCGAATACGTTGATCCCCATGTCGTTGATCATGCGGATGATGTCTTCCACCTGTTCCGGATCTGAAATATCCTCCGGCAGGTGGTCGTTGACCTCCGCGTAAGTCAGGTAGCCCTGCTCACGACCCAATAGGATCAACTCTTTGATACGAGACTGCTGTTGCGCTTTTCCGGACATAACACCCTATCCACTGAAGGTCTTGGCGGGCAAAAAACAAGCCGAGGATTATACCTGAGCTGTGACCTCACGCGCCAGTTGAGGTCGGGTTTGATGCGCAAACATTGCGGCTGAGTAAGTCGCGCAATTGGTTTTTCTCTTCGCTGGTCAACTCGCTCTGGCGAGCTTTTCGCAGAAGTTGTTCCAGATTTCGCTCGCGTTGGCGGGCGGACAAGCTAGTAATGGTGTCGAAAAACTGTTGTTCAAGGTTATCTCCTTCAATCAGCCATTCCTTCTCGGCCAGGGCCTTCAACAGACGCCCCTGTTCGGTGCCATGCCATCGTGCGATCAACTGGAAAGAGTTTAGCTTGGGGTTCTTCTGCACCGCTTCAAGGAGCGCGACCAGCAATTGCGTATTGCTGTGGTCCTCGGCGGCGAAGTGCCCGGCGTCCTCGACTTTTTCAGCCAGTTGCGGGTGATGCAGCAAGGTGCGCAAGGCGGCCAGTGTTGGTGGTTCGACGGCGGCCGGCACGCGCGGGGCACGTGGCTGGTCACGATCGCCGCGCTTGCCGTTCTTGTCCCAAGGCTTTTTGTCCCATTTCTTGCCGCCGCTGCCGGGTTTTTTCGGCGTCCATTCCTGCTGCGGTGCATAGTCCTGCTGCGGTTGATGATAGTCGGCGAAATCTGGCATCGCGTCGTAATCGATACCCGGGTCGTAGGCCGGTGGCGCCTCCTGAGGCGCACTGTGGACCAGTTGATTGACCGCTTCGCTGTTCAGGCCGGTGATCTCGGTCAGGCGCTGGCGCATGAGCGTGCGCAGGTTGGCGCCAGGCACCTTGTCGATCAGTGGTGCCGCGAGAGTGGCCATGTGGGCCTTGCCTTCGAGTGAGCGCGGATCGGCCTCTTCGGTCAATTGCTGGAAAAAATAATCGGCCAATGGTTGCGCGTGCTGATTGATCCGCGCGCGGAACGCATCGGTCCCCTCGGAGCGCACCAGGGTATCCGGGTCCTCGCCTTCTGGCAGGAACAGGAAGCGTGCACGCCGCCCGTCCTGCAGGCACGGCAGGGTGGCTTCCAGTGCACGCCAGGCGGCATTGCGGCCGGCCTGGTCGCCGTCAAAGCAAAACAGCACGTTGGGCACCACGCGAAACAGGCGCTTCATGTGTTCTTCGCTGGTGGCCGTGCCCAGGGTTGCGACGGCGTTGCGCAGGCCTTGCTGGGCCAGGGCGATAACGTCCATGTAGCCTTCGACGACAATGATTTCGTCGAGATTGCGGTTGTTCTTGCGCGCTTCGTACAGGCCATAGAGTTCCTGGCCTTTATGGAAGACCGGGGTTTCCGGGGAGTTCAAGTACTTGGGCTTGTCGTCACCCAGTACTCGGCCACCGAAAGCAATGATCCGCCCGCGGGTGTCGCGGATGGGGAACATTACCCGGTCGCGGAAGCGGTCGTAGCGCTTGCCGGTTTCGGCATTCTCGACCAGCAGGCCGGCGTCGATCATGGCGCGTTGCTGCAGCGTGTCGCTGCTTAGATGCTTATAGAGATTGTCCCAGCCGGGCGGGGCGAAGCCGAGGCCGAAGTCCCGGGCGATTTCGCCGGTCAGGCCGCGACCCTTGAGGTAATCCACCGCTGCCTTGCGTGCCGGATGGCTTTTGAGGGCCTGGCGATAAAAGTCGGCCGCCGCGGTCAGCAGCGGATAGAGCGGCGAGTCGGTCGGTTGGCGCGGCTTGTGTTGCCGACCGCTTTCCTCCCGGGGAATCTCCATGCCAGCGGCTTTGGCCAGTTCTTCGACGGCCTGGGGAAAGTCCAGGTTGTCGTGGTCCATGATGAAGCCGAGGGCATTGCCGCCTGCGCCGCAGCCAAAGCAATAGTAGAACTGCTTGTCGGGGCTGACGCTGAACGATGGGGTTTTTTCCTTGTGAAACGGGCAGCAGGCCGTGTAGTTCTTGCCTGCTTTCTTCATTTGCAGGCGAGAGCTGACCACGTCGACGATGTCGGTGCGGTTCAGGAGGTCGTCAATAAAGCTCTGGGGAATCAGCCCGGCCATGGCGTTCTCATCATCACTGCGCGAAATATGGACCCGAAATCAGCAGGCGTAACCGGCTCTTGGTCTTGAGGCACAGTAAAACGGTGGCTCGACCGGGTCGTCTGCATCATCGCTGTCGGGAAGTGTATCTGCCGATAATCCACTGACGTTAATAACTATCAGCATTCGACTGTTTGAATGTGTTGCGCTGAGTCCGGTAACGGCCGGTCAGGCCTCGGATAGCTCATCAAGCGGGCACGCAAGCAGGTGCCTTGGGCTGATCGTCGTTAGAGGAATCAGGGGTGTGCTCGTCAGTAGCCTTGGTAGGCTCGTCAGAAGAGACGTGCACCGCTGGCAAAAGAGCCAGGTCTGACGTGGTGAAGCAGGTTGTCTTGGTCGCGTCTGCGGCTTTGACGGTGAAGCATCAAGCGTGATTCCGCAAATGCCATAAGCCCGGCTTGAGGGCCGGGCTTGGCAGAAGCTTGCTACGGACGTCTGTGTATTAGTACAGACGTACGGCGCGGCGCTGTTCGCGCTGAACTTTCTTGGCGTGACGCTTAACAGCGGCTGCTGCTTTGCGCTTACGCTCCGAAGTCGGCTTCTCGTAGAATTCGCGGCTACGAACTTCAGCCAGAACACCGGCTTTTTCGCAGGAGCGCTTGAAACGACGCAGAGCTACGTCGAAGGGTTCGTTCTCTTTTACTTTGACGGCTGGCATCCAGAGCTACCTTCATTCATTACCGGGGTCAACATCCTCGCGGCAAAAGAGCACTTGAAGACGTCGGTTTTTAAGGGTTGCGGATGTTAACCCCTCATCGCTCGGAATGCAAAGCCTCTGATCGAAAACCGCTGGTCGGGGCACAACGCGGCGACTATTATGCGCGCCTTCGAATTCAGCCTCTACAAGGCGCAAACCCATGCTAGTACTGGGATTAGAAACCTCCTGCGACGAAACCGGCGTTGCACTTTACGACAGTGAACGCGGCCTGCTGGCCGATGCGCTGTTCAGCCAGATCGACCTGCACCGCGCTTATGGTGGGGTGGTGCCTGAGCTTGCGTCGCGCGATCACGTCAAGCGCATGCTGCCCTTGATCCGCCAGGTCCTGGCCGAAGCAGGCTGTGTACCGACCGAGATCGATGCCATTGCCTACACCGCTGGGCCGGGCCTGGTGGGCGCGTTGCTGGTAGGCGCTTCCTGCGCCCAGGCGCTGGCCTTTGCCTGGGGTATCCCGGCCCTTGGTGTGCACCACATGGAAGGCCACTTGCTGGCGCCCATGCTGGAGCCGCAACCACCGCAATTTCCGTTCGTCGCTTTGTTGGTGTCTGGCGGCCATACGCAGCTGGTTCGGGTCGATGGCATCGGCCAATACCAGTTGCTGGGCGAAACACTTGACGACGCCGCTGGCGAAGCTTTCGACAAAACCGCGAAAATGATGGGGCTCAATTATCCCGGCGGACCGGAAATCGCCCGACTTGCAGCTCAAGGCGTTGAAGGACGTTTCGTGTTTCCGCGTCCGATGTGCGATCGCCCGGGTCTTGATTTCAGTTTCAGCGGCCTGAAAACCTTCGCCCTGAATACTTGGCAGCAGTGCGTCAGCGCCGGGGACGACAGTGAGCAAGCCCGTTGCGACATCTCGCTGGCGTTCCAGCAGGCCGTGGTGGAGACTTTGACCATCAAGTGCAAGCGTGCCCTGAAGCAGGCCGGTCTCAAGCGTCTGGTAATCGCAGGTGGCGTGAGTGCGAACAAGGCGTTGCGCGTATCACTGGAGAAAATGCTCGGCGACATGAAGGGCGACGTTTACTACGCCCGGCCGGAGTTCTGTACCGATAACGGCGCGATGATTGCTTTTGCCGGCTGTCAGCGTTTGCAGGCGGGCCAGCATGAAAGCCTGGCCATCAGCGTGCAGGCGCGTTGGCCGATGGAGCAGTTGTCGCCGCTGTGAAGCGGCTTTTAAAAATGCCGTTCGCGCCCGGCGAACAGGTCGCGTAGATTGCCTCGGTGACGCCAGACGATCAGTGCGACCAAGGCTGTCATCGGCAACAAGGCCGCCGGCTCCTGCCAGGCCAGTAGTGGCAGGGTCAGCGGTGTGGCGATCAGCGCGGCCAGTGAGCTGGTGCGGGTCAGGTAGAACGTCAGCAGCCAGGCACAGACCGCCAGTAGGGCCGCGGGCGGATACAGGCCCAGCAGCATGCCGGCAGCAGTGGCGACACCCTTGCCGCCACGAAAGCGAAAGTACAGCGGAAACAGGTGGCCGATAACGGCGCAGACGCCGATCCAGGCCTGTTGCTGCAACGAGAGCCCTGCAAGGCTGGCGATCAATACCGGGAAAAGACCTTTGCAGAGGTCGCCAAGCAGGGTCAGGACGGCGAGTTTGCGTCCGGCCAGGCGCAGCATGTTGGTGGCGCCGGCATTGCCTGAGCCACTCGTTCGCGGATCCGGGCGACCGGTCAGGCGGCTGAGCAAAATGGCAAAGGACAGCGAGCCGAGCAGGTAGGCGAGAATCGCCAGTAACCAAAACATGCTAACTATTCCGGGCGAGGACGCCCTGATTCTAACGGCGCATTGCGCCCTTGTCGTGCTGCGGAGAAGAGTGCTTGGACAGAGTGTTTATCGAGGGCCTGGAAGTCGACACGGTAATCGGTGCCTACGACTGGGAACGAGGCATCCGACAGTGTCTGCGGCTTGACCTGAGTTTCGCTTGGGACAACCGCCCGGCCGCCGCAGGCGATGACCTGACTTTGGCGCTCGACTACGCCAGCGTATCGGCGCGCATCCAGTCATTTGCCGAGCAAGCGCAGTTCCAGTTGGTCGAAACGTTCGCCGAACGACTGGCCCAGGAACTGATGGACGAGTTCAAGATTACTTGGCTGCGTCTGAAGGTGACCAAGCCCGGTGCGGTGCCGGCGGCCAGCGGTGTTGGCGTGGAGATCGAGCGCGGATGTCGCTGACTCAGGTTTTTCTCGGGCTCGGCAGCAATATCGAGCGCGAAATCCATTTGCGTGCGGGCCTTGAAGCCTTGGCCGATTTCCTGGTGGACATACGCTGTTCGGCGGTCTTCGAGAGTCAGCCGGTGGGGATCAAGAGCGGGCCATTCTTCAATTTCGTCGTGTCGGCCTTCACGGATCTGCCGCTGATGGAGTTGGACCGTCGCCTCAAGTTCATCGAGGCGGACAACGGTCGTTATGCGCCGGATCGCAAGGGGCTGCCGCTGGATATCGACGTGCTGCTGTATGGCGAACAGGTTGGCAACTTCGACGGGTTGATTCTGCCTCGCGCCGAAATCCTCAAGAACGCCTTTGTTCTGTGGCCGTTGTCGTTGATCGCGCCGGATCGGATTCATCCAGGTGTGGGCAAAAGCTTCGCCACTTTGTGGGACGAGTCGCAGATTGATCAGGTGTTGGCGCCGGTGGCTTTTGAGTGGCGAGGCCAGCAGCTTACGCCGTCGAATCTGCTGTGAGGCGCCTGCGGTCATCGCGAGCAAGCTCGCCCCCACATTGATTAATCAGCGGACACATGTGTTGTGTTCGACTGAAGCCCACTGTAGGAGCGAGCTTGCTCGCGATGGCGGTGGCGCATCCCGCGAAGATGCAAGCCGCCCCTATGCCTTCCGTCAGTTCGCTGCGTCCTTGTACGCTTTCAACGCCCTGAGGCGCTCGCGCTTGATCGCCTCGCCCAACTCCGGGCCCTTGAAGCCCTTCTCCAGCAAGGGCTGCACTGCCACTCCGCGGGCCGCTGCTGCTGCACCTCGCAAATAGTCAGCCTGTGGATAACTTCTCTCTTCGAGCCCTTTGCGTCCCCGCGCATCCATCTCGCACGCCGCGATGAATTCCTCGAAGCGCTGAGGCCGGCGATACACGTCAAAACTCTGCAACAGCTCAAGCAGGGTAGAAGCCTTGAGCTCAAGTGCACGATGACCATGGGTGTGGTACTGGCCAACCAATAGCGCCAACTCCTGGCAGTCGCGCGGCACCTTGAAGCGCTCATTGACCGCTTTGATCAGTTTCAATCCCTTGTGCTCGTGAGCGATGTGTCGCGGCCATTCGTGCTCGGGTGTCAGGCCTTTCCCCAAATCATGGAGCAGGCAAGCCCAGCGGACGGTCAGAGGCTGCCGGTGTAGCGCTGCCTGTTCCAGCACGCTCAGGGTATGCAAGCCAGTGTCGATTTCCGGGTGATGGGCTTCAGGTTGTGGCACGCCGAACAGCGCATCGACCTCGGGTATCAGAACCTTGAGTGCCGTACAGTCGCGCAGCACCTGGATAAACACCTGTGGTTGATTTTCCATGAGGGCGCGGGAAATTTCTTTCCAGCTGCGTTCGGCGGTCAATGCCTCCAGCTCACCGGAATCGCTGAGCTGACGCATCAGCTCAAGTGTTTCATCGGCCACTTTGAAGCCCAACGGAGCATAACGTGCGGCGAAGCGAGCAACTCGCAGTACTCGGAGGGGATCTTCGGCAAATGCGGGGGAAACGTGGCGCAAAATTCTGGCTTCGAGATCGCGCTGGCCGTGGTATGGATCAGTGAGATGGCCGTTGTCGTCTTCAGCCATGGCGTTGATCGTAAGGTCTCTGCGGATCAGGTCTTCTTCGAGGGTCACTTCAGGGCTGGCATGGAACACAAAGCCGCCATAGCCTCGACCGCTTTTGCGTTCGGTACGGGCCAGGGCGTACTCCTCGCCGGTCTTCGGGTCGAGGAACACCGGGAAATCGGCCCCCACGGGGCGGAACCCCTTGGCCAGCATCTGCTCGGCGGTGGCACCCACCACGACCCGATCGATGTCGGTGACGGGGATGCCCAGCAGGCGATCGCGAACGGCGCCGCCGACTTTATAAATCTGCATAAAAAACCTCCGTTGGTCCGACAGGATAACCTTTGCGCCGGACGTTCGGAGGTGAAAACGGGATCAAAGGTGAATGACGGCCAGGTCCAGGCGGCCATAGTCTCCTTCGGCTTGTTCGGTGCGGGGCGGCACATGGTGGGTTTTCATTACCTGGTCGCCCTGCAAGGTCTCCAGATGGATGTCGAAACCCCAGAGACGATGCAGGTGCTTGAGTACCTCATCGGTGGAGTCGCCCAGCGGTTTTCGGTCATGAGCCTGGTGGCGCAGGGTCAGCGAGCGATCTCCCCGGCGGTCGATGCTGTAGATCTGCACGTTGGGCTCGCGATTGCCCAGGTTGTATTGGGCCGCCAGGGTCTCGCGGATGATGCGATAACCGCCTTCGTCATGGATGGCAGGCACCAGCAGGTCATCTTTCTGGTCATCATCGAGAATGCTGAACAGCTTCAGGTCGCGGATCACCTTGGGTGAGAGGTACTGCAGGATGAAGCTTTCATCCTTGAAGCTGCTCATGGCGAACTTGATGGCGGACAGCCAGTCCGAGCCCGCGATGTCCGGGAACCAGCGCCGATCCTCCTCGGTGGGGTTTTCGCACATGCGCCGAATGTCACGGTACATGGCAAAGCCCAGTGCATAAGGATTGATACCGCTGTAGTACGGGCTGTCGAAACCGGGCTGGAACACTACGCTGGTGTGGGATGTCAGGAACTCCATCATGAAGCCGTCGGTCACCAGGCCTTCGTCGTACAGGTCGTTCATCAGCGTGTAGTGCCAGAATGTGGCCCAGCCCTCGTTCATGACCTGGGTCTGGCGTTGTGGATAGAAATACTGGGCAATCTTGCGCACGATGCGCACGATTTCCCGTTGCCAGGGCTCCAGCAGCGGCGCGTGTTTTTCAATGAAATAAAGAATGTTTTCCTGCGGTTCGGCAGGGAAGCGCGCGTTGTCTTTTTCACTGTATTTGTCGGCACCCTTGGGAATGGTGCGCCACAGGTCGTTGATCTGCTTTTGCAGGTGTTCTTCACGGTCCTTTTGGCGACGGCGCTCTTCTTCGGCAGAAATCGGATATGGCCGCTTGTAACGGTCCACGCCGTAGTTCATCAGGGCGTGGCAAGAGTCCAGCAGATCCTCCACTGCGTCGATGCCGTGGCGCTCTTCGCATTGCATGATGTACTGCTTGGCAAACACCAGGTAGTCGATGATCGAGCTGGCATCGGTCCAGGTGCGGAACAGGTAGTTGCCCTTGAAGAAACTGTTGTGGCCGTAGCACGCATGCGCCACCACCAAAGCCTGCATACAGATGGTGTTTTCTTCCATCAGGTAAGCGATGCACGGGTCGGAGTTGATCACGATCTCGTAAGCCAGCCCCATCTGGCCACGGCTGTAGGATTTTTCGGTGCTGAGGAAGTGCTTGCCGTAGGACCAGTGGTGATAACCCAGCGGCATACCAACCGACGCATAAGCGTCCATCATTTGCTCGGCGGTGATGACCTCGATCTGGTTCGGATACGTGTCCAGGGCATAACGGTCCGCGATACGGCTGATTTCGCGGTCGTAGGCCTGGATCAGCTCGAATGTCCATTCGGAGCCGGTGGAAATAGGCTGACGTTTCTGCTCTTTTTTGGCGGTCATGTCACTAACCTGCGCTGGAAGAGTTCACGGAAGACCGGATAGATATCCCCGGCCGAGACCAGTTGTTGTTGGGCAAATGTGTCGGAAAAAGCTTCGGCAATACGCTCATATTCGTACCACAAGGCCTGATGTTCGCGTGGAGTAATTTCCACATAGGTGTAGTACTGGACGAACGGCATGATCTGGTTGATCAGGATGTCACGGCAGATCGGCGAATCGTCGTTCCAGTTGTCACCGTCGGACGCCTGGGCCGCGTAGATATTCCACTCGTTGGCGGGGTAGCGCTCAGCCATGATTTCCTGCATCAGTTTCAAGGCGCTGGAAACGATAGTGCCGCCGGTTTCCCTGGAATAGAAGAATTCTTCTTCGTCCACTTCTCTCGCGCTGGTGTGATGGCGAATGAATACGACGTCGATCTTGTCGTAGTTCCGCTTCAGGAACAGGTACAGCAGGATGAAGAAGCGCTTGGCGATGTCCTTGGTCGCCTGGGTCATGGAGCCTGATACGTCCATCAGGCAGAACATCACTGCCTTGGAGCTGGGGTTAGGCTGTTTCACCAGCAGGTTGTACTTGAGGTCAAATGTATCGAGGAATGGTACGCGATGAATGCGCGCGCTGAGTTTCTCGATTTCCGCTTCGAGGTCTTGAATATCGCCGAAATTATCGGGTTCTTCGCGTTTCAGGCGAGCCAGTTCCTCCTTGACCTCCCGCAGTTTGGCCCGGCTGCTTCCTGACAGCGCAATGCGTCGCGCGTGGGCCGAACGAAGTGTGCGGATGATATTGATGCGCGAAGGATTGCCTTCGTTGCTGATGCCGGCTCGCACGGTCTTGAAGGTGTCGGTGCCGGTCAGGTTGCGCTTGACCAGGTTGGGCAGTTCCAGGTCCTCGAACATGAACTCAAGGAATTCCTCCTGGGTGATCTGGAACACGAACTCGTCCATACCTTCGCCGGAGTTGCCGGCCTTACCGGGTCCCCTGCCGCCACCGCCTCCTTGTGGACGGGGAATGTGCTCGCCACTGGTGAATTCCTTGTTGCCGGGATGCACCACGGTCTGCTTGCCACCGCGGCCATGGTGAAGCACCGGCTCGTCGATGTCGCGGCCAGGAATGCTGATCTGTTCGCCATGTTCCATATCGGTAATGGAACGCCGGCTGACCGCCTCTTCGACGGCCTTCTTGATGTGATCACGGTAGCGCCGCAGAAACCGCTGGCGGTTTACCGTGCTCTTGTTCTTGCCATTAAGGCGTCGGTCGATCACATAGCTCATAGGCCCCTCCGGGGAAGCTTCAAGTCGTCAGCTCCAGGCCGCAAGGGAAACGCTGTCGAGCCTCGGGCTCAACGGCTGTCCCTCGCAGCCTGTCGCTAGAAACCTGCCGCTGCTTATTGCGATTTGCGGACCCGCAGATACCACTCGGAGAGCAGCCGTACCTGTTTGTCGGTGTAGCCACGTTCGACCATGCGTGTGACGAAGTCGTTGTGTTTTTGCTGGTCCTCCTTGCTGGCCTTGGCGTTGAAGCTGATGACGGGCAGCAGGTCTTCGGTGTTGGAGAACATTTTCTTCTCGATCACCACCCGCAGCTTTTCATAGCTGAGCCAGGTTGGGTTCTTGCCGTTGTTGTTAGCCCGGGCGCGCAATACGAAGTTGACGATTTCGTTACGGAAATCCTTCGGATTGCTGATGCCGGCCGGTTTCTCGATTTTTTCCAGTTCCTCGTTCAACGCCACGCGGTTGAGGATTTCGCCGGTCTCCGGGTCGCGATATTCCTGGTCCTGGATCCAGAAGTCGGCGTACAGCACGTAGCGGTCGAAGATGTTCTGGCCGTATTCGCTGTAGGACTCCAGGTACGCAGTCTGGATTTCCTTGCCGATGAATTCGATGTAGCGCGGGGCCAGGTATTCCTTGAGGAATCGTAGATAACGCTCGCGAGTTTCCGCCTGGAACTGTTCCTGCTCGATCTGTTGCTCCAGCACGTACAGCAGGTGAACCGGGTTGGCGGCGATCTCGTGGGGGTCGAAGTTGAAGACCTTGGAGAGGATCTTGAACGCGAAACGTGTAGACAGGCCGTTCATGCCTTCATCGACCCCCGCGTTGTCGCGGTATTCCTGGATGGATTTGGCCTTCGGATCGGTGTCCTTGAGGTTTTCGCCGTCGTATACCCGCATCTTCGAATAGATATTGGAGTTTTCCGGCTCCTTGAGGCGCGATAGTACGGTGAACTGGGCGAGCATCTTCAGCGTGTCGGGCGCGCAGTGGGCCTTGGACAGCGAACTGTTGAACAGCAGTTTGTCGTAGATCTTCACCTCGTCGGTGACGCGCAGGCAGTACGGTACCTTGACGATGTAGATCCGGTCGATGAAGGCTTCGTTGTTCTTGTTGTTGCGGAAGGTATGCCATTCCGACTCGTTGGAGTGAGCCAGCAGGATACCGGTGAACGGAATGGCCCCCAGACCCTCGGTGCTGTTGTAGTTACCTTCCTGGGTTGCGGTCAGCAAGGGGTGCAGTACCTTGATGGGGGCCTTGAACATCTCGACGAATTCCATCAGGCCTTGGTTGGCCCGGCACAGTGCGCCTGAATAGCTGTAGGCGTCGGCGTCGTTCTGCGGAAATTCCTCCAGTTTGCGGATATCCACCTTGCCCACCAGGGCCGAAATGTCCTGGTTGTTTTCATCCCCCGGTTCGGTCTTGGCTACTGCGATCTGGTTGAGGATCGACGGGTAGAGCTTGACCACTCGGAACTGACTGATATCGCCACCGAACTCGGCCAGGCGCTTGGTGGCCCATGGCGACATGATGGTACTGAGGTAGCGGCGTGGGATGCCGAAGTCTTCCTCGAGGATCGCGCCGTCCTCGGTGGCGTTGAACAACCCCAGGGGCGATTCGAACACCGGCGAGCCCTTGATTGCATAGAAGGGCACTTTTTCGATCAATTGCTTGAGCTTTTCGGCCAGGGACGATTTACCGCCACCTACGGGGCCGAGCAGATAGAGGATTTGCTTCTTCTCTTCCAAGCCTTGGGCGGCGTGGCGGAAATAGGACACGATCTGGTCGATGCATTCTTCCATCCCGTGGAAGTCTTCGAAGGCCGGATAGCGGCGAATCACCTTGTTGGAAAAAATCCGCGAAAGCCTCGAGTTGGTCGAGGTATCCAGCAGTTCCGGTTCTCCGATTGCCAGCAACAGACGCTCCGCGGCTGATGCGTAGGCGCTGCGGTCCTGCTTGCAGAGTTCGAGGTATTCCTGCAGCGAGTATTCCTCCTGCCGCGTGGACTCGAAACGTTGTTGGAAGTGGCTAAAAATGCTCATGACGTCACCTCGCTCGATACGTGGAGCCGGTGGCGGATCAATCAGTCGATGCTGGTCAGCCGCTGGTGGAACCCAGCTGCCGTTTACCCCCCAGAATGCTTTCAGGAATGCAGGCTCCTGAAAGCTTACTCCCGATGACCCGTGCGCCGGTGTACCGGCTCTCCCCTGTTTTGGATGGCCTGAGGCTAAGGATAGTTCGGAATCGGAGAGGTAAAGGGGGAATGCGTAATTAGTTATGGCAGACCGTTCGTCTGCCAGCGCTCAAGCCCACGGTTCCCGCGGGCTTGGGACGACATAAAAAATTATTCGTGAACGCTTTGCGCAATTTCCGAAGGGTAAGTCGTACGCCATTGTTCGAAACCACCGTCCAGGCTGTAGACATCGGTGAAGCCCTGGCTGACCAGGTAGGCGGCTGCGCTTTGGCTGGAGTTGCCGTGATAGCAGACCACGACGGTAGGGGCGTCGAGGTCGGCGGAGCGAATGAAGTCGGCGATGGAGTGGTTATCCAAGTGTCTGGAGCCGCTGATGTGCAGGGCGGCAAATGTGGCTGGGTCGCGAACATCGACGACCACTGCGCCTTGCTCGCGCAGGGCCTGGGCCTGGTCCGGGGGGATGCGTTTGAATTCAGTCATGAGGGGCTCCTGTAGCTTGAAGCGTAGCGCCGGTCAAACGGCGGTGCCGGCCGACACTGATGCAGTGGTCGGCTTGTGGTTGGGTTTGGCATGGCCCTGTTCGTCGCAATCACAACGCAGTTGCTCGCCGGTGTCGACGTTCATCAGTGTCATCGCGCTACCCCATACGCAGCCGGTATCAAGGGCGATGACCCCGGGCTCGTCGGATTGACCTTGCAGCGCCGCCCAATGACCGAAAATGATTTTAAGGTTACGGGTCTTGCGTTCCTTGTGCTTGAACCAAGGGGCGTAGCCGGGCGGGGCCGTCTCGATGCCTTCCTTGCTCTTGAGATCAAGCTTGCCATCGCGGGTGCAGAAACGCATGCGGGTGAAATAGTTGGTGATGACGCGAAGACGGGCTACGCCGGTGAGCTCATTATCCCATTTGACCGGATCGTTGCCGTACATACCGTCCAGGTAGGGTGCGAACAAATTGTCGTCGCGCAATGCCTGTTCGACCTCGTTGGCGCATTTGAGCGCCTTGCGTAGCGACCACTGGGGGGGTATTCCGGCATGAACCAGTGCCAGGTTGCGTTGCTCGTCATAGTGCATGAGCTTTTGCTGGCGCAACCATTCCAGCAGGTCGACGCAGTCGGGGGCGTTGAGGATTTCGCTCAAGGTATCGGATTTTTTCAGGCGCTCGATGTTCTGCCAGGCGGCCAGCAGGTGCAGGTCGTGGTTGCCGAGCACGCAGACCAGCGACTGGCGGATGCCGTAGAGGAAGCGCAAGGTCTCAAGCGATTGCGGGCCACGGTTGACCAGGTCACCGACCAACCATAGCGTGTCTCGCTGCGGGTCGAAGGCGACTCGCTCCAGCAGGCACTTGAGTGGTTCGAGGCAGCCTTGCACGTCACCCACTGCATACGTGGCCATCAGTGCAAGGCTCCGGGCACCGCCAGGCGGAAGGGTTTGATGATGGCGTCGAAGCGTTTGCCGTCCTCGGCCAGCATCTGGTAAGTGCCCTGCATGGTACCGACCTTGGTCGTCATCACCGTGCCACTGCTATAGCTGTGGCTTTTGCCTGCCTCGATCAACGGTTGCTGACCCACCACGCCTGCACCGCGCACTTCTTCGACATGCCCATCGCCGTCGGTGATGACCCAGTGCCGCGACAGCAGCCTGGCTGGCAAAGAGCCGTTATTGCGTACGGTAATGTTGTAGGCAAAGGCGAAGCGGTTTTGCTCGGGTTGCGACTGTTCTGCCAGAAAACGGGTGGTGACGCTAACGTCGACCTGGTAACGAGGATCGGACATGCAAAAAGGCCTTAGAAGCGAAGCGGGACGCGGGCGTAGCTGATGAAGTCAGTCTAGGCCAAGTATCGGGTAGTAGACCAGAGTGTCGTCCCGCCCGATAGCGATCATCGTCCGTCAGCTGGCGTCGGCTTGCGGCGCAACCTGTTCGCTGAGCTTGTCGGCCAGGCGCACGAAAGCTGCCAGGTCCAACTGTTCGGGACGCAGGCTACCGTCCACGCCGGCGGCTTCGATTTCAGCGCTGCTGAGCAGCAGTTTCAAGGTGTTACGCAGGGTTTTGCGGCGTTGGTTGAACGCTTCACGTACCACCCGCTCCAGCAACCGATGATCCTTGGCCGGGTGCGGCAGGACCGCATGGGGCACCAGGCGGACGATGGCCGAGTCGACTTTCGGCGGCGGGTTGAATGCCCCCGGGCCGACGTTGAACAGGTGTTCGACCCGGCAGTGGTACTGGACCATGATCGACAGACGGCCCCAGTCACCCCCGCCAGGACCGGCAGCGAGACGCTCGACCACTTCTTTTTGCAGCATGAAGTGCATGTCGCGGATCAGGCCTGCGTTGCTTAGCAGGTGAAAGATCAGGGGTGTGGAAATGTTGTAGGGCAGGTTGCCAACCACGCGCAGGCTGCGCGGTGCTGCGTTCAAGCTATTGAAGTCGAACTTCAGCGCGTCACCCTGGTGCAGGTTGAAATTGCTCTTGCCGGCGAACTGCTGGTTGAGGATCGGGACCAGGTCCTTGTCCAGCTCCACTACGTCCAGTTGCGCGCCGCTGTCGAGCAGGCCTTCGGTCAGGGCACCCTGGCCCGGGCCGATTTCCAGCAGGCGATCGTCGGGCTTGGCATTGATGGAGCGCAGGATGCGATCGATCACGCCAGCGTCATGCAGGAAGTTCTGGCCGAAGCGCTTGCGCGCGCGGTGTTGGTATTGCTCGGTCATAAATGGGTCTCGGCCATCTGGTAGGCGGTTTCCAGTGCGACTTGCAGGCTACCGGTATCGATCCTGCCGCTGCCAGCCAGGTCCAGGGCTGTGCCGTGGTCCACCGACGTGCGGATGATCGGCAGGCCCAGCGTCACGTTGACGGCTGCGCCGAAGCCTTTGTACTTCAGTACGGGCAGGCCCTGGTCGTGGTACATCGCCAGCACCGCGTCGCAGTGCTCCAGATATTTGGGGGTAAACAGAGTGTCGGCAGGCAGCGGGCCACGCAGGTCCATGCCCTCGCTGCGCAAGCGTTCCAATGTGGGTTCTATGATGTCGATTTCTTCGCGGCCCAGGTGTCCGCCCTCACCGGCATGGGGGTTGAGCCCACAGACGAGGATACGGGGCTGGGCGATGCCGAATTTTTCCTGCAGGTCGGCATGCAGGATCCGCGTGACCCGCTCCAGGCGTTCCGGGGTGATGGCGTCCGCGATGTCCCGCAGGGGCAGGTGAGTGGTCACCAGGGCCACGCGCAGGCCATGCGTGGCGAGCATCATCACCACTTGTGCGGTGTGAGTCAGGTCCGCCAGAAACTCAGTATGCCCGGAGAAGGCTATGCCGGATTCGTTGATCACACCCTTGTGCACCGGCGCGGTGATCATGCCCGCAAAAGCTCCGTCGAGGCAGCCTTGGCCGGCGCGGGTCAGGGTCTCGAGGACAAACGCCGCGTTGGCCTTGTTCAGTTGGCCGGTAACCACCGGCGCGCCCAGCGGCGTATCCCAGACATACAGGCTGTTGGCCGGCGCCGGGACGTCCGGCCAGGCGTGCGGCGATACTGGCAGCAGATTGACGACCACCCCCAGCTGCGCGGCCCGCTCAAGGAGCAGGTCGCGGCTGGTGATGGCAATCAGAGGGTGTGGCTGGGGCCGCGAGGCGAGTAGCAGGCACAGGTCGGGACCAATGCCGGCGGGCTCGCCGGGTGTCAGCGCGAAACGCTTGGGTTTCACTGCGCTGCCTGGTCTGCACCAGGGAGTTTGATTTCAACGTAGGCCTCGTCGCGAATCTGACGCAGCCAGGTTTGCAGCTCTTCGTCGTATTTGCGATTACGCAGTACGGTCATCGCCTGTTGTTCGCGAGCCTGGGTCGTGCTGTCGGTGGCGCGGCGGCCAAGGACTTCCAGCACGTGCCAGCCATAAGGGCTCTTGAACGGCTTGGACAACTGGCCTTGTGGCGTATTGGCCATGACTTGGCGGAACTCGGGGACCAGTGCATTCGGATCGACCCAGTTCAGGTCGCCACCGTTGAGCGCCGAACCTGGGTCTTCCGAGAAGCTCTTGGCCAGTTCGGCGAAGTCTTCGCCTGCTTCGATGCGGTCGTAGAGTTTTTCCGCCAGGCGCTTGGTTTCGGCTTCGCTGCGGATTTCACTTGGCTTGATCAGAATGTGGCGAACATGCACTTCGTCGCGCACCTGGGTTCCGCCACCGCGTTTTTCCAGGACTTTGAGGATGATGAAGCCGCCGGGCGTACGGGCTGGTTGGGTGATGTCACCCACCGCCATGGTGCTCAGTTCGCGGTCGAACGGGGGCGGCAGTTGAGCGGGTTTACGCCAGCCCATGTCGCCGCCTTCCAGGGCGTTGTCGCTGCCCGATTTGGCAATGGCCATCTGGCTGAAATCAGCACCTTGCTTGAGCTGCTGGTAGACATCCATCGCCTGGCGGTAAGCACTCTGGATCGCTTCGGAGTTGGCGCTTTCCGGGGTGGGGATCAGAATGTTCGCCAGGTGCAGTTCTTCGGAAAGCTGCATTTTGCCCAGGTCGGAAGCGAGGAAATTCTTCACTTCCTGCTCGGACACCTGGATGCGTTCGGCGACACGGCGCTGGCGCACACGGCTGATGACCATCTCGCGGCGGATCTGATCGCGGGCGTCCTCGTAAGAGAGGCCGTCGCGAGCCAGGGCGGCGCGGAACTGGTCGATGGTCATGTTGTTGCGCTGGGCAATGGTGCCGACGGCCTGGTTCAGCTCTTCATCGGTGATGCGAATGCCGGAGCGTTCGCCGATCTGCAATTGCAGGTTTTCGACGATCAGGCGTTCGAGCACTTGTTGGTCCAGCACGCCCGGCGGCGGCATGCCGCCGCCGCGCTTGGCGATGGTTTGCTGCACCTCATGGACGCGCTGATCCAGCTGGCTTTGCATGACCACATCGTTGTCGACGATGGCCACCACTTTATCGATGGACTGCACCGCGGCGTTGGCCGCGGTACCCAGGAACAGCGCGCCCAGCATCAGCGGGCGCAGACAATCAGAAAGCTTGATCTTCACGTTCACGATAACCTTGGATGCCTTTGTCGAGGAAGCTCTCTACCTTGGCGCCGGTGAGGCCGCCGAGTCCCTTCAGAACAATTTGGAGGAAGACGCCGTGGTCGCCTTTTTCGTTTTCCGGGGCGGCTTGACTGAACTCTTCATAGTCGACCCAGTAACGGTTGATCAGGCGCAGTTTCCAGCAGCAGTTGTCGTATTCGAAACCACCGAAGGCTTCCAGGGTACGGTTGCGGTTGTAGTCATACTGCCAGCGGCTGATTGCGTTCCACTGCGGCACGATCGGCCAGATGACCGAGAAGTCGTGCTGCTTGATCTTGTAGTAGTCCTTCACGTAGCCAGGAGTGCCCGGGGTGCCGTAGTCGCCGCCGCCCACTTGCCATGTACCGGTAGTCTCGTCGTAACGGACCTGGTCGTTGCGATAGCGATAGCCGGCGTTGATAACCTTGTTCGGGTTGTCTTCTGGCTGGTAGTGGAACATCGCGCTGCCTGAACGAGGGCTGTGGGTGTCCGGATCCCAGTTGTAAGTGGCGGTGGTGCGCCAGTCACGGTTCCAGCGGTATTCGTATTCCAGGGCGTAAGGAGATACATCGGATTTCGCATCTTCGCGGGTCTTGAAGTCGATGCCCGGCAATTGGACTTCACGATCCTTGAAGTACAAGGCTTGGCCGACGCTGACGCGCTGGCGTTCGAAACCGTTCTCTTCGATCCAACGGCTGGTCACGCCCAGGGACAGCTTGTTCTCGTCGCCGACACGGTCGGAGCCGGTAAAGCGGTTATCCCGGAACAGTGAGGAATAGCTGAACGTCGATTCGCTGGTATCGAAGACCGGAATGTCGCTCTGGTCCTTCTCCGGTACATAGAGGTAGAACAGGCGCGGTTCCAGGGTTTGGCGATAGTTGGTGCCGAACCACTGCGTATTGCGATCGAAGTACAAGCCGCTGTCGATGCTGGCAATTGGAACGCCGCGGCTCTGGCTACCACTGTAAGTGCCCCGTAGGCGATCGGCCTCAGCGTTTTGTGCTGCGATATCCGATTTGCCTCGGCTATCAAGATCCAGATCGTACTGTGTGTACTGATACTTGAGCGCCGGCTTGATGTAGCCGTAGCTTGCGTTCATGGGCAGGCTCATGACAGGCGCTAGATTCAGGCGATTGCCGTTGGCTCTGGCCAACCCGCGAACGTTGGTATCAAGAAACGGATCAGTGTTGCCGTCTTCATCGGTGTAGTCACCGGTCCGCAAATCACGATCAAACCGCACCAACTCTGTCCGGTACGCGAAATCCAGACCATACGGGTGCTCAGGCAACGAGCCATTAAAGGTGATCTGAGGCAGACGGTTATAAGGCGTGATCTTCGAAATCGTCGCCATCTGATAAGCCTGGGCGTTCAAGCGAGCGACGTAATTGTCACCCCGATAGCTGACGGCCCCCTGTTGGTTCACATAGTCCCTGGATTCGACACCGATCTGGTCGGTCTGCAAATCCTGGAAATAGTAAGGATCGCTGATCTTGGTGTAGTCGACTTCCGTCAGCACGCGCGAATCCAAGCCGCCCTTGTGCTGCCAGTTGTACATGTAGCGGGTCTTGTCGTAGTCGGTCTGGCCGCTGCGCTCATCGTCTTCATCGTTGAGGTAAGCGGCGCCGAACTGACCTTCGCTGGACTTGGTCAGGTAGCGGAACTCGCCTTCCATCAACATGCCGCGCTTGCTCATGTAGCGCGGGTACAACGTGGCGTCGTAGTTGGGCGCCAGGTTGAAGTAGTACGGAGTGACCAGCAGGAAGCCGGTATCGCTGCCGCTGCCGATGGTCGGCGGCAGGAAGCCGGACTGGCGACGGTCATCGATCGGGAAATAAATATAAGGCGTGTACAGGACTGGAATGTCCTTGACCCGCAGCGTCACGTTGGTCGCGGTACCGAAGCCGGTGGCCGGGTTCAGGGTGATGTTGTTGCCCTTGAGCGTCCAGGCGTTGCTGTTCGGTTCGCACGTGGTGTACGTGCCGTCCTTGAGGCGGATGATCGCGTTCTCGGCGCGCTTGGCGTACAGCGCGTTACCGCGGATGCGCGACTTGTGCATCACGTATTCGGCGTTGTCGACCTTGGCTTCGCCGGTGTCCAGTTGTACATCGGCATGGTCGCCGACGATCAGTGCACCGTTGTCGCGAACCCGTACGTTGCCGTTCAGCTCACCGCGGTTCTCGGCCTGGTACAGGCTGGCCTCGTCGGCCTCGACCTGCATGCTGCCCTGGCGCATGACTACGTCGCCGGCCAGGGTCGCCACCTGTTCTTCCTGCTGATAGCGCGAAGCCTTGGCACCAAGGAACGTCGGCGCGTCACTCTTGGCCGTCTTGTCGTTCATGCCAGGACGAGTCGGTTCGATGTAGGCACCCGAGCAGTAAGGGCCGGTCTCAGCCAATTGTGCAGGCGTGAGGTTCTCGCGCGGAACCCAGTCCAGGTGACTGTAGTCTGCACTGCGCGACTTCAGGCCGCGGCCCTTGGCTTCGGTGACGAGCATCGGCTTGTCGCCGGCTTGTTCGCCCGAGCTGTTGTCGGTCGCAGCGTCGCCGCTGTCGGCAACCGCGCTGCCTTCATGCACCGGGCGCGGCGGCAATGCGGCGGCCGGTGTCTTGGGTGAGCAGTCCCAGGCACCCGAAGCGGAGACGGAGCAGTCATACTGCTGCGCCGCGACGACGAATGAAGAGGCCAGGGGTTGCAGGGCCAGCAGACTGCCGGTGACCAGCAACGGAAATTTTTTACGAAACGCGGGGGATTTCAATGCCATCTTATTAGTCCGGGCTTCCTGCGTGCCATCTGCCCGCGGTGTGGGCCGCACGCCTCTCGATGGTCTGAAAAAGATGCTGGATAATAAAGCATGACCCGCTTGACGGCTAGCGCCGTCGGAGACCCTTGCAATGCCCGACCAAGATGTACGCCTGCAACACCTGAAAGTTTGGCTCGATGAACAGCTGCCGATCCTCTTTACTCAACAGGGTTGGGGCGCCGTCCCCCCGGCCACGTTGACCGCGGCCAGCAGCGACGCGAGTTTTCGTCGTTATTTCCGTTGGAAAGGCGAGGACCGCAGTTTCGTCGTGATGGATGCGCCACCGCCCCAGGAAAACTGCAAACCTTTCGTGGATATCGCGTTTTTGCTGGCGAAATCCGGTATCAATGTGCCAAAAATTTATGCCGAGGACCTCGATCGCGGATTTCTTTTGCTCAATGACCTGGGCAACCAGACCTATCTGGATGTGATCAACGCCGACAATGCCGACGATCTATTCCGCGATGCGCTGCAAGCTTTGCTGGCTTTCCAGCAACTGCCGATGGTGGCGCCGTTGCCCAGCTACGACGTCGCCTTGCTACGTCGGGAGCTGGAGTTGTTCCCCGAGTGGTACGTCAAGCGTGAGTTGGGTGTCGAGTTCGATGCGGCCCAGCAGCAGCTCTGGCAGCAGGTTTCCGATCTGCTGATCGACAGCGCCCTGGCCCAGCCCAAAGTGCTGGTGCACCGCGACTACATGCCGCGCAACCTGATGCTCAGCGAGCCGAACCCCGGCGTGCTGGATTTCCAGGATGCGGTCTATGGCCCCGTCACCTACGACGTGACTTGTCTGTTCAAGGACGCTTTCCTCAGTTGGCCCGAGGAGCGTGTGCGTGGCTGGTTGGTGGATTACTGGCAGCAGGCCGGCGCGCTTGGCATTCCAGTCCAGCCGGATGTCGAGGACTTCCTGCGGGCCAGCGATTTGATGGGTGTGCAGCGTCATCTCAAGGTCATCGGGATTTTCGCGCGCATTTGCCATCGCGACGGCAAACCGCGGTATCTGGGCGATGTGCCGCGCTTCTTTGCTTATATAGACGCGGTCATCGCTCGCCGTCCTGAACTGGCGCAGCTCGATGAGCTGCTTTGCAGCCTGCGTCAAGCGACCGGGGCGACGGCATGAAGGCGATGATCCTGGCGGCGGGCAAGGGGGAGCGCATGCGGCCCCTGACCCTCACCACACCCAAGCCGTTGATTCGCGTTGGCGGCGTTCCTTTGATCGAATATCACCTGCGGGCCTTGGCCAAGGCCGGGTTCACCGACATTGTGATCAATCATGCCTGGCTCGGTCAGCAGATCGAAGACTACCTGGGGGACGGTTCGCGCTTTGGCGTGAGCATTCATTTCTCGCCCGAAGGTGAGCCGCTGGAAACTGGCGGTGGAATTTTCCGAGCCTTGCCGCTGCTGGGCGATGAAGCGTTTGTGGTGGTCAATGGCGATATCTGGACCGACTACGATTTCAGTGCTTTGCGTCGGCCGCTCGAAGGGCTGGCGCACCTGGTGTTGGTGGACAATCCAGAACACCACCCGGGTGGCGATTTTATCCTGGCCGACGGAAAGGCTCACGATGGTGAGCCCGCTGCCGACAAACTGACCTACAGCGGCATCGCCGTCCTGCACCCACTGTTGTTCGGCGGCTGCTCGGACGGTGCGTTCAAGCTTGCACCACTGCTGCGCAAGGCCATGGCCGAGGGGCGCGTCAGTGGCGAGCTGCTGAAGGGCCGCTGGGTCGATGTCGGAACCCATGAACGTTTGGCGCAGGTCGAAACCTTGATAGAAGCGAGCGGTTGATATGTGGTGGCCAGGGACTCTGATTGGAGCCGGGGCGGGCTTTGCCATAGCCAGCATTCCGGGGGCCATGCTGGGCGCGTTGTTGGGGCAGGCGTTGGATAGGCGCCTGGACCTGCAGAGCTGGGCGCAGCTACGTGAGCGCCTGGGCGGTCGTCCAGCGTTGCGCAACGATGAATTGTTATTTGTATTGCTGGGGCGGCTGGCGAAAAGCGATGGGCGAGTGGTCGATGGCCACATCCAGCAGGCTCGCCAGGAGATGCGCGCCTTGGACCTGAGTGAAGCGGCTCAGCGCCGGGCCATTGCTGCGTTCAACCGCGGCAAGTCTGGAAATGATCGCTTGCGCGGTTATCTGCGTCGCCTCAGCACCCAGCCACATGCGGCTGAAGGTGTGTTACGGGCCTGCTGGCGGATGGTTTGGGCCGATGGTCGGGCGGGCGCAGGGGAGCGTGAATTGATTACCCGGTGGGGCAAGTGGCTAGGCTGGACGCAGCAACAAGTCCAAGCGTTGGCGAGCGATTACGAACCTCAGAAACTGGCGCCGCCCAGTAGCGGCATCACGTATCAGGAGGCGATGCGTTTGTTGGGGGTTTCTGCCACCAGTGAACCGTCGCAGATCAAGCGCGCCTACCGACGCCTGCTCAGTCGTCACCACCCGGACAAGATTGCTGGCAGCGGGGCGACGCCATTGCAGGTGCGTGAGGCCACCGATAAAACCCGGGAGTTGCATAACGCCTATCGCTTGATTCGCGAGCGGCGCGATTTCCGCTAGTCACCCGCACCACCTGTGGCAAGGGGATAAATCCCCTCGCCACATTATGTCTGCAGTGACCTCACTCCCCCGGTTTCTGCGGGCTCAACCAGCCCCGAACCCGACGGAACAGCTGTTCCTGTTCCGCCGACGGGTTCGGCAGGGCTTTGAGGGAAACCTGGCTGAAGGTTGAGCCTTTCAAGCGTTTGCTCGCCTGCAAGCGTTCCAGTGCTGAGTTGCGATCCAGCGGTTTGTCCGTGTAGAAAATGTCGGCGGTCGCCAGTTTCAAGGTCGGGGTCAGTTCGGCCAGGCCGGGTTTGGCGGTGACCGGGGTCTGGGCGGCGACCATCACGAAGCGTTCGATTTGCGCGGGCTGTTTTTCATTCAGGTAACGTGCCGCCCAATAGGCGCCGGTGCCGTGGCCCAGCAGCACAATGCTGCGTGCGCCCTGTTGTTCGGCGTACGCCAGCGCCGCATCGATGCGAGCGAAGATGCGCTCGGCGTCGGCCTTGGCGTGTTCCTCGCTCGTTTCGACAACGGCTGGGTCTGCCGCATCGGCCTCGCCCCCTGCAACCTGTTCGATCGGTGCTGCGGTGGTGGCATCCGGTGCCGCGGCAGCCGTGTCGGCCGGTTTGGTTTCGGCCGGTGTTTCCGCCACGCGCGGTGCGATGACGTCGCTTTGCAGGTCCGGCAGGGTGATACTCAGGCTGCTCCATTCGACGTCAGGTAATTTTTTGCGCAACGGGCCGATTACTTGAGGCCAGTCAGCGGTTTCGCCGGCACCGGGGATTATGATGACCGCGCCTTTGGGGTCGCTGGTGTTGGCCGGTTTCCAGAGCGCCAGGAACGTATCGCTGCCAGTCTGTAGCCGTTGTTGTTCCTGGACCGGGATTTGTCGTTCGAGTGCCGCCGCTTCTTCCTGGCTACGCTCAAGCAAGGGCTGGCGTTCGGCCGGTTTTTCCTCGGCAGGTTGCTCCGTCGCAGCGGGTGCTGGTTCACTGGCCTGTACAGAAAAGGCACTCGGCAGGATCAGCGACAGGCACAATGCTGGCAATGCCAGGCGGTAAACAGAGGGCATCGGATATTCCATGACCAGAAGTATTTCCGGCAGCCTAATGGGTTGGTCAGTATTTGTCAGTGCATGAGACTTCGATGATGCGTTTTTGCTGCCTGTGGGTTATCGGCTGTTTATGGCTTCCCTTGATGGCGTGGGCCGCGCCCGCGCCATCGGCGCATGGGGTGCAATTGAATGCGGAACAGCGCGAGTGGCTTGCGCAACATCCGCAATTGCGGGTCGGCCTCGTATTGCAGGCGCCCTATGCGCAATACGACCGGCGCTTGCAGCGTTTGTCGGGTACCAACGTCGAGCTGATGCAATGGCTGGGCAAGGCGTTGAATGTCGAGCTGACCTGGCGCAATTTCCAGGACCTGGGGCAGTTGGAGACCGCACTGCGCGAGGGTGAGGTGGATATCGCCCCGGGCCTGAACCAGACGCCGGGCGGGCTCAGGCTCTGGCAGTTTTCCGACCCTTACATGCGGGTGCCGCAATTGATCGTCGGCGAGCAGAAGGGCGCCGAGGGCGTGGAGCTGGAAAAACTCGATGCCCGGACCCGTGTGGCGGTGCGCATGCCCAGCGCCACGGCCGATTATCTGCGCAGCAATTACCCGACGCTGAACCTGCAGGGGGTGCCGATGGAGCGCCAGGCCCTGCAATTGCTGCTGAGCCAGCAGGCCCGCTATGCCGTGGTTGACGAGGCCCAGTTAGGGCGGTTGATGGTCGAGCCTGAATTTTCCGAATTGGTGGTGGTGGGCGACATAGGTTTGCCGCAACTGCTACGGGTCGCCACGCGTCGGGACTGGCCGCAGTTGGCCGAAATCGTCGACGCCGGTTTGCAGGCGATCCCGGCCAAGGAGCTGGAGCAACTGCACAGTCGCTGGCTCAAGCCTAAATATCCGCGCCTGACCGAGACCCCCGGGTTCTGGCAAAACCTTACCCTGTTGATGCTGGCGTTGTTGTTGAGCAGCGTGGCCATCGTGTTCTGGCAACGTCGCCAGCAACGGGCGCTGGAACGGCGTCTGCGTGCCGCGCGGGAGGACATTGCCCAGCGTACCGCCAGCGAAGAAGCCTTGCGCCTGACGCAGTTTTCCATCGATCAAAGCACCGTCGGCATTCTCTGGGTCAACTGGGACAGCCATGTGCGCTACGCCAACCATGCCGCCGAAACCATGCTGGGCTATGCACCGGGCGCCATCATCGACCGGCCCTTGATCGACTTCGAACCCGGCCTGCATATGGATCGCTGGCTCAACCTGTGGAAGCGCGCCCGGGCCAGTGACGAAGGGCCGCAGAGTTTCGAAACCGAGTGCGTGCGGGCCGATGGCAGTATCCTGCCGGCGGATGTGTCCTTGAGTTTCCTGCGTTTTCGCGACGCCGAATACTTGGTGGTTTACCTCAATGACGTGACCGAACGCCGGCGCGCGCTGGCGGCGTTGCGCGAAAGCGAGGCGCGCTTGCAAGGCATTGCCGCCAACGTCCCGGGGCTGGTCTTTCGTCTGGAGCGGGCGCCGGTGACCGGCCAGATCGACTTTGCCTACATCAGCGAAGGCAGCGAAAGCCTGGTGGGTTATTCCCCGGCGACCCTGGCCCGCAGCGACACCGGTTTACGCAGCCTGGTGCACCCGGACGACAAGGCCGGTTACCACCGCACCCAGGACCAGGCGCTGGACAGCGATAGCGACTGGTCATGGCAGGGCCGCATCCTGACCCGCGAAGGGCAGGAGCGTTGGGCCGAGATCAAGGCAATCACTCGTCGTCTCGAGGATGGCGCTTACGTCTGGGACGGAATTGTCTGGGACATCACCGAAAGCAAGCGCATCGAATTGGAATTGGCCAGCTCTCGGGAGCAGTTGCGCGAGTTGTCGGCGCACTTGGAAAGCGTGCGGGAAGAGGAAAAGGCGCGCATCGCCCGGGAAGTCCACGACGAGCTGGGGCAGATGCTGACGGTGTTGAAGCTTGAAACTTCCATGTGTGAGTTGGCCTACGCGCAACTGGACCCTGGCCTGCAGGAGCGGCTTAACAGCATGAAGCGCCTGATTGCCCAGTTGTTCCAACTGGTACGGGACGTGGCGACTGCGTTGCGCCCGCCGATCCTCGATGCCGGCATCGCCTCGGCCATCGAATGGCAGGCCCGGCGTTTCGAGGCGCGTACGCAGATCCCTTGCCTGGTGCAGGTGCCGGACAATCTGCCGCCCTTGAGCGATGCCAAGGCCATCGGCCTGTTCCGGATTCTCCAAGAAGCGCTGACCAATGTGATGCGCCACGCCCAGGCGCATACTGTGGAACTGACGCTGGTTCAGGAAGGCGACGAATTGTGTCTGACAGTCAGCGATGACGGTGTAGGCTTTATTGCCAATACAGGTCGGCCAACCTCCTTTGGCCTGGTCGGCATGCGTGAGCGCGTGCTGATCATGGGCGGGCAGGTGTCCCTGGAAAGCGAGCCGGGAGAGGGGACGACCCTGTCGGTGCGGGTGCCGCTGAGTGAGGCCTGACGGTTTCGGTTACCTGGGCTGAGTCATCGCGAGCAAGCTCGCTCCCACAGGGTTTGTGTACGCCTCAATCAATGTGGAAGCGAGTTTACTCGCGATGAGATCCTGAATCTGGAGAAGAATGTGATCCGTGTACTGGTAGCCGAAGACCACACCATCGTCCGCGAAGGCATCAAGCAGTTGATCGGCCTGGCGAAGGATCTGCAGGTGGTGGGGGAGGCGAGCAATGGCGAACAGTTGCTCGAGACTCTGCGGCACGTGCCCTGCGAAGTGGTGCTGCTGGATATTTCCATGCCGGGAGTCAATGGCCTGGAGGCGATCCCGCGGATCCGTGCGCTGAACAATCCGCCGGCCATCCTGGTGCTGTCGATGCACGACGAAGCGCAAATGGCCGCCCGTGCGTTGAAAGTCGGCGCCGCTGGCTACGCCACCAAGGACAGCGACCCGGCCCTGCTGCTCCTGGCGATTCGCAAGGTCGCGGCCGGAGGGCGTTACATCGACCCGGACCTGGCCGACCGCATGGTCTTCGAAGTCGGCCTGACCGACACCCGCCCGTTGCATTCGCTATTGTCCGAGCGCGAGTTCTCGGTCTTCGAGCGCCTGGCCCAGGGTGCCAACGTCAACGACATTGCCCAGCAACTGGCCCTGAGCAGCAAAACCATCA
The DNA here is from genome assembly GCF_037027455.2 of Pseudomonas sp. G166. Lineage (NCBI taxonomy): Bacteria > Pseudomonadati > Pseudomonadota > Gammaproteobacteria > Pseudomonadales > Pseudomonadaceae > Pseudomonas > Pseudomonas sp. G166. Next base: position 5,987,808 of record NZ_CP146985.1, on the reverse strand, counting down.
GCACCCACAAGGCGCGGTTGATGCAGAAACTCAACATCACCTCATTAGCGGAACTGGTGAAGTACGCGATGGAGCACAAGTTGCTCTAAGCCCTTGTGGGAGCGAGCTTGCTCGCGATGGCGTCGGACCATTCAGCATCGATGTTGGCTGACACACCGCTATCGCGAACAAGCGCGCTCCCACAGGGGATAGTGTCGACATACCTATTTGCGACACGCCCCAACACCGCTTTTACCCAACACTTGCAGCTCGCCGCTTCAAACTCACCGCCGCCCTTATCCAATCCCGCCATCGCTGTAGGGCAATCCCTACCCCGACTCTTCCATCCGGCTGAGGCGATTCTCTCCTGCCTCCCGATTTGCGCAGCCCCCAGGGTCCACTAGGCTTGATTCACAAGCAGTCATCAATACAAAAGGTGCGGGTATGAGCCAGGTCGATTCAAGTGCGGGGGCCAGTGATGTGCTGGTCAGCTTTCGTGGTGTGCAAAAGAGCTACGACGGCGAAAACCTGATCGTCAAGGACCTCAACCTGGAGATTCGCAAAGGCGAATTCCTGACCCTGCTCGGGCCGTCCGGCTCCGGCAAGACCACCAGCCTGATGATGCTCGCCGGGTTTGAAACGCCAACCGCCGGTGAGATCCAGCTGGCCGGGCGTTCCATCAACAACGTGCCGCCGCACAAGCGTGACATCGGCATGGTGTTCCAGAACTACGCGTTGTTCCCGCACATGACCGTTGCCGAGAACCTGGCGTTCCCGCTGACCGTGCGAGGCCTGAACAAGAGCGATGTGAGTGATCGGGTCAAGCGCGTCTTGAGCATGGTCCAGCTGGACACCTTCGCCCAACGCTATCCGGCGCAATTGTCCGGTGGCCAGCAGCAACGGGTGGCCCTGGCCCGGGCCCTGGTGTTCGAACCGCAACTGGTGCTGATGGACGAACCTCTCGGTGCGCTGGACAAGCAACTGCGTGAACACATGCAGATGGAAATAAAACACCTTCACCAGCGCCTGGGCGTGACCGTGGTCTACGTGACCCACGACCAGGGCGAAGCCTTGACCATGTCCGACCGCGTGGCGGTGTTCCACCAGGGCGAGATCCAGCAGATTGCCCCACCGCGCACGCTCTATGAAGAGCCGAAAAACACCTTCGTCGCCAATTTCATCGGCGAGAACAACCGCCTCAACGGCCGCCTGCACAGCCACACCGGTGACCGTTGCCTGGTTGAGCTGGGACGCGGCGAGAAGGTCGAGGCGCTGGCGGTGAATGTCGGCAAGCCTGGCGAACCGGTAACCCTGTCGATCCGTCCGGAACGGGTGAGCCTCAATGGCGCAAGCGAACAATGTGTCAACCGCTTCTCAGGGAGGGTGGCGGAATTCATCTATCTGGGCGACCACGTCCGGGTTCGCCTGGAAGTCTGCGGCAAGAACGACTTCTTCGTGAAACAACCGATTGCCGAGCTCGATCCCGGGCTCGCCGTCGGGGACGTGGTTCCGCTTGGCTGGCAAGTCGAGCACGTGCGTGCGCTCGATCCCCTTCTAGAGGCGAATTGATCGCCCCCTGCTGTACCAACACCAACCCTGCACGTGGAGAGAACAATAAATGTTGAGATCCCTGAAGTTCACAGCCCTGACCCTGGGCATGATAGGTGCGGCAAGCGCGATGGCGGCGGGCCCGGACCTGACCGTGGTGTCTTTCGGCGGGGCGAACAAGGCGGCTCAGGTCAAAGCCTTCTACGCACCGTGGGAAGCGGCCGGTAACGGCAAGATCGTAGCTGGCGAGTACAACGGTGAAATGGCCAAGGTCAAAGCCATGGTCGACACCAAGAGCGTTTCCTGGGATTTGGTGGAAGTCGAGTCCCCGGAGTTGTCCCGTGGTTGTGACGAAGACATGTTCGAACAACTGGACCCGGCCCTGTTCGGCAAGGCTGAAGACTACGTCAAAGGTGCCATCCAGCCGTGCGGCGTCGGTTTCTTCGTGTGGTCGACCGTACTGGCCTACAACGCCGACAAACTGAAGACCGCGCCGACCAGTTGGGCAGACTTCTGGGACACCAAGCAGTTCCCGGGCAAGCGCGGCCTGCGCAAGGGCGCCAAGTACACCCTGGAATTCGCCTTGATGGCCGACGGCGTAGCGCCGAAAGATGTCTACAAAGTGCTGGCCGGCAAAGACGGCCAGGACCGTGCATTCAAGAAACTCGACGAACTCAAGCCGAACATCCAGTGGTGGGAAGCTGGCGCTCAGCCGCCGCAGTACCTGGCGTCCGGTGACGTGGTCATGAGTTCGGCCTACAACGGTCGGATCGCTGCGGTCCAGAAAGAAAGCAACCTGAAAGTGGTGTGGAACGGCGGGATCTACGATTTCGATGCCTGGGCCATCCCGCGTGGCCTGGACAAGACCCGCGCCGAAGCGGCGAAGAAATTCATCGCCTTCTCGGTGGCGCCGCAGCAGCAGAAGACCTACTCGGAAAACATCGCCTACGGTCCGGCGAACACCCAGGCAGTGCCGTTGCTGGCCAAGGATGTCCTGACCAACATGCCGACCACCCCGGAAAACATCGCCAACCAGGTGCAGATCGATGTCAGCTTCTGGGCTGACAACGGTGAGCAACTGGAGCAGCGCTTCAACTCCTGGGCGGCGAAGTAACCCGACGGTCTGAAACTGGATGAGAGCCATGTGGGAGCGAGCTTGCTCGCGATAGCGGTCTGTCAGGTACCTCAGTATTGAATGTGCCGCAGCCATCGCGAGCAAGCTCGCTCCCACAGGTTCTTGTATCAACTCGGGTGTTTCAAAAGAACAGAGGCGGCCCGCCGCCCCTGTAACGATCAAAAAGATTTGCGGAGTTCGCCATGGCCATCGCCGTTCCACTGAACGCGGGCACCAGCCCCACCCTGAAGCAGCGGCTCAAGCATGCCGAGCGGGTCAACCGCTGGAAGGCTCAGGCGCTGATCGCGCCGCTGGTGCTGTTTCTGTTGCTGGTGTTCCTGGTGCCGATCGTGGCGCTGCTGTTCAAAAGCGTCAGCAACCCGGAAGTGGTGGGTGCCATGCCGCGTACTGTCGCTGCCGTCGCTGCATGGGACGGGCGCGGGTTGCCGGGTGAGCCGGTGTACAAGGCTGCCAGTGAAGACCTGGCCGAAGCCCGCAAGAATCAGACCCTGGGCGACTTGTCCAAGCGCCTGAACATGGAACTGGCCGGCTATCGCAGCCTGCTGACCAAGACCGCTCGTGCACTGCCGTTTGCCAGCGAGCCGGCCTCTTATAAAGAAGCGTTGGAAAACCTCGACGAGCGCTGGGGCGATCCAGCGTATTGGCAGGTGATCCGCCGCAACACCAGCAATGTCACCCCGTATTACTTGCTGGCGGCCGTCGATCATCGTATCGATGACCTCGGTGAACTGGCGCCGGCCACCCCCGACCAGGCGATTTACCTGGATATTTTCACCCGCACGTTCTGGATGGGCCTGGTGATCACCGCGATCTGCCTGGTGCTGGCCTATCCGCTGGCCTACCTGCTGGCGAACCTGCCGTCGCGTCAAAGCAACCTGCTGATGATCTTGGTATTGCTGCCGTTCTGGACCTCGATCCTGGTGCGGGTGGCCGCGTGGATCGTGCTGTTGCAGTCGGGCGGGCTGATCAACAGTGGCCTGATGGCCATGGGCATCATCGATAAACCCCTGGAGTTGGTGTTCAACCGTACCGGTGTCTACATCTCCATGGTCCATATCCTGCTGCCGTTCATGATTTTGCCGATCTACAGCGTGATGAAGGGCATCTCGCCAACCTATATGCGTGCGGCGATTTCCCTGGGCTGCCATCCGTTCGCCAGTTTCTGGCGGGTGTATTTCCCGCAGACTTATGCCGGTGTCGGCGCCGGTTGCCTGTTGGTGTTCATCCTTGCCATCGGCTACTACATCACGCCGGCGTTGCTGGGTAGCCCGAACGATCAGATGGTCAGCTACTTTGTCGCGTTCTACACCAACACCAGCATCAACTGGGGCATGGCCACGGCGCTCGGCGGGCTGCTGTTGCTGGCGACCGTCGTGCTTTACCTGATTTACAACCGGCTGGTGGGCGCCAGCCGCCTGCGCCTGAGCTAAGGGGAGATCGAAATGCTGAGTCCTTACATGTCTCCCGTCGAACGGGTGTGGTTCTACACCTTGCGCACCCTCTGCGGGCTGATCCTGTTGTTCCTGATTCTGCCGGTGCTGGTGATCATTCCGCTGTCGTTCAACTCCGGCAGCTTCCTGGTGTACCCGCTGCAGGGCTTTTCGCTGCAGTGGTACCACGATTTCTTCGCCTCGGCCGAATGGATGCGGGCGCTGAAAAACAGCATCATCGTGGCACCGGCGGCGACGTTGCTGGCAATGATCTTCGGCACGCTGGCGGCCATTGGCCTGACCCGTGGCGACTTCCCGGGCAAGGCGTTGGTAATGGCCCTGGTGATCTCGCCGATGGTGGTGCCGGTGGTGATCATCGGCGTGGCCAGCTACCTGTTTTTCGCGCCACTGGGGATGGGCAACAGTTTCATCTCGCTGATTGTGGTCCACGCCGTGCTGGGTGTGCCGTTCGTCATTATCACCGTGTCGGCGACCTTGCAGGGGTTCAACCACAACCTGGTTCGGGCCGCCGCCAGCCTCGGGGCTTCGCCATTGACCGCGTTTCGTCGGGTGACCCTGCCGTTGATCGCCCCCGGCGTGATCTCTGGCGCGCTGTTCGCCTTCGCGACGTCGTTCGATGAAGTGGTGGTGACCCTGTTCCTGGCCGGTCCCGAGCAGGCAACCCTGCCACGGCAGATGTTCAGCGGTATCCGCGAAAACCTCAGCCCGACCATCGCCGCCGCCGCGACGCTGCTGATCGCCTTCTCGGTGATCCTGCTGCTGACCCTGGAGTGGTTGCGTGGGCGCAGCGAGAAACTGCGTACTGCGCAAGTATAAAGGTCTGAGCCGATCACAATGTGGGAGCGAGCTTGCTCGCGATAGCGCACTGACATTCAACGTAAATGTTGAATGTGCCGCCGCCATCGCGAGTAAGCTCGCTCCCACAGGGGCCCATCCGCAGGTTCCTTTATTGCATTCACAAGCTGAATAGCAGACAACCCCCAATACCGAGCTATCCTTGTGCCAGCCCATACTCGAATAAGAGGCCGCGCACATGAGTCTTTCCTCATTCAAGATCGCCCATAAACTGATCACAGGTGCCGCTGCCATCGAGCAACTGGCGGCCGAGCTGACCCGGCTGGACGTCGACAACCCGCTGATCGTCACCGACGCCGCACTGGTCAAGTCCGGTACCGTGGAGCTGGCCCTGCAGCACCTGGGCGGGCGCGACTACGAAATTTTCGACCGGGTCATGCCGGACCCGGAAATCGCCATCGTCGAAGACTGCATGCAGGCCTACCGCGACGGTGGCCATGATGGCCTGATCGGCCTGGGTGGCGGCAGTGCCATCGACATCGCCAAATGCGTGGGGGTCTACGCCGGTTACCATGGCGAGCTGCAGGATATGTTCGGGGTCGACCAGGTCCCGCGCAAAGGCCCGCCCATGATCGCCATCCCCACCACGGCCGGGACCGGCTCGGAAGTCACCAATGTGGCGATTCTCTCCGACAAGGCCGCTCAACTGAAAAAAGGCATCGTCAGCGATTACCTGCTGCCGGACGTGGCGCTGGTCAGCCCGCAGATGACCCTCACCTGCCCACGCAGCGTGACGGCGGCCAGTGGCGTCGATGCGCTGGTGCACGCCATTGAGGCTTACCTGTCGCTCAATGCCTCGCCGATCACCGATGCCTTGGCCATCGGGGCGATCAAGCTGATCACCCGCGCACTGCCCAAGGCCTATGCCAACCCCGCGCACCTGCAAGCCCGCGAAGACATGGCCACCGCCAGCCTCATGGCCGGGATGGCGTTTGGCAACGCCGGGGTCGGGGCGGTGCATGCACTGGCCTATCCATTGGGCGGGCGCTTCCACGTCTCCCATGGCGTTGCCAACGCCTTGTTGCTGCCGTATGTCATGGCGTGGAACAAGATGGCCTGCGTCGAGCGCATGCGTGATATCGCCGAAGCCATGGGCTTGAAGACCGCTCATCTGAGTGATCTCGAGGCCGCCGATGAGGCCGTGGAGGCCATGGTTGCGCTCTGTGTTGCCGTGGAAATTCCCCAGGGCCTGAGCGGTTTGGGCGTGACCGAGGACGTGATTCCCTCGATGGCGGTGGAAGCGGCGGGCATAGAGCGGCTGATGCGCAACAATCCGCGCCAACTGAGCGCCAGCGATATCGAGAAGATCTACCGCGCGGCGTATTGATCGTCTGTCACGGTGGGCGCGCCAAATCTTGAGGTATACAATGCGCGCCATCGTGATTTCGCTCAAAACAGGTGCGTCATGCAGCCCTTTGTTATTGCTCCGTCGATTCTCTCCGCCGACTTCGCCCGCCTGGGTGAGGAAGTGGACAATGTTCTGGCCGCCGGGGCCGACTTCGTGCACTTCGATGTCATGGACAACCACTACGTCCCCAACCTGACCATCGGCCCGATGGTCTGCGCGGCGCTGCGCAAGTACGGCGTCACCGCGCCGATCGACGCGCACTTGATGGTCAGCCCGGTGGATCGCATCGTCGGTGACTTCATCGAAGCCGGCGCCACCTACATCACTTTCCACCCTGAAGCCACGCTGCACATCGATCGCTCCCTGCAATTGATCCGCGAAGGCGGTTGCAAGTCTGGTCTGGTGTTCAACCCGGCGACACCGCTGGACGTGCTCGAGTACGTGATGGACAAGGTCGACATGATCCTGCTGATGAGCGTCAACCCAGGCTTCGGTGGGCAGAAATTCATCCCCGGCACCCTCGATAAACTGCGCAAAGCCCGGGCGCTGATCGATGCCTCGGGCCGGGATATCCGCCTGGAAATCGACGGTGGTGTGAATGTGAACAACATCCGCGAAATCGCCGCCGCGGGTGCCGACACTTTCGTTGCCGGCTCGGCGATCTTCAATGCCCCGGACTACAAAGAGGTCATTGAAAAGATGCGCGCCGAATTGGCTCTGGCCCGTCCATGAGCGGTTTCGAGCAGTTGTTCCCCGGCAGCCTGCCGCGTCTGGTGATGTTCGACCTCGATGGCACTCTGGTCGATTCGGTTCCAGACCTCGCGGCCGCCGTGGACCACATGCTGCTCAAGCTCGACCGCCCGCCCGCCGGCCTCGACGCTGTGCGTCAATGGGTCGGCAATGGCGCGCCCATGCTGGTGCGCCGGGCCCTGGCCAACCACATCGATGCCCAGGGTGTCGATGAGGCCGAGGCCGAGCGGGCGCTGGAGCTGTTCAACGAAGCTTACGAGGGCAATCACGAACTGACGGTGGTCTACCCCGGCGTGCGCTCGACTCTCAAATGGCTGCAAAAGCAGGGCGTGGAAATGGCGCTGATCACCAACAAGCCGGAGCGCTTCGTCGCGCCGTTGCTGGATCAGATGAAAATCGGCCGTTATTTCCGCTGGATCATCGGCGGCGACACCTTGCCGCAGAAAAAGCCTGACCCGGCCGCACTGTTCTTCGTGATGAAAATGGCCAACATCCCGGCCTCCCAATCGTTGTTCGTCGGCGACTCGCGCAGTGATGTGCTGGCGGCGAAAGCGGCTGGGGTCAAATGTGTGGCGCTGAGTTATGGCTATAACCATGGCCGGCCGATCGCCGAAGAGTTTCCCACGCTGGTGATCGACGATTTACGTCTGTTAATTCCCGGTTGCCTGGACCCGGCCGCTGAGATAACGTTGCCCGACGCTGTTCAATCCTCTTCTGGAAACGCCATCGTGGTGGTCACTCGCAAACTCTGGATGAAAGTCATCAAGGCCCTGGCCCGCTGGCGTTGGCGCGCCTGACGTGATCCTGGCCGGTTATCCGGCGCGTTTGCATACCTGACTGTCAGCTCCTCTTGCCACGAGGCACCCCATGATCCGTGAAGAATTCCTGCGTCTAGCCGCTGCCGGCTACAACCGCATCCCGCTTGCCTGCGAAACCCTGGCCGACTTCGACACGCCGCTGTCGATCTACTTGAAACTGGCCGACCAGCCCAACTCCTACCTGCTCGAATCGGTACAGGGCGGCGAGAAATGGGGCCGTTACTCCATCATCGGCCTGCCGTGCCGTACCGTGCTGCGGGTCCATGACCATCGCATCAGCGTGACCCACGACGGCGTCGAGATCGAAAGCCTGGACGTTGAAGACCCGCTGGCGTTCGTCGAAACCTTCAAGGCTCGCTACAACGTGCCGACCATCCCTGGCCTGCCACGTTTCAACGGTGGCCTGGTGGGGTATTTCGGCTACGACTGCGTGCGCTACGTGGAAAAACGCCTGGGCACCTGTCCGAACCCCGATCCACTGGGCGTTCCGGATATTTTGCTGATGGTGTCCGACGCCGTCGTCGTTTTCGACAACCTCGCTGGCAAGATGCACGCCATTGTCCTGGCCGACCCGTCTCAGGAAGATGCCTACGAGCAAGGCCAACAAAGCCTGCAGGCACTGCTGGAAAAACTCCGTCAGCCGATCACACCACGCCCCGGCCTGGATTTCAGCAAGCAATCGGCGGCCGACCCGGTGTTCCGCTCCAGTTTCACCCAGGACGATTACGAAAGGGCCGTAGACACCATCAAGGAGTACATCCTCGCTGGCGACTGCATGCAGGTGGTGCCGTCGCAACGGATGTCCATCGACTTCAAAGCGGCACCCATTGACCTGTACCGGGCTCTGCGCTGCTTCAACCCGACGCCTTACATGTACTTCTTCAACTTCGGCGACTTCCATGTCGTGGGCAGTTCGCCAGAAGTGCTGGTGCGGGTCGAAGACAACCTCATCACGGTGCGGCCGATTGCTGGCACTCGCCCACGTGGCGCCACGGAAGAGGCCGACCGGGCGTTGGAAGAGGACCTGCTGTCGGACGACAAGGAAATCGCTGAGCACCTGATGCTGATCGACCTGGGCCGTAACGACACCGGGCGCGTCTCGGAAGTGGGGTCGGTGAAGCTCACCGAGAAGATGGTCATCGAGCGTTATTCCAACGTGATGCATATCGTCTCCAACGTCACCGGCCAGTTGAAGGCCGGGTTGACGGCGATGGACGCCTTGCGGGCGATCCTGCCGGCGGGCACCTTGTCCGGGGCGCCGAAAATCCGCGCGATGGAAATCATCGACGAACTGGAGCCGGTCAAGCGGGGTGTGTACGGCGGGGCCGTTGGTTACTTCGCCTGGAACGGCAACATGGACACCGCCATTGCCATCCGCACCGCCGTGATCAAGGACGGTGAGCTGCACGTGCAAGCCGGCGGCGGCATCGTCGCTGACTCGGTGCCAGCGTTGGAGTGGGAAGAAACCCTGAACAAGCGTCGGGCTATGTTCCGCGCCGTGGCGTTGGCGGAGCAGACTTCAGGCGACTGAAATCCTCCACAACAACCTGTGGCCAGGGAGCTTTTTTTGCTCTGAAGGCCGTATTTAAAGTCAGTGAATCCAAAGGTTGCTACGCCATGTTGCTGATGATCGATAACTACGACTCTTTTACCTACAACGTTGTGCAATACCTCGGCGAGTTGGGTGCCGAGGTCAAGGTCGTGCGCAACGACGAACTGACCATCGCTGAAATCGAAGCTCTCAAGCCTGAGCGCATTGTGGTCTCGCCCGGTCCTTGCACACCGACCGAAGCCGGCATTTCCATCGAAGCCATCAAATATTTCGCCGGCAAGCTGCCGATCCTGGGCGTTTGCCTGGGGCATCAGTCGATCGGCCAGGCGTTCGGTGGCGATGTGGTGCGTGCCCGTCAAGTCATGCACGGTAAGACCAGCCCGGTATTCCACGAGGACAAGGGCGTATTCGAAGGGCTGAATCGTCCGCTGACGGTCACCCGCTACCACTCTTTGATCGTCAAGCGCGAAACCCTGCCCGACTGCCTGGAGGTGACCGCCTGGACCCAGCTGGAAGACGGTTCGGTGGATGAAATCATGGGGCTACGCCACAAGACGCTAAACATCGAGGGTGTGCAATTTCATCCTGAGTCTATTCTCACTGAACAGGGCCACGAACTGTTCGCCAACTTTCTCAAACAAACCGGCGGCACGCGCTAAGGACTTTTCATGGATATCAAGACAGCCCTGAGCCGTATCGTCGGCCATCTCGACCTGAGCACCGACGAGATGCGCGACGTGATGCGCGAAATCATGACCGGACAATGCACGGATGCGCAGATTGGCGCGTTCATGATGGCCATGCGCATGAAGAGCGAGAGCATCGATGAAATCGTCGGCGCGGTTTCGGCGATGCGTGAACTGGCGGACAAGGTCGAGCTCAAGACTTTGGACGGTGTGGTGGATGTCGCGGGCACCGGTGGTGACGGCGCCAATATCTTCAATGTCTCCAGCGCTGCGGCATTCGTCGTCGCGGCAGCTGGTTGCACGGTTGCCAAACATGGCAATCGCGCGGTTTCCGGAAAGAGTGGCAGTGCCGATTTGCTGGAAGCGGCCGGCATCTACCTGAACCTGACCGCGGTCCAGGTGGCGCGTTGCATCGATAATGTCGGCATCGGCTTCATGTTTGCCCAGAATCATCACGGCTCCATGAAACACGCCGCTGCGCCGCGTCGTGAGCTGGGCCTGCGCACCCTGTTCAACATGCTCGGCCCGCTTACGAATCCGGCCGGCGTAAAACATCAGGTGATCGGTGTGTTCAGCCAGGCGCTGTGCCGGCCGTTGGCAGAAGTCCTGCAGCGTCTGGGCAGCAAGCACGTGCTGGTGGTTCATTCGAAGGACGGGCTGGATGAATTCAGCCTGGCGGCACCTACATTCGTGGCCGAACTAAAAAATGATCAGATCAGCGAATATTGGGTCGAACCTGAAGACCTCGGTATGAAGAGCCAGAGCTTGCATGGGCTGGCGGTCGATAGCCCGGCCCAGTCGCTGGAGCTGATTCGCGATGCCTTGGGCCGCCGCAAGACCGAGAATGGCCAGAAAGCCGCTGAGATGATCGTACTCAATGCCGGTGCTGCGTTGTACGCCGCCGACCACGCCAGCAGCCTCAAGCAAGGCGTGGAACTGGCCCACGATGCGTTGCACACTGGCCTGGCCAGGGAAAAACTCGAAGAATTGGGTGCATTTACCGCCGTATTCAAAGTGGAGAACGAAGGATGAGTGTGCCAACGGTTCTGGAAAAAATTCTGGCTCGCAAGGCTGAAGAAGTGGCCGAGCGCAGCGCTCGAGTCAGTCTGGCGGAGCTGGAGAACCTCGCGCGCTCAGCGGATGCACCCCGTGGCTTTGCCAAGGCGCTGATCGATCAGGCGAAGAAAAAACAACCTGCGGTGATTGCCGAGATTAAAAAGGCCTCTCCCAGCAAAGGTGTGATTCGCGAGCACTTCGTCCCGGCCGACATCGCCAAAAGCTACGAGAAGGGCGGCGCGACCTGCCTCTCGGTACTGACTGACATCGACTTTTTCCAGGGGGCCGACGATTACCTGAAGCAGGCGCGGGCGGCCTGCAAGCTGCCGGTGATCCGCAAGGATTTCATGATCGACCCGTACCAGATTGTCGAGGCGCGCGCGCTGGGCGCCGATTGCGTGTTGTTGATCGTTTCGGCCCTCGATGACGTGAAAATGGCCGAGCTGGCGGCGGTCGCCAAAGACGTGGGCCTGGATGTATTGGTGGAGGTCCATGACGGCGACGAGCTGGAGCGCGCGCTGAAGACCCTCGATACCAAGCTGGTTGGCGTGAACAATCGCAACTTGCACACCTTCGAAGTCAGCCTGGAAACCACCTTGGACCTGCTGCCGCGTATTCCGCGTGATCGCTTGGTCATCACCGAAAGTGGCATCCTCAACCGGGCTGATGTCGAGCTGATGGAAGTCAGCGATGTGTACTCGTTCCTGGTGGGCGAAGCGTTCATGCGGGCCGAAAGCCCGGGCACCGAATTGCAACGATTGTTCTTTCCTGAACGTGGTCTCCCGGTCAGCGGTTCGACACTGGACTGATTCAATGTCGCCAGTGATTTCCCTGACCGTCGAAGCCGGCCTGCAAGCCGAACAGGATCTGCTGGCCCGTATTTGCGCGGGCGATGCTGAGTTCGGCTTGTTGTTCTGGCAACCCCATGATCGTGCCTTGGTGATGCCGCGCCGCTTGAGTCGCCTACCGGGGTTTGACCACGCATGCGAAGTATCGGCCGCCAACGGCTGGCCGGTACTGTTGCGCGAAACCGGTGGAGAGCCGGTGCCGCAGTCTGCCGCTACCGTCAATATCGCCCTGGTCTACGCACCACCGCGCAGCGAAGGCGATCATGGCCGGATCGAAACCGCGTATCGCCGCTTGTGTGATCCCATCTGTCAGTTGCTCGATGAGTTGGGCGGAGTCGCTTCGTTGGGGGAGGTGGACGGTGCGTTTTGCGACGGACGATTCAACGTCAATCTTGACGGTCGCAAAATGGTTGGTACAGCGCAGCGCTGGCGCCAGAGCAAGGGCGGGCAACGCCCGGTGGGCCTGGTGCATGGAGCGCTGTTGCTAGAGAACGAACGTGAATCCATGGTGGCTGCGGTCAATCGTTTCAATGAAGCTTGTGGTCTGGAGCAGCGCGTTCGCGCCGAAAGCCATATTGCCTTGCACGAGAAGTTTCCGGCCCCTTGCGCGCTGGAGCGGCTCGATGCGTTATATCGGCAATGGCTGACCACGCTATCCGGGGGCTAGCGCGTTCCGAACACGACCATGGTCTTGCCTTTGACGCTGACCAAGTTGCGCTCCTCCAAGTCCTTGAGCACCCGGCCGACCATTTCCCGAGAACAGCCGACAATCCGGCCGATTTCCTGGCGGGTTACCTTGATTTGCATGCCGTCCGGATGAGTCATGGCGTCGGGTTGCTTGCACAGTTCCAGCAGGCAGCGGGCGACGCGACCGGTCACGTCGAAGAAGGCCAGGTCGCCGACCTTGCGCGTAGTGTTGCGCAGGCGCTGTGCGATCTGTCCGCTGAGGACGTAAAGAATGTCCGGGTCTTGCACTGACAGTTCCCGGAATTTGCTGTAACTGATTTCCGCGACCTCACACTCGATTTTCGCGCGTACCCAGGCACTGCGTTCCTGCTCCTTGCCTGCCTGTTCGAATAACCCCAGCTCGCCGAAAAAATCCCCCGAATTGAGATAGGCGATGATCATTTCCCGACCATCGTCATCCTCGATCAGGATCGTGACCGATCCCTTGATGATGAAAAACAGCGTGTCGGAGCGATCGCCCGCGCAAATGATGTTGTGCTTGGCTGGATAGCGACGGCGCTGACAGTGCATCAGGAGTTTGTCGAGGTTCTTGATCTTGAGCGTGGGAGTAATGGCAACCATGGTTGTATCCCGAAAGACTGCGCGGTGTGGTGGTTTGGTTTTCTTATGAGGCACGATGACAATCGCGATAGCTGGCAATACGCCAGCGAGCCGAGCCAGCTTAACAGAGGCATCTTCAATTGATTTGAGAATTTACCTACATGCGTGCCTCCAGGCGTCTTACGGCAGAGCCTGTCATGAAGGGGGCTGTGCTAAGCTGGCGCCCCCTTTTTAACAGTGGAGTCTTGGCGATGAAGGCACGCATCCAATGGGCTGGCGAAGCCATGTTCCTCGGTGAATCAGGCAGTGGTCATGTGGTGGTCATGGACGGTCCGCCGCAAGCCGGTGGTCGCAACCTGGGTGTTCGGCCAATGGAAATGCTCCTGCTGGGCGTGGGCGGTTGCAGCAACTTCGACGTGGTCAGCATTCTCAAGAAGTCCCGCCAGGCCGTCGAAAGCTGCGAAGCCTTCCTGGAAGCGGAGCGCGCCACCGAGGATCCAAAAGTGTTCACCAAGATTCACATGCATTTTGTGGTGAAGGGGCGAGCCTTGAAGGAAGCCCAGGTCAAGCGTGCCATTGAGCTGTCCGCCGAGAAATATTGCTCGGCTTCCATCATGCTCGGCGCTGCCGGTGTTGAAATCACCCACGATTATGAAATCATCGAACTGGGTTGAATCGACATCCAACCATCATAAAAGCAGTGCAAGCTCTGGCGATCAGAAGCCGACGTCTGCATAATGCGCCACTTTTTTCAGGGCAGGGATCGGTCATGTGACCGGTCCTTGTCTGGACAGACAACCAAAATCGCCATCGCGAAGAGGTGTTAACCGTCCTACGCAGGTGCGTCGTTCGCATCTGACGGGCATGCTTGATCACGCGGCCGGGCCGCAATACATAGAGAGTTTTCAAACGGTGAAAAGCAAACTCAAGCTCCATGGGTTCAATAACCTGACAAAGACCTTGAGCTTCAACATCTATGACATCTGCTATGCGGAAACTCCGCAAGACCAGCAGGCCTACGTCGAGTACATCAATAAAGAGTACAACGCCAAGCGCCTCACGCAGATCCTCACAGAAGTTGTCGATATCATTGGTGCCAACATCCTGAACATCGCCAGTCAGGACTATGAACCCCAAGGTGCCAGCGTAACCATTCTGATCTCGGAAGAGCCGGTGACGCCGACCGACAGCCAGATCGAAGAGTCCCCGGGCCCATTGCCTGAAATCATCCTGGCCCACCTCGACAAGAGTCACATCACGGTACATACCTACCCGGAAATACACCCGGTAGATGGCATTGCAACGTTCCGTGTGGACATCGATGTGTCGACCTGTGGTGTCATTTCACCGCTCAAGGCGCTCAACTTCCTCATTCACCAGTTCGAGTCGGACATCGTGACCGTGGATTATCGCGTGCGTGGGTTTACCCGCGACGTTGAAGGCCACAAGCATTTTATTGATCACGAGATCAATTCGATCCAGAACTACCTGTCTGAAGACACGCGCGATGCGTACCAGATGACCGATGTGAACGTGTATCAGGAAAACCTGTTCCACACCAAAATGCTGCTCAAGGACTTTGAGCTGGATAACTACCTGTTTGGTGATGCCACCAGCAACCTGTCTACTGAACAGCGCGCGCAGGTGGAAGAGCGTGTGAAACACGAAATGCTGGAAATCTTCTACGCACGCAACATGCCGCGCTGAAGTTTCGAGCATAAAAAAGGCGACTCCCGGGATGGGTAGTCGCCTTTTTTATGGGAGCTGACTCCAATTTCGCCATCAGATCCGATAAGTGCTCTTGGTCATGACCTTGGCCAGCAGGCTCATACCGAACTTCACCGGTGCCGGAAAACGAAAACCACCGGCCTGGAGGGCGCTTTCGGCATGGTGTTCCTCGTCCTCGCGCATCTGCTCCAGTATCGCCCGGGATTTCTCATCCTCGGCTGGCAGTTGCTCCAGGTGCTCATTCAAATGCTTGCACACTTGATGCTCGGTCGCTGCAACGAAGCCAAGACTGACTTTGTCGCTGATCAGACCGGCCACGGCACCGATTCCAAATGACATCCCATAGAACAATGGGTTCAAGACGCTGGTATGGCTGCCCAACTGGCGAATGCGTTGCTCGCACCAGACCAGATGGTCGACTTCTTCCTCGGCGGCATGTTCCATTGCTTCGCGCACCTGGGGCAGCTTGGCTGTCAGCGCTTGGCCCTGATACAGCGCCTGGGCGCAAACTTCGCCTGTATGGTTGATGCGCATCAGCCCGGCGACGTGGCGCGTCTGCTCGTCGCTCAACTGTGCGTCCGGCTGCACGATAGCCGGTGATGGGCGGTACGGCTGGCCACTGAAGGGCAACAGCGTACGCATCGCGGTATCGGCTTGCAGCAGCAGGCGGTCAATCGGCGAGTAGTGACGTTGGGTAGTCATGCTTACCTCCGGGAAAAATCACAGCGGCCAGTTTAACCGAATCGGCCGCCGAAGATTTGCGTTGAGTCAGGGTATCAACCCGGTGGCCAGTGCATCTGGCGCTGTCCCAGCACATGCATATGAATGTGATAGACGGTCTGCCCGCCGAGTTCATTGCAGTTCATCACTACACGGAAACCGTCTTCGCAGCCTTGCTCCTTGGCCAGGCGTTGGGCTGTGAACAAAATATGCCCAGCCAGCCCTTTATCCTCTTCGGTCAGGTCGTTGAGCGTACGGATCGGCTTCTTCGGAATAACCAGAAAGTGCACCGGTGCCTGTGGGGCAATGTCATGGAAGGCCAGAACCTGGTCATCCTCGTAAATGATCTTGGCCGGAATCTCCCGGTTGATGATCTTGGTAAACAGAGTATCCACAGCTGTTTCTCCATTGGGTTAGTCGAGCTCGAGTGTACTCAAGGCGCAGCTGGCGAGCCTGGGTTTTAACTGCAAAGGGGTATTCAACGCGGACAGTAGGCCTTATTGATCATGCCGGCGACAGTTCGGACCAGCCAACGCGACCCCAGTCGCGGTAGCGTGGCGATCCAGCGATTACGGCGCCCGGGAATGATGATGGCCCTGTTTTTATCCAGTGCGCGCACGGCATACAGTGCAACTTCCTCCGGGCTCATCAGGCACTTACTGTCAGTGAGTTTTTGTTCATCGAGCTGCGCTCGGGCGAAAAAGCCGGTGCGGGTCGGGCCAGGGCAAAGCACCGATACTTTGATCGCGCACTTCTTGAGTTCGACCCGCAGGGCTTCGGAGAAGTGCAGTACATAGGCCTTGCTGGCGTAATAGGTACTCATCCAGGGGCCTGGTTGGAATGCGGCGATCGAGGCGACGTTGAGGATTTGCCCGCCGCCCTGCAGGGCCATGGTATTACCTATCGCATGACAGAGGCGCGTCAGGGCGAGGATATTGACTTCGATCAGGTCCTGTTCGGTCATCCAGTCCTGGCCCAGGAACGGGCCGCAAGTACCGATGCCTGCGCAGTTGACCAGCAGGTCGATGTGTCGCTCACCCTCTTCCAGTTCCAGCAGGAAACCTGAAAGCCTGAGGGGCTCTCCCAAATCGCAAGCTCGGAACAGCACCTCCACGCCAAACCGTTGAGTCAGTTCTATTGCAATACTTTCCAGCCGATCGCGCTGTCGAGCCACCAGTATCAGGTTGCGGCCGCGCCGGGCCAGCGCCTCGGCCATGGCCAGGCCGAGGCCGCTGGAGGCGCCAGTGATCAGAGCGTAACGGGTCATGCAGTTCTCCATCGCAACAGCCCGCCACCAGTGGACTGGGCTGTCACTGGCATCAAGCGCGCTTATTGTTCCTCTTCTTCATAGTCTACAGAAGGCGAGGCGGGCTCGGCTGCCTCTACGGCGGGTTCTTCGGCGGCATCGTCGCTGGACTCGCTGCTTTCATAGCTGCTCAAGGAACTGCTCCCGTATTCCTCGCCGATACCGCTGAAAGCGCCGGCCAACGCGCCGAGGAAAATCAGTACGATCATGACGACCCACAACCACGAAAGTACTTTGACTGCGGTGCTGTTGGGCGGTGGTGGAGGGCCGTAGCGATTCGCCCCGGCATTGCCAGGCATGCAGATGAGCACGAACGGGAAGACGCTGCCCACGAACGGAACGAGGTTGAGCAGCCACAGCCACCCGGACCAGCCCAGGTCATGCAGGCGTTGGACGCTGAACTGAATGCTCACATAGGCAAAGCCCAGTGCGATGACCACCGCCACCAGCCCGCCGACGATCATTGCAGCGATCGAGTTGGAAGTGAGCAGCCAGGACAGGCTGACCCAAAAAGCCACGCCAACCACGGGCATCATGGCCAGGGTCAAAACCATGGTCCAGGCCAGGTAGCGCAGGCGGCCGATACGCCCGTCGAAGCTGAAGGGCTTGAGCGTGCTGTATTCGGCAAGTGCTTCGCCGACGGCGGCCCGTGGCGGTGCGTAAGGCGAAACAGGCTCAATGATCGAGTCCGGGTGCCGTCCGTTCGGTTGCAGTGGCGATTCCTGTACATCGCCAAGGTTCAGCTGGAGGGCGGGCTCGGCTTCGACTCGGGCATCGATTCCGCTCTTGTTGAGCGCTTCCAGGTACTTCTGGGCTTCGCTTTGGGACAGGTTGCTTTTAAGGGCCACCTTGCGACCGCTGAACAACCGTTCGATGGCAGCGACATCGCTTTTGAACAGCTCGGCGAGATTGAGTTTTGCAGTCGTGGCATCGACACCCGGCAGCAGGGCTCCGTCGAATACGATGTTGAAGCGGGGTTCACTCATGCCAGGCATCCTTGTCTCTAAAGTTGAAATTTGTTGGGTTAGTTCAGCGGGGCCATTGGCCGCCAAGCTGTACCGTCCGGGCGTGTGCCTGACGGTATTCTTCAGTCAGGCGCGCCACCAGTTGGTCGACGCTGGGCAAATCATGGATTTCACCCACGCCCTGGCCTGCGGACCACACGGTTTTCCAAGCCTTGGCCTCATCGTTCAACGGCTTGAGTTTCGAGCCGAAATCCACCTCACCTTTGCCCTGCAGGGCGTTAAGGTCGAAACCGGCGTTTTCCAGGCTCTGACGCATGAAGCTGGCCGGCACCCCGGACACCGCAGAAGTATGCACGATGTCTGCGGCTTGGGATGTGAGCAACATCTCTTTATAAGCGTCAGGCGCATGGCTTTCGGTCGTGCCGATGAAGCGCGTCCCGAAGTAGGCCAAATCCGCGCCGAGCAATTGCGCGGCCAGGATCTGATGGCCGTGGTTCAGGCATCCTGCAAGCAGCACGGTTTTATCGAAAAACTGGCGAATCTCGGCAACCAGCGAGAACGGGCTCCAGGTCCCGGCGTGCCCACCTGCACCGGCGGCAACGGCGATCAGGCCATCGACACCGGCCTCGGCGGCTTTCTCGGCGTGGCGGCGTGTAGTGACATCGTGGAACACCAGGCCGCCATAGCTGTGAACGGCGTCCACCAGTTCCTTCACCGCACCCAGGCTGGTGATGACAATCGGTACTTTGTGCTCGATGCAGATGGCCAGGTCGGCCTGAAGCCTTGGGTTACTGTGGTGGACGATGAGGTTTACGGCGTAGGGCGCCGGACTTTCCAATGCCGCCAGACCTGCTTCGATTTCCTCGAGCCAAGCCTTGAAGCCACTGCTTTCACGCTGGTTCAGCGCCGGGAAGCTGCCGACGATACCGTTGCGGCAGCAGGCCAGGACCAACTGCGGGTTGGAAATCAGGAACATCGGCGCCGCCACGACCGGCAGGCGCAAACGTTGTTCAAGCAGAGCGGGTAGCGACATGGGAAGTACCCCGGATAAGGTAAGCAGTGCCGATTGGAGATTAGAACGGACGGACCACGACCAGAATTACAATAGCTAGCAATATCAGAACCGGTACTTCATTGAACCAGCGATAGAAGACATGGCTGCGGGTGTTTTCACCGCGGGCGAAGCGCTTTACCTGGGCGCCGCACATGTGGTGATAGCCGATCAGAAGCACTACCAGGGTCAGTTTGGCGTGCATCCAGCCGCCCTGGCTGAAGTACGCGCCAGCGTTGAGGCTGAGTAGCCAGATGCCGAACACCAGTGTGGCGATCATCGCTGGGCCCATGATGCCGCGATACAACTTACGCTCCATGACGCTGAAGCGCTCCTTGCTGACGGTGTCTTCGCTTTGGGCGTGATAGACAAACAGGCGGGGCAGGTAGAACAGGCCGGCGAACCAGCAGACCATGCTGACGATGTGAAGTGCTTTGAGCCACAGATAGAGCATTTTTAGTTATTCCCAGATTCACGGTAGCTCGATAGTAGAGGTTAGAGCGGCCACACGTCACCTTGGCGGTTGTCGCCGCGCCGCGTGGCCCCTATCATCGACGGCTTTCCAGTGGGTTCGTTGAGGGCAGGTTTATGGTCAAGGTCGGTATCGTCGGCGGCACGGGTTACACCGGTGTCGAACTGCTGCGTTTGTTGGCACAGCATCCGCAAGCTGAGGTGGTGGTCATTACCTCCCGATCCGAGGCCGGCCTGGCCGTCGCCGATATGTATCCGAACCTGCGCGGTCATTACGACGGCCTGGCGTTCAGCGTTCCGGACATCAAGACCCTCGGCGCCTGCGACGTGGTGTTCTTCGCCACGCCTCACGGTGTCGCCCACGCCCTGGCAGGTGAACTGCTGGCCGCCGGGACCAAGGTCATCGACCTGTCGGCGGACTTCCGCCTGCAGGACGCGGACGAATGGGCCAAATGGTACGGTCAGCCTCACGGCGCGCCGGAACTGCTGGACGAGGCAGTCTATGGGTTACCTGAAGTCAATCGCGAGAAAATCAAGCAGGCACGACTGATCGCGGTACCGGGTTGCTATCCGACTGCGACGCAGTTGGGGTTCTTGCCTCTGCTGGAGGCCGGTCTTGCCGATACTTCGCGTCTGATTGCTGACTGCAAATCCGGTGTGAGCGGTGCCGGGCGTGGCGCCAGTGTCGGTTCGTTGTACTCTGAGACATCGGAAAGCATGAAGGCGTACGCGGTCAAGGGGCACCGTCACCTGCCGGAAATTCGCCAGGGATTGCGTCGGGCAGCGGGCAAGGATGTCGGTCTGACTTTCGTGCCGCACTTGACGCCAATGATTCGTGGCATCCACTCCACCCTTTACGCAACCGTCGTCGATCGCTCCGTGGACCTGCAGGCGTTGTTCGAAAAGCGTTATGCCAACGAACCGTTCGTCGACGTAATGCCCGCCGGCAGTCATCCAGAAACCCGTAGCGTCCGTGGTGCGAACGTATGCCGGATTGCTGTGCATCGTCCGCAGGATGGCGACTTGGTGGTGGTGTTGTCGGTCATCGATAACCTGGTCAAGGGCGCGTCGGGCCAGGCGGTGCAGAACCTGAACATCCTGTTCGGGCTGGATGAGCGTCTGGGTCTGTCTCATGCGGGGATGTTGCCTTAACAGCGGCCACGGCCTCCAAGTCTGCAGCTTGGCGCTGGTCTTCTAAATAGTTGACCGATTTTGTAGGAGAAGCGGATAATGCCCGCCATTACGCATTATGGCGGCGTTAGCGCCGGGAGATATTCAGCATGAGCGTCGAAACCTTCACCCCCATGGCTTTGCAATTCACCCACGGTGCCGCGCACAAGGTGAAGAGCCTGGTCGATGAAGAGGGCAATGATCGTTTGAAGCTGCGCGTATTCGTGACGGGCGGCGGTTGTTCAGGTTTTCAGTACGGCTTCACTTTCGATGAGGAAGTGGCCGAAGATGACACCATCGTCGAGCGCGAAGGGGTCAGCCTGGTAGTCGATCCGATGAGTTTCCAATACCTGGCGGGTGCCGAGGTGGATTACCAAGAAGGTTTGGAAGGGTCGCGTTTCGTGATCAAGAACCCGAATGCCACCACAACCTGCGGTTGCGGTTCTTCGTTCTCGATCTGACAGCTTCAATAAAAAACGCCGCAGTGCCTTACGGCTCTGCGGCGTTTTTTTGTCTGAGGGTTAAGTGGTTCAGGCGGGGTAGATGGCGCCCAGTACGCGTAAGCCCCGCGCGCCTGTGACACTTGGGCGGTTTGCTGGAATGCCTTCAAGGCAGCAATGCGCCAGCCAGGCGAAGGCCATGGCTTCCACCCAATCCGGATCCACGCCGTAAGACGCGGTGCTGCTGACTTTGGCGTCCGGCAGTAAGTCAGCCAGACGCTTCATGAGCGCGTGGTTGTGCGCGCCTCCGCCGCAGACCAGCAACTCCTGAGTCGCCATCTGGGCACTTTGCAGTGATTCGACGATGGTCAGGGCCGTCAGTTCGAGCAGCGTTGCCTGTACGTTTTCAGGGGCGAAAGCTGGCAGGTGCGATAGGTGCTGGATCAGCCAGGGCAGGTTGAATACTTCGCGTCCTGTACTTTTCGGCCCCCTGGTGACAAAGAACGGGTCGCTAAGTAGCTCCTTGAGCAAAACCGGTTCGACTTGCCCGGTGGTAGCCCATTGGCCATCGCGATCGAAATGTTCGCCCCGTTGTTGGTGTATCCAGGCATCGAGCAATACGTTGCCGGGGCCACAATCGAACCCTGCTACGGGTTTTCCGGGTTCTATCAGGCTGAGATTGCTGAAGCCGCCGATATTCAGCACGGCGCGATTACCGACTCGCTCTTCGAACAACGCTTCGTGAAACGCCGGCACCAGAGGAGCGCCTTGTCCTCCGGCCGCTACGTCACGACTGCGAAAGTCACTGACGACGGTAATGCCGGTCAATTCGCTCAGCAGTGCGGGGTTGCCGATCTGCACGGTAAAGCCGCGGGCCGGCTCGTGGCGGATGGTTTGGCCATGACTGCCGATCGCCGTCACGTCTTGAGGCTTGAGTTTCTGTGCATCGAGCAAGGTGTTGACGCCCTGAGCGGCCAGCTTTACCCAGTTCTGCTGGGCAATGGCGGAACGAGCGATCTCATCGGGCCCACTGCTGCACAAACCGAGCAATTCGGTGCGTAGGGAGGCGGGCATGGGGATGTAATGCGTGGCGATCAGTCTGATCGCCGGGGTCAGTTCGATCAGTGCGATATCCAAGCCATCCAGGCTGGTCCCGGACATCACACCAATATAGCGCGCCATGGCTCAGCGTTTGCTCGAGGCCAGCATGGTGGCTTTCTCTTGATCCATGCGAGCCATTAGCGGTTGGCTTTGAGCCAGGAAGCGGGCGCGTTCGGATTTGGCGATTGGATCGGCCATCGGCAGTTTCTGGCCAAGCGGATCGACGTGAACACCGTTGACCTGGAACTCGTAATGCAGGTGCGGTCCGGTGGACAGGCCGGTAGTGCCAATGTACCCGATAACCTGGCCTTGCTTGACGCTACCGCCGGTTTTCACGCCTTTGGCGAAGCCTTGCATATGGCCGTACAGCGTGCGGTAGGTGTTGCCGTGCTGGATGATCACGGTGTTGCCATAACCGCCGCGGCGTCCGGCCAGCAATACTTTGCCATCGCCGGCGGCTTTGATTGGAGTGCCACGCGGGGCGGCATAGTCGACGCCTTTGTGAGCCCGGATCTTGTTCAGGATCGGGTGTTTTCGGCCTGCGGAAAACTTCGAGCTGATGCGGGCGAAATCTACCGGCGTGCGGATGAATGCCTTGCGCATGCTGTTGCCATCAGCGGTGTAGTAGCTGCTGTTGCCCTGTTTGTTGGTGTAACGCACCGCAGTATAGGTCTTGCCGCGGTTGGTGAAGCGCGCGGAAAGAATCGGGCCGTTGCCCACGCTCTTTCCGTTGACCACTTTCTGTTCATAAATGATATCGAACTCGTCGCCCTGACGAATATCCTGGGCGAAGTCGATGTCGTAGCCAAACACGCTGGCCATGTCCATTGTCAGACTGTGGGAAAGGCCTGCGCGCGCAGCCGACTGCGATAGCGAACTATTGATGACGCCATGGACGTACGCCGAGCGCACGGTGGGCTTGGCCGTAATGCGATTGAATACATAACCCTTGTCATTTTTGGTCAGGGTGATGCTTTCCAGGTCGCTCAGCTTGGTGTGCAGATTGGTCAGCTGTCCGTCTGGAGTGAGTTCGAATTCGAGTTTCTGGCCGCGTTGCAGTTGGGTGAACTGTTTGGCTTGCTTGTCGCTGGCCAGGATTTCGTGAACTGAAGTCGAAGGCAGGCCAACTTTTTCGAAGAGGGTAGAGAGCGTATCGCCTTTGGCGACAATGACCTCGCGGTGGTCCGGTCCTTTCTTTTCTTCTACAGCTGGAGGCACTGCTTGAGCGGCCTCCGTGGTGTCCTCAGGGCTGTCTTCAATCTGCGCAAAGGGAGAGGTGGCCGGTTCGTTTGTGGCTTGGACCGCTTCTGCAGCGTCTTGATCTTGTGTCAGTTGTTCAGCAGGACTTTCCAGTTCAAGACTCAGAGTCGTCTTTTTGGCTTCAACATCGCTGGAGGGGAACACCAGGAGCGCCAGGCTAAGGAGGGCTGCGATGCCACTTGCGGCAAGCAGGTGGGTCTTTGGGTAAAGCGGCGGCGCTTTAGACGGTTCTGTGGTCATAAGTAATTTGACTTTTGAAAAGATGAATTGGAAAAGATGAATGACATGATGAAGATGAAATAACTGTATAAAATATAACCAAATCCCCCGCGAAGCAAGCCCGCAGACGCTCTGTCTGTGGATTGGTGTCCGTGCGCCGGGCAAACCTTGTATTTGGTGCGCGATCTTGTATGGTTGGGGCCCTTTGAATCTGAGCCTTGCGGGTCTGTTATGAAGTCGGTTGAAGAGCAGCTAGCGCTGATCAAGCGTGGTGCGGAAGAACTGTTGGTCGAGTCCGAGCTGATCGAAAAGCTCAAACGCGGGCAACCGCTGCGTATCAAGGCTGGTTTCGACCCTACGGCGCCTGACCTGCACCTGGGGCATACCGTGCTTATTAATAAGCTGCGCCAGTTCCAGGATCTGGGGCACCAGGTCATCTTCCTTATAGGTGACTTCACTGGGATGATCGGTGATCCGAGCGGCAAGAGTGCTACGCGCCCACCGCTGACTCGCGAGCAGGTTCTCGATAACGCCGAGACCTACAAGACTCAAGTCTTCAAGATTCTTGATCCGGCCAAGACCGAGGTGGCGTTCAACTCCACTTGGATGGATCAGATGGGGCCGGCGGATTTCATTCGCCTGACGTCCCAGTACACCGTGGCTCGTATGCTCGAGCGCGATGATTTCGACAAACGCTATAAAACCAATCAACCAATCGCCATTCATGAGTTCCTTTATCCGCTTGTGCAGGGGTATGACTCGGTTGCGTTGCGAGCGGACGTTGAGCTCGGCGGTACGGATCAGAAGTTCAATCTGTTGATGGGGCGTGAGCTGCAGCGCGGATATGGTCAGGAGGCCCAGTGCATCCTTACGATGCCGTTGCTGGAAGGTCTGGATGGCGTGAAGAAGATGTCCAAGTCGTTGGGCAACTACGTCGGCATTCAGGAGGCGCCGGGTGTCATGTACAGCAAGTTGGTCTCCATTCCGGATGTGCTGATGTGGCGCTACTTCGAGCTGTTGAGCTTCCGCTCCATGGACGAGATCAATACGTTCCGTGCAGATGTCGAGGCGGGAGCCAATCCGCGGGATATCAAAATCAAGCTGGCTGAAGAGATCGTTGCTCGTTTTCATGGTGAGGAGGCCGCAGCCAATGCTCACCGTGCGGCGGGCAATCGTATGAAGGATGGCGAGCTGCCGGATGATCTGCCAGAGATCGAGTTGACCGCCGCCGAGGATATGCCGATTGCTGCCGTGCTCAATAAGGCAGGTCTGGTCAAGAATGCGGCAGTGGCCCGAGACCTTCTTGGTTCGGGTGGTGTGCGTATAGATGGTGAGGTTGTCGACCGCACCTATATATATGAGTTGGGGTCGACTCATGTATGCCAGGCCGGCAAGAAGGCTTTCGCGCGAATTACGCTGAAATCCGAATAAAGCTGAAAATAGGTGTTGACGGCAAGTTCTGGACGTCTATAATTCGCCCCACTTCCGGCGCAGTCGAAACGGAAAACTCCTTGAGTTTCAATGAGTTAGCCATGTTTTGAAGGTGCCGGGCTTCAGTTCATCG